>DATMKS010000059.1:0-22782 GCA_035571045.1 Verrucomicrobiia bacterium
CGAGAGGAGCGCCACCACGGTGAACCCGGCGTTCTTGCCGAAGGTGCGCAGCGCGAAGCGCACATCCTGCCACAGCCGCTCGGGCCACAGCCATCCCCACGCTGCGCGCGAGTGGTCGCTGGCCAGGGAGACGCTGCCGAATTTCTTCATCACAGGCTCTGCGGCGCCGGGTAGAGTTGGCTGTCTCGCTCTCCAGTCGTCATTCGAACTGAAAGTAGCCCTGTTCAGGTCGAATATCAAGGAGAGAGAGGAACTAAAATGAGCGTCAAATCGCCAATGCACTCGCCCATCCATGACGGTGGGTAGCCAGGGAATGCAGCTTCGCCGTTTCTGGGCGGAAGGGCTAACCGTAAGCAATCGAACATGCCTGGTAAGTCGTGCAAATCAGTTGACCGAACCACACCAGTGTAGGTTGTTCTTGTGGTCTTTGTCCTGCGATGCCATAAGGTTGCTGAGGCAGGAGCAAGTAGTCTCAATCACGCTGCTTTCATCCTCATACAACTAAGTCTGGTAAAGCCGTTGCGGGAAACTGACCCACTACCGCCGGACAAAGTAAGCGCCCGCCGGGCAAGAGGATCGCAATTCGCTCACGGAGTTCGTGGAAACAAATGGACTGCGCTCTTTAAGGGATAAGCACGATTTTTCCGGCAGCGCCGGGCTCGAGGATTTCCTTGTGGGCGCGGGCCGCTTCGGCAAGCGGAAGCTCCTTGCCGACGACGGGGCGCAGCGTTCCGTTTTCAAGTCCAGCGATGATTCCGGCGTGGATCTCAACTTCTTCAGGAGCGGTGAGGGCCCAAAGCGTGAAGGCGCGGATGGAGCCGCGGCGTCCCATGAGATCGCGGGGATTGATGGTGATTTCGCCGCGATTGCCGATCACGATGACGCGGCCGTTCGTGGCGAGGAGTTTCACATCGTTGGAAAGGTTCACGTTGGCCAGCATCTCTAGGACTATGTCCACGCCGCGGCCGCCGGTGGCTTTCATGATTTCGTCGAGATAGCCGGATTTGCTGTGGTCGAACACCCGATGAGCGCCTTCTCGCGTGGCGAGATCGAGACCCTTCTGACTGCTCGCGGTGCCGAAGACGGTCAGTCCCAAGGCGCGAGCTAACTGGACTCCAGCGATGCCGACACCGCCGCTGGCACCATGAACCAAGACCGTTTCTGAAGCGTTCGCTTGCGCGGAGTGATAGAGCGCGTGGTAGGCGGTTCCATAGGCGACCCAGACGCCGGCGCCCTGGCTGAAGCTGGCTTTCTCGGGAAGCCGGTGAACTTGGCTTTCGAGGGCGATTGCGTATTCAGCGTAGGCGCCGGTGACGGTCTTTGCCACATAGACGCGATCCCCAGCCTTTACTTTACCGACGCCCTCTCCCACGGCCTCAACAGTGCCGGCGCCATCGGAGCCGGGTGTGTAGGGGAGAGGGGGCTTCACGGCATACGTGCCGTTTCGCATATAGGTGTCGTATGGATTTACGCCCACGCCGTGGATCTGGACTAAGACTTGCCCGGCGGCGGGTTTGGGTGTGGGGATTTCTTCAAGCTTCAGGACTTCCGGACCGCCGAATTCATGTACGACGATTGCTTTCATTTTTTTGGCCTCTATTTCTTCGAAAACTTGGTTTGATGCTGCTCGCGATTGACGACTTCGCTTTGGATTGCGAAATAGCTAAAGTCGGGCACGGCGTGCCGTGCCTCTACGAACGGAATTTGTGTCCTGAGATTGCGGCGTTTTGAGTTCTCTAGAAATGATCGTCGACATGCGCATGGGACGATTCCTTCTCCTTTTCGAGCAAGCCCGTCGTCTGGCCCCAAGCGGTTGTTTGCCAGTTGTCTTTGCCTTTCTTCTCGGGAATCCATGGCGGCAGTGTCTGATTCAAATAGGCGGCCAGTGCGTAAATATACGGTTCATACAAGCGGCGTAGTTCGGTGAGGCGGCGGTCGGCTTCCTCGCCATCGCGAAGTTTCAAGCCGTGCTGCGCGAGAATGTCGCGGATGCGGCGCAATTGTTCGGCGGTGAGACGGTCGTAGGGCATTGAAGCTGGTGCCGTCCCGAAGACTTGAGAAAGATCGACGACCGCGTGGCGCGAGATCGCAAAAGTGAGCTCGGCCTGCTTCTCGCAAGCGCCTTCGATTCCGACCATGACGAGCGCGGAGGCATCGAGGATGGCGGTGAGCGACGCGACCCATGATTGATTGTCATGCTGCGAGCGGAAGAAGGCCAGAACAGGATAAGAGAGATGGCTCTCCATAAGCTCGGCGGACCAGTGCTCCCAATCCTTAAGAAGCTTGCGCAGTGCTTCTTGTCCGTGGGGATAGCTGTGGCGGCGAAGAAGTTCTCCGGCAGTGGGGGGCGTGCCTGCGCGGGAATCGAGCAGGGAAATGTCCACTTCGCGCTTCGAAAACGAGCCGTAAATGAACGGCAGATAACCGATGACGGCTGCGAGAAAGCCAAAGCCGAAACCAGCCTCGATCACAACCAGAACTCGCGCCAAGCCGGAACGAGGAATGACGTCGCCGAGGCCCAGCGTGAAAAACGTTGTGCCGCTGAGATAAATGTCGGTCTGAAAGCCGGGCTGGCCGCCCGTCATAACTACGGCCGAGCCTGCCCCGTATTGCATGAGGCCGAAGCCCAAAACAAGTCCAACGGCCCAAACCCCCACGAGAACCAGTAGTGAGAGCGGGCCGTAAAAGCCAAGCAGCGATTCCTTGGTCTTGCGGGAGGAGATGAGGCTAGCAGTGAACCTCCACACTTTCCAGGTGGAACGATAGAACAGGCGCGCCAGTCGAAACTTGCGGGTGACGCGCCGAGGCAGAATGATGGCTTCGAAAGCGTCCCACAGAACAATCAGAAAGATCGCGACACCCGCGATGAAGGCACCTGGAGATGGAATCATGTGGGGCATTGTACTCGTTTGGCCGAGCTGTCGATGAATGGCAGCGCGATTAGGAGTTGAGGGTCGCGCTGACGCTAATCTCTGCCTTGAAAAGCTTGGAGACTGGGCAGCCGGTTTCGGCGGCCTTCACGGCAGCGTCAAACTTGGCTTTGTCTGCGCCGGGAATGGTGGCAACCAGGTCGAGATGGCTCTTGGTGATGGAAAAACCGTCGCCGACTTTCTCGAGCGATATCGTCGCGGTGGTTTCGAGCTTCTGCGCGCTAATTCCAACCGCGCCGAGTTGGCCAGAGAGCGCCATGGTGAAACATCCCGCGTGCGCCGCGGCGAGGAGTTCTTCCGGATTCGTGCCGACGCCATTTTCAAAGCGCGCGCTGAAGGAATATTGCGTTTGTTTCAGGACGCCACTGTCGGTTGAAATCGATCCTTTACCATCCTTCAGACCGCCTTGCCAGACTGCCGATGCTTTGCGTTGCATGATGCCGCTCCTTTTGTAACTTTCGTTTGATTTGAATGCTTAGAATTCGATTCGCCAGCGATAGAGAAGGGTATATTGGCGGAATGATTGTGTCGAGTCGCGGCATCGAATTTCGATGAGCGTCAATCTGGAGCAGGTCGCACATCGCCCTTGGCCGTTGCCTGGTGGCGCGTGGATCATGGCGCAGAGCTGGCACGACCTTCTTTTTGCCCACTGGCACGTGGGAGAGGAGGCACTGCGCCGGCATATCCCCGCGGAATTGAAGATCGATACTTACGAAGGGCAGGCATGGCTGGGAGTTGTTCCATTTCGGATGTCCGGCGTGCGCCTGCGTGGCACGCCTGCGGTTCCCTGGCTCTCGGCGTTTCCGGAATTAAATGTGCGAACGTACGTCGTGGCCAATGGCAAACCTGGAGTGTGGTTCTTCAGTCTCGACGCCCGAAACAGGATTGCAGTGGCGATTGCGCGGGCGTGGTTTCACTTGCCGTATTTTCGCGCGCGAATGTCTTGCGAGGAACGAGATGACTGGATCGAGTACAAATCCGGGCGTTCGCATCGTGGCGCACCTTGCGGCGTGTGGAATGGACGGTATCGAGCGGCAGGAGAAGTATTTTCGGCGGCCCCAGGGTCGCTCGAACACTTTCTAACCGAGCGCTATTGCCTTTATACGATGGATGGAGAGGGGCAAGTCATTTGCAGCGAAATTCATCACGCGCCATGGCCGTTGCAAACTGCGGAAGCCGAGTTGATCAGCAATACGATGCCGGAGGCCGCGGGAATCCATTTGGCGCCAGCAAAACCGCTGCTTCATTTTGCGAAGCGCCAGGACGTGGTTGTGTGGCAGCCGCGGCGATTGGCCGGGTGATGCGCTTCTGGTGCGCTCACCACTTGTGGAAAACAAAAAACACCGCCATCGCGATGCAACCGAAGCCTGCGGCATGATTCCACTTTATTTTCTCGCCTAGATAGAGGACCGAGAAAACAGAGAAGACTGAGAGGGTGATCACTTCCTGCATGGTCTTGAGTTGCGCCGTGCTGAATTCATACGAGCCGATGCGATTCGCCGGGACCTGGAAGCAATACTCGAAAAAAGCAATCCCCCAGCTCGCTAGAATGACTTTCCAAAGCGCGGAAGTGCGGTACCTCAGGTGGCCATACCAGGCAAAAGTCATGAAGATATTTGAGATGGTGAGCAGAAAGATCGTTCGCACGGGAGTTATCTCCTTGGCGGTATTGGATTTGTCGAACGCAGCGCGTTAGTTCCTAACAGGATTGCAAATCAGCTAGGGGATTTGCGCGGGCCACAGGCAACGAATATAAACCACGAACAGTGTGTAACGCGACAGAGCCGACCGTTTGGTGATCGGCCGCCCCCTCGATGTCCACGAAATCCTCAAGCGGTCGTGTTTCTAGTGGCGGTTTCTGCACACCTGTACTACAAACCAGTTCAACGGACCGAACGGTCTTCGATAGAGTCCAAGCTGAAGGTTCGTTTTTCGCTTCCCTCATCCGGTTTACAGATTGGGCCCGCTTCCTTGTGGAGGACCTCGTGGCGCGGATTCTGAAAGCAATCTGTGTAGTTTTCCTGACGCTGGCGATCTTGATGCCCGTCGCAACCGACGGGCAGGCTTCCACCGTGCTGGTCGTCACGGGCTCGAGCATGCCGGAGCCGCTCTATTTGCTCTGGAACGATGAATTTCACAAGCAGCAGCCTAGCGTGCAGGTGCGGTATTTGCCGGAAGGCAGCGTCGCCGGCGCTACGCGCGTTTTGACGGGCACCGGAGATTTTGGCGGCGGCGACGCGCCGATTCCGGAGAAGGATCTGAAAGGGTCCACCAACAATATCGTCGAACTTCCCACCGTACTGGTCGGCATCGTCGTGATCTACAATTTGCCGGGCGTGACAGGCGAACTTCGTCTTTCTGGACCCGTCCTGGCGAACATATTTCTCGGGAAGGTGACCTCCTGGAACGATCCCGCGCTGGTAAAACTGAATCCGGAAGCAAAGCTCCCCGCGCTTCCGATTCAGCTACTGCATCGCACCGCGGGCCGCGGATCGAACTACATTCTTTCCGATTTCCTGTCGAAAGCGAGCTCTGAATTTCTTGCGCGTGTGGGGCGCAGCGCATCGCCGAACTGGCCTGCGGGGACGACCGCCGGTAAGGCTGACGACATGCTCGATAAAGTGAACGCGACTCCGGGAGCCCTCGGCTACACGGAATTGAATTCGGCCGTGAAGGCCTCTTTGCGCATGGCTAGCATTCGAAACGCGGATGGAGAATTCGTAAAGCCGTCGGTCCGCTCGATTGCGGCCGCCGCCAAAGCGATGACCAACACCGTGACCGACAATTTCCGGATTTCGCTGGCGAACGCGTCCGGGAAAGACAGCTACCCCATCAGCAGCTTCACCTGGTTTTACGTCCCGGCCGTCGCAAAGGATGAGCAGCGGGGCCGCGCCGTCACGGACTACCTGAAGTGGGTGTACACCAGCGGCGAAAAAATGGCGGGGGAGCAGGGCTACCCGCCGCTGCCCGAGGAACTGCTCGCCAAAGTGACGGCGAAAGTTAGAACGATCCGCTGAGCGCCTACAAGAAAAACTAAACGTTTAAAGTTAGAGAGACGAGGTCTGGCCGCGGCGTTGGCGGAAGCGCCGGCATCTTCGAGCGATCGACCGGGCGATACTGCGTGTCGCGCTCGACAGGGATGCGGCCGGCGGCGCGGATCAGGCGTTCGAGTTCGGCGCGCGGCGTGAACTCCGACGTTTTTGCTCCGGCGTCGTGATAAATCTTTTCTTCGACCACCGTGCCGTCCAGATCGTTGGCGCCAAAGCGCAGAGCGATCTGCGCCATGCTAGGCGAAAGCATAATCCAGTACGCCTTGATGTGATCGAAATTATCCAGAAGCAGGCGCGCGACCGCGATGTTGCGAAGGTCGGCGTAACCCGTGGGCTTCGGAATGTGCGAAAGTGCGGTGTTATCCGGATGAAACGCCAGCGGAATGAACGTGACGAATCCGTGCGTCTCATCCTGCAGCTCGCGCAATTTGATGAGGTGGTCGGTGCGCTCTTCCTCTGTTTCGACGTGTCCGTAAAGCATCGTGGCGTTGGAACGAAGGCCCGCTTCGTGCGCCTTCTTCGCGGTGTCCAGCCACATCTGGCCGCTGGTTTTGTGGTCGCAGATAATTTTTCGCACGCGGGGATGAAAAATCTCTGCGCCGCCCCCGGGGCAGGAATCGACTCCCGCCTGCTTCATTTTTTGCAAAACCTCTTCGATGGAAAGTTTCGCGATGCGCGAGAAATAGTGAACCTCGACCATCGTGAAGGCTTTGATATGCACGGTGGGGCAGCGCTTCTTGAGGCCGCGGACTAGTTCCAAATAGTGATCAAACGTCAGATCCGGGTGCAGGCCGCCGACGATGTGAAACTCCGTGGCGCCTTCGCGAACGCCCTGTTCCGCGCGTTGGTAGATTTCTTCGAGTGCAAACGTGTAAGCGCCGGGCGCGTTGGGGGCGCGGCCGAAAGCGCAGAGCTTGCAATGCGCCACGCAGACGTTCGTCGGATTGATGTGCCGGTTGACGTTGTAATACGTGATGTTGCCGTGGCGCTTCTCGCGAACATAGTTTGCGAGCCAGCCTACCGCCAGCAAATCAGGCGAACGATACAGCGCGATGCCGTCGTCCATATTCAAGCGCTCGCCCGCGAGAACTTTCTCCGCGATGGGCTTTAACCGCTGGTCCGTGATTGTCAGTTCGCTCATTTTGAATCCGCTGAAAATCTCAAACGTGCCAAACCGCTGCCGCAGCGCCCCAGAACAATAGGAACAACAAACTAATATAACCGTTCACGGCGAAAAACGCAGCGTCCAGCTTGCTGAGGTCGCCCGGTTTGACAAGCGAATGCTCGTAACCGAGAAGCGCGGCAACGACCCCGAGGCCCGCCCACGCAGGCCACGGCAGCGCGAAGCTGTAAGCGACCCAAGAGAGCAGCAAGACCACGCCGATATGCATAACGCGCGCGATGAGCAGAGCGTTAGCGATGCCAAAGCGCTTGGGAACGGAATAGAGGCCCGCGCGCTCGTCGTACTCAATGTCCTGGCATGCGTAGAGCACGTCGAAACCGCCGACCCACATCGTCACCGCCGCGCAAAGAATCAACATGCGCCAGTCGAGACCGCCGGTGATGGCAATCCACGCCGCCGCGGGTGAAATGCCAAGGGCGAAGCCCAGGAAGAGATGCGACCAGTTTGTAAAGCGCTTGGTGAATGAATAAAAAAACAAAATCGCGATCGCAAGTGGAGCAAGCTTCAGAGCCAGGACATTGAGCTGCCACGCAGCAAGAAAAAACACGGCAACGGTAACGATCGTAAACAAGCACGCAAAAGAAAGGGAGAGAGCGCCGGTCGCGAGAGCGCGTTGCTGTGTGCGCGGATTCTCCTTGTCGTAGCGCAGATCCGCGATGCGGTTCATGGTCATGGCAGCAGAACGCGCCGCGACCATCGCGACGACAATCCAGAAAAACTGGCGCAGCGTTGGCCAACCCGTTGGAGGTTGATGAGTGGCGCGCGCAGCAAGCAGCGCGCCCGTCAGTGCAAACGGCAGCGCGAAGACGGAATGCTCAAACTTGATCATCTCGAGCACGGTGCGGATGCGGCCAGCCATTGCGAAATTACGCCTCCGCCTTTTTGGCGCTTTGCTGACCCGTCCAGCGATACATATTTTCCTGAGGCATATGAATCTGCGCGAGCACGCGGCAAATATACTGGGTGACAAGGTCGTCGATCGTTTGCGGATGATGATAGAACGCAGGGATCGTCGGCATAACCACCGCGCCCGCTTGCTGAACACGCAGCATGTTTTCCAGGTGGATCTTGTTGAACGGCGTGTCGCGGACGCATAGAACAAGTTTGCGGCCTTCTTTGAGCATCACGTCTGCAGAGCGAGAGACAAGATCGTCGCTCACGCCGCTCGCGATCGCCGCGAGCGTGCCCATGGAACACGGAATGACGATCATCGAATCCACAGCGTAGCTGCCCGAAGCGATCGAAGCGCCGATGTCTTTGTTTGGCAAAACTTCGATTTTTGCCGCGAGGCGGCCAAGAAGCCGGCTGGGCAGTTGTTTCATATCGCCGGAAGCAATTCCAAGCTCCTCCGCAAACAGACGCTGGCCTGCTTCCGTAACGACGAGATGGATGCGTCCCACACGTGCGTCCTGTTCAAGCAACGACAAGGCTTTCTGCGCGAGAACGGCGCCGCTTGCCCCGGTCACACCTACAGTTACGACTTGTTTTTGTGTGTCTGGCATGTTTCTGTGCGAGTAGAATCAGTTTCGCAGTCGATTCTGGGCAAGTCAAGCCGAGGCCGCGGGCCTGTGCAATGATAGAATTTGCGGCGGTCAAACAATATGAATCAGCAGGAATTGCTGAAAATTCTGGAATTGGTGAAGCTCGGCTTGTTTTCTCCGGAAAAAGCCGCCGAGCGCCTGAAGCATCTGCCATTCGAGGACTTGGGATTCGCCAAAGTGGATCACCACCGCGCACTGCGCCAGGGCTTCGCGGAGGTGGTGTTTGGTAAGGGCAAAACACCCGCGCAAGTGGCGGGAATTGTTCGCGCCATGCTGCGGCAGAAAGATTCGCGGCAGAACATTTTGGTGACCCGGGCGGACGCCAAGATTTGTGCAGCCGTGAAGCGCATGAGTCGAGGCGCGAAGTTCCACGCATCGTCCGGAGTGATTACGATCGAGCGCAGCACGGAGATCACGGGCAAGGGAACGATCATCATCGTTTCCGCAGGCACAAGTGACATCCCCGTTGCCGAAGAAGCGTTGCTCACAGCGCGAATGATGGGCAACCGTGCTGAACACCTGTATGACGTTGGCGTTGCCGGCATTCACCGGCTTTTGGAGCATCGAGAACAATTGACGCAAGCGCGCGTGGTTATCTGCGTCGCCGGAATGGAAGGCGCTCTGCCCAGCGTCGTGGGCGGTTTGGTCGGAGTGCCTGTGATAGCCGTGCCGACGAGCGTGGGTTACGGCGCGAGTTTTGGCGGTGTAGCCGCGCTTCTCGGGATGCTCAATTCTTGCGCATCGAACGTGACCGTCGTAAACATCGACAATGGCTTCGGCGCGGCCTGCGTGGCGTCCTGCATCAACTGTCTATAGAACCTACTCCTTCCGAAGCCTTCAACAATACTTTCATCACACCCGATTTCTGTGCGAATTGGATTGCTGCAGGCGCTTCCGTCATTGGGAGTGCGCGCGTGATGAGCGCGGTTGGGTCGACTTTGCCGGAGCGCAGCAAATCGATCGCTCTCGCAAACGGGCCGCAGCGCGAGCCTATGACGGCGAGTTCCTTGACGACAATGGGCCAAGTTTCAATAGGAGCCGCGCCGTGAAACGTGGATTTCAGAACGAGTGTGCCGCGCGGTTCGGTCATTTGTTGCGCCAGCGCGAAGCCGGTCGGTGAGCCGGTCGCTTCCACCAGCAAGCCGTAATTCTCTTTCGCATGTTTCAGGTCAGAGGCATCGCCGCGAACTTTTTTTGTTTTGATCCCAGCGCGCCGGGCGAGAGCAAGCTTCTTTTCGTGCTTGCCATACATGACGATACGGGGCACCGCTGTGCGCAGAACCAAGGCGATCAATTGCGCGAGCTTGCCATCGCCGAGCACAGCCGCTTCGCGGAATTGTTCGGCGCGCACTTGTTCGAGAATTTCGCAAGCCGCGGCAAGCGGTTCGACGAACACAGCCTGTTGGTCGCTGACCGAATCGGGGACAACATGCAGATTCTCGATCGGCAGGGCCAGATACTCAGCGAACGCACCGTCATGTGCCACGATGCCGAGAACAGTTCGGCGCGCGCAGTGCGTTTTCCATCCGCGCTGGCAAAAGTCGCAAGCCGGCCTATAGCCGTAAGCCGAGCAAGACACGTTGATTTCGCCAACAACACGCCTCCCCAACCACTTTTTCTTCAGCGCGCCGGAAACGCCGTGAACTTCGGCAACTTCGCCGACAAATTCGTGCCCCGGCGTGCCGCGAAATGCGTGATACCCGCGTAAGATCTCAACGTCCGTATTGCATATGCCCGCCAGCCGGACACAAATCAGCGCCCATTCTGGACGTAGTTCGGGTAACGGTTTCGATCTTGCTTTGAGTTTTCCGTTGGAGACAGAAAAGGCCAGCACGATCTAAGTTTAGTCTTTTTTCTTGGAATGCTTCAATTTTCCAAATGTAGCCGGCAGGCCACGTTTAGGAGCTGCTCTCAGAGCCTCTGACGTTTGCAGAAACTCAATGGGGGTAGCCCGCGGTGATGAAGTCATCGATGTCTTTGTGCAGCTTGTGGTGCTGAACTTCATCGATATACATCATGTGGCCGCCTTCGTAGTATGCGAAACTCACGTTTTTGCGGATGGGCGGCTCTAGATTCATGTGCGCGAACGTATTTTCAATCCCGTTGAAAGGCGTCGCCACGTCGTAATAGCCGCAGAGAACCAGCACTTTCAAGTAGGTCTGCTGAGTCATCGCCGCGCGCAAGACTTCCGCAACTTCTGTATTTCCGGTCTGGTCCCACGGACGGACGTTGGCGGTCACGGTGTAGTACGCGTCGCTTTCCCACTTCAATTCGCGCCGCACATAGTCGTGAAATGTCGCCACGAAGGCGCCTTCGTAGGAAGCCTCGCTCGGGTCGTATTCGACGCGCTCGCCGGCCGCATCCGCTTCCATTCCCTCGAAACGCGAATCAAGCCGCCCGATCGTCAAGCGCTTATCCCGCTCAAGCTCCTTGAACCAGCGGAACGGGCTCACACGGAGATTGGCTTGCTCGATAAACTTAGTGGAAAGCCCGGTGTAGTGCGCGAGATCCTCGACAACCTTTTGGTGCTCCGCTCGGGAAAGCTGGTCGCCTTTTTCCAGAGCCTGCGCATATTCTCCATGAGCGAATTCGCGCGCCCTTTCGGCCACTTGGTCGACAGGCAAGCTTTGCAAGTCCGGAGGCAGCAAGTGGTGATACCAGGCGGTGGTCACATATGTCGGCAGAAAGAAAATGGTCCGATTGTCGGCCCCCCAATTTGAAAAGGCTACTGACGAAAGCAGAGCGATTCCGTTCATATATATTTGGTGGCGCTCTTGAATCACCCCCGCAAGCTCGGCCGAACGCGTCGTGCCATAGCTTTCGCCGATCAGGAATTTCGGCGAAGCCCAGCGCTCCGTCCGCGTAATGTACTGGTAGATGAAATCCGCAAACCAGTTCGCGTCTTCGATGATGCCGTGAAATTGTGCGGTTGCTTCGCCAGGAGCGGGCCGGCTATAGCCAGTCGAAATCGCATCAATGAAAACGAGGTCCGTGGCGTCCAGAAAGGAATCTTCGTTATCGACGGTGGTGTACGGCGCGGGCATTCCGTGACCGTCGGGCGTCAAGACCACGCGTTTCGGTCCCATCCCCATGTGCGTAAAGAGGGAAGCGGACCCCGGCCCGCCGTTGTAAACAAAACTTACGGGCCGCTTCGCCGGATCGGCCACTCCATCTTTCGTGTATGCAACGTAAAACATCGTCGCCTTCACGGTCCCGTCATCTGCCTTGATGTTGTACGTCGCGGCTGTTGCGGCGTAGTTGATCGTTTGCCCCCCGATGCGTGCGGAATGATGCGTGACGACTGACTTCTCTTCAG
The DNA here is from genome assembly GCA_035571045.1 of Verrucomicrobiia bacterium. Lineage (GTDB taxonomy): Bacteria > Acidobacteriota > Terriglobia > Acidiferrales > UBA7541 > Acidiferrum. The sequence goes on from DATMKS010000059.1 coordinate 12,021, forward strand.
GAACCGCCGGCCGCTCTTTTTTGTTCTGAGCGGCTTCGCCTTGCGCCGCCGGTTCCGCCGGAGGGCGCGTGCGCTGTTGCGGCGGCTGCTGACCCGAAGGCACAGTCGGCTGCTGCGCCGCCGCTGTTGCTATGCCGGCCGAAAAAATAATTCCTGCGAGGACGCACCAATCTCTCCTCATCTCTCTTCTCTCCTTTTTTCCACAAGCATTTTTCTGGCAACCGGTGGTGTGACAGCGTCCGGGCGAATCCGTCCATTCGCCCGAAACATTCCGTAGGACGCGCGAAGCGCCGTCTGAGTTTCATCTCTAAAGGAATAGAACGCCGGGCCCTCGCTCGTTCAAGAAGGAGGACGAAAGCAAAATCAACCAAGTGTCCGAGGGCCGAGCTAGGAATTAGTGAAGCACGGCTCCGAGTGTCTTTATGAGCAGAGGTTCTTGCTCGGGGAACACCGTTCTTAGATCAAGAACCAAGCGATTGTTCTCCACGCGCGCGATCACCGAAATTCCAGCTGGAGCGCGGCGCAGCCGTTGTTCCAACTGCGCCGCGGAATAACGTGCGCTGGCAATGCGAATAATCTTTGTGGGCAGCGCCTGCGTCGGAGTAGAGCCGCCGCCCGCCAGAGAAGTGCCATCCACAATCTCCATCTCCACTTCATCGAGCGGAAGCTCCGGCCGGAGTTCGCGCAGAAGGTTCTCGGAGCGCCGCTTAAGCTCTGCCGCACTTGCTCGAATCATCCGCAACGCCGGGATTTCGTCCCAAGCTGCGCGCAGATAAGCGCCGAGAGTCACTTCCAGCGCCGCAGTTGTAAGCTTGTCCACGCGCAGCGCGCGAAACAGTGGATGCCGCCGCACGCGCATAACGAGCTCTTTCTTTCCGGCAATAATCCCCGCCTGCGGTCCTCCCAGCAGTTTGTCGCCACTAAACATCACAATCGATACGCCCGCATCGACGCTTTGCCGGACGAGCGGCTCGGAAATTCCGCTTGGGGAAAGATCGGCGAGGCAGCCCGATCCAAGATCCTCGACCAGTGGAAGCCCGGTCCGGTGGCTCAGCGCCGCCAAATCTTCGAGCGACGGCTTTTCCGCAAATCCAGTGATGCTGAAATTCGAGGGATGCACGCGCAGCAGCAGGCGTGTTTTTTCATTGATGGCGTTTTCGTAGTCGGCGAGCCGCGTGCGATTTGTGGTGCCCACCTCCCTCAGCACCGCGCCGCTCTCCGCCATAATCTCCGGAATGCGAAAGCCGTCGCCAATCTCAATCAACTCGCCCCGTGAAACAACGACGTCTCCACCCTTCGCCAATGCAGCAAGCACAAGCAGCACCGCGGCGGCGCAATTGTTCACCACGATGGCCGTTTCCGCCCCAGTCAGCCGCTCCAGGAGCGACGATAGATGCACGTCGCGTTTGCCCCGCGCCCCCGCTTCCAAATCGTATTCGAGATTCGTGTATTGTGTCGCGGTGCGCCGGAATTCCTCGACCACCGCCCGAGAAAGTGGAGCTCGCCCAAGATTAGTGTGGAGTATCACGCCCGTAGCGTTAATCACCGGCTGAAGCGAATGCGCAAGAATGCGCTCGACAAGTGAGCTGATTTGCTCTTCGAGTGATGCCGCATCGGCAGCCAGCAGCGTGAGTTCGCCCAGCACCGCCGATTTAAGCTGATCGGTGATGCGTGAACGCAGCTCAGCGAGAACCGTTCGAGTGACTTCCACGAGCAGCGTGCGATCCACACGCCCCGCAAGCGCCGCGAGACGCGGCTGTGCCAGCAAGTCGTCCACCGAAGGAATCTGCCGCAGCAGCTCCGCCTGCTCGGTGGTCAAAGCCTGTTTCGCGCGCGCTTCCATGCCCTTATTTCAGCACACACCCCCTCCCCGGGCAATCAAGCATTCTTCAGCCACGCGCCTGCCGCCGCGCCCAGGCACCCCAACCGAGGTGGGATACACAATGCGCAGCGCCTCCCACTCCTCTGGTTGACGCCTTCGCCTTGTCCCCCTAGCATGCTAATCGAGGGGCTTTTCCACCCATGGCGACCATCGACGAGGAACTGGCGCAGCTCGAGCGCGACATCCGCCAGCTCAAAATTGAATACGATCAGTTCTTCGGCGGCGGCAGAAAGCGTCCCCCCACCGAAATCGAGTGGCGTATTGAATTGGTGATCAAGCGCTACGCCGAGCGCGGCGGTGATCTGAAGTACGGCCAGCGATTCCGCCTGAACAATCTCACCCAGACCTACGCCAAATACAAAGATATCTTCCGCAAGAAAACGCAGAATAAGGAAGAAGGAAAAATTCAGCGCCACTTTGGCGCGGCCGCCAAGGCCATCGAGGCCGAGCGCGCGCACAAAAATCCCGAAAAGCACGCGGAGACTCCCGCGGCTCCGGCGCAGGTCGCGGCAGCGGCGGCGACCCAAGGCGCGTTCCGCGTGACCTGCTCGGAGCCGGAACGCGAAGCGGAAAAAGTCGACCAGCTCTATCAGGCGTTTCTGCAAGCCAAGCAGCAAGCTGGAGAACAGACCGGAAAACTCTCGCGCTCCAGCTTCAACGAATTTGTGCTGAAAAAGACCAAGGATTTACAGAAGCAGAAGAATTGCCGCGATGTCGAGTACGTCGTCGAAGTCGTCGACGGCCAAGTCAAGCTCAAGGCCCTCGTCAAAGCCTGACAGCAGCGATTCGCGTCCCACCCTTCCAGGTAGATACTGTCCTCCACCGATCAAGTCATGGATTTTTGATTCTCTTTGCCGGCATTCCGTTTTCAACAGCCGAATCTCGCGCGTGTACCCTTCCCACTTTCCGAATTTCCTCCAGGCCGATACACTGTTGTGCTTTTCTTTTTCGGGAGGTATTCATGGCAGTGGAGCGCGCGCTCATCAGCGTGTTTGACAAAGCAGGGATAGTGGAGTTCGCCAAGCGGCTTGCCGCTCTCGGTATCGAAATTCTTTCAACGGGCGGCACCTCGAAACTGCTGCGCGAAGCTGGCGTCACGGTCCGTGACGTCGCGGACTTTACCGGATGGCCCGAGATGCTCGGCGGACGCGTCAAGACGCTGCACCCAAAGGTTCACGGCGGGCTGCTCTATCGCCGCAAGCATCCAGAAGATCAGAAGCAAGCAACTGAGCACGGTATCGCGCCGATCGACCTCGTGGTGGTGAATCTCTATCCCTTCGAAGCTACCGCTGGGAAGCAAGGTTTGACCGCCGAGGAGCTCATCGAAAATATCGACATTGGCGGTCCCACGATGCTGCGCTCCGCCGCGAAAAACTTCGAAAGCGTCACGGTGGTAACCGATCCTGCCGATTACGAGCGAGTGACGGAAGAACTCGAAGCAGCGCGCGAGACCTCGCTGCCCACGCGCCTCGAACTGGCGCGGAAAGTATTTGCAACCACATCGCGTTACGACGGCATGATTACCACGGAACTGGAACGTCTCTCGGCAGCCGCAGGACACTTGGCATTGGGCGAGAAGTTGTTGCTCCCGGAACGCGTGCACATCGCACTTCAGAAAAAAGACTCTCTGCGCTACGGAGAAAACCCACACCAGGCGGCGGCGCTCTATGTCCCAGCGGGAACCTTGCCAATAGGCTTGGCAGCGGCAAAACAGCTTCAAGGAAAAGAACTTTCCTACAACAATTACGTGGATCTCGAAGCCGCCCGAAGCCTCGCCGCCGAATTCCGCCATCCCGCCGCGGTCATAGTCAAGCACAACACTCCCTGCGGCACAGCCGAGCGCGAAACTCTCCTCGATGCATACCTCAGAGCACTTGCGACCGATCCCGTTTCCGCGTTCGGCGGTGTTTTGGCCTTCAATCGCGTGATCGACGCCGCAACCGCCGAAGAAGTAGCTAAGCTCTTCGTCGAATGCATCGCCGCGCCAGGCTTTGATGAAAAGGCCAAAGCAATCTTCGCCGCAAAAAAGAATTTGCGGCTGCTCGAACTGCCGCCCGGCGGCCTCGATCCCGAACTGGAACTTCAGCTCAAACGCATTTTTGGCGGCGTTCTAGTGCAGCAGCCTGACTCGGGCGAAATTATGGAAGGTCAGCTAAAGATTGTAACGAAGCGCCCCCCCGCGCCGGAAGAGATGCAAACCATGCGCTTCGCTTGGAAAGTCTCCAAGCACGTCAAATCCAACGCCATCGTCTTTGCAAAAGACGGCGCAACACTCGGCGTCGGCGCGGGCCAAATGAGCCGCGTCGATTCCGTCAAGATCGCCGTAATGAAAGCGCAGTCTTCGCTCGCCGGAAGCGTCGTCGCTTCCGACGCTTTCTTCCCGTTCCCCGACGGCGTCGAAGAAGCCGCCAAAGCCGGCGCTGTTGCCGTGATTCAACCGGGAGGCTCCGTGCGCGACAACGATGTAATCGCCGCTGCCGACCGTCTCGGAATGGCCATGGTCTTCACCGGCATCCGGCATTTCCTGCACTAGAACCCAGCCGGCTTAGTTCGCGCGGCGATGCATCTAAAGATTCCATTTCAACTCTTTTGAATTTTCTTGCATCCTAGTTAAGGGCGCTTTTGGGCCTTGGAAACGGCGTACGTTTGGCTTTTGACCGCGTTCCAGACGCATGGGATACTTTTTGTTTCCGGGGCTTCTATGAATCTACTAAGAATCAGCCTTGCTGGACTTCTGACGGGCGCATGCAGCGCCCTCGCCGCCGCCCAGACTCCCGTGGAAGGGCAAGTCCAGAAGGACGACCAGACCCAGTCCAAGCCGGACTCTCTCTCCGCCGCTAGCCCGACCGCTCCTTCTCCTCGCGCCGACGCTTACTACAACTACGCGATGGGGCATCTCTTCGAGCAGCAATACGAGACCACCAACCAGCCGGAATACGCCACCCAGGCCATCGATGCCTACAAAAAGGCTTATGCGCTCGATCCCAAGTCACCGGTCATCGGTGAACGCCTGGCCGAGATGTACTGGAAAGCCCAGCGCGTTCACGAAGCCGAGCTGGAAGCGCAGGAACTTCTCAAGCGAGACCCGAATGATCTGCCGACCCGCCGCCTGCTCGGCCGGATATACCTTCGTATGCTGGGCAATTTGACTTCGAGTGCCCAGTCCGACATGGCCGAACGCGCCATCGAACAATATAAGGAAGTCTACCGCCTGGATCCGACGGATTCAGAATCGGCACTCTGGCTCGCGCGGCTCTACCGCCTGCGCAACGAGCACGATAAGGCCGAAGAAGTTCTGCGCGGCCTTCTTAAGCAAGATCCAGAGAACGAAGCAGCCGTCGAACAGCTCACGCAACTGCTCCTCGATGAAGGCAAATCCGCGGACGCCGTTTCGCTGCTCGAAAGCATGACCAACCGCGCGCCTTCCCCCGCTTTGCTCGATCTTCTCGGCGATGCCTATACGCAGACGCACGACCTCGCGAAAGCCGAAGCAGCCTATCGCAAAGCTGCGGATATGGACCCCTCTGAGCTGAGCCACCTTCGCGGCTTGGGCCAGACGCTTCTCGCCGAAGACAAATTCACCGACGCGCTCACCGTCTATCAGAAGCTCGCCGATTTGATGCCCGATGATTCCGATGTCTACCTGCGCCTGGCGCAGATTTACAGGGAATTGCACCAGCTCGATCACGCCGAAGAAAATCTCCTGAAAGCCCGCCAATACGCTCCCGGGAGCCTCGAAGTTATGTACAACGAGGCCATGCTCTACGAAGCGCAGGGCCGCTACGAAGACGCCATTCGCGTGCTCTCCGATGCCGTCACCGGACTCAAGTCGCAATCGACCGTCTTGCCTTCGCGGCGGCGTTCGCTGGCCATCTTGTACCAGCAGCTTGGCCAGCTCTACCGCGACACGCAGAATTTTCAGGCCGCCATTTATACTTTTGAAGAGCTGGGCCGCCTCGGCGACGAAGAAGATCGCCGCTCGCGCATACTGATCATGGACACCTACCGGGCCGCAAAAGACTTGCCGAAGGCGCTCCAAGCCGGCAAGGATGCCTTGACAAAGTATCCCAGCGATCAAGGTCTCCGGACTTCCGACGCGCTCTTGCTGGGTGAAAATGGCCAGACCGACGAAGCCGTAAAAGTTCTTCGTTCGCAACTCACAAAAACCGAAGCCGACCGCGACATTTACCTCAATATCGCGCAAGTCTACGAGCGCGGCCGCCATTACAAGGAAGCCGAAGAAGCCGCCCGGACCGCGGAAGCCATCCCCGGCGAACCCCACGACAACGAAATGGTGTGGTTTCTCCTAGGAGCCATCTACGAACGCCAGAAATTTTACGACCGCGCCGAAACAGAATTCAAAAAGACTCTGGAAGTGAATCCGCGAAACGCTCCGGTGCTCAACTACTATGGCTATATGCTTGGCGATCTCGGCATCCGTCTCGAAGAAGCCGAGGCACTTGTGCAGCGCGCTCTGAAGGAAGAGCCGCACAGCGGCGCGTATCTCGATAGCCTTGGCTGGATCTATTTCCGCGAAAATAAACTTGCGGATGCCGAAGCGACTCTCCGCAAGGCCGTCGCAATCGAAAGCCACGACGCCACCATCCGCTCGCACCTGGCTGACGTGTACGCCAAGTCCGGCCGCATGGATCTCGCAGCCATCGAATGGGAAAAATCGCTGACCGAATGGCATCGCTCACTGCCCGCGGACGTGGAAAACGACAAAATCGCCGAAATCGAAAAGAAGCTTTCCCAGGTAAAACACCGCGTGGCGCAAAAATCCTCGCCGCAAGACGCGAAACCTCAGTAAGCCGCATGCGCGAAGTCCGCATCCCCGCGTTTGCCAAAATCAACCTGTGCCTCGATATTCTCGGAAAACGCCCTGACGGCTACCACGAACTCCGCACAGTTTTTCAAACCGTCTCGCTGCACGACGAGTTGCGTCTGCGCGTATCGCGTCACCCGGATGTTTCCTTGTCGATCAAGGGAAACGCCGTTCTTTCTCAGGAGCCTTCTCAAGAAAATCTCGTATACCGCGCCGTCGACGCCCTTCGCCACGCGCTCAAAATCCACTCCGGCGTCGAGATGGAGCTTCGCAAAACAATCCCAGCGGGCCGCGGCATGGGAGGCGGTTCAAGCGACGCCGCCGCCGCCCTGCTCGGCTATTTGCGCCTGACGGGACGCACTCTGCCGCTGCCGCAACTGCTCGAAATTGCTTCCTCGCTCGGCGCCGATGTCCCTTTTTTCCTTTTTGGAGGCCGTGCCCTGGGCGTCAGCCGCGGCGACGAGATCTACCCTCTCCCCGATATCCCCAAGCTCTTCGTACTCATCGTCTCTCCGCGTGAGATTCACGTTCCCACGCTGGAGGCCTACAAATGGCTCAAAGCACGCCCGCTGGCATTGACAAAAAGCGCCACAGACCCTAAACTTTGGGGGTTCTGTGCTCTATGCTGGAGCGCGCAGGGAAGCGGTCTTTCGAACGATTTCGAACGGCCCGTTTTCCGGCGCCACCCCCGTCTTGCGCAAATCAAGCGGGCTTTGCTCCAACGAGGAGCTTCAGAAGCCTCGCTGGCGGGTAGCGGTTCGGCGGTGTTTGGAGTTTTCCCGAGCCCAGCGCAGGCGCGCCGAGCCGCTGTTGGGTTTCCGGACGATCAGACCTTTGTTTGCGAGTCACTCTCGCGCGACAGGTACGTTCGTAAAATGCAGGGCACACCTTGACGTCGATTTGTGTCCTCCGTTTGTCCTCGGTTGATCCGCAGCGTCTCCAAAGCACCGAACCATTTATCCGTTGAACGTGATTTCGGGCCAAGAAGTGTGCAAGCCCAAAACCAGGGCTGCCGGAGCACAAGCGTCGTGAACGACGACCGATTCAAAATTTTCTCGGGGACCGCGAATCTGCCGCTGGCGGAGAGCATTTGCCGCCATCTGGAAGTGCCCCTCGGCCAGGCGAAACTCGGGCGCTTCAGCGACGGCGAGATCTATTTTCAGATTCTCGAAAACGTGCGGGGCGCCGACGTCTTCGTCGTTCAACCGTGCTGCTATCCCGTCGATAACCACTTGCTCGAACTGCTCCTGATGATCGACGCCTTCAAGCGCGCATCGGCCTGGCGCATCACGGCCGTGCTGCCCTACTACTGCTACGCGCGCCAGGACCGCAAAGACAAGCCCCGCGTCCCAATATCAGCCAAGCTCGTCGCCGACTTGCTAGAAACGGCCGGCGCAAGCCGGGCGTTGACGCTCGATCTCCACGCGCCGCAAATTCAAGGCTACTTCGACGTTCCGGTGGATCATTTGTACGGATCTCCCGTCCTGGTCGAGCACTTCCGCCATTTGAATCTTCCGAATCTGACGGTCGTTTCGCCGGATGCGGGCGGCGTGGAACGCGCCCGCTTCTTCGCAAAAAAACTCGATGCGCCGCTAGCCATCGTGGACAAACGCCGCGTCGATGTAGACGTCAGCGAAGTCATGAATCTGATCGGAGACGTTCGCGGCCGCAGCACGCTGATCGTCGACGACATTATCGACACCGCCGGCACGCTCGTGAAAACCGCCGAAGCGCTAATCCGAGAAGGTTCCACGCAAGTGTATGCGGCGTGCACGCACGCCGTTTTGTCCGGCCCGGCCATCGAACGCATCGCAGAGTCCCAAATCAAAGAGGTGGTCGCGACGGATTCTGTCCCTCTCGCTGAAGCCGCAAAAGGCATGGGCAAAATCAAAGTTTTGAGCGTGGCGGATCTTCTTGCCCGCGGCATCCGTTCGATTCATGAAGAAACGTCGATCAGCGAGCTCTTTATTTAGTAGCACAGACACTCTTGTCTGTGCTCTTCGTGCAGTTGAAGTTTTGAAGTTTTGACGGAAGGAATAAAAGTATGGCTCAGACACAAATCGTAGTAGAAGGAGCGCCCCGCTCCGATAGGGGCAAAAACGAGGCCAAGCGCCTGCGCCTGACCGGCAAGGTTCCCGCCGTTCTCTATGGCGGCAAAGGCGATTCCATCGCGCTGTCGTTGAACACCAAGCAGATCGGCGCGATTCTTCGCTCTGCCACCGGCCACAATACTCTTTTCCAAGTGGATCTTGCCGGCAAACACGAACCCGCCATCTTGAAAGACTGGCAGGTCGATCCGCTGAGCGGCAACCTCCTCCACGTCGATCTTCTTCGCGTGGCCATGGACGTTCGTATGCGTGTGAACGTGCCCGTGCACACCTTCGGCGAACCCGCCGGCGTCAAACAGCAAGGCGGCGTTTTCGAAGTTGTCACGCGCGAAGTGGAAATCGAATGCTTGCCTGCGGACATCCCGACGGAATTCAAGGTTGACGTCAGCGCCTTGATGCTCAACAGCCAGCTCCGCGCGAAGGACTTGGCGATCGACACCGCCAAATTGAAGCTGCTCACTGATCCGGAACGCGTTCTGGCGCACGTCGTCGCTCTCAAGGTCGAAGAAGAGAAGCCCGCCGAAGTTGCAGCCACGGAAGCGGCAACGCCTGCGGAGCCCGAAGTCATCAAGAAGGGCAAGAAAGAAGTCGAGGGCGAAGAAGTCGCCGCGGCCGAAGCCAAACCAGAAAAGGCCGAAAAGGGCGAAAAGAAGAAGTAGTGCTGCAGTTTGCAAAACGCGGCGGCTGGCGGCAAGCCAGCTGCCCGGCAGAGGTCTATGCGGCTCATCGTCGGACTTGGGAATCCTGATCCGGAGTACCAATGGACGCCGCATAACCTCGGATTTATGGCGGTGGACGAACTGGCGAATCGCGGTGGGATTCGCGTCGAGCGGCCGGAAGGCAAGGCGCTCGTAGGCAAGGGCAAGATCGCCGGCGAAGATGTTTTGCTTGCGAAGCCGCAGACGTACATGAATCTCAGCGGCATCTCGGTAGGCGAGCTGCTGGAAAAGTACGAGCTGGGTCCTGCGGATTTGCTGGTGATGTGGGATGAAGTGCAGCTGCCTTTTGGAACGATTCGCATCGACCGCAAAGGCAGCGGCGGCAGCCACAACGGCGCGAATTCAGTGATTAGCGCCGTCAGCACTCAGGAGTTCTCTCGGATTCGATTGGGTTGCGGGCCGGATCACCCGCTGAGCAGCCGAAAGGAATTCGTGCTGCGGCCGATGAAAAAGGCCGAACTTGCAGAGGCCGCGGAGATGATTGGCAAAGCCGGCGACGCCGTGGAAATGATTCTAGCAAAGGGAATCGAGCCGGCGATGAACATTTTCAACCGGCGGAAACCGCTGGAAGCGGAAGAGCCGGAAAAAGAGTGAAGAAACCTTTTCGGCGTTAGAGTTCGCAACCGAGTTTGAAGTGCCGCCGATACTATCGGCGCAAAGAGGAAAGAGGTCATCATGGAAGAGCGTCTGTACGATCTGATTTTTATCGCGCGTCCGGCAACACCCGAAGACGAAATCAAGAAGGTGATTACCGGCATCGAGCACACCTGCGCCGAAAAGGGTGCAAAGATCGAGAAGACCGAGAACTGGGGCACGCGGAAGCTTGCCTATCGCGTGGCCAAGCACCGCGAAGGCATCTACGTCTATCAGCAAATCCGCACGAATCACGCGGAGCTGATCGCGGAGCTCGAGCGCCGTCTCCGCGTGCAAGACGTGGTCATCAAGTATTTGACAGTGCGCCTCGACGAAGATTTGAAGCTCCAGAAAAAGCTCGGCGGAAAGCGCGAACAGCGCGCCGCACGGCGTCCTCGCCGCAGTGCGCCCGCTTCAGCACCGGCTTCGACTCCCCCACCCGCTCCCGCAGCGGAACAAACCGCGGCCAGCAGTTAGTTCTGCGCGGCGAAGAAAATTTTTCGCATTGAGAAAAGTGGCTCCGGCCCGGCGGCGGCCACAAACAGATTGGTCCCGGCAAGGCCGGGGCGACGATTGAAAGGGTGGAAGGTATGGC
>DATMKS010000060.1:0-24925 GCA_035571045.1 Verrucomicrobiia bacterium
ACAGGCGATACCTATATAGGGGATACGTCGGCAATTTACATTTGGTACGACGGGACGCCGACGTGGACGTGTAATCAGTGCACGTTTGGCAAGGGAGCGAATGCCATTTCCGGTTGGGTGATGCTCGACTACGATGGAGGCTGGCAGAGCGGGCAGAGTAGCCAGCCGATGTACCTGGTAGACCCGGCTTTCACTGGCGGGGCGACCAAGGACAGCAACAACCTGTCGGCATGGGCGTCGAACAACGGTTCTCTGAGTTTCAGCTACACGGTTCAGTGGACCTACACGGTGACCGCCAAAGGGGCCACCAGCGGGAATGCCATAAGCGGAGCGACGGTAGCGGCCGTGGATGGGCAAGGCGCCACGGAATGCAGCGGGACAACGAACTCCAGCGGCGTATTCACTTGCGTGCTGAATGATACGAAATACGGAGCCGCCAGTGGACACTACACCACCACCAGCTCCAACCCGTTTACCATCACCATCGCTAAGACAGGGTGCACTGTGCTGAATTACAACCAATCCCTTGCCTCGACGACGACGGAGACTAGGTTGATCCCTGGCTGCTAAGGCGCTAGCACGCTTCGCAAGAGTTTATAAGATGGCATCCAACCTTTGCGGAATTTACTCGCGCACACTGTCAATGGCGGCTCGAAAATGTTTTCCTGAGTCTGATGTATTCTCCGGGGTCAGTAGGCCGTCGTCACCGAAAAGCCGAGGCCGCTGACCGCCGAAGAAGCCGCTGAGCGATTCGTAATCGACTCTGAGACTCGGAATTTGTCGGAGCCACGCTGTACAGATACCGTTTGTTCTTTCAATTGTCGCAGGATTTCGCTGCCGCACAAATCTACTCATTTTACAATGTTGAAAAGCCGCGAGCATTTTGAAGGACTGTAGTATTTATCCAGACAAGGCCAATGCGGTGCGTTGTCACAATATGCATCCAGTGTGCGCATCACGAGAGGGCATTAAGCAGTCCGCGTCAGGAACTCAGGAACAGTTGTAGACAAATGTTCAGCGACACATTCATGAGCCGTGAGCAGGTCCACCACGCGCATCTGTAATTCCTTTTAACAACACGAAAGATTGGTAGATCCGGCGGATATCGCAGCCTCTTTCGCTCAGGATCTCCAATGCAGAGTAACCGGCCCCCCCATCGGGTGGACCATCGCCGCGCCAGTGTGACGCGACTCCAGCAGGTTCGTCTTCAACCCGAAATACCACTTCGCGGGCCGGTCGGCATCGTCGATCAGCATCAATCGTGGATTGTGTTTCAGCCCCTCGGCTTGCAGGATCATCGTCTCCTGGTCCTGCCGCAAGAATTTCTCGGCAAATATCCGAAAAATGGTCACCGGCAACAGCAAGTTCCAAGCCGCCACAAAATCAATCCGGCAAAGGTCGCGCCGCACTGGCGTCACTGTCGCCCGACTGGAAAACCACAGCTTCCCGCTCCGAATCTCCTCGGTCCGAATATTTGGGAGTACAAAGTCAATCGTTGTAGTCACGGGCTCGCCCGTATACTTCTTGAGCATCCTGTACGGCGCGCTGTTCGAGCTTGGCGTGTGCGGGCTCATCCGGAATCCATTTGGAATGGGCTCGAACTTTTTCTCTTTTTCGTGAATGCTATGCCGGCTGCGCCAGTACCACGATTGATGCACAAACGGCCCGTGCGCCGGATCCATCAAGCCAATGATCCCTTGGTCGACGTGCGACGGCAAATCGCAATCCAGATGCGTGATCCGATATTTTTCGCTGAATGTTGCCAACTTCGGCGCGGTAGGAATCGTCTCCGGCAACCGCGATCCCGCCGCGCTCATGTACACCCAAAAATATCCGTCCCGCTCCAGGCAGGGATAATGCCCCGCAAAAATCCGCTCCACTTTCAGCTTGTCCTGGCTCGTTAGCGAAGGAATCTCGACGCATTGCCCGCTGCAAGCTTCAAATCTCCACCCGTGATAACTGCACTCCAAGTTCTTCCCATCAAATCGCCCATAGGAAAGTGGAATTCCCCGGTGCGGGCAAGAATCGCGCATGGCAAACGCTTGGCCCTCGGCCGTGCGGCCCAGAACCAGCGGCACTTCAAGCAGCATCGCCGTCGCCAATCGGTTGCCCTTAACTTCCGTGCTCCGCACCGCCGGATACCAAAAATCCCAGAGAAATCCCGCATCGCTCTCGGCAACGGTTTCCCGCGCCGCCCTACTAGCTTCGATCACGGACTCGACCGGTTCGCTCATCGCTACGGCATCGTAGTACACCGCGTCGCACCGGAGCAACCGGCCCAAAACGTTTCCGGTCCGATGCGGGGCGGGTATCGGAACAACCATGCGGCTCATCCAATTGCGCGTTTCTGATTTCAGCGTTATTCTTAGAGTTGAGTCAAACGATGTACGCTGCCTTCTATTAGCTGATCCCGCCTCGCTCGCGAAAGTCGCGAGCCTGCTGTTTCCGTCGCTGCTCCCTATTCACCACGCACAATTTAGTTCATAAAAAGGATTCGCCATGGCCGTAATGACGCTGTCAGACAAATTGGATCAGCTAGGCACTCGCTACGACGAGTTGACGCAGCAGCTTTCGACGGCGGAAGTCGCGTCGGACTCTGCTCGCTTCCAGAAAGTCGCCAAACAACACGCCGAACTGGAAGAGATCGTCGCCAAGCACCGCGAGTTCAAGCAAATCGAAAAGGATCTCGCTGGCGCGCACCAGATGGTTGTTGAGAACGAAGACGCCGAGATGAAGCAGATGGCTCTGGACGAAGAAAAGCAACTTGTCGCGCGCAAGGAAATTGTTGAACGCGAGCTAAAGCTACTGCTGCTCCCGAAAGACCCGAACGACGAGAAGAGCGTCATCGTCGAAATCCGCGCCGGAACTGGCGGCGACGAAGCCGCGCTCTTCGCCGGTGAACTCTTCCGCATGTATTCGCGGTACGCGGAAACGCTAGGCTGGAAAGTCGAAGTTCTCGAAAGCTCGCCTTCCAATCTCGGCGGCCTCAAGGAAATCGTCGCCGCGATTCAGGGCCACAAAGTGTATTCCAAGCTGAAATACGAAAGCGGAGTTCATCGCGTCCAGCGCGTCCCTGCCACGGAAACGCAAGGGCGCATCCATACCTCCGCAGCAACGGTGGCAGTCCTTCCAGAAGCGGACGAAATCGACATCAAGATCGAAGCCAAAGATTTGCGTATCGATACCTTTTGCTCTTCAGGCCCCGGTGGACAATCCGTGAACACCACCTACTCCGCTGTGCGCATCACGCACATTCCCAGCGGTCTGGTCGTTTCGCAGCAGGACGAAAAATCGCAAATCAAAAATCGCGCCAAGGCCATGCGCGTACTCCGCACCCGCCTTTACGAAATGGAACTCGAAAAACAGCAAGCCGCCATCGGCGCCGAGCGCCGCGGCCAAATCGGGACCGGCGACCGCTCGGAAAAAATCCGCACCTACAATTTTCCGCAAAACCGAGTGACAGATCACCGCATCGGCTTGACTCTTCACCAATTGACGGAAGTCATGGAAGGAAAGCTCGGCGCCTTAGTCGATGGTCTGGTAAGCCACTATGAAGCCGAGCGCCTCGAGCAAGAATTAGGAGCCGCCTAGTTCGCCGGTTCCCGGACGCCTCTCCGCCGAACTCGGCTTCTCTGCGTTATCTTTTCCGAAGCCGCATTTTGTAATCAACGATGACGGACGAAACATCAACTCGCGCGAATCCAGAAAAGATCGACGTCCGCACGGCTCTGAAACGAGGCATCGCCGAGCTTCGCAGCGCGAATGTCCCCTCGTACACGCTCGCAGCGGAGTTGCTGCTCTTGCACGTTCTCGGTCGCGACCGCGCCTGGCTTTACGCTCATCCGGAAGAAGTGCTCCCCGGCCTCGACGCGCATCGATTCCTCTCGCTAATTCTGCGGCGCGCGAGCGGCGAACCGACACAATACATCACCGGCAAACAGGAATTCTGGGGCCTCGAATTTGAGGTCACGCCGGATGTCCTGATTCCCCGCCCCGAAACCGAACACGTAATCGAAGTCGCGCTCGACCGCCTGGCCGTGCGAGAAATTCGGTCAGGCCGTAAACCAACTCCGACTGGCGGTGGTCTCAACATCGTCGACGTTGGCACCGGCTCCGGCTGCATCGCCATCGCGCTCGCAAAAGAGTTGCCAGGCGCGCGTATTGTTGGAACTGAGATTTCAGAGGCGGCTCTCGCAGTGGCTCGCCGCAATGCCGCCCGCAACGGATTCGCGGATCGCATTACTTTCTTGAAGTCCAATCTTCTCGGAGGGGCCGGCGTTGAGTACGAACTCGTCGTGAGCAATCCACCGTACATTGGCCGGAAAGAAAAAGAAACGCTGATGCGAGAAATCCGCGACCATGAACCCGAGTTGGCACTCTACGGCGGCGAAGAAGGCTACGAGTTCTACGCGGACCTCATTGCCCAAGCGTCCCATGCTCTAAAAACGGGCGGCCTTCTCGTCCTCGAACTTGGCCACGACAGCCTCCCCGCCGTCCAACCACTTCTGGATTTTCCCAGCTGGACAAACGTCGGCGTAACCAAGGATTTGGCTGGCATCGACCGCGTCATCGCCGCCGAAAAATCTTGAGTCGCGGGCGGACTGTGTTTGAACGGGGAACGTAGGCCAATTCCCTGCTCGATTTCAGGGTATTCGCGTCGTTTCTCCGAGACAATTCCTCATTGTGCTAGCCGCGGATCCACGGTGAGCGATTCCTAATCGTAAGAAATTGAATGCGATACCGAATCGGGAGTAGGCTAGGCGCATGCCGGAGATGGCGCGATTTCGGGCCAAGCATGGGCCGCTGGAGGAACGGGCGGCGGATGCGGTCGCATCGATTTTGCACGTGGACATGGACGCGTTTTTTGTTTCGGTGGAATTGCTGGAGCGGCCGGACCTGCGCGGCAAACCAGTTGTGGTTGGCGGACGGCCCGATCAGCGAGGCGTAGTTACGGCGGCGAGCTACGAGGCGCGCAAGTACGGTGTGCATTCGGCGATGCCGCTGCGAACGGCTGGGAAACTTTGTCCACATGCGGTTTTTCTTGATGGGCATCATGAAAAATATGGCGAGTGGAGCGACCGGGTCCGAACGATTCTCGCGAAGTTTTCTCCGATCGTGGAAATGGTTTCGATTGATGAAGCCTATTTGGATTTAGCAGGAACAGATCGTCTCCACGGGCCGCCATTGGCGGCGGCCGACAGGCTCCTCCGCACCATCACGCGTACAACGAATCTTCCCTGCTCCGCCGGACTGGCCACGACTCGGCTCGTCGCGAAAGTCGCTTCAGACCAGGCCAAACCGCGCGGGCTGGTATGGGTTGCGCCGGGGCAGGAAGCGCGTTTTCTCGCACCGCTTTCTGTGGGAAAAATCCCTGGCATTGGCGAAGTGACCGAACGCGCACTACGGGCGCTGGGCATCGAGACCGTGGAGCAGCTCGCCAAAGTTTCGCCCGAAAAACTTGAAAAGATCTTTGGCCAATGGGGCGATGCGCTCTATCGCAAGGCGCGCGGTGGAGATTCCTACGAATTCGTCATCGATGCTGAGCCGAAGTCGATTTCACACAATCATACGTTTGGAGAAGACACGAACGACACGGAATCGTTGCATGCCCTGCTCAGCCATCTTTCGCAAAAAGCGTGCAAACGACTTCGGGAAGCGGGACTGGCCACGCGCACGCTCACACTTACGATTCGTTACGCCGGTTTTGACACGCACACGCGAGCGAAGACTCTTTCGGAGCCAACCCGGCTCGACGCCGATATCTTCCGGGTTTTTCAAAAGCTGTTTGCCGAACACCGCGATATGAAACGAAAAATTCGTTTACTTGGCGTGAGCCTCAGCGGCTTGACGCATGGCGGAGAGCAACTCGATCTTCTCGAAGCAGAACGCCGCGAACGGCTCGAGAAATTGACGCGCGCCACGGACAAGCTGCGCGACCGCTTCGGTTTTGGAAAAGTGCAGTTCGGAGGGTCGCTGCGCGCCGACGGATCGAAAGACGAGCGCGACCAACCGAGATTGTCTACCTTAGGAAGAGCAAACCTCAAAAAGTCGAGCGAGTCGTGATGCCAGTCACAACGAATCGGGCAGGATACCCTATACTTCTCGCATGAGTCCTGTAACACCTCCCTCCGGCGCAGCCGCTCGCATCCGTAGCGGCAAACTTTCCGGATTCTGGCAACGGCTCAGCGAAGGCCGCCAATTGGACGAGTTGTGGTCGCAATTCTCTGCAGATGCGCGGGCCAGCTACGGCTTTTACATGAAAGAGGCTGATGCCGAAGAGCCTGTCGAACGGCGTGGCTGGCATCGCTGGAGCTACATCGTCAAGACTCTGTTTTGGTCTCTGGTCATGAAGCTAACGCCCGCGCGGCGTGTGCTTCTGATGGTGGCACTCGTGTTGATGCTGTTTTCCAGCATATCGTTCCGTGTCAGCAAGGATTCCGTAGTTGACATCAAGTTTGAAGCTGTCGCCGCTCTGATCTTTCTTCTGCTGCTTTCGCTGGAGCTCGCCGACAAAGTCACGATGAAGCGGGACCTGGAAATCGCGCGGGAAATTCAGACCTGGCTGGTGCCATCCAAACCGCCAGAAGTGGCTGGGGCGGACATTGCCTTTGCGTCACGGCCGCAGAATTCGGTCGCCGGCGATTATTACGATGCGTTCTACCCCACAGCGAGCGCCGCAGAAAACGGAAAACTTATGCTGGTGATTGCCGATGTGGCAGGCAAGAGCATTCCGGCCGCCTTGTTGATGGCCACGCTGCAAGCCAGCCTGCGCACCATTGCCGGCGAAGGCGCTCCCTTGGGAGAGCTTGTTTTGCGCTTGAACCGCTATGCCAGCGCGCACAGTCTCGAGGGGCGCCGCTTTACGACCGCGGTTCTCAGCGAATACGAACCTCGGACACGGCACCTTGTCTACGTAAATGCGGGTCACAATCCTCCCATCCTGCGGCATGCAAATGGAGCGCTCGAAAAGCTGGAAGTTGGCGGCTTGCCGCTGGGGATCGAACCTGACGCCGCCTACGACACGGCCGCCATCGATCTTAGACCCGGCGACGCTCTGATTCTTTATACCGACGGTGTGGTCGAAGCCTTTGACGAAAAGGGCGATCTGTTTGGAGAGGAACGCTGGCTCAACGCCATTCGCGCCTTGCCGGATTGGAACGCCCAGGAATCTCTGCAGTTTTTGATGAAGCGCGTGGATGACTACGTGGGCTTTACGCGCCAGTCCGATGACATCACCTGCCTCGTTTTTCGCGCCAAGTAATCCTTCGCGGAAACTAAAGTTTATGCTGGATTCGCCTTGTCGCCGCGAGTGTCGCATAATCGCGGGGTGACGCCGCGCGAACTCGCCGACTCGATCTGCGAAACTCTAGAGCGCAATGGTCATCAAGCGCTGCTCGTGGGCGGTTGTGTGCGCGACCTGTTGCTGGGCCGCGAGCCGGCCGATTATGACGTGACGACTGACGCTACGCCCGAGCGCGTGATGGAGTTGTTCCCGGAGAGCATCGCCGTCGGGGCGCAGTTCGGTGTCGTGCTGGTTCCGCGCGTTGGGTTGAAAGTGGAAGTCGCTACCTTTCGCTCCGATGTGGGTTATTCGGATGGACGGCATCCAGACCGCGTGGTTTATACGAAAACGCCTGAAGAGGATGTGGTGCGGCGCGACTTCACGATCAATGGTTTGCTGATGCGGCATGATACGGGCGAAGTTCTTGATTTTGTGGAAGGCCGGGCCGATCTGAAGGCTGGAGTGATTCGCGCGATTGGTGACGCGGACCGGCGTTTCACAGAGGACAAGCTGCGCATGATGCGGGCGGCGCGATTTGCGGCGCGATTCGGCTTCGAGATCGAGCACAAAACGTTTGCGTCGATTCGGCGCCATGCCGGCGGGATTACGGATGTTTCGGCGGAGCGCACTCGCGAGGAACTAACAAAGCTATTGACGGAAGGCGCGGCGCGAACGGGGTTCGAATTGCTGGAGAAATCGTGGCTGCTCTCGATTGTGCTGCCTGAAATCGCGGCGATGAAGGGAGTCAAGCAGCCGCCAGAATATCATCCGGAGGGTGACGTGTGGACGCACACGTTGCTGATGATTGAGGGACTGCCCGCGGGGACATCGCCAACGCTGGCTTGGGGCGTGCTGTTGCACGACGTGGGCAAGCCGCCAACCTTCAGGCCCGCTTCGCAAACGGGCGACCGGATCCGGTTCGATCGCCACGTGGATGTGGGCATTCGAATGGCGGAGGCGATTTGCCGGCGGTACCGGTTTTCAAACGAAGAGACGGAACAAATTGTCGCGCTGGTGGCAAACCACATGCGGTTTATGGCCGTCGATCAGATGCGGACCTCAACACTGAAGCGATTCGTGCGGCTGCCGCAATTTGAAGAGCATATGGAGCTTCACCGGTTGGATTGCCTGTCGAGCCATCGCAATCTGGACTCATATGGTATGGTGCAGCGGTTTCTGGCGGAGACGCCGGCCGAGGAGGTTCGTCCACAGCGTGTCCTAACGGGTACTGATTTGAGCGAAATGGGCTATATCCCTGGACCAGTTTTTAGCGAAATATTGTTGGCAGTGGAAGAAGCGCAGCTCGAGGGACAGATTCTGACGAAGACAGAAGCCGAAGAGTTCGTGAGGAAAAGGTTTGTTTTGCGAAAGTCGAAGGCTTGAGGTCAAGAGGATTGCTGGCGGGCCGCGGTGGTCATGGAGAAGGAGCACGGGAAGGCCCGACTTCCTTATATATATATATGAAAGTAAAAGGTTTAGTTTTTGGAATGGCAGGAACATCAAGATCGTGCTAGAATGTGAGCTTGACATGCTAAGATTTCATGCTAATCATGCTCGCACTTATGTGCACCCTTTTGGTTTAGCCCGCATCTAACGTTTTTAAGCGCAGGAGAATCTTCCTCGCGCCCGGATTTAGGGGACATTTACTATGCCTGAGAAAAAATATGCAGTGCCAGAAATTCTCGCGATCCTGCCGGTTCGGGATACGGTTCTGTTTCCTGGGGCCGTGTTGCCGCTGACAGTAGGCCGGGAGAGCTCTTTGGCGCTGGTGAACTCGCTGGAAGGCGAGGAGAAATTGCTGGGGGTTGTGGCGCAGTTGGACCCTCGGATTGAAGATCCTGCCGCCGCGGACCTGCATAAGGTCGGTACGCTGGCGAAGGTTCATAAGACAGTGAAAATGCCCAACGGGAACGTGGTTATTTTCCTCGAAGGCCTTCAGCGCGTTAACGTCCTGGAGCTGATCGGATTACGGCCGTTCCTGCGCGCGCGAGTCGAATCGCAGCCCGAAATTACGGGAGATGTGGACGCGGAACTCGAGGCTCTTCAGCGGAATGCACAGGACTTGTTCCGCGATGTCGTGAGCCACTCGCCACAACTCTCCGACGACCTGCAATCCGTGGCCATGAACATTGATGACCCAGGACGTCTGGCGGACTTTATCGCCGGGACGCTGCCGTCGCTTTCGACGTTGCTGCGCCAGGAGTTGATTGAGACTCCGAGCGTGCGCAAGCGGCTCGAGATGTTGATCCGCGAACTTTCGAAGGAGCTGGAAGTGCTGGAGCTTCGTTCGAAGATTCACGAGCAGGTTCAGGAGCAAGTGGGCCAGAACCAGCGCGAGTATTTGCTGCGCGAACAGATGAAGGCCATCCAGAAGGAACTCGGCGAGTCGGACGATTCCGGGCAGGAAATCGACGAGCTCCGCAAGAAGGTGGACGAAGCCGGGATGACCGCGGAAGCGAAGAAAGAGTGCGACCGCGAACTGAAGCGTTTGGCGAAAATGACGCCGGCTTCGGCGGAGTACATGGTTTCGCGGACCTATCTGGAGTGGATGACTTCATTGCCGTGGGCAAAGTCTTCCGGCGTGAGCGAGATCGACATCGCCAAGGGAAAGCAGATTCTGGACGAAGACCACTACGACCTGGCGAAGGTGAAGGAACGAATTCTCGACTACCTGGCGGTGAAGAAATTGCAGCCGGGGATGAAAGGGCCGATTCTGTGCTTCGTCGGGCCTCCTGGCGTTGGCAAGACTTCACTGGGAAAATCCATCGCGCGGTCACTGGGCCGCAAATTCGTGCGCATCGCCTTGGGCGGCATGCACGATGAAGCAGAAATCCGCGGCCACCGGCGCACTTATATTGGCGCGCTGCCGGGACAGATCATCCAAGGGCTGAAGCGGGCGGAGTCGAACGATCCGGTGATGATGCTGGACGAGGTCGACAAACTGGGCCGCGATTTCCGGGGCGATCCGTCGTCGGCGTTGATGGAAGTGCTCGATCCGGAGCAGAACAACGCGTTCCGCGATCACTACCTGGATGTGCCGTTCGATTTGTCGAAGGTTCTATTTATCGCTACGGCGAACTGGATGGATCCGATACCAGAACCGCTGCGAGACCGCATGGAGATCATCGAACTCGCCGGATACACGGGTGAGGAGAAGGTCCACATCGCGCACAAGTATCTGATCCCCAAGCAAGCCCAGGAACACGGGCTGAAAGTCGGGGAACAGATTGAATTCTCGGACGAGTCGCTGCGGGAGATCATCCACAGCTTCACCCGAGAAGCAGGCGTCAGAAACCTCGAACGGGAAATCGCGACAATTACGCGCAAGCAGGCGCGCAAGCTTGCCGAAGGCCATACGGAGAAAATGGTGGTTACGCCGGAGATCGTTCGCGAATATCTGGGCGTGCCGAAGTTCCGTGCGGAGAAAGAGGTTGAGGAGCGCGTCAAGAAGCCGGGCGTGGCTGTCGGGCTTGTATGGACGCCAGTGGGCGGAGACATCGTGTTCATTGAGGCCAGCCGCATGCGCGGAGGGAAGCAGTTCACGATGACCGGTCACCTGGGCGAGGTCATGCAAGAGTCGATGACCGCCGCGCTAACCTGGACACGTGCGAATGCGGAGCGCTACGGGATTGACCCGGACTTCTTCCGCAAGCATGACATTCACATCCACGTGCCGTCGGGCGGCGTGCCGAAAGACGGGCCGTCCGCAGGGGCGGCGATGGTTACGGCGCTGGTCAGCTTAATGACTGGGCGGCCGGTGCGCGACCGATTGGCGATGACTGGCGAGATGACCCTCTCGGGAGTTGTGCTGCCGATTGGTGGCGTAAAAGAAAAGGTCCTGGGCGCAAAGCGCGCGGGGATCAAGGAAGTGCTGCTGCCGGCGGACAACGAGCCGAACGCCGTAGCGGATCTTCCGCCCGATATTCTCGGCGACATGAAGATTACCTACGTGCGGAATCTCGATGAGGTGCTGGAGCACGCACTGTCCAAGGAAGCGCTAGCGCCGCCGATCGTGCCGGAACCGAAGCCGAAGAGCCTCGGACCGCAGAGTCCGCGGGCAATTCATTGATCGGGAAGCGAGTAGTGAGTGGCGCGTAGTGAGCAGCGAAAAGCGCATGGCCGATCACGCCGTGCACGAGTGAAACCGAGAAAAGCCTAGCGAAACTTGTTTCGCTGGGCTTTTTGTTTTTGAGGCCAAGCGCGCGGGGCGCAAAGCAACTCCTGCTAACATGGTTTTCGACAAAGCAGGGGCGCGATGTATCGTGCCCCTCGAAGAACGGATGATGACCGGGGAAAAACAAATCAATGTGGACGCGCCCACCGAGCTGGCAAAGCGGCTGGCAGAGGGCTTGCAGGGGGAGCGAATTGTTCCGCGATTTGTCGATTCGTATGTTGTGGAGCATGGACGGCATGCTTTGCAGGTGCACGCTTCGCTCTATCGCGATTTGCTCGAACTGCTGAGGCGCGAGGCGCTGCTGGCGGTGACGGCACGGGCGCTGGAAATCACCTACGCGGAGCCTCTACCTGCCGGGAGGGCGAAGCCGCGGCCGATGTTGCGAAAGGATGGTGCGGCGTTCCGGAGGAAATATCTGGCGGCGCTGGCGCGGCAACAAAAATGGAGCGCGGGTGACGCGCTCGATTTTCAGACGGATTTGCAGATGTACGAGGACCTGCTCGCGCGGAACAGTGCGTCACGGCGCACGCGCAAGCCATTTGAAGCAGCCAACCATCCTTTCGTGGACCGCTGCGCGTTTCTTCTGGATTCGTCATTTTTGGAGAAGGCGCGTGTTGCAGCAAGCCGCGCGCTGAACGAACTGGAAAACCTCGCCGGTCATGTGACAGGTTCCGTCTTGCACGGTAAAGAGACAGCGCCTGCGCGCCACAAAGCCTGACGAACGCATTCCCCGCTAACTCTACTGCTCGAACGCCTTCATCGAAAACACCGGCTGGCCCGCCAGCGCTGTCCGGAATCCATAAATCGTCAACGCGGCGATCGCCGTCATTCCCGCTAGCGAAGGCGCCGCATACCAGCGCGACAAGTGGATCGTCGCCGGGAAAATCAGCAGCACCTGCTGCACCACCAGCCCCACCGCCAGCACCAACAGCCCAAACCGTTTTAGCACCAGGAGAAACGAAAGATACAAAACTACCAGGAACACCGCGCTGATCAACGGATATTCGCTGCTGTCGTTGCCCAGCGAAAGCAGAGTCCCCGCAACCGCCACCACAACCGCCGCGATCCACGCGCTCCGCAAGATCCGCTGTAGCACGAACAGCATAAAGAAAATCCCCAGTGAATCGATCGTCTGGCCCAAAACGTACAGCAGCACTTGCGCCAGCGCGTGCCGCAACCCCAGCAGCGACTCCGTCGAAACTCCTCCCGGAATCGGTGGCAGCTTCCCAAACAGCGGCAGCAGAAAATTGTCGCTCGCCTCCACCACAAATATCACTACGCCGTATACCGCTCCGATCAGCAGGTCTCGCCCCACCAGCGGATCACGCAGCTTCCCCGCCAGCAGCCGCGTCCACGAAATCAGGGTTTGCGGTTCCCTGCGCCGCACGAACGGCTCCAGCGCCACGTACATCACAATCGCAAAAAAGGTCCGCAGCGCCGCCGAGGCCACCGCCACCAGGAAGCTGATAGCTTCCAGAAAATTCGGCAAATGGTGCGTGCTCAGAATCCACAGCACCAGGAAGGTCACAAATACGAACGCTCCCAGTCGCGCCGCTCCCTTCATATCTGCGCGATTTGCTTTAATATTCCACCTCGCGAGCACCGCGCCGCCGACAAACACCGTCAGAATCAGCAACACGAGTAGCGCCGATGCTACCTTTTGCGCCCGCGTCATGGCGGTCTCCGTGTCCCGCCCCGCCCTCGTCCACGGAAAGATCATTCGGTAGTACACCGGCTCGCCGTGAAAGGCCGCCGCTTCCACCCGAATCGGCACGTCCGCCCGCTCCGGCAAGGTTCCCGTCCATGCCAGCCGCGAATCCGTCGGCGCCAGCGGCGCCCACTCCGGCGCGGCCGCGCGGAACTCCGCGATGTTCAACCCGCTGACGGCAAAAAATCCCGTCCAATCCGGCGTCTTGGGGTTCTCGGGCGGCGCACTTTTCTCCGGCGGCACCACTTCGAACCGCACCAGCCGCCCCGTCGTATCCAGCACCACCAAGGCCATCGCCGTCGTGTCCATCGCTGGATCGCCGGGGTATACCTGCCCTCCGCCCACCGCCCCTGGCCCAAAAAATTCCTGCGCAAAAAGCGGATTCGGACTCTGCCGGTACCAAAACGTCATCGCCGGCAGCCCGCCTTTCGCCAGCGTCTCCCATCGCATCCGGCTCTTGTCGTGAGTCTGCACGTAGTTCAAATATCCGCCGTTAATCTCGAATCCGTACGCTGCATCCGCCGCCGCATCCGCCGGCAGCCCCAGGCGCGCAATGATCTCGCGCGCCCGCGTCACCAAGACTTCGGGAGGACTATCGAGCGTCACCCGATTTACCAATTGCGTCGACTCCGCGATGAGCAACGACGCCACCAGCCCCAGCGCGACAATCGCCAGCAGCACCAGCGCAACTCGCGGCCGCATCCCTTCCTTCACTCCCGCTGCCGCCACCATCTCAGGTGAGGGCGTTTCTCCAGCCGCCAACGCCGCCGCCAGCGGATCGCCTCCCGGCAACGATGCGGCGACTTGCAATGCTGATACCGGGCGCTTTGCCGGATCGCTTTCGAGGCAACGCAGAATCACGCGTTCGATGAGTGGATCGAGGTCGCGGACGAGAGTCGAGGGATGGGTGATGGTGCCTTGCTCGCGAAGCTTGATCAGCTCGGGCAGAGTGGAAGCTTCGAAAGCACGTTTGCCGGTGAGGATTTCGTAGAGAATCAGGCCAAGCGAGTAGATGTCGCTCTTCGTGGTGACTTCTTTTCCCGCAAGCTGTTCCGGAGCCATGTAGGCGGGCGTTCCGGCGCGAATGTCGGCGCCTTGGATGCTGGCGGCGATTCCGGCGAGTCCGAAATCGGTGATGCGAGTCTTTCCTGCGCCATCGAGCATGACGTTGGCGGGCTTGAGGTCGCGATGAACGACGCCGCGCTCATGGGCCGCGGCGAGACCCGCGCAGATCTGGCGCGCGACCTCGGTGGCTTTGTCGGGAGACAGCCGGCCGATGCGGCGCACGACGGAGGCCAGGTCTTCGCCGTCAACATACTCCATGGAAAGAAATTGCACGCCGTCAGCTTCGCCGATATCGAAGACACGGCAAACATTGGGATGGGAGACCTGGCGTGCGATGCGCACTTCGGAATGAAATCGCGCGAGAGCAGCGGCATCTTGCGAGAGGCTTTCGGGAAGAAACTTGATGGCGACGAGCTGTCCGAGCTTCAGATCTTCCGCGCGGTAAACTTCGCCCATGCCGCCGCGGCCGGCCAGAGACACGACGCGGTAGCGTTCGGCAATCATCTGTCCTGGTGCGAAGCGGCCGCCGCTCAGAGGATCGGAGCTGGTCAGTTTCGGGCCTGCGCCGCTGCTGAGAGGCGGGCGAGAGGGTCTCAGGGGAGTGGGGCCCGCAGAGGGTCTGCCGGGCGTTGCCGTCGGCCCAGGAGGCGCAAGGGTTTCTTGTTCGACGCTCAGATCATTCGAGTCAATGGTTGCCGCGGCGTTCAGATCGAGCGCTCCACCGCAGGTGGAGCAAAACCGTCCGCTGGAAGAAGCCTGTGCGCCGCAAGAAGAGCAGTACATGGGAGGCGGGATTCTACCATTCTGAGAGGCTTCGCTGCGAGCGGACCTCGGGCTCCCGGGCAAAGACTACGAGATGCGCTCGACCTGGACGGCGGTCCCATAGGCCAGGACTTCCGTTACACCCTGCATGACTTCGGTGGCGTCGTAGCGCATGCCGATGACGGCGTTCGCGCCGTGTTCGCCGGCGTGCTGCAGGAGCAATTCGTAAGCATCTTCGCGCGTTTTCTCGCAAAGATTCGTAAGAATGGTGATGTTGCCGCCGACGATGGTTTGCAGAGCGGCACCGAGATTTCCGATGACGCTGCGCGACCGGACGATAATGCCGCGGACAATCCCATAATTCCGCACGATGCGGTAACCGGGAATTTCAAGCCCGGACGTCACCATCGAAGAATCCACGCGAGTAGGCATCTCATTTCTCCTTAGAACCGACGTTTACCTGTGCGATTCTACCTGCACAAGCGGCCACGCGCGAGCGCAGACTGTCTGCTATTCTCAAAAGACGTGGAAATCCTATTCTATTTTCTGGCCATTACGCAGATCCTTTTCGGGCTCTATCTGATCGGGTCGGGCGTGCAGTGGCTGGGCTATGCGCGGCGGCGCATGCACACGGATCCGGGCTTTTATTCCCCGAAGGTCGCGGTGCTGTGTCCGTGCAAAGGAATCGAGGCGGCGCTCGAGCGAAACCTGGTTTCGCTAACGGAATTCGATTATCAAAATTACGAGATTTTCTTCCTGATGGCGTCGGCCAGCGATCCGGCCTACAACATCGTGAAGCGCGTTGTCTCCTCGTCGCGCGCGAAGGCCCACGTGGTGATCACCGCCAAGCCGGAGGGGTGCGGCGAGAAAGTGAACAACCTGAGGATGGGGATCGTGCAGTTGGATCCGGAATTCGATGTGCTCACTTTTGTGGACTCGGATGGACGCCCCGGAAAGAACTGGCTGCACCGCATGGTCGCGCCGCTTTCCGATTCCCGCATCGGAGCGACGACCACGATGCGATGGCTGATTCCTAACCGAAGCAACTTTGCGACGGCGCTGCTTGCGGCGTGGAACGCTCCGATCGTCACGATGCTCAGCGAAAAAGGCAAGAATTTTTGCTGGGGCGGCGGCACGGCGATACGCCGGAGCGTCTTCGATCAGTCTGGAGTTGTTGAAGAATGGCAGCATTCGGTCAGCGATGATTATTCGATGACGCGCGCGCTGGAGCGGGCGAACCGCTCGATCGTCTTTTTGCCGGAATGCATCGTGCCTTCTTTTGTCGAGACAGATTTCACCGGGCTTATGGAATTCACAAACCGGCAAGTCTTGATCACGCGCGTGTACGCCGAAAAAATATGGGGGTTTGCCGCCGGCGCTCACCTGCTCTATTGTCTGTCACTCGTTCTCGGCACATTTCTGACGCTTGGCGATTTTCTGGCCACCCGGCCGGCGTTTCACCTTGCGGCGCTTACTTTCTTGCCGGTGTTGCTGGCGATGATTCGAGGAGCGCTGCGAGTTGCGGGAGTCTCAGAAGTTTTGCCCGCCCACCGCTCGCAAATCGCAGGCCAGGCGTGGATCTATGTGCTGCTGACGGTGTTCATCCCGTTTCTGTACCTGGTAAATTTTCTTACCTCGCTTGTTACGCGGAAGATACGTTGGCGCGGTGTTACCTACGAGTTGATTGCACCGGAGCAAACACGCATTCTCTCGTATTGAGAAGCCCGGGATTCCGCGCGACGGAATCCAGGAAAGATTTCCACAGGGAAGATCTCAACGGAGAGTTTTCCACAGGCAGTTTTCCCGCAGGAATGAGCAAGTCATGGGCCTTAAGCGGATAAACCTTTTATTGTGACTAATCTTTCATCGTCTGCTATCAACGTTTTCTTGGTCCAAAATGTACTTCCGTTTCTGTGGATTAGTCTGAGCGGTGGTGGAAAAATTTCGCGCACCATGCAATTCCTACCCGCAAGCCGTGGCTTGCAGATGTCCAAGACCCGCCTAAGTACTCCATTTCTGAACGAGTTGTAGCTTATGGAATTCGGAATAAAAAATGCACGGATGTAGCAGTTCGGTATGAAAACGCAGGCGAACTGGCAGGGAGCTCCTTCTCGCAGCTCGGTGTAGTTTTGCTGTAGATCCAGGCACCGAGCCCTCAGCCCCTGTTTCGGCTTCTTTCTCGGCCATTTGCCTACGCAATGCAGCTTGCCTCCTGACGGGGAGGCCAATCTAAAAAAAGCTTCGGTTGTCCCACGAGGCTGCATAATGAGGGGTGCGTGTGAAGCTTATCCGGAGAAGTGAGCAGCATCATGTTTTGAACAGTCCCCGCCCGGCAATTCCCCGCGATCATTATTATTTTTATGAAAGAAACACCGGCGTAACGCATTTTCACGTGGAGGCAGGCCCCGACGGATGCTTCCCCGTAGACCAGGCCGCTGGTCTGCTGGCGATGCACTGTATGGTGAGAGGGCAATCTCCAAACGACTACGTGGTGATGGTTAAGGCGGAAAATGACCTGTTGGAAGGCCTGACCGAGAAGGCGGAAAAACTGCTGCAGGCTGGACACTCCGTTGGCAGTCCCGTGAAGCTTACGCGGCGCGAAGAAGAAGTCCTTGGCGGCGTGATGAAGAGCTTGGCAAACAAAGAGATTGCCGCGACGTTGAATCTTTCCGAACGCACGGTGAAATTCCACGTGTCGTCGCTGCTTGCCAAATTCCGCGTGCGGGGACGCATGGAGCTGGTGCGGGAAGCCTCGCGGAACACAATTGGGCCGATGCCCATGCCGATGCCCGTGGCCACGCGGGAATCGCGCAAGTTTGCGGCGGTGCCGCAAAGCTATAGCAACGGCTCGCATGGCGGCAGCCTGGTTCCCCTTGCGAAGCGGCCGATGATGGCTTGATCTGAAAGTCAGAAACAGGAAGCCAGAGAGTGATCGAAAGGCCCGGTCCAATTGGACCGGGCCTTTTGCGCATTGTGCCGATGCGAGTAGTGTTTGTTATTTTTTTGCGGTGGCGTAGAGCTGGGCGGCGGAATCCCAATTGACGACATTCCACCAGGCCTTGATGTAATCAGCGCGCACGTTTTGATACTTCAAGTAGTAGGCGTGCTCCCAAACGTCAATACCGAGGACAGCCTTGGCGCCGAGCGAAATGGGCGTGTCCTGATTCGGCGTCGAATCAATCGCGAGCTTGCCGTCCTTGACCAGCAGCCAAGCCCAGCCGGAACCAAACCGGCCAAGTCCTGCGGCGGCGAATTTTTCCTGGAAGCCGGCAAAGGAGCCAAAGGCGGACTTGATAGCACTTCCAAGATCGCCCGCCGGCTCTCCGCCGCCGCCCTTTTTCATTTGGGTCCAGAAGAGTGAATGGTTCCAGTGGCCGCCGGCATTGTTGCGGACGGCACCGCGAATATTCTCCGGAATGGAGTCGAGATTCTTGAGAAGGTCTTCAAGCGATTTGGCTTGGAGACCGGCGTGGCCATCGAGAGCCTTGTTCAGGTTGGTTACGTAGGCGCCATGGTGTTTGTCGTGATGAATTTCCATGGTCTTGGCGTCGATGTAGGGTTCGAGTGCGTCGAATGAGTAAGGCAAAGGTGGGACGGTAAATGCCACGGGTTTTTCCTCCAGTTTGAGATTTGATGCAAAATCTAATGCGGTGCCAGAGCGTAAAGCCACAGCAGCACCGCTGCCCGCTCCAAGCAATCCCGCACCGACAACCCCGGTATGGACCAGGAATTTCCGGCGATGCATGGGGATCTCCTGCGGCGAGGAGGCTGGCCAACCAGCCGACTCTTGCATGCTGCTCAATCAGCCGGATGTATCATACTGCTCATCCCGGAGGCGGCTCAATGCCACTCTGAAAGCGGGGCGATTGGGCGGCTCAGGGAGAGAAGCGTCAAAGTCTGATAACTCGCCACGGTTATTGGATGCGCGAAAGAGCCCATTTGGCAGATTCGGCGATCAACGGCTCGGCAGATGCGGAAAGCCGTGTAAGAAGTGCAGAAATTCGTTCGCGATCGTGCGAGCCACGCGGGAGAACGGCATTGCCGAGGGCGACGCAGGCATTGCGCACCAGGCCGCGCCGCTTCGTGCGCTTGACCGGACTGTTCCGAAAAACCCCGCGGAATTGTTCGTCGTTCATCGCGGCAAGCCACTCAAGGCGCGGCAAAAAGAGAGATTCCTCATCGGCTTTATTCGCATAGGCTGAAGGCGTCTCCGGCGGCTGGGTTTCTGTCTGTTGTGGAAAAATTCTTGGCTGAAACTCCGTAGCTTGTGTTAGGGGGGCTCGCCGATTCCACGGACAGACGTCCTGACAAATGTCGCAGCCGAAGACGTGGCGACCCATGGGTTCGCGCAAGGCTTCTGGAATGGTTCCGCGAAGCTCGATCGTTAAATAGGAGATGCACAGGCGTGCATCCATCACGTAGGGCTCGACGAGCGCTCCGGTTGGGCAGGCGTCAATGCATCTTGTGCAGGAGCCGCAGAGATCCGGGGCAGGCGATTCGGCTGGTCCTAGCGTGGGTGAAAGATCGAGCGTCGTAAGAACCACGCCGAGAAAAAACCAGGAGCCGAGCTTGGCGTTCAGCAGAAGAGTGTTTTTCCCGAGCCAGCCGAGGCCGGCGTGTTTAGCGAAGACGCGTTCATTCAATGGGCCTGTGTCGGCGTAGATGCGTGTTTCATGCGGCTGGCTAAAGCGTTCGGGGAGGCTGCGGGCGAGGGTCTTTAGCTTGTGCTTGAGGACTTCGTGGTAGTCCTGCCCCCAGGCGTAACGGGAAATCCAGCCGCGCGGTTCGGTTTTTTCCGGCGGAAACGCATCCACCGATCGTGGCGCGGGAGAATTGTAGTTCAGAGCGCAGACGATTACGCTGCGGATTCCCGGCATTGCGCTGTGAGGATGGCTGCGACGCTCGTCTGCGAGATACTTCATCTCACCAGCGTAACCGCGGGTGAGCCACTCTTGCGCGCGGTCAAGCTCCGGAAACCTGTCTGCCCGCACGACTCCGCAAAGGTCAAACCCTAGAGCGCTTGCGCGCTCGGCAATCCACTTGGTATCGGCGGCGGTTCGCGCAGAATTGGCGGGACTGGCCATGAGACGATTGTGCCGCAGAAGAGCGCTTGATGCGAGATGCGGATAGTGCAGGTGCTGGCTTTCTGCTTTGGCGCGGTGCGGACTACTGAAAACTGCTTAGAGCGGCGCTCTCTTCCGTGTAGACATCGAAGACGGTGTAGAGCTTGGTGAGTTGCAGGAGGTCGTGTACTTTTTTGGTCAGGTGCAACAATTTCAGTTCGCCGCCGCGGCCCTTGGCCGTGGTGTAGGCACTGACAAGCTCGCCGATGCCAGAGCTGTCGATATAATCCACGTCTCCGAGATTGAGAACGATGTGGATACGCTTTTCGTCCAGCAAGCCACGAACAGTCTTGCGCAGCAAAGCGCTGCCCTCCCCAAGGGTGATTTTCCCGCTGAGGTCCACAACGGTGGCTTGACCGGCATCTCGATGTGTTGCGCGTAAAGGCATGATCTCTCTTAGGCTCCTTGATGCGGGGACGCACCCTGGCCACCCTGGCCATTCGTTCCCGGGTTATCTTGCAAGGGCAGCTTTTTTGCCATGACGATTTCGGCACCGCCGGTACGTCCAGCCACCACGTCGAACTCGTCCATAAATGCCCGCATCAGAAAGATTCCGCGACCGGAGGTGCTGAGAAGATTTTCTTCTGCCAGTGGATCGGGCACGCTGGCGAGTGTGAAACCCGCGCCCTCATCTAGGACGTGGATGATCATTTTGTCACCGGTGAGATCGACGGCCAGATGAATTTTCTTTTCGGGGCGCTCCTGATTGCCGTAATGAAAAGCGTTGATGACGCCTTCGCGTACGCTCATGCCGATTTTGTAGCAATCGTCCTCGCCAAAACCCGCTGCTTCGGCCACGCGGATACACATCTCCTCGGCAAGATTTACGCTCTCGACTTGCGTCTCCAACGTGATTTCGAGGTGCTTGGGGTCTGTGCCCATGCGCGGCGCGCTGCCGGAGGCAAAACGCCCCCCAATACAGCGCACTTATCGGTAACACAGCGGCTAAACCTAAGTCAATGGAGCACTTGGGTTTTTGGGTGAGATGGTGAGTGCGAGTGGAATTAGCCGGAAAGACAGGCGACGGCCAGGAGTATTGGTGTGCCTACCCCCGAGTCGGCAATCGCTCTGGCGACCTTTAGAATGCCGTCGTGGGCGCGCGCAGAGAGGCCTAGGCGGGTGATCGCGTCGACCGGCAGGAAGCCTCTAGTGGAGCTTCCAGCCTCTCCGAAGCGGGCTTCGAACCAGGTACGCAATATGCGAGTCCGGGAGGAAACCGGTGCTCGGTTGCATCACGTTACGCATTGGCGTACTCCTTCTTCTTATTCCTTGCGGCAACCTGCTCGCACCCGCCAAACTTAATCCGCAGACAACCGCGCCACGAGTCTGATACTTCCCTCCCCGGTTCGTGACGTCCCCTCTCTTTTTGAAGTTTTTGCACGCCCTTGTGGCGGGGGGATTATCATGACCAATTTTGCGGAACACGCGCCCACGAAAACAAGCCCACCCATTGGCGGTGCCTTCTGGGACATTCTGCGAGTCAAGGCAGCGCCCGCCGCGCGGAGAATAACGGATAACTATCAGAGCAGCTTCTCCGTGATTAAGCTTTTGAAGGTCCGGCTGATTTTGTCTCTCCTGTCGTTCGGACACACCGCTTCCAAACCAGCGAGTTCCTGCACGCGCCTCTCGCACTCTTCTGGCTGTCGTGCCGCTCAACGAGCACTTATCTTGGTTCTTCTTTGTCTTCTGCCTCTCTTAGCCACAACCCGCGCGTTGGCTCAGAAAAAGGATGAAACTCCAAACTTGCTTGACATGAGTCTAGAGGACTTGATGGCGCTCGATATTGATTCCGTCTACGGCGCCTCCGGTTTCAAGCAGAAGGTGACAGAAGCGCCTGCCTCCGTCACGATCATTACATCGGAGGAAATCCAAAGATACGGCTACCGGACTCTTGCCGACATCTTACGGAACGTCCGAGGTTTTTATGTCAGTAGCGACCGAAACTATAGCTACTTGGGCGTGCGCGGCTATGGACTTCCGGGAGACTACAACAGCCGCATCACATTGTTAGTTGACGGCCACCGGCTCAACGACAACATTTTCGACGCGGCTCTGATTGGAACAGAGTTCCCGATTGACGTCGACTCGATTGACCGCGTCGAAGTCATCCGCGGACCTAATTCTTCCCTTTATATCGCCAGTGCCTTCCTGGGCGTCATCAACGTAATTACAAAGCGGGGACGGGATTTGCAAAAGGTGAGCGTGGCAGGCAGCGCGGCCAGTTACGGCACGTACCAGGGCCGTGTCAGCTACGGCAATCAGTTCAAGAATGGATTGGAGCTGTTTCTTTCTGGATCCTTCTATGATTCCCATGGCCAGGACGAGCTGTTCTTCCCGCAGTTCAACAATCCCGCTACAAACAACGGGATTGCGATGAACGCAGACGATGACGAGTCCCGCCAACTCCTCGCCAATCTCTCCTGGGGACACTTCACATTGCGCGGCGTGTTCGGGTCTCGCGACAAGGGGATTCCGACCGCTCCCTTCGGAACCGTGTTCAACGTCACTGGAACCCACACTATCGACGCACGCGGCTACCTCGATCTGCAATACGACCGCAAACTCGGCGGCGGCTGGAGCCTCACCAATCGTCTCTACTATGATCAATACAACAACGATGGTACTTATATTTACGATTACTCCGCCTCGGGCGGACCTTCCCGGGTGATGAACAAAAACTTTGCCCACGGCAAATGGTGGGGGGATGAGGTGGCCCTCTCTAAGCAGGTTTTTGCCAGGCAGCGATTGACCTTCGGCTCCGAATTTCGTGACAACTTTCAGCAGAATCAGGGAAATTATGACCTTCAACCCTTCGTCCAATATTTCACCAGCTACAGGACTTCAAGTATATTTTCCGTTTACGCTCAAGATGAAATTCGCCTCCGCAAAAACCTCGTATTGAATGCGGGCCTCCGCTATGACCACTACTCGACCTTCGGCGGCACTACGAACCCGCGTGCGGCCCTGATCTATAATCCTTGGGAGAAGTCCACCTTCAAGCTCCTTTACGGCCAGTCCTTCCGTGCTCCCAATTTTTTCGAGCTTTACTACGCTGCCCCCGGAAACGAACCTAACCCGTCGCTCCGGCCCGAAACCGTCAAGACCATGGAGGTGGTGTGGGAGCAATACTTTGCCAATCATTTCCGCATGACCATGTCGGGATTTTATTACCCCATCCGCGGCTTGATCGGCGAACAAGTTGATCTCGCAACCGGGAATGCTTTCTTCGCCAACGCCGGATCACTGGATCTTCGAGGTGTGGATTTTGAATTGGGGAGAAAACTGTCCGGTGGCCTGGAAGGCACGGTCAGTTACTCCTTCCAGGACGTAAGGAGCCCGAACACCCCCACACCTCTCACCAATTCTCCTAAACACCTCGTCCAAGCAAGCCTTAGTGTTCCCTTATTCAACCAAAGGGTCTTCGCGAGCGTGGATCTTCAATATGTCAGTCGGAGAGCGACCCTGACGGGCCAATATACAGGAGGCTACGTCGTTCCCAATTTCACCCTGTTCAGCCGAAAAATTTTAAAAGGATGGGAACTCTCGGCAAGCCTCTACAATGCGTTTAATCAGAAATATGCCGACCCTGCTGGCAACGGTCTGGAGGAGGACGCTATCGTCCAGGATGGTCGAAATTTTCGAATCAAAATCGGATACAAGTTTCAATGATGAACCTTCACCTGCTCGAGCATGATGACGGGAGGTCTCGTTGCAATTGGCGTTCCGTGTTTGGGGTTGCTTCCCGCCAATTCCAGCGAGCTTCCATCTTCGGTATCATCGCATGCTGGCTTTTCCTTATTGCTTCTCCCAAAGCCTTCTCGCAGAAAGCCGAAGGCGCGGAATACCCGGTCAAACTCGCGTTCCTGTATAACTTCACAAAGTTCGTCGAGTGGCCCCCCGAGTCCTATCGTGCCCCTAGCGCGCCCCTGCTGATTTGCATCGTAGGTCATGACCCATTTGACCAAGCCCTTGAAGGTGAGTTAAGCACCCGGAATGTGGGAGGCCATCCCGTAGAGGTCAGGACGCTCAAACAAAATGACAAACTCAGTCTGTGCCAAATTGTATTTGTGCCGGCCACCGAGAAACAACATGCCGCCAGGATTGTCAGTAGCCTTAAGGGATCAAGTACTTTGACGGTTGGTGAAACCGACGGATTCGCTGTCCAGGGTGGGATCATCAATCTGACGGTCGATGAAAACAAGGTCCATTTTGAAGTCAACCGACTTGCCGCAGAGCGCGCTGGCCTGAAGATTAGCTCCAAGCTCCTCAGTATTGCGAAAATCGTGCATGAATTAGGACCAGACGGGCAAAAATGACACCCTGTCCGGCACGAGGCCAAATGCCACCCGCTTTCCCGCTCTTTGAGAGGGAAGGAATGGTTGCGATGGGTCTGGCTAATTTCACTTGGATGTGTAGGCGCCTTTCCAGACAACTGGTTTTGACCGATTTCACTTTACCGGTTTCGGCTAATAGGGACTTGTGGATTTTTCTCCTTGGACGCAACACAACGTACATTTATTGAAGCTGAGATTTGCTAGCATTGCGTTTGGCAGCCGGAAGGGAGCCTCAATGCGCTGGTACCACTACGTGTCGTACTTCTTCGGGGGCGCATTCCTCGTGAACGCTTTGCCTCATCTGGGGAATGGGGTCTCGGGCCATGCTTTCCAGAGCCCCTTCGCATCACCACCCGGGGTAGGCTTGTCCTCCTCAACCGTCAATGTCCTGTGGGGCCTCTTCAACCTCGCTGTCGGTTATCTGCTCCTCTGTCGTGTCGGAAGCTTCGATCTGCGCGAGACCCAGCACGTGCTTGT
>DATMKS010000061.1:0-51934 GCA_035571045.1 Verrucomicrobiia bacterium
ATCATGCAAGCCGAGGAACTCTTCCAGGAGCTTCGATCTTTGGGTTTCCAAAGTTGCTAGGTCGTTAGGCATAGGGTCTCCTCTCTCTGTACCGTATCCAACCTGTACGTATAGATACGCTCAGAACAATGCCATAAAAAAGGAAAACCTGCTAGATACCACCTCCACGCCGCGCACCCACTCGAAGCTGGTCCATTGGACATATGTTTCGGGAGTGCTAAAATCTGAGACGAAGGCACATGCCACCCAAAACACTCTACGAGAAAATCTGGGATTCCCACGTCGTCCACGAAGAAGCCGGAAAACCCGCGCTCATCTATATTGACCGGCACCTCATCCACGAGGGCACCTCGCCGCAAGCCTTCGCAGGCCTGAGCGCCGAAGGGCGCAAAGTGCGCCGGCCCGACCTGACGTTTGCGGTGATGGACCATTCCGTCCCAACCACCGAGAAAGATCGCATCCTTCCCATCGTCGATACCGATGCGCGGCTCCAGTTTGAAGCGCTCGAAAAGAATTGCCGCGAAAC
Organism: Verrucomicrobiia bacterium; assembly: GCA_035571045.1. Lineage (GTDB taxonomy): Bacteria > Acidobacteriota > Terriglobia > Acidiferrales > UBA7541 > Acidiferrum. The sequence continues at coordinate 527 of DATMKS010000061.1, forward strand.
CGGCGTGCGCCTCTTCGACATGAACAGCCGCAACCAGGGCATCGTGCATATCATCGGGCCGGAGCTCGGCGTCACCCAACCGGGGCAGACGATTGTCTGCGGCGACAGCCACACTTCGACGCACGGCGCGTTTGGCACGCTGGCCTTTGGCATTGGCACAAGCGAAGTCGAACATGTGCTGGCGACGCAGTGCCTGGTGCAATCGCGCAGCAAGACTTTGCACATTCTTGTGCACGGCAAACGTCCGCGCGGCGTCACAGCGAAAGACATCATTCTGGCCATCATCGGTAAAATCGGAATCAGCGGCGGCACCGGCCACGTTGCCGAATATGGCGGCGAAGCCATCCGCGATTTGAGCATGGACGGGCGCATGACCGTCTGCAACATGACGATTGAAGGCGGAGCCCGCGCTGGAATGATCGCGCCGGATGACACAACGTTTGCGTATATGGAAGGACGTCCGTTTGTGCCGCAAGGCAAAGCATTCGAGGAAGCAGTTGCGGGATGGAAGAAACTGAAGAGCGACGACGGCGCGAAGTTTGATATGACCGTCGAACTGCAAGCGAAAGATCTCGCGCCGCAAGTCACCTGGGGCACAAACCCGGGAATGGTGACGAGCGTTACCGGGAGAGTGCCGGAGCCGGGTTCCTTCGACGATCCGAACGATCAGAAAGCGACCGAAAGCGCGCTGAAATATATGGGCCTGAAGGCCGGCACTCCCATCGTCGACATCCCGGTGGACCGAGTGTTCATCGGTTCGTGCACGAATTCGCGCCTCGATGATTTGCGCGCAGCAGCTCATCTGGTGGCTGGCAAACACGTGGCGCACAGCATCAAGCAAGCGCTGATCGTCCCCGGTTCGCGCGGCATCAAAGCGCAGGCCGAAAAAGAAGGCCTCGACAAAATCTTCCGCGAAGCAGGCTTCGAGTGGCGCGACGCCGGCTGCAGCATGTGCATCGGCATGAACGCCGACGTGCTCCCGCCGCACGAGCGCAGCGCCAGCACGTCCAATCGCAATTTTGAAGGCCGCCAGGGCAAAGACAGCCGCACGCACCTGGTAAGCCCGGTGATGGCAGCCGCAGCGGCAATCGCAGGCCACTTTGTCGATGTACGATCACTCGACGTGTCGAGCGTGGAGTAAGCTCGGTTAGCGCTGGCGCATGCAGCGAACGCGCGATCTTCAAGACAAACGACTTCCTATCGAATACAGCGGCGGCGAGGTGGCCGAGAGCCGTGTCCTGGAGTTAGCGAGTGTGGTGAGCATGAAGGTTGTCGCGGTCTCGTTTACGACACAATTGCGACGAATCATCCAGATCGCATGAGAAAAGAGTCCGCAAGCTGGGCCGATTCGAAAAGCATCACAAATTTTAAGATTGTCGGAGACTGAATACCATGGAGCCGTTTAACGCACACACTGGCATGGTCATGCCGCTGGACAAGGTCAATGTTGACACCGACCAGATGGTGCCGAAACAATTTTTGAAAGCGCTGACGCGCAAGGGCTTTGGCCGGATTTTGTTTTACGACTGGCGCTACTTGCCGGGCGAAAAACCGAATCCCGAATTCGTGCTGAATTTCCCCCGCTACGAAGGATCATCGATCCTGCTGGCGCGCCATAACTTCGGCTGCGGCTCAAGCCGCGAGCACGCACCCTGGGGCGTGAAAGACTATGGGTTCCGCGTGATTATCGCGCCGAGCTACGCCGACATTTTCTACAACAATTGTTTCAAGAACGGCATCCTGCCCGCCTCGCTGAGCGAGGAGCAGGTCGAAGAGCTTTTCCAGCGCACGGAAAAAGAAGAGGGCTACATGCTCACGGTGAACCTGCCAAATCAAACCATCGCCGACAGACATGGGCTGATGTTCCGCTTCGATCTGGCACCGTCGCGCAAAGAAGTTCTTCTAAAGGGGCTGGACGATATCGGCACCTCGCTGCAACACGAATCAGAGATCACCGCCTACGAGAAGGCCCACGCCGCGACGGCCATCATGTACGAAGCCGTCGACGTGCAAAATTACACCGACGGCCGCTGACGGCGAGATGGCAGAGATCCCCGCTCAAAAAACCTAAGACGAGCAAATCGTTCGTGCCCCTACGCCACGCCTTCTCCGTTGACGGCATTTTCTCCGGTGGGCTCTGGAGATTCCGGTGCGGCCGGTGGGCCGAGCAGTTCCGCGATCAGGATTCCCGCCAGCACAAAACCTGCGCCAAGCACGGCCCGATGGCCAAGGGTTTCGCGCAATAAAATATAAGATGTCAGCGAAGCGAACACCGGCTCGAGGGTGAAAAGCACCGCTGCGTGGCTCGAGGAAGTGTACTGCTGCGCCCAAAGCTGCACCGAAAAGGCTACTGCGGTCGCCAGTACCGCGCAGATGGCAATCCCAAGGAGCGATTGTGCTTGCCACCCGAAGCGGACCGGCTGCCAGCCCGTCGCTGAAGCCAACCCGGTCGCAAGCCACGCCAGAGCCGCGCACGCCGCAACCTGGAGGACGCTGAGGGCGGCAACGGAGTGTCGCCGAGTGTAGTCCCCTACCAGAATAATATGCACGGCGTAGAAGCCCGCAGCGACGAGCGTGAGCAGATCACCGCGGTTGTGGTGCGTGAGGCCCTCGGAAGGAACCGTGAGGAAATAGAGACCGAACACGGCGGCAGATACGCCGGCGTAAACCCAGAAAGTGAGCCGGCGTCCCCAGAAGACCCCAAGAAGAAGTGGGACGAGGACGACGCTCGAGCCGGTGACAAAGCCGGACTTCGCGGGAGTGGTATACCGCAGGCCGGCAGTTTGGAATGCATAGCCTGCAAACATAAAAAAGCCCAGCGCGGCGCCGGCGAGCAGCTCTTCCCTTTTCAGCGTTCGAAACGCGCGCGGGCGGAAGACGGCCATGAGGAGCGCAGCCAATGTGAATCGCGCAGAGAGAAAAACGAAGACCGAAGAATAGGCGAGCGAATTCTTGACGACGACAAAAGTCGCGCCCCAGAGCAGGCTGCAGAAAGCGAGGGAAAGATCCGCGCGGAGACGTTTGGTCATGTGCGGCGCAGCCACGCCGAGGCTCGCGCGTCAGTCGAGTTCTTGCGGCGAAGTGTGACAATGCCCTGGCGTGGATGTGGCAATCCGCAAGGATGCCGAACGGCCCGGCTCTAGGCCACCGCTGAAGAGCACGAACAATTCGCGGCGAGCGGCACCAGAAATCCGGGACTCACACCGACAAGCACTCGACCCGTCGCGCACCGGCAGAAAGCAAAACGGGGAAGGCCGATGTGGCACTTCCCCGTTTTTGCGGCAAGTTTAGGAAACCACGCCGGAAGAAGTTAGAAAGCAAACCTCAGACCAAACTGCATGGCACGGGGGTTATTTCCCTGTGTGTTGATAGTGCCGAAGGTTGACAAACCATTGGTTGGGATGACACCAATACCGGTTTGTGCGTCGCCGCCGGTGGGATCCTGGAACACAGGGTGATTGAACACGTTGGTAACGGTGTACTCAAACTGGAGAGAGTAGCGTTCGGAGATTTTGATGTTTTTCACCAAGCGCATGTCCACGTTCCAATACATCAAACCGGTGAAGACGCCGGTGCCACCGGTGCTAGTGTCTAGGCCAAGAATCGCTGGGCGAAGTGTGCTTAGCACAGCTGCGGGATTCGCAAACATGTTGTATTGCCCAGGAGTCCCGTCAGAGTGAAGAGAGGCTGAGGACCCGGAGGCTGCCTTGGTGAGAATGCAGTTTTCGGTGTCGAAGAAGTCGACGCCATCACCGGCTCCGAAAGACTGGGCGCTGGTGAAGGTACCGCAACCGACCGGTTCGCCGCTGCCAATCGCGACAATCGGAGACAAGGACCATCCACCCGCGAGGCGACCGATGAGCCCTTGCTGGCCCTTGTACCACGGGTCTTCGATCATGGCATAGGTGTTGAACACGAACTTGCGGTCGAAATTCTGCAAACCGTAACCGGCGTTCAGGTTGAAGGGATCATTGGGCGTGTACTCGCTGGTGGCCTGTACGAGAGCTCCCGTACCTAGGGCCTTGCTGTAGGTGAAGTTTTCCTGAAGCGTGATTCCGTGCCAGCCGTTCATTTTCAGAGAAACGAACCCGCCATTATAGTTGCCATGGCCGACGCTGGCGTTCTCACTGACGCCGGATGAGGTCTGACCGCCGCTGCCGCAGGTGGTCGGGACGGCGGCTGTGCCGCAATCCAGTGGACCACCGGCGATGGGAGTATTCATCATGCTGCGGGCAAAATTGAACCCACCGTCGTCGAGGTCACTCCACAAGTTCCAAACAGACTGTGTTGTGAAGTTGCCGACCTCATTGAGAGCCGCGGCCGCAGTGCAGCTCGTCAATGGAACACCGGCGTAGCTTTCATTGCAATACCCAGTGCCTGAGAGAGCCTTTTCAAAGAAGGGCTGCGCCGGAATCGCGTTGAAATATGCAGTGTAGGCCGGGTTCGGATTGCCGTTAGCCAGCGTTTTCTGGGGAATATTCGCTCCGCAAGCCGCGAAGGAAGTCGCGCAGCCGAGAGAAGTCTCGACGGCGGCATAAGCCTTGGCGAATTGCTGGCCACCTAGAGTCATCATGTAGGGCACGGCGTTCAGGTTGATCGGCTGATACTCGTGGGTGATTCTCCGGCCGATGTAGCCCAATTCCAGGATGAACTTGTTGCCGAGCTGGCGCTGGAGGGTCAAGTCAAAAGAGTCCACGACATTGGGGCGGAAATTTGGGTCAAGAACTTCGCCTGCGCCCGCCGCGACGCTGTTGACGCCCGGGAAGTTGAGCTGCGGAAGCGTGGCTGCGGCTGATGGGATGGGAGCATTGTTGCCGTCCGTTCCAACGCGGAAGGCATTGGCGACAGTAAGGGGAATAGCAGCGCCATTTGGCGCCCCGCAAGTGGCGGCGCCGGTCCCGCCCGAACTTACCGGTATGGGCATGTAGTTTTGGCGGCACTGGACGGCCTGAATGAGTCCGTCACCCAGCAGGGGCACGAGGACTAGATCCACGCCATTCAGACGCCCGAAAACACGGCTATAGCCGCCGCGTATAACTGACTTGTTGCCGCCAAACACTTTCCCAAGGAACCCATCGTTGATGCTGGGGTTCCAAGCTGCGGCAACGCGCGGGCTAAACGAACCGTAGAAGGGATTATACGGGTACTTGTCTCCGGCGCCGGTGTTGCCGACGAGAGAGTATCCAAGAATCGGATTGTAGACTTCACCGTTAAGAGCGGCGAGCTGTCTCTGGTTGAGGTAGGCCTCGGTGTTGACGGGCTGGCCGCTTTGATCCACGAGCTCCATCTGCTTACCCTGCGCCTCCGTCGGCGGCATTTCTAGAGTCCAGCCCAACCCGTAGGTTATGGTGAAGGAAGGTTTCATATGCCAGGAGTCGCTGAAGTAGACGTTGTAATAGGGGATGGTGCTCTGGTCAAACGCGTGAGTCAGCGGAGGATTCAGAGCAAGGTCAGAACCAGAGCGCGTATAGGCGATTTGCGAGTCGGTAACGATGCCCAAAACAGCGGAAACGTCGCGGCCCCAAGTCGTTGGGGATACGCCAGCCGGCAAGGTGCTCGTGAAGTCCACAAGACCGCCGCCACCCGTGGCCTCGCCTAGCTGATAAGTGGCTTGGTAGTTGATGCCACCACCGTTGTCGGAGCGCTGATGGTAATCCCAGTTGCGCTGATAGGCGCCGCCGAAGGTGAACAGATGGCTGCCCTTCAGCATGGTCCAATCGTCGCGAAGGAAATTGTCGTGGCCATCCCAGAACCGCGTGCGGACGTTTTGTGTGTTCACGTTGTAAGGAGCGAGCGGATTGGAAGTCTCGCCAAAGGGCTCAAGAGCAGCGCCGCCTACGTCGGTACCAAGTTGGGGGAATTGAGGAACACCGCCTGGATTGCCCCAAGACCAGTAATTGCGAAGGTAACTGTAATGCAAATCGTTGGTTGTATTAGAAGTAACGTTAATGGTCAAACCAGCCACGAAAAACCAGGGCTGCTGTGGGCGGACGGAGAGAGCCGTGGGATCACCCAGGGTGTCGCCAGTGAAGAAACCGCCAACGTCAACTTGGTTGGTTGTGGCGCGAACCAGCTTGTAGTATCGATAGCTGGTGTTGAAGTGGAACTTGGAACCGAAATCGTGGTCTAAGCGCGCGACTCCGAAATTCGAAGTTTGGGGCACCGCGACATTGGCTTTGTAGCCCTGTTCGTTCACGCCATCGCAAGTTGGGGTTAGCCCGACGACGTTGCAACTGGGGTCATTCGGCATGGGTTCGAATTTGTTCCACATTTGCTGGACCAAGGTGTTAATGCCGAGGCCGCGGGGATCGCAAGCAACGTTTCCACCCGTCCCGCAATTCATTCCATTATTCAGGTTAAATTGAGTTGGAACTCCCGCTCCATTCGCTGCTTCGCAAGCGGCATTGCAGACGTTTAGAGTAAGGATGCCGGCGCGCATATTGGCACTGGGAACGACTGCTTCGTACGTTTGTGCGTCGTTCCAGCGGAAACCTTCGTAATTGGCGAAAAAGAAAGTCTTGCCGCCTAAAATATCCTTCTTAATAATTGGGCCGCCGCCAGAAGCACCAAACCGGTTGTAGTGAAAGCTGGGAAGTGGCGTATCGGAGTTGTTGTTGTTCCATGTGTTGGCATTGAAATTGTTGTCGAGATAATATTCGTAAGCGGTGCCGTGCCAGGCGTTGGTGCCGCGCTTGGTGACGACTTGAACCTGCGCGCCCGCTGAGCTGTTAAAGTCCGCGGTCTGGTTGGCAGTATTGACTTTGTACTCCTCGACGCTGTCGAGAGGAGTGGGCATCACACCTGTGGGGCTGCCGCCGATCATATCCGAAACGATACCGCCGGTCGGATCGCCTGCGAAGCTAGGAGTGTAAATCGCCATGCTGCCGTCCATGTCGTTGGTGTTCTGACCACCGTCGAGCATGAAGGTGCTTTGGTCGCTAACCGTGCCAGCCACGCTGCCATCGGGAGAAACGCCAGGTTGGAGGGTAACGAAAGTCGCGGCGTCGCGTTGGATGGAGGGCAGATCCTCGAGGAGTTTGCCGCCAATCGTATTGCCGACGGTTGCGTTCAGGGTCTGAAGTTCGGCGCCGTTGGTGACAGTCACTTCAACAGTCTCAGCCACAGATCCGATTTCCAGCGTGACGTTCAGAGTAAGCGAAGCGCTGACGTTCACCACCTGGTCGACGAGTTTCGAAACGCGAAAGCCGGTCTTGCTAATAGAAACGGTGTATTTGCTCGGCACAACGTTCGCGAAGAAGTATCTCCCCGTATCGTTCGTTGACTCCACGCGCGCAATGCTCGTCGCGGTATCGGTCAAAGTGACCGTCGCGCCGACAATCGCGCCGCCAGACGGATCGGTCACCGTGCCAGCTACTGTACCAGTGCTGGCAGTTTGACCGAACAGGGTGGACGGCATTACAGCAAACAAACACAACAACGCAGATAAGAGCAGAGCCACTCGCTTACTTGACATTCAACTACCTCCTGGATGGGCCTTTACAGCCCTACACGCCTCGAGCAGGTAAAACTCATCGAACAAATCCAACTACTCTGAACGATCCGAGCTTTCCTTGAATTGGTCAATCACTACAAAAAAACCGTATGGTCAAGACATTTGCAAGCCAGCTACCATTGCGCGAAAAAAAGTTAAACCGAATGCTCTCTATGAATTATCTAAATTTGATATCACTTGCCCAAGCATCCGTATACGTCTCGCCATATTTCGCTACGCGGTTTCATAGGAAATCAAGAATTGCCTCATGCATAGCTGAACATGCGAAAAAAAAGCTACCGCAGATGCGGTAGCTCAAAATCGCCGCAAATCCTGCCGATGTCATTTGGCAACAGCAACCCCACCACAGGGTTGTAGGCGGCTTGTATATGGCCTCTGAGAAAGTTTGTCAACGAGAATGTGACGAATGACGAATATCGGATTTAGATTTATCAGAATTTAGATTTATTTGATGAAAAGCGGTCAAGTTTAGAACTATACGTCACGGTACTTTCAGTACCTGCATAGGGGCTACGTTCACTTATTGCAATCCAGAAAAATCAGGGAACTTAGGAAAGCAGGCTAGTCACAAAGCTCCTCCGATCACTCTCTCTCCAAAGGAAAGGAGGGCCGACGAACCGGCCCTCCGAGGTTTTGAGAGTTCGTGCTCGTCTTTAAAAGGAGAACCGCAGTCCCAGTTCAACCGTCCGGGGGCTGTTGAATTGGCCGCTCAAAACGCCAAAAGCGGCTGGGTTCTGGAGGTCCAACCCGGCAGAGCCGTACTGGCCTGGATCGCTGAACTCCATATGGTTTAGCGCGTTAAGGAATTGAGCGTAGAACTGGACTCCGATGCGTTCATTGATTCTGGTGTCCTTGGCGAGAGTAAAGTCCAAGTTCCACCGATGCTGTCCATACAGCGGGCCGAGATCATTGGCCCGGCCGTTGATGCCGAGGATTACCGGCCCGAATTCGTTATAGACAGCCGCCGGGTTGGCGAAGAGGTTGACTCCCGCGCCGCCGCAGTTCTGAGCCGGGTTCCCTGGGCACGGCGCAAAATTGCCGTTGCTGCCGATATTGCTGCTTCCGGTGTTAACGTTGAAGTGCGGAGATCGACTGATACTGCTCAAATTGGTTCCCTCGAGAGGCACGAAGCCGGAGCAGAAGGGCACGTTACCCTGCCCGAACTCGTCGCAGGAACCCGTATAAGTCTCCATCACTAACCCGCTGTTCCACTGGAAGATGGGGGCGAACTGCCATCCGCCGATGATGCGGTTCAGGATGCTGTTGTGGCCGTCCACCCACTTGCCCTGACCGAAAGGCAATTGGTAGTTGCCAAGTAGATTGAGGACCCAACGCGTGTCAAAGGGGGCTGGTCCGTAATCGTATCGTAGATTAAATGGAACCGACGGGTTAGCCTCTGTATATTCCTGATTGATGCCCACGGTCCCGAGTGTATGCGACCAAGTAAGGTTGGCGTTCAGTGTGAGGCCGTGTCCGGTTCGTTTCTGGAATCTGACGATACCGGCCTGATAGTTCGAGAATCCCAAAGTGGTGTTACCGATCATAGAGTTGTAGCCCTGGAGATCCGCAGGCAGGGCGGGCCTTCCCCCGAACGCCGTCCACGTGCAGCCCGCGCAGGTCCCTCCACTATCAATGTCCTGAAACAATCCATAGACATTCTCGTTAGTAATATTGCCGGTCCCTTTGGCTCCTTCATTTGCCAAGACTGCGTCAGAGCAGTTCGCAAAACCGGCGCAATACGGCGAACCCTTAAGAGCATTCTCAAAAAAGGGCTGTGGCGCAATCGTCGTCTGGCCGGCGTGATCGGCTTGCCAGAGAGCGGCATAAGCCTTGGCGAAGCTCTGTCCACCCAGCGTCAGCATCCAAGGAACGTCGTTCAGGTCCAAGCCCTGGTAGAGATGTCTCGACCACTTGCCCACGTAGGCCACTTCCACAAGCATGTTGTCCGGCAATTCGCGCTGAATCCCAAAAGTGACCTCGTCGTTCTCTCCGGGGCGCCAGTTAGGGTCAAGAAAGGAGATGTTGCCGCCCGCAGGAGAATTGATTCCCGGCTCGGCAGGGATGGGAAGACTTTGCTGGACAGTTGGGAACGGCCCCGTGTCACCATTCACGCCGAGACGAAACGCGTTCGACGGAGTCGTGGCGGAACCACCGTAACAGCTGGCCACGCCACCGATGACACCGGCCCCGCTGCAGCGGATCGTTTGGCCGAAACCATATCCCAAAAGTGGGACAAGCACCAAGTCTACGCCGTTGTTCCGGTCATAAATGCGCGTGTAACCTGTGCGAATCACGGTTTTCCCATTGCCAGTTAGGCGACCGAGGAATCCTGACTGGAATTTGGGATTCCAGGCCACGGAAACGCGGGGGCTGAAGCCGCCGTAGAAGGGGTTGAAGGGATACTTGGGACTGCCACCCACGGACCGGATGGGTTCAAATCCGATGACTGGATTGTAGACTTGCCCCTGCAAAGCATAATTCACCGTGTTCTGCAGGAATCCCTCGGTGGTGATGGGCGTGCCGCTCTGGTCAACGGCCACGTCCTGCACGCCGTTGATTTCATAGGGCGGCATTTGTACGCCCCACTCCAAGCCGTAATTGAGGGTGAGGGTCGGCTTGATTTTCCATGAGTCATTGTAGAATAAGGTGTACTGGTCGATAAGATCTGTGTCTTGGAAGGTCTTTGCACCAGTCAAGCTAAAGTTAGATCCGCCTCGGACGAACAACTGAGCGGCCGTCCCAATAATGCCCAAAGTTTGGGCGTAAAGATTATCCCAAGAGGAGTCCTCAGAGCTGGGAAGATCTACCGGCCTATTGGCTGCGGATGTGACCAGCCCCGTGCCCTTATTGAGCTGGTCAACCAGTTCCGGAAGGCCCGCGACAACCTGGTCGTCCCGAACGTGGTGGTCCCATATATGCATAATCGTGCCACCGAATTGCATATAGTGGGTGCCCTTGACCCAGCTAATGGTGTCGGTATATGTCCAATCGTGTCCGTCCCAGACACGGTTGCGAGCGTCTTGAGTGTCCATGTTCACCGGGCACATGCAGCCGAATGCGGAGTCGGCGAACTCGATTCCCGCGGGCACGCTCGAGAGCGCGTCTGTTACACCCTGCCTTATCCAGCCCCAGTCGTTGAGCAGATAGCTCAAGTGAAACTCATTGATCAAATGGGGAGTAAGGGTGCCAGTCAGGCCCATTACGAAATATTTCGGGGCGGCCGGATTGCTCGAAACGGCTTTGGGCACACCTAGTGTGTCTCCCGGGAGTAAGCCCCCGATGTCAATCTGGTTAGCGCTCGGGGCTATATCATTGAAGAGTCGGTAAGACGCATTAAATCGCCACTTGTCGCCGAAGTCGTGGTCGATTCGGAGGAGCCCGTAGTCCGTTTGGTTAGAAATTGCTAAGGGAGCGCGATAGCCTTGCGTGTTTAAACCATCGCCAACACTGGAGGGAGGGCTGGCATCGTTAGGAAGCGGCTCAAACTTATTCCAGAACTGTTGCACTAGCGGGCTAATGCCGATGCCGAGGGGATCGCAAGCCTGCGTGCCATCCCCGCAAACGGTCGAAGTGGCTAGGTTAACTTGGTGAACCACGTTGTTGGCGTCCCTGTATTGCAGGATGCCTTGCCTCATCAACGCGGAAGGCACAGTCCACTCCTCTTCTGTCGCTGTTCCTGGATAGCGACGCCCTTCGTAAAAGGCATAAAAGTATGTTTTGCCGCCGAGGTGGGTGCCTGGGAGCATAGGGCCGCCGAGGCCTGCCCCGAAGCGGTTCTCGTGAAATTTGACGATGGGCTCACCGAGGCGATTATTACTCCAAGTATTAGCGTCAAATAATTGACTTTGATAGTAATCGTAGAGGGCGCCGTGGAAAGTATTGGTGCCATGCTTGGTTTCCAGCATAACCTGCCCGCCAGCAGAGCTGGAGAAGTCAGCGGTCTGATTGCTCGTGGCCACCTTAAATTCGGCAATGCTCTCCACCGGTGTGGGAATCGCTCCCATGCCGCCTACGCCGTTGTTGACGTAATTGTTGTCGCCCTCTAAATCGCTGGTGATATTACCGCCGTCAAGCAGGTAAGTATTTTGATCGCTCAGGGATCCAGCCACCTGCCCCCCATAGATGTCCCCGCCGCCAACTGCGGGAGCGGTGGCAGGCTGCAGTGTGAGGAGAGAAGTCGCGTCACGGTTTAAGTTCGGCAAAGCGAGAAGCGTGTCGCCGCTGAGGGTGCTCCCCATGGTAGCGTTCTCGGTTTGCAGTTGCGCGCCACGCACGGCGTTGACCTCCACGGTCTGAGACACGGAGCCAACCTCCAGCGTGATGTTGATTGCCAACTCCGTCCCGACCGTCACCTTTTGCTCGCTCAGCTTTGTAACCCGAAACCCGTCCTTATTGAAGCTCAGATCGTAGAAGCCAGGCCTCACCTCGACAAACACATATCTGCCGGCTCCGTTCGTGGTTGTAGTTAGAGGGATGTTTGTAGATCTGTCGGTCAAGGTCACCGTGGCCCCAGCAACCGCAGAGCCCGATGGATCCGTGATCGTGCCGTCTACGGTGCCGGCAGTTTGCGAATACAGGGCCGATGGACTCAAAACTATCAAACAGAACAACGCAGCTAGGAGCAGGGCCACTCGCTTACTTGACATTCAACTACCTCCTGGTTGGGCCTTGGGGGCCCTAAGCATTTCGAGCAAGTGAAGCAAAGCCGTTAGAGCTAACTACCCTAGGAGAATCGAACCAGAGCCGGAGCACCACCGCAAAGAACCGTACTGATCCAGAGCATGCGCCGAGAGTTATCTAAATTTCATATCACTTCACCTCGAAGCGACCTTGCTAAACGTCATATCGCGGTTCTTTGCATTGCAAACGAGAAACACCAAGAGACACCCCAAGCTACAGCGGTGCCGGCTCGCCGCGATTGATTACAAAAGTGTTCAAAGGCACAAACCACGCCACAGGGAAATAGGGGGCTTATATATTTCGGTATCAAGGCTTTGTCAATAAGAATCTGAAATAAATTGATATAAAATTTAGATAAATCAAATGAAGGGAACGCGAGAGGACAAGAGTAGTTTTATAAGTACCGGAACTATGCCATCCACTTGAGAGATGGCTGCCATTGAAGGTCCAAGGGAACAAGGTGACAGACGTGTCCTAAATTCTCGAATTAAATTGGTTGTGGATTTGAGATGAAAAAGCGAACTAAGGTAGCGTGCTGTCATCGTGCGAATAGACGGTGCGACCCCCGACGACGGTGCGGAGGACGGTCACTTTGGTGTATTGCGAGGGCGGAATTTTTGTCAGGTCATCGGAGAGGACGATGAAGTCCGCATATTCGCCGACTTTCAGTTCGCCTTTCTTGCCTTCCTCGAATTGCGCGTAGGCGGAGCCGGAGGTGTAGGCACGAATACAATCGTCGAGCGAGATTTTTTCCTGCGGCTGCCATCCGCCAGGAGGACCGCCTTCGGGCAACTCGCGCGTTACGCAAGCGTAGAGGCCGCGCATAGGGTTGATAGGCTCGACGTCATAATCGGTGCCAAAGGCGAGACGCGCTCCGCTCTTAAGCAAAGACGCCCAGGCGTAGGCGCCTTTGGCGCGGTCTGCTCCGATGCGTGCGCCAGCCCAGCGCATATCAGTGGTTTCGTGCGAAGGCTGCATGGAAGCAATCACTTTAAGCTGAGCGAAACGCGGCAAGTCTTCTGGGGCAAGAATCTGTGCGTGCTCGACGCGATCGCGGCGGTCGCGCGGGCCGTTGGCTTTGGCAACGGCTTCGAAGACGTCGAGGGCCACGCGATTGGCGCGGTCACCGATGGCGTGAAAGTTAATCTGGAAACCTGCTTTGTCGCGCTCGATAGCCATGGTGCGAAGCTTGTCAGGATCATTCGTCAGTATCCCGCTTGTGGAGGGATCATCCGAGTACGGCGTGAGCATGGCCGCGGTGCGGGAGCCGAGCGCTCCGTCGGTAAAGCCCTTCACGGCTCCAGTCTTCAGCCACGGATCGGTCGTGCCGCCTTGCGCGCGCATGTTCAGCAGCTGGTCCATCGGCTGAAGAAAGGGCAGCCATTCGGTGATGCGCAGAGTGAGCTTCCCTTCTTCCTTCAATTGCACGTAGACGAGAAAATCGGACCAATCGGAGAAATCCTGCGCCGAGGTCACGCCGTTTTTGGCGGCATCGGCAAACACCATCTGGATCCCGCGGCGGCGCTGGTCGGATTTCAGGTCTGGAATCCTGGCGGAAACCAGGCTCATCGCGGAATCTTCCTCGAGCATGCCGGTGGCTGCACCGTCGGCGTCGCGCTCGATCATGCCGCCGGGTGGGTTCGGAGTGTCTTGCCTGATTTCGCCGTGCTGCAGCGCGAGCGTATTGGCAACGGCTACGTGACCCGAGACGTGCACGAGAAAGACGGGATTCCTCGGGGCGACGGCATCAAGTTCTTGTTTGTTAGGGAATTTCTTGTCGGCCCAGAGTGTGTGATCCCAGCCGCTGCCAGTGATCCACTCGCCTTCTTTGTGCTGCGCAACAGCATCGGCGATGCGCTTCTGCAGTTCCTCGATACTCGCGACACCGCTCAGCCGCACGGAAAGCATGTCCGCGCCGGCGCTGCCGAGGTGAACGTGCGCATCGTTGAAGCCGGGCATGACAAATTTGCCCCTCAGCTGAATGGTCTCGGCACTGGGATCGTTCCCGCCACATTCGAGAAGGACGAAATCGATTTTGCCGACGCAGCGAACCTTTCCATCGCGAATCGCCATGGCATCGGCCCACGGCTGCGCCGGGTCATTCGTGTAGATCCGCCCATGCAAATACACGATCATGTGCGATTCGCTCTGCGCCGCTTGCCCCTTTGCTCGCAGAACAAATATTCCGGCACAAAAACTCAAAAGGACGATCCCGCTCAAATACAGCAAGCTGGTCCCGCGAATCTTCATTTCGTTTTCTCCGGCGCCAGGTATGCGATTCCCAGCAGAGTGAGCAGGGCGCGTTTCAATCCCATTTCGCGGCCTGTTGGGTCGTACCATTCCTGAAGCGAGTGTGCGCCCCCGCCGTTGCCTCCCGCGCCAATCGAAATCGCGTCGATGCCCAGAGAGAGAGGAATATTTGCATCGGTGGAAGAACGCTCGATCCGTGATTCGTTTTCCAAGATAGCATCGGCCGCGCGCAATGCCGCAAGAAGAGGCGACTGTGCCGCCAATTCGCCACCGGGGCGGCTGCCGAGGAGCTCGACCTTCCATTCGAGTTTGCCTCTCGAGCGGTCCCGCGACGATTCCATTTCGTCGCGAACGCCAGCGGCCATGCACTCGCGCAGGGCGGATTCGAGGCGGGCAAGCTCGCTTTCGCTTTCGGATCGCACATCCACCTTGAGGCGGGCTTCGTACGGAATGGAGTTGATGGAAGTACCGCCCTCGATTTGCCCGAGGTTAAAAGTTGTGCGCGGCGATGCGGGAACTTTGGTATTAATGAAGCGGACGGAGCCGCGGACCAGCGCATTAATAGGATTGGGCATGCCGAAGTCCGACCAACTGTGTCCGCCTGGGCCGTTAATCACCACTTCGAGCCGGCGCGAGGCAAGCGCAATGGTCGTGACGTGATCGGTGCCCGCGCCGTCCATCACAATCACGGCTTTGAGGCGGCCACGGTAGGCGTCGACGAGCGCGCGCATGCCGCGGAGATTGCCTTCGCCTTCTTCTCCGACATTGGCAACAAATAGGATCGTCCGCTGCGGCTTGATTTGCGCTTCGTGAATCGCGCGCGCTATGGCGGCGAGCGCGGCCAGGCCCGTGCCGTTATCGGAGATGCCTGGCGCGAGCATACGGCTGCCATCGCGACGCACTTTGACGTCCGTTCCTGCCGGGAATACGGTATCCAGATGGGCGGACAGTACGACGATCTCTTTTTCGTTTACGCCGCGGAGCTCGCCGATCACGTTGCCCGTCGAATCGACTTGAACGCTCAAGCCGGCGGAGGCGAGGAGAGCTTTCACTTCCGCCGCGCGCTGGCCTTCCTGAAAGGGCGGCGCGGGAATTTCCGTCAAACGCGCTTGCTGATCATTGATCCAATTGAGATTGGGAGCGAACCATGCTAGGGCCGCGCGCGCTTGCGCGTTTTCGCCAAGTTGACCCGGGGAAGCGGAGCGCATGGTGTGTCGGGCGAGGGAAGAACGAACCGGCATAGCGAAAAGGATAACCCAAACAAGGAGCTGTTTCACTGCCCTGCTGCGCGTTGTTGCTCCGTTCAATGGCGTGTGGCCTCGGCGCAGAGTGCCGAAACTTCCGCGTCCGTCAAAACTCGCGCCGATTGCTTGGCGGCATCGAAAATGCGATTGACGAGCGCGTCGTCGGCTGGAATTTTGCGGCGCTCGAGCCAAAAGAGCACGTTGGATTTGCCGCTCATCGGGCCGATTTCGATCACTTGGTCGAGTCCGAAGAGATGCGAGGGCACGCCGCTATAGACGGAATCGGCGAGCGCTTCGTTTCCTTTGTGGAACGCTTTGATGATCGCGGCGGCGTGGACGCCCGTTGCGGTGCGGAAAGCGTCGCGGCCGATGACGGGATAGTTCGGCGGGATGACGGTGTGCGTGGCCTTCGCGACTTTTTCGCAATACTCTCTGAGCCGCGACAAGTCTTGGTGGATAACGCCCATCAGGCGCAAGTTTACCAGCATCAATTCCATCGGCGTGTTGCCGACGCGCTCCCCGAGCGAATTGGCGGCGGCGTGAACTTGATCCGCGCCGGCTGCAATCGCTGCAAGAGAATTTGCGATGGCGAGGCCGCGGTCGTTGTGGCCGTGCCAATCCACGCGGATTTTTTCGCCGCTGGGCTTGACGACTTCCTCGATTACGAATTTCACGAGATTGTAAGCGCCATTGGGTATAGCGTGACCCACGGTGTCGCACAGCACGATGGCGCGCGCCCCGCTGCGAATCGCCGTCGAATAAAGACGCTTCACCGTATCCGGGTCGGTGCGAATGGTGTCTTCGGTCACGTACATCGAAGGAAGGCCAAGTTCGACCGCGAGCTTCACCGCTTTTTCGGTGGTGCGCTCGAGATGATCGACCGTCCAGTCTTCGACGAGGCGGCGGATGGGGCTCGAGCCTAAAAACGTTGCGGCTTCGATGGCCATGCCCACACGCTCGGAAATCTCGGCGATAGGGCGAATGTCGGCTTCGATCGTGCGGGCGGCGCAGTTCGGCTTGATCTTCATGCGCTTGCTGACGATTTCGCGGGCGAGGGCTTCGACATGCTGGACGGCGCGCGCGCCAGCTCCTGGCAAACCGATGTTGAGCGAGTCGATGCCCAGCGCTTCCATCAGGTGCACGATTTCGATCTTTTCTTCGATGCTCGGATCGTGGACGCTCGGATTTTGCAGGCCGTCGCGAAGCGTTTCATCGTTCAGCAATACGTGCGTGCCGGGAGCGATGAGCGGCGCCGCGGCCACGTTCCAGTCGTAAATCCATTCGTTTGTCCGCGCAGGGTCGTTTTGCTGCATGGGGGCTCGCTCTCTTTCCAATCTCGCCGGTCGAACTGGCTGCTTCCCTGCTTGCCCCGCGAAACTAAAGTCCGTGATCGCGGAACATTGTTTTCAAGGCGCTGCGGGCGTTGCGCAATTTTGCGGCCAGTCCCCCGCCAAACTCGAACTTCAGAAACCCGTCGGCGGCGCGTTCCAGATCCGCTCCATAACGATACCACCACGGCTTTTCGAGCCCCGGCAAACGGTCCACATCGATGTATTTGGTTTGAACCATTTCAAGCAACCCCGCTTTTCCATGGGTGCGCCCCCATCCGCTGGCTCCGCCGCCGCCGTGCGGTGCTTCCGCAATGCCGAAGTAGCTGATCGCGTCGTTGACCATTACCGCGCCTGCGCGAAGCCGCGCGGCAATCGCATGGCCGCGTTGGTCATCACTCGTCCACACACTGGCCGCTAGCGCGAAAGTGGAATCGTTCGCACGAGCGACGGCTTCTTCGGCATCTTTCACGGATTGAACGGCGAGAATAGGACCGAAGGTCTCTTCCTGAAAAAGCTTCATCGAGGAATTTACGCCGGCAATGACGGTAGGCTCGAAGAAATTCGAGCCAAGATCAGGACGGGGTTTTCCGCCGCTGAGGACGCGAGCGCCGCACGCCGCCGCGTCGCTAACCAGATCGCTCATGCGCTTTACATGCTGCGGACGAATGAGCGGCCCAACATCGGTCGCCGGGTCGCATCCGGGCCCGAGCCGCAGCTTTTTTGTTTTCTCCACGCACAACGCAAGAAACCTTTCCTCGATGGATCGCTCGACAAATAGTCGCTCGACCGAGAGGCACACCTGTCCGCAATTCGTGTAGCTGCCCCAAACGGCGGCGCTCGCGGCAACTTCAAGGTTGGCATCCGCGAGAACAATCATCGCGTCCTTGCCGCCGAGTTCGAGCACGCTGGGAATTAATTTCTTGGCGCAAGCTTCGGCAACACGCCGGCCCGTTGCGACACTTCCGGTGAACATGATTTTGTCGGGAGCCGCATCAATCAGCGCCTGGCCGACTTCCCCGCCGCCTTGAATCACCGTGACAAGATTTTTCGGGAAGCCTGCCTCCGTGAAAAGTCTTTCCATCAGGGCGCCGCAATGGGGCGTGAGATCGCTCGTCTTGCAAATCACGGCGTTGCCCGCGGCCACTGCGGGAACGATTTGGCTCAGCGGGATGGCGAGTGGATAGTTCCAAGAACTGATGATGCCGACGACCCCGAGCGGACCGTAAACAAGGCGCCCGGACTTGGCCTTTGCGGCGCTGCTATGATGCGGCACGCGCTCGGGCCGCAAAAGCCGCGCGCCGTTTTTCGCAAAATACTGCGCCGTGTCCAGCGCAACAAAAAGGTCTGCGAAAAGCGCTTCGACCCTCGGCTTGCCGGATTCCGCTACAACTCGATCGGCCAGCGCATCGCGCGAAGCCATCATGCATTCGCGCAACACAAGCAGTTGGGCGCATCGCTTCTCAACAGGAACAAGCTCCCACGCCAACTGCGCGGCACGCGCTCGCGACAGAATCTCCGGCAAAGCCGCGGGCGAAGTCTTCTGAAACTGTGCAAGGATTTTGCCCGTAGCAGGATCGATCGATGGAAGCGTATCGACGGGGATGACCGTGGCCGCCATAATCGCGATTGTATCCGATTTTAGACGTGCGATGGAGAAGCAGGACTGGTTGGTCTTCGCTCCATCTCTTACCAATGACGGAACCAGACCTCGAGCAATATCGCCTACTGCTCTAGATTGGGAGCGAACAAGGACAAATTCTCCGCCTTCCAGCGCATGGCAGCCCGAATGCGATTCCGCCCGCTTGGGTGATCGAAGAAAATCCATTCCTCGACGGGGCCGGGGCTCATCTTCCTATATTCGCCCAGATGGATCGCAGCTCGTGCGAACCCGTCAGGCTGACGGCTGGCGTTCAGCCCGTACATGTCTGCTTCGTACTCGTTCGTACGGACATGGGTATTGAAAAAAGGCGTGTACACGAAAGCAAACATCGAACCCAAAAGCAAAACCAGAGGCAGCACCGCTGTGTCGCCGATACCCCGAATTTGCCAGCGCTCGCCCCAGCGAGCCAGCGCGCTTTCAAGGGACCAGCGCAGCAGAGCGAAGAAAATAAAAATGACTACGGAGAAATACAGCAAGTCTCTTCCGATGTGATGAAGGACATAGTGGCCCATTTCGTGGCCCATCACGGATTGAATCTCTTCCGGCGAGGCGCGGCGCAGCAGATTGTCGTTCAGAGTAATGCGCATTGTGCTGCCGAAGCCGCTGACGTTTGCGCTCATTCGTGTGGTTTGGCGCGAAGCATCCATCTCATAGACCTTGTCTGCAGGAATGCCGTTCGCGTGTGCGAGGCTGAGGATGGGTTTCGTCACGCGCGGGTCGTCGAGGACCGTGAACTTGTTGAAGATCGGAAACACAAAAACAGGTCCGATCATGACCAGGAAAACCAAAAAGCCCATGGAGACGATGGCGCCCGAGATCCACCAAGTGCGCGGAGCACGGCGAACGACTCCGAAGAGGACCATCATGGCGAGGCCGCCGATGACCATATTCACCAGCAGCATTTCAAACTGTTCGCCCATCCAGGGGCCAAAGGTCTGCGTGGCGAGTCCGTATTGGCGCTCTCGGAAATAACCTTCGTAAATGGCCAGAGGAGCGCCGAGGATCGTTGTAACGATGAGAAATTCTAACCAGTAGATTAGTGTCTGCAACGGTTTGAAGCGCGTAATTCTTTCGGCCAGATTGCGCATCATCGCGGACCAGCGGAAATGCAGCAGCAGAAGATACACGACCGCGCCATAGAGAAAATCCCAGAAAATCAACCAGTAGCCACCTTCAAAGTAGTCGTCCGATTTGGCTCGCGCACTTCGAGGAATTTCGGCGAGGTACGCGTCTGTGGCGGCTTCCACGTTGAACTGACTGGAAGGCTCGGCCGCAGGCGGAATCGGGATTTCATCAGGCATGGCAGTGGCGGGTTTTGCGCCGGGGCCAGGCGACTGCTGCGATTGCGAGCCGCTCGCGCCTGGGAACAATTGGAGCGCGAGACAAGCCAGAATCAGGATCTTCGAGTAGTTCACGATTTTTCCTCAATAAAATTATTGGTTCGAGCGTGTGCAGCTCCAATACGGCCATGCCAGCGAAAAAGTTTCCCAGGGAACAAAAATTCTGAGTGAACAATCACTAGACGTCCAATAAAGCCAAATTTTTCTAGGAGGCCTTCAGAAATCGTCGCGAGGGAACGCTAAAGTTCGCCGACGCGCCACGGCTCATCGTGCATCACTCGCACCATGCACAAGCCCTGCGGCGGCACAGTCGGTCCGGACTTGGAACGGTCCCGCAGTTGATAGAGGCGCGGAATATCGTCAGGCACGAGTTTGCCGCGGCCCACATCTAGCAGTGTGCCAACCATTTTGCGGACCATAAAGCGCATGAATGAACGGCCTCGAACCGTATAGACGAGCTCTTCACCGTCGTCGCTGCGCGCCAAGTCGCTGGCATAGACTTCGCGCACCGTCGAGCGCTCCTTGTCGTCATCCTCGGAACCTGTGGACGCAGCGAACGCCGCGAAATCGTGCGGGCCAACGTAACGCGACGCAGCGATACGCATGGCGTCTTCGTCGAGCGGAAACGGATAGTGCAGCACGTAGCGCCATATCGCGGGCGGAACAACTTTGCCACGATACAAACGATAGCGATAAATCTTTTCCAGCGCCGACCACCGGGCGTGAAAATCCGGCCCCACTTCCTCAGCGCCGACAATGCGAATCGTCGCCGGCAGCAGCGCATTCAAAGCGCGCTGGAATTCGCCTGCCGTCAAACCCGATTGCGTCCGGAAACTAGCGACCTGGCCCAGCGCATGCACACCTGCGTCCGTGCGCCCAGCGCCATTCAGCATCACATTCTCCTGCGTCAACCGCCGCAGCACACTGGAGATCTCTCCCTGAATCGTGGGCTTATCAGACGACTGAATCTGCCAGCCGTGGAAGTCTGTCCCATCGTAAGCAATCGTAATCTTGAAATGGCGCATGAAAGGAAAGGACTCTACCTAAAGGGATCAGCTTTCAAAAGCGCAGTCAGTATTGGCAAGGGGTTTCGGGGCGTCACGGAGCTGAGCGCGCGAAGCGACTGCCCGGCTTTACCGCCGCGCCACCTTCTCGGCATAACGGGCAATCCTCGGGCTCGTACTTGGCGATAGGCAGGTCCAGCAAAGCCTGGGTCTCGACGCCAAGCTCCAGCGTGCCGCCGCTCCTGTCGATCAAAGCCCCGGCAGCGATGACCCGCCCGCCAGCTTCTTCGACGACTCGAATCGTTTCCTGCGTCGAGCCGCCGGTAGTCCACACATCCTCGATCACGAGGACATGCTCATCCGGCTGGAGCGAAAATCCGCGCCGAAGCGTCATCGTCCCGCTGGCGTCGCGTTCGGCAAAAATCGCCGGCACTCCCCTGCCAACGGAACCCTTAAGCTCCGGCAAAGCCCGCGCGACTTCCTGCCCGATGATCACACCGCCCAGCGCCGGCGAAACCACGGCGTGAATGACGGCGTCGGAAAAAAGTGCGGCCAGCGCCTGCCCAAGTTTCTCGGCGAACCGCGGGTACTGCAAAACAAGCGCGCATTGCACGTACGTCCCGCTGTGCAAGCCGCTGGAAAGCTCAAAATGGCCATGCCGGATGGCTCCGGCGGACTCAAACATGCGCAGCAGTTCTTCTCGTGAGAGCATCGTTTATCGCCCGCCGCAAATTACTTCTAAACATCGATCGGTGAGCAGCCTAGCCGCCGTGCGGCGCGTTGTCAAGGAATGGAGCCCCTGCTAAACTGCGGGGCGAGTTTCCAGGCTGCGCCGCCAAGAGTTTCTGGCCGCTTTCTGGGTCAAAATCGTGATGGACTCCTCTGAATAGACCTGTCTCTCAGCCACCCGGCCGGAGTTTTACTTCCGCGTGGCAAGAAACCTGCCAACCGAGTGTACCAGCGCCTGTTCAGGGCACGTTCCACACTATCAGTTCGCATCAAATCGGCTTGAACCAAATACGTCCCACAGGGACAGAACCTCGAGGAATAAAAATCGTCATGACGACTCTATGGGGACGCGTCAAAAATCTCTTATTGGTGGCTAACAAAGCGCAATCCGGTCTGCTTAGGGGCGTGAAGCGGCACGGAATGCTCGCTGCCAGAGCTTTTCTCGCCATTTTGATGGCGGCGCTCCTTGTCGCGGGTCCGCTTTCGCCAGCATTCGCGCAAAGCTCTTCGCAGAATCCGCCCGCGAACCCCGCTCCCGCGCCATCCGCGGCACCTCAAGGCTCGTCGATCGCGCCCGTCAGCTCGCTGGGCCTCGCGAAGTACGACTTTACCGTCCCGCCGCAAGCCTTCCCAAGTCTCCTGAAGCCCTACCAGCAGATAAAAATTGACGAGCCGGCAATCGCCAATTCGCCACGCCTCGATCAGCTGATCCACGATGGCAAGCTCGAGCTGAGCCTGCAAGACTCCGTCGAATTGGCCCTTGAGAACAGCCTGGACATCGCCGTGCAACGGTACTACCCGTGGATCGCGGACGCCTCGATTCTCAAGGCCAAAGCTGGCGGCTTGGGCTATTCGACGCCCGGCGCGAATTTTAGTTCCTCGACCGCAAGCCTTCCGAGCCTTTCCTACGACCCCACTCTCTCGGGCACCGTCGGGGTGAGCGATGCCTTGACCCCGGTCAACAATCCATTCATCTCCGGCACGGGCGTAACGGGAGAATTGAATCTGGTCACTCATACCTCGCAATTTAATACACAGTATTCCCAGAGCTTCGATACGGGAACAAATCTCGACATCAGCTGGAACAACACGCGCAGCAGCTCGAACTCCACGGAAAACTTCTTTAACCCTGCTGTTCAGTCCACGTTAACGATCGGCTTCTCTCAGGCACTGCTGAACGGCTTTGGAATTGCCGTCAACACGCGCAACATCCGCATCGCAAAAAACAACCGCAAAATCGCGGACTGGGCCTTCGCGCAGCAGGCCATCACGACGATTACGAACACCATTGTTGCCTATTGGGAACTCGTTTACGCGCGCGCCAACGTCAAAGTCGACGAGCAGGCCATCACGGTTTCGCAAAAACTTTACAACGACAACAAGAAACAACTCGATGCCGGCACCATGGCGCCGCTCGACGTCACCCGCGCCCAATCCGAACTTGCCACCGACCGCCAGAATCTCATCGTGGCGCAAACCGTCCAGCTCCAGGACGAACAAATCCTGAAAAACGCTATCACAAAAAATCCGCTGGCCCCGAATGTGGTGAACGTCGAAATCATTACCACCGACCAACCGACGCAACCCGCCCCCATCGAAAATCCCTCTTTCGAGGACTCCATCAAGGAAGCGTTCGCCAAGCGCCCTGAGCTACAAGAGCAACTCTACAATTTGAAGAACGGCGAAATTGATATTCAGGCCACCCGTAAAGCGCTGCTGCCCACTCTCACGCTCAGCGGGCAATACAGCTCCGTCGGCCTGGCGGGTAACACTCCGATCGCCGGCGCGACGACCTATACAAACAGCGACGTGCCCATCGTGGATGCCAACGGCAATCCAGTCACTGTGGACGTCGGTGGCGTCCCAACTCCGATTTTCGAGCCTATCGTGAACACGGCAGTGGCTGGCACGAATCAGCAGGGTTTCGGCACCGCCCAAAGCCAGATTTTTCACAACCGCTTCCCGGAGTATGCCGCGCAACTCACCCTGAACCTGCCCTTGCGCAACCGCTCCGCTCAGGCAGACAGCGCCCGAGCGATCCTCACCCAGCGCCAGCAGGAAACTGCTCTCCAACAATTGAAAAACGCCGCGCTTCTCGACGTCCGCAACACTTACATCGCGCTCACGCAAGACCGCGCGCAGGTAGACGCTGCCAGCGAAGCGCGCCAGCTCCAGCAAGAAACGTTCGACGCCGAGCAAAAGAAATACCGTCTGGGCGCGTCCACGGTCTACAACGTCATCTTGACGCAGCGCGACCTCATCGCCGCGCAAGGCACGGAGCTCCGCGCGCTCGCCAATCTCGAGGAAGCCAAAGCCAACTACGAACGCGCGCTCGGTCGTACGCTGGACGTCAACCACGTCACCATCGCCGACGCCAAATCCGGTGAAGTCGAACGCGAATCGCTGATCCCCGGCACGCTTCACGGCAAGGTTGTTGGCACGGAAGACCTCTCGAGGGACGGAGGCTTGCGCTAACTTAGGGAGGGAGCCGCGACGGGAGTTGCTCCGCCTCGGCTCCTTCTTCAATCTGTGCTATTTGATCCCGTCTCCAAGCGCCACTGATCGAAAAGGGCCCTTCCGCAACACTCCTCGATCTGTTCCTGAGCTGCCCCAAATCCTTGTCTTGCCTCTCCCGGTCCATTATTCTCAATGCACCTAACGCGGCGGTGTTTCTGGTTCACGGCACAGGGTTTATTGCTCTTCTTGCCCCCAAATCCAACCCCGCAAATGAAACAAAATCCATGGTTCGAGCGTTTTAAAGTGTTAGGTCAAAATACAAACGTCCCGCTGGGACAGAATCTCGAGGGGTAAAGATCATTATGAAGACACTGAGGGCGACCTTGAAGCGGTCCATCTTAGGGGCAAATGCCCGTAAGACGGCTTCGCAATGGGCCCGATCTCTGTTTGCAATCGTTTTGGCGGGGCTTCTCGCCGGGGGGCCACTTTCACCTGTTATCGCGCAGACTCCAGCTCAGAACCCGCCGTCGAATCCTGCCCCCACGGCAACCGCTGCGCCGGATGGTTCTTCGATCGCCCCGGTCGCTTCGTTGGGTCTCGGAACGCACAACTACACTCACGGTCCGAGCTCCTTTCCCAATATTCTCAAGCCGTACGAGCCGATCCATGTAGATCCGCCTATGCTCGTCAACTCGCCGCGGCTCGATCAGCTCGTGCACGATGGCAAGTTGGAGTTGAGTCTCCAGGACGCCGTCGAACTTGCGCTGGAAAACAGCATGGACATCGCCGTCCAGCGCTACTATCCGTGGATGGCCGACGCCGGCATTCTCTTTGCTAACTCCGGTACGCCGGGCGGATTCGGCACGCCGGGAGCTACTATCCCCAGTTCCTCGGCGGCCATCAATCCGTTTGCCCTCACCATCACCACCTTTGATCCGATCATCCAGAGCAGCGCTAGCGTGGCCTCCATCTCTACACCAGTCAATAACCCCTTCACCTCAGGAAATGGATCAACGAATCTCACGGCAATCCTTCAACACGCGGCGCAATACAACAACTCTTATTCGCAAACCTTCGAGACAGGAACGAACTTCTCCGTGGTTTGGGACAACACGCGAAGCAGCTCCACGGCCGGAGCCAACTTCCTGAACCCGGCGGTCAGCTCGTCGCTCCAGATCTCCATCACTCAGCCTCTGTTGAACGGTTTCGGGCTGGCCATGGGCACGCGCAACATCCGCATCGCAAAAAACAATCGCAAGATTGCCGATTGGGCATTTACGGCCCAGGCCATCACAACCATTACGAACACCATCACCGCTTACTGGGAGCTCGTCTATGCGCGAGAGAACGTCAAAGTCAATCAGCAGGCCGTCACCGTTGCCGAGAAGCTCTATGAAGACAACAAAAAGCAGCTCGAAATCGGCAGCCTCGCGCCTCTCGACGTGACCCGCTCGGAATCCGAAGTGGCCACGGACACTCAAAACCTCATCTTCGCGCAGACCGCCCAGCTCCAGGACGAGCAAAACCTGAAAAACTTCATTTCCAAGGACCCGCTAGCAGCGAACATCATCAACGTGGATATCATTCCCACGGACTCGCCGAAACAGCCGGCAGCCATCGAAGCCGCTTCGTTCGAAGAGGCCCTCAAAGAAGCTTTTGCGAAACGGCCGGAACTTCAGGAAGAGGCTTTGAACTTGCTAAACGCGGAAATCGATGTGAAGGCCAACCGTAATGCTCTTCTTCCGACACTCTCGATTGGCGGTTTTTACGAGTCCCAAGGTTTGGCCGGCAATTCCGCGATCCTCGGGACTCCAGCCACTGTTAGCAGTGGCATTCCCATCGTGGACGCTACCGGAGTTCCGGTTCTCGTCAACGGAGCCCCCATTTTCGAATCGGCCACCACGGCGCCCGTTACCGGCACCTCTCAACAGGGCTTCACCACCGCGCAAAGCCAGATTTTTCACAATCAGTTCCCGGAATATGCCGGTCAGTTGACTTTGACGCTTCCTTTGCGCAACCGCGCTGCACAAGCCGAATACGCGCGCGCCCTTCTATCGCAGCGCCAATTGCAGACGACAGAGCGGCAGTTGCGAAACGCCGCGCTACTGGATGTTCGCAACTCGTTCATCGCGCTCACACAAGACCGCGCCCAAGTCGCTGCGGCCGTGAAGGCCCGCGAGCTTCAGCAGCAAACGTTTGATGCTGAGGAGAAGAAATATCAGCTCGGCGCTTCCACCGTATACACCGTCATCCAGACACAGCGCGACCTCACCCTCGCGCAAGGCAATGAAATCCGTGCGCTTGCCAATCTGGAAGAGGCCAAGGCCGGCTATGAGCGCGCCGTTGGCCGCACTCTCGAGGTCAACCACGTTACGATCGCCGACGGCAAGTCCGGCGAAGTCGACCGCGAAACGCTGATTCCCGGCACGCTCCACGGAAAAGTCGTCGGCACAGACGAGCTACTCAAAAGCCTGAGTGATGGAGGGAAACGGTAATTTCTCAAGCGAGGCTGGAGGAGAGTTGCATCCATCCAGCCTCGCTGGTTTTCTCTCTACTGACTTCTGCGCCTCTCCCGTGGCCACTCCCCTTGCTCCGCTTTTCGCTTTCGCTTAGCATGGAATTCTGCGTTCTTCTCGACTGGGTAACGGAACGCGCACAACTCGGAGCGCCCGACAATGAGCGACAAGGTCAAAGCAAGCACAACGACCATCACGACCAGCGACGCTCCCGCCGCCCCGCGCGAACCTTCCGCCGGAGAACGCGCCTGGGAAGAGAACACGCTCCGCCCAACGCTCGAAAAAAGTCCTGAGCGCCAATCTGAATTCACCACGATTTCCGGATACCCCATTCGCCGCCTCTACACGCCTGCTGATCTACCGGGCTGGGATCCCAACCGCGACTTGGGCTTTCCGGGCGAGCCTCCTTACACGCGAGGCATTCACTCCACGATGCATCGCGGGCGACTCTGGACCATGCGGCAGTTCGCAGGCTTCGGCACCGCGGAAGACACCAATCAGCGCTTTCGCTACCTGCTCGCGCAGGGCCAGACCGGCCTCTCGACCGCGTTCGATCTTCCCACTCTGATGGGTTATGACTCCGACCATCCGCTCTCCGAAGGCGAAGTCGGCAAATGCGGCGTGGCTATCAGTTCCCTCGCCGACATGGAAGTGCTCTTCGACCAAATTCCGCTCGCGAATGTCACGACTTCGATGACCATCAATTCGCCGGCCGCGGTCATCTGGGCGATGTACCTCGCCGTCGCGGAAAAGCAAGGCGCAGACTGGAAAAAACTTTCGGGAACGTTGCAGAACGACATCCTCAAGGAATACATCGCACAGAAGGAATACATCTATCCGCCCGAACCCTCGATGCGCCTGGTGATCGACACCTTTGAATTTGCCGTGAAGAATACGCCGAAGTTCAATCCCATTTCCGTCAGCGGCTATCACATCCGCGAAGCCGGCTCGACGGCGATCCAAGAACTGGCGTTCACGCTGCGCGACGGAATGGAATATGTCGAATACGGCATGCGCCGCGGCTTGGACGTCGACCAATTCGTCCCGCAACTCTCTTTCTTTTTCAACGCCCACAATGATTTCTTTGAGGAAATCGCCAAGTACCGCGCCGCTCGCCGCATCTGGCACAAAGCCATGGTGGAGCGCTACGGATCGAAAAATCCTCGCTCCTGGGCGCTGCGCTTTCATACGCAGACCGCGGGCTGCTCTTTGACCGCGCAGCAACCCTACAACAACGTGGTGCGTACCGCGCTCCAGGCGATGGCCGCCGTTCTCGGCGGAACGCAGTCGCTGCACACGAATTCGCTCGACGAAGCCTGGGCGCTTCCGACCGAATTCGCCGCCACCATCGCGCTGCGTACGCAGCAAATCATCGCGCACGAAACCGGCGTCACCAACACCGTCGACCCGCTAGGCGGCTCGTATTTCGTGGAAACGCTAACCAACGAAGTCGAACGTGGCGCGTGGGACTACATCGAAAAAATCGACGCCATGGGCGGCATGGTCCCGGCCATCGAGCGCAGCTACCCGCAGCGCGAAATTGCCGAAGCCTCCTACAAATATCAGGTAGCTGTCGACAAAAAGGAAAAAATCATCGTTGGCGTAAATGATTATGTCGCCCAGGAAAAGCCGCTGGACATCCTGCAAATTGACGAAACGGTCGCACACCGCCAAGCCGAACGCCTCTCAAAGTTGCGCGCAGATCGTTCAAAGGCCGAGGTTGATCGCCGCCTAACTGCCCTCCGCAGAGCCGCCGAAGGCAAAGACAACCTAATGCCCTTCCTTTTCGACGCCGTAAAAGCCTACGCCACCGTCGGCGAAATCTGCGACGCCCTCCGCGAAGTCTTCGGCACCTACGAAGAAGTCGCCATCACATGATCTGCCGGCAGGAAATGAGCTAAACTCGCCCACGAACATGCCTCAGAAGAAAATTAGAGTGTTGATTGCTAAACCTGGACTGGATGGCCACGACCGCGGCGCCAAGATCATCGCGCGGGCGCTGCGCGACGCTGGCATGGAAGTGATCTACACCGGCCTGCGCCAGACTCCCGAGATGATCGCCTCTGCCGCCGTGCAGGAAGATGTCGACGTCATCGGCCTCTCGATTCTTTCCGGCGCCCACAACACGATCTGTCCCCAGCTTATGAACCTGCTTCGCGAAAAGGGCATGCAGGATGTGACCGTCCTAGTCGGCGGCATCATCCCGGAAGCCGATATTCCCGCCATGAAACAATCTGGCATCGCCGAAATTTTTCTGCCCGGCACCTCTACCCAAAACATCGTCGAATTCATCCACAAGCGCCTCGCCCGCTGAGGCTCTCGGCGACCGCAAATCCTACCCCAGCGTTTTTTCGAACTTGACGCGCGTATATAGCACCTGAAATCCTTGCTGCAAGATATTGCGCTGCGAGATACTCCCCGGCTGCGCGATGCTCACGGCCAGATCGCTGCCCGCCTGCGACGCCCGCGCCAGCCGCCTCTGCAGCAGCGCCGTCTGCACGCCGCGCTTCCGCGCCACCGGCAAAGTACTGGCGCCAAACAATCCCGCCACGCCATCGTGAAGCGCCAGCGTTCCGCCACCCGCAATCTTCCCATCCACGCGCGCCAGATAGCATTCCGTCTTGGGCCCAAATGCGAACAGTTTCATCACTTCCAGCAATTCCTGCGACACCGGAAACTTTTCCGCGAATCCCTGCGAAACCGTCAGCGTCCACACATCGATCTGGTCCTTCCCAATTTTTTCGATGGCCACTCCTTCGGGAGGCTCAGGGCACGTCTCGCCGGGGCTCACCTGCCGCGCCATGACATTTGAAAATTCCGTGACGCGATAGCCGCGCTGCGCGAATTGCTCGATGAAAGAAGGGTCGGCCAGCGGACATGTTTCCACGCGCACAGTCTCTTCGCGGCTGCGGTAAAACTCCTCGAGCCGATCAAACTCTTCCGCACTGACCGTACTGTCGAGTCCCATTCCTACTGCTTGCGTGATGGGCGAATCCTTGCCGCAATACACTGCAAATCCGCCGGCAACGCGCCGGACCGCTGCACCGCTTGCTGGCCGAAATCGTCCAAGCGCCTCGGCGCATTCGACAGCCGCTTGCGCTTCCGCAAGTTCCACACGTCGAGCCAGCTCCAAATTCAGAAGTAACCCTCTCATAGCTGGTTTTTAGTTTTTCCCTTTGTCCCGTTCCTGGTAGTTCCGTCTCACTTGACGCATTGATATCTTAGTACGCTTCTTTTGTGCAGCGCCAATTTCGGGATCCACTTTTCGCGCAAGAAACTCCTGCTCGCGCTGCAGTTTGCGCCAACTTTCCAATCGATCAGCGTCGAGAGTACTCGCGCTGACCGCCGCTTGCACCGCGCAGCCCGGCTCTTGCTGGTGCTGGCAATCGGTGAATCGGCACTGCGCGGCAAGTTCATCGACGTCCGCAAACGTTTGCGTCAATCCTTCCGCCGCGTTCCACAGTTGAAGTTCGCGCAAGCCAGGCGTATCAATGATCATCGCACCGCCCGGCATGACAAAAAGTTCTCGCGACGTGGTCGTGTGCCGCCCGCGGCTGTCGCTTTCCCGCACCGCATGCGTGGTCTGCCTCTCCTCCTGCAGCAAGCGATTCACCAACGTGGACTTCCCCACTCCGGACGACCCGAGCAGTACGATGGTTTGCCCTTTTCTGAAACTAGCCTCCAACGCATCGAGCCCCTCTCCCGTCTTCGCGCTAACGAGAAAAATTGGCGCACCCATAGCAATTCCTTCAATCCCGGCCGCAACATCCCTGGATTCCGCCGAGGCATCGGCCTTGTTCAGCACGATGGCCGGCCGTGCTCCCGATTCCCAGCACTGCGCCAGATATCGCTCGATGCGCCGCACATTGAAATCGCCGTCGAGCGCCGCCACGACCAACGCAACATCGATATTCGCGACGATCACTTGCTCGGCGACCTGCTTGCCCGCCACTTTGCGCACAAACCGGCTGCGTCGCGTCAAAACACGCTGGATCAAAGCGTTCTGTTTCTCGGGACGCACTTCCACCGAAGCCCAATCGCCCACAGCCGGCCAATCCCCGCCAGTCTCTGATTCTTTGCGAAATTTTCCCGAAGGCTCCGCCCAACACTCTTCAAAATCCCCAGCGACGCGCCACAACCCCCGTTGCTGCGAAACAACGCGCGCCGGAACACATCCATCCTGGGCATTCTCCCTCCACAACGCCTCAAAATACGCATCCCAACCTAAATCCTGGATAAACACTTGAAAATCCTCCCGCCGCTCGGAAGCAGCCATGCGCGCATGCTCCGGCAAAATTCCGCCGCCGAACGCGGCTTCGCGCTACCGAGCGGATCTCTGGACCCCTCGAAAACGCAGTAATTCAGTCCTGGGAGAAAAAGTGAGCGGGAAGCGCTCGGGACTAAAGCTTCGATGAACTCGAACCTTCGCCGAAGACACATCCGCCCGCCGCAACTCTGACTGAGGTATTCACAGGCGCCTCCGACAAAAAGATTCAGTGCCTTTCGAGCACCGTACTTCGAGATTGTAGACATTCCTCTCTCTATCGTCAACACACGTGCATCGAACAGCAACTCGCGGAAACACGCGCTGGACCGTATACTGTTCTCCCAGGCGTGCGACCGAGCTTCAGCGCGCCGGTGTGAATCCCAGCGCGAGGTTTGTGCGAGTGGCTGCGTCCGTTCTGAAAACCAGTGTGAAGGCGAAGTCACCCGACTTCGAAAAAAATCACCGCCGCATCATTGATCTCCTCACGAAAATTAAGAACGAAGAAGAACAGATTCGACAGGGCGGAGGCGCGAAAGCCATTGAATCGCAGCATAAAAAAGGCCGGCTGACGGCCCGGGAGCGTATCGCCAAGCTGATCGATCCCGGCTCTCAGTTATTTGAACTGGGAGTTTTTGCGGCTTACGAGATGTACCAAGAGTGGGGCGGAGCGCCTTCGGCGGGAACGGTCACTGGACTTGCCAAAGTTTGTGGGCGGACGTTCATGCTCATCGCCAACGACGCTACGGTCAAAGCCGGCGCGTTTTTCCCGATGACAGCAAAGAAAGTGATTCGCGCACAGAATATTGCCATCGAAAATCACATCCCGACAATTTATCTGGTCGATTCCGCGGGCGTGTTTTTGCCCCTGCAGGAAGATGTCTTCCCCGATACCGACGATTTCGGCCGCGTCTTCCGCAACAACGCGGTGATGAGCGCGATGGGCATCCCGCAGCTCGCCGCCATCATGGGCATGTGCGTGGCGGGCGGAGCGTACTTGCCGCTGATGTGCGACCACATTCTGATGACGGAAGGCTCGGGACTATTTTTGGCGGGGCCTGCGCTGGTTCAGGCGGCGATTGGCCAAGTCACTTCCGCCGAAGATTTGGGCGGCGCGAAAATGCATTCACAGATAAGCGGCACGGTCGATTTTCGCGAGCCGGACGACGAGGCCTGCATCGCAAGAATTCGCGCGCTCGTCGACAAAATGGGCGCGGCCAATCCTTCGCCCTTTAGCCGCGTCCCGTCGCGCGAGCCGCTTTATCCCGGCGACGAAATCTACGGAATCTTCTCGAGCGATCCCGCCAGGCAATACGACATGCGCGAAATCATCGCGCGGATCGTGGATGCCAGCGAATTTGAAGAGTATCGCTCCGAATATGGCGAGACGGTTCTCTGCGGCTACGCGCGCATAGGCGGCTGGGCCGTCGGCATCGTCGCGAACCAGAAAAAGCATGTGCAAACCCAAGCGAAGGGCTCGGACCAAAAGCGCATGGAGTTTGGCGGCGTGATTTACACGGAGACCGCAGAAAAAGCCGCGCGTTTCATTCTCGATTGCAACCAGAACCGCATCCCGCTGATTTTCCTGCACGACGTGAACGGCTTCATGGTTGGCAAAGACGCCGAATGGAGCGGCATCATCCGCGCCGGAGCAAAAATGGTGAACGCCGTCGCCAACAGCGTCGTCCCGAAAATTACCGTCATTTGCGGCGGCAGCTTCGGCGCCGGGAATTACGCCATGTGCGGCAAAGCCTACGATCCCCGCTTCATGTTCGCCTGGCCAACGGCAAAGTTCGCGGTAATGAGCGGCGACGCCGCCGCCAATACGCTAGCCGAAATCAAGCTCAAACAACTAGAACGCGAAGGCAAAAAAGTCGACGAAAAAGCCCGCAAAGAGATGCTCGAAACTGTGAAAGCCACCTACGAGCACCAAACCGATCCGCGCTACGCCGCCGCGCGCCTCTGGGTAGACGCCATCATCGATCCAGCCCATACCCGCGACGCCCTGATCAGCGCCCTCGAAGCCGCCGCGCTCAATCCGGACATCCGTGAGTTCAAGACCGGAGTCCTTCAGACATGAGTAGTATCAGTACCAAGTGCCTGTCTGTCGGCGCGGCAATCGCTTCCATCAGTATATTTGGCATCTCGCTCTGCACGGCGCGCTTGATTCAGCCTCAAGAAATCAACCTTCGAGAAGCCGCCCGATGATGTTGCCTTTCGGCCCAATTTTGATGAGATTGTTTGTCGCCGGATGTTTTTTTCACTGGTTGCACTTGTGTCGCTGATTTTCGATAGACGTCAAAGGCGTGCTCAACAATGACAGAATCGGTGAAGCTCATCGAGTGCCCGCGGGATGCTTGGCAGGGACTGCCGGAGATAATCCCCACCCAATACAAAGCCGAGTATTTGAAACAGCTCGTGCTGGCCGGGTTTAAACATATTGATGCGATAAGTTTTGTCTCGCCGAAGCATGTTAAACAAATGGCGGACAGCGAAGATGTTATGGCGAAGCTTGAGACTTCCCTTCCTGGTGGCGTCGCACTACCAGAAATTATTGGAATCGTCGTGAACGAAAGAGGGTTCGAACGAGCCCTGGCGACGCCCGGCGTTACAACGATTGGTTATCCGTATTCGATTTCTGCGTATTTTCGCCGCGCGAATGCCAACATGACGCGCAACGAATCGCGCTTGCTCGTCGAAAAGTTGCGCAAGGAAACTCTCGCCGCCAAAAAGGACCTTGTCGTTTACATTTCCATGGCTTTTGGCAATCCGTATGACGAGCCCTGGGGAGCAGAAATCGTCACGGATGCGCTTGAATGGCTCAAAGGAATTCGCGTGCGCACCGTCTCACTCGCGGATACGGTCGGCACCGCTACGCCGGAACTGGTTGGCGGGCTCTATCGCGAGATTAAGGACCATTTTGCCGGAATCGAGCTTGGCGTGCATCTGCACGGCCGCCCGGAAGATGCCGAAGCGAAAATCCTCGCCGCCTACGAGGCCGGCTGCCGCCGCTTCGACAGCGCCCTCACTGGCCTCGGCGGCTGCCCCTTTGCCGGTGACAATCTCGTCGGCAACATCGCCACCGAAGACGTCCTGGCCGCGCTGAAAAAAGCCGGGGCCGATCCGGGGATCGATTCCTCGCGGCTCGGAACCCTGCTAGCGATGACCCACGAAATTCGCGCGAAGTATGCACACGCGCCGCTGGTGAATTAGAATCACTCAAGAGGTTGAGCGCCGGCCAAGGGAGCGGCATACTCCCAGTGAGCATTACCAACGTGGGCGGCGATTCATGCGCGGTGGCAGCCGTGAACAGGAATGAATCCGACGGATTTCTCCGACACGTTCAGGAGTCAGGAGAAGCGCAAAAATGTTTGAAACACTGACACTCGAATTTGCAGGCCAACTGGCGACGCTAACGTTTAACCGGCCCGAAAAACGCAATGCCATTTCCCAGCGCATGGTCTCCGAAATTCAATCGGCCCTCGATATGGTCGAAACCAGCCACGCGCGCGTGGCCATAGTCACCGGCGCCGGAAAAAGCTTCTGCGCAGGCATGGATTTGGAGATGCTCTCCGCGATAGCAACACAATCGTCGGCAGACAACATGGAAGATTCGCGGCGCATGGCGAAAATGTTCCGGCGTGTCTGGAGTTTTTCCAAGCCGTTGATCGCCGCGGTGAACGGCGCTGCCCTCGCCGGCGGCTGCGGCATCGCCACGCTGTGCGATTTCACTCTCTCGGTCCCGGAAGCCAAATTTGGCTACACGGAGGTAAGAATCGGATTTCTGCCTGCGATCGTTTCTGTTTTTCTGACTCGGCAAATCGGCGACAAGCAAGCGCGCAATTTGCTCCTCACAGGCCGCCTCGTGGAAGCAGCCGAAGCTTTGAGTCTGGGCCTTATCACCGAAATCGTGCCGCACGAACGTCTGATGCAGCGCGCCCGCGAACTGGCCGACGTGCTGATTGCCGCGAGCCCAGTTAGCTTGACGCGGGCGAAGCGCTTGCTGACTTCGGCAGCAGCAGCGAGCGTGGATGAAGATCTGGAACGCGCGATTCTAGAGAATGCGCGCATTCGCTGCACGGCCGACTTCAAGGAAGGGCTCGCTTCATTTCTGGAAAAACGCAAACCCGTTTGGAGCACGGACGTGGAATAATCCGGGCCGACCGGGCGCCTCGATTCACAGGACATGCGAATGATCGAATATCACGACGCGACAGTACGGGTGCGCTATGCGGAGACCGACCAGATGGGCGTCGTCTACCACGCCAACTATCTGGTGTGGTTCGAGGTGGGCCGGGTGGAACTCATCCGCGCGCTGGGTGTCGAGTACAAGACCATGGAAAAAGAGGACGATTGCCACATCGTCGTCGCAGATGCGCACTGCCGCTATCTTCTTTCCGCCAAATACGATGAAGTACTGCGCATCCGCACGCGCATCGCGGAATCGCGAAACCGCATCGTGAAGTTCTCCTACCAAGTTCTTCGTGACGCGGACAGCAAATTGCTCGCGACCGGCGAAACGACGCACATCATCTGTGGAAGCAATGGCCGGCCGAAATTGCTCCCGGCGAAGTATCACAAAGTTTTTGACGCGGTCGCGGCGCCGCAACCCGATCGGAGTGAATCATGAACATGGCGTCGAACATTTTGCTCAACGGGAACGAGCTCACGTTTGAACAGGTTTATCGCGTGGCGCTCCATGGCGGCGCCGTTGGCCTTTCCCCTGCCTCGGCCGAGCGCATGAAAAGTTCCCGCGCCGTGGTCGACCAGCTTCTCTCTTCGGGCGCCGCAGCTTACGGCATCAACACGGGATTCGGAAAGCTCGCTTCGGTGCGCATCTCGCCAGCACAAGTGCGCGACCTGCAAGTGAATCTCGTGCGCTCGCATTGTTGCGGCGTGGGCGTACCTCTGAGCGAAGCGGAAACGCGCGCGATGATGTTGCTACGCGCGAATGCCCTGGCCAAGGGATTGAGCGGAGTACGGCCGCTTATTGTCGAGACCCTCTGCGCGATGCTGAGCGCAGGAGTTCATCCGGTGATTCCCTCCCAAGGATCGGTCGGCGCCTCCGGCGATCTTGCGCCGCTGGCGCATCTAGCGGCAGTTGTGATCGGCGAAGGCCGCGCCGCGTACAAAGGCGAAATTCTCGATGGCGGCGAAGCGCTGCGGCGCGCGGGAATCAAGGCTGTCGCACTGGAGGCCAAAGAAGGGCTTTCGCTTCTGAACGGAACGCAGGGAATGCTGGCGCTGCTCAGTCTTGCGCTTCGCGAAGCCGACATTCTGATTGATAGTGCCGACGTTGCTGCTGCTCTTTCACTGGATGCGTTGCGCGGCAGCCCGGGCGCGTTTGACGCCCGCATTATGCATGCGCGGGCGTACAGCGGCGCCGCGACGACGGCGCGAAATCTCGCTCACCTAAACGAAGGCAGCCAAATCCGCGAGTCCCATCGTTCTGCCGACAAAGATCCTCGCGTGCAAGACGCGTACAGCGTGCGCTGCACTCCGCAAGTACACGGCGCCGTCCGCGATTCGCTGGCCCAAGCGCGCGAGATGGCTGCCGTAGAATTGAACAGCGCGACGGACAATCCCCTGGTCTTTGTGAAAGAAGACGGCAGCGGCGACATCATCAGCGGCGGAAATTTTCATGGCCAGCCGCTGGCGATGGCTGCGGACCAGGTCGCCGTCGCCCTCGCCACGCTTGGCGGCATTTCCGAGCGCCGCATCGAACAAATGACCAATCCCCTCACAAGCATGCTGCCGGCGTTTCTGACGCCGGAGCCGGGCCTGAATTCCGGCTTCATGATCGCGCAGGTCACGGCGGCCGCGCTTACCAGCGAGAACAAAGCGCTTGCCGTTCCCCATTCCGTGGACTCGATTTCCACTTCAGGCAATCAGGAAGACTACGTCTCCATGGGCATGAGCGGAGCGCGCCGCCTTGCACGGATGGTCGAGAACCTGCGGAACACCCTTGCCATCGAGCTTCTTTGCGCCTGCCAGGGGATCGATCTGCTTGCGCCTCTAAAGACCGGCACGCTCGCGGTGAAGGCGTACCAAGCCGTGCGCTCCAAGTCGGCCAAGGTCACCGAAGACCGGCCGCTATCCGTTGAGATCGAAGCCATCTCCTCGTTGCTCGCGACCGAATCTCTCTCCGCGATTCTCGGCTGACCGGCCTCTGCCGGAGGTAAGCTCTCACCCTGTTTTTTAATCTTTGAGAAGTACTGAGAGCTGCAGAGACCGCCGCTGTTTTAGGGCTTGGCGGCGAGGCTGGCTTTCAAGTCAGGGCCAATCCGTTCGAGGATGGACTCGGCCGGGGCTTCCCCCACGATTTTTTGCACCACCGAACCGTCGCGCCCGACGAGCACGTACGTCGGGAGGGCATTTACGCCATATTGCTGCTGCAGGCTGCCGTCCGAATCAAGGCGCTGGGCCCAAGTCATGCCATGGCCGGAAACGAAGGCCCGCCACAGAGATTCATCGTCGTCCTCGCTGATGCTTATCAGCACGAAATCGGAGCCGCCATACACGGCTTCGAGGCGCTTGAGATTTGGCAGCGCGCTGCGGCAGGGTCCGCACCAGGAAGCCCAGAAGTCCAGCAGAACGACTTTGCCGCGAAATTCGGGGAATGGGCCGCCAGGGGACGCAGACCCCGGAGCTTGGGTCCCGCGAGCGGCGTTTTTGGCCGGCGGTAAATCCTCTAGATAGACCCCTCGGGGCATGTTGTCGTCGTCGAGAACCACTTTTGAAACTTTGGTAGCAGGCTTGGCGTCACCTTGTTTCTTGGCGCGAGCCATCCGTGCAAGTTCAGCCACAGACAGAGGCTGATCGCCAGAGCTGGCCGTGGCTTCGGTCTGGGGTTGTTGGGAAGTGGACGTCTGCTCGGCGGTTTTTGGCGCCGGTTGCGGAGCGTTTCGAGTGGAATCTTGCGACTGCGCGTGGCTGTAGCCAGCCGAACACAAGACCATTAGCGCTAAGGGAATGAGTTGTTTTCGCATCATTACGCCCCGCCCGTCAGAGCGTGGGGCCTGGTTTTACGCTAGGCGAGCGCGATGATTGGGGGAATGGTACTTCTGGTTCAAGATGCTCAGGTGGTTAGCGACTTGGCAGCTTGGTTTATATCGCGGGATTCAGCGGCTCTGAACGGCAGGAGAAGCCCGGCGTTCTCGGTCCTGCCTTTCACGCGAACCCACATCACGGGGCCTTTTTCGGTGCTATCGCTGCCTGCACCTGAGACGAATAGATTCGCGCAAAACGTCTTGGCCGATCCCGCCGCTAGCTCCGAAGAGTACGCCCCTCACTTCTCTGCTTCCGTTTCGGAAGTGTGGATAATGCGAGACCAGGAGAGGAATTCATCGAGGGACCTGGCGACTTGCTCATTGGCCAGGGGATCGCTGTGAGCGAAGAAAACCGGCGCATCCGGCTGCCGGGTGTCGTTCGCTGGGATCCAATAGAAATTGCCCTCGCCGTCGGTGGCGAAGCAAAAGCCTTTGCTCCATCCTTGCGCAGGCAAATCGAGCGTATATTTTTGGCTCTCGAGGTCGAGGGGAAGAAAGGCCTCGATCCATTCCGCGGGATTTTGCGGCTCAAGGGGGTTTTCCGGGTTGGCGGCCGGGCGCCGGATTTCGATTTGCTCGGCGAGGATGGTCTGGTGATCTTCGTAAAGAGCGATGAGACGTTGCGGAAGGAACGAGCCAATTCCCTCTTCGACTTCGGACGGATTCGGATGGATGAGCCGGCTGCGGAAAGAATCGCGCGCTGCCTGAATCTGCTCGGGAGTGAGGCGGTTGCGAAGTTGATGCACGAGCCGGCGCACGGCGACTACGGCGACGAATGCCACGAACGCGACTACGAGAGGGCCGAAGGCCTCCAGGAGCAAGGTCTGCA
This sequence comes from Verrucomicrobiia bacterium, assembly GCA_035571045.1. GTDB lineage: Bacteria > Acidobacteriota > Terriglobia > Acidiferrales > UBA7541 > Acidiferrum. The sequence goes on from DATMKS010000061.1 coordinate 39,393, forward strand.
TGCGTTGATGATACTAGACGCGTCCTCGAAATGAAGTGAGCGAATCGAGGAATACAAAGTGACTATTCCGGACTAAAGAGTGGAGCGGAGGAAAGAGAGGACGCGGTAGCCAGCGATGTAACTGAAGGGCGGAAGCTCGAGCGAGTAGTGGCCGCAGTGGAGTTGCATGCTGCGGGGGTGAGCACCATGTTGGCGGAGGGCCGCCAGCATCTGGCGGCTTAGTTCCGGGAGCATGGTTGGGTCGTACTTGCCGTAGACGAGAAAGGATTTCGTCGCAGCACCCATGCCACGTTCGACGTAGGGCATGGGGCTGATAGGCGCCCAGTATTCGCGGAGTTCGTCGACAGTGACGTGCTCGCGCAGGCCTTCCCAGACGTGGTTCGTGGTCATACCTTGGCTCACAACGTCGGCGTAGTAGGTCGAGAAGTGAAAAAAGCCCCCTGCTTTGATGGCGGGATCGTGCATAAGCGTTATGTAACCAACCGAGGAACCGAGGCTAGTGCCGAGAATGCCCAACCGTGTGTGCCCTTGCTGCTCGAGCCACCTTAGACAGCGCCGGGCGTCGTGAACGGCCTGGCGGTTGGCTTGGATCGTGAGGCCGATGTTAGGGCCGCAGACCTGGTCGGCGCGTTCGTGGCCTGTGGCCATGCGGCGATCGTGGTAGGGCATGCTCATTTTGAGGGCCGTGATGCCGATGCGCTGGAGCCATTCACAGAGGCCGCGCTGGCCGTGCCATTTGGCGTTCCAGTTGGGCAGCACCAGTACGGCAGGGGATGTTTTGCTCTCTCCGTTCGAGTTTGAGGAGGACCTGGCGGGAAATAGTTGCGCGTGAACCGTGTTGTTTTCCGGCCAGGGAGATTTGATGGAGCTGGTAAAGGTGAGGACGCTTTCTTTGTCGAGTTTGTAGTCCGTGGCGGGGGTGGTTGCAAACCAATCCTGGCTATTTTCGATCGCTTGTTTGGCGTATTGGCGGATGTAGTCGCCGGGATTTGGGTCGGCCGGATCGCCTCCGATGTGCTCGATGCCCCAATCGAAGGGTTGCACGCGACGGTTGTCGTCGGTGGTCCAGCGGCGGTGCTCGTAGCGGCGAATTTTGCGTTCGAACCAGTGCATGGGAAAAACGGTCAGTTGTTAGTTTACAGTCGCGAGCGGGAGAAACAAACAACCGCAAAGGGCGCACGCCGAAACGCAAACTCCCAAGAGGCTCTATGGAGTACGGCAGCTCTGCTGCCGCTTTGCTCGGCGAAGCGCACGACGCCGCATCTGGCGAGGCGCGCCAGATGTTAGGAATGGGGCACGAAGCGGGTCGCGGTTTGTTGAGGCGGCTAGGTAGGTGTGGGAGAGTGTTAAGAGCAAGGGAAAAGCGGCCGGCTAAACTGTGATCATCGCGTACTTTTTTCTATTGGGGATGGTGATCGGGAGCTTCTTGAATGTGTGCATCACGCGCATTCCGGAAGATCTGTCTATCGTTTCGCCCGGATCGCGGTGCCCGCGGTGCAAGACGCCGATCAAGGCTTATGACAACGTACCCGTGTTTGCCTGGCTCTGGCTGCGAGGTAAATGCCGCACTTGTGCGCTGCCGATTTCGCCGATGTATCCGCTGGTCGAGCTGGCGACCGGACTTTTGTTTGTAGGCTGTTACCTCGAATTCGGTATTACGCAAGCAACTGTGAAGTGGCTGTTCTTCATTTGCTTGATCATCATTTTGACGGTGACGGATTTGCGCGTCCGCCTGCTTCCCGACGTGATTACCTGGCCCGGGTTTGCCGCTGGAGTGCTTTTCTCTGCTTTTGTGCCGCCGAATGACGGAGCCGCCTTTCTGCTCTGCTTGCGGCTTTTTCACTGGGTGCCACCGGAACGAGTCTTGGGAGTGATTGAAGCGCTCTTGGGCGCGGCATTTGGCAGCTTGATGCTCTGGGGAGCGGCGGCGCTCTACAAACTTTTGCGAGGACGCGAAGGAATGGGCATGGGGGATGTGAAAATGATGGCCATGGCAGGGGCGTTTCTCGGAATACGAAATGCCTTTCTGATGATTTTGCTAGGGACACTCCTCGGCAGTTTCTTGGGGATAGCGGTAATCGTCACGATGTATGCGAGCAGAGCGGGGCAGCGGATCGCCGAACGCGCCAGCAGGCGAGGGCTGGGCACGGTGAACCAGATTCGCTGGTTTCTCGCGAGCCAGTATCAGCTCCCGCTGGGAACTTTTCTGGGGATAGCGGCGCTCGTCGTGGTGTTTATGTTCTCTTCCTTCTCGATCGATCTGGCGCCGAGGCTGCGCTGAGATTCCTAGCGCTACGAGGCCGATTCAGGCTATGACGTTTCTAGCATTCCAAGCCGAGGGTACACAGCGGGTCTGGGAAATCGCCGCCGGTATGGCGGTCGGAATCCTGGCCGTGGTGGGGATCGTATTTCTTCTGCTGCGCCGTTTTTATCAGAGCACACAAGAATCGCACCAAGCGGACGTTTTGATGACGCCCCCGCGAACCGAGAATCCGTCCGCGTTTATGGCGGCGTCGATGCAAGGCGTGATACGCCAGCTACGCGATCAGGAGAGGGAACTCGAGCGGCTGCACAAGATCGAGCGCGAACGCGCCGAACATACGGAACGCTTGAGCGAAGAAGTTACCCGCAACATGCCAGCAGGTTTGGTAGTCGTGAACGCCACCGGAATCATCTCAAGCGCGAACCCTGCCGCGGAGCAGGTGCTGGGGATTCAAACACTAGGATTCCGGCGTTACAGCGAAGTGCTCGGGGAAAAGTCGGAGCTCACCCGTCTTGTCGGGGAATGCTTGACGAAGGGAAGCATTTTCCGCCGAGAGCAAGTGCAGCATGAAGCGCCCGGGGGCAATGTGCGGCTGCTGGGGGTGACGATCTCTCCGATTCGGCGCGCCGCGGAGAAGATTAACGGAGCGATCTGTTTGCTGACGGATTTGACGGAACTGGCGGCTCTGCAGCAGCAGATTCAGTTGAAGGAAAGCCTCGCGGCGGTGGGCGAACTTTCCGCGGGCATCGCGCACGAATTCAAGAATGCGCTGGCCACGATTTCCGGTTATGCGCAGATGATTAGCGCGGAAACAGGCACAAGCGAGGTGGCCGATTCGGCGGAGAGGATTCTCGAGCAGACACGAAGCATCACGCACGTGGTGACGGAATTCTTGAGATACGCGCGGCCATTGGAAATCACCAGTGAGCCGGTAGCGCTCGAAGGCGTTGTAGAACGCGTCGTTTCGGAAGTGGCCGAGGCCATACCGCAAGTACGGATTCGCTTTGAGGGGCCGATGGGGAGCGTAGCAGGGGATGAGGGCCTCCTGCGCCAAGCTCTTTTGAATCTTGCGCGCAACGCGGCAGAGGCAAGTGTGTCCGCCGCAAACGGCGGTCGCGTACTTCTGCGGGGAGAAGTGGTGCGGCACGAGGAAACGTACACCCAACGCATCACCATTTTCGATAACGGCGCCGGGATCGCCGCCGCCAATTTACCCAAGCTTTTCCGTCCATTCTTCACGACAAAGGCGAAAGGCACGGGGCTGGGGCTGGCGGTGGTGCAGAAGATCATCGTGCAGCATGGCGGGCGCGTCGAGGCGCGCAACCGCACCGAGGGCGGGGCGGCCTTTATTGTTACGCTACCCGCGTGCCGTAGCGTCCCGGAAGCGGTAGAATCGAAGAAGGACAGCATCTAAGTAATGGAAGGCTGGGGAGTCCAGCTCGCCCCGGGAGAGGCGGTATACCATGAGTGTCAAAAATTGGTTTGCGGCTTCAGTGCTCTTGCCAGGACTTTGCCTGGGAGTGCTTCCAGCGTTAGCGCAGCAACAGCAATCACAGGCCAGTCCGGCACCACAATCCGGCGATCCGGTGGCCGATGCTGCGCGCAAAGCACGCGAGCAACAGAAAGCCGCACCGAAGCCGAAAAAGGTTTATACGGACGACGACATAAAGCCCGCGGCCCCCGCAAGCGAGGCGGCGGTACCCGGGTCGGGCAGCGCACAAGTCTCCTCGGATAACGGAGCGGCTGCGGCCGCGAATGGCGCCGGCGCGGGTAAAGGCGACGACGCAGAAAAAACGTGGCGAAAGCGCTTCCAGGACCAGCGCGACAAGATCGCCGCAGCAGAAAAAGAACTGGACATCCTGCAGCGGGAAGCCGACAAAGCTCAGGTCCAGTATTACAATGACCCCACAAAAGCGATGAACGAGCAATACTCTCGCAAAGACATCAACGACAAAAACGCCAAGATCGACCAGAAAAAACAGGACATCGCCAACCTGAAGCAGCAGCTTTCCGATATGGAAGATGAGCTTCGCAAGTCTGGCGGCGATCCGGGTTGGGCGCGGTAAAGCTTAACGCCTGGCACGGCGGATCACGGCTAACCGACTATGCCAGCGCAAATGTCGGCTCTTGCCTGCTAGCAAAAACTGCCTAGAAGAATGGCCTACCGCTTAGTCAGCCCGAAAGACTGCGCTTCTCTGTCGCGAGCAGTTCTCGCGTGTTCGGTCAGCCAGAGGGCTTCCATTCATTGCACAAGCGGCTCTCGTAGTTCCCTACCCCTGCTTGGATTCGTGGTAGAAACGAGAGAGATGGAACCTCTGCTTCTTGTTGAAGATAAGAACGAACTGCGCGCCATGCTGCGGAAGGCTTTGGAACGCGCGGGCTATGCCGTGGAGGAAGCTCCGGACGGCACGACCGCGATTCAGAAGGTGCGCGCGCGCCGCTACCTGATGGTGATCACGGATTTGAAGATGCCGGGAGCGTCCGGGCTGGACGTGCTTCGCGAATCGAAGCAAGCCGATGCGACGATTCCTGTCCTGCTCTTGACGGCGTTTGGCTCGGTCGAGGAAGCCGTGTCGGCGATGAAGGAAGGCGCGTTCGACTTTCTTCAGAAGCCGGTGGATCTCGACCATCTGAAATTGCTCGTGCAACGCGCGACGCGGCAGCAGGAGATGCAGCGGGAAAATCTGCTGCTGCGTGAGGAGTACACCGCGCGCTACGGGTTTCCGCGCATCGTGGGCGAGCACTCGGCTATCCGCGAAATTAGCCAGCAAATTCAAAAAGTGGCGGCGACAGATTCCACCGTTTTGCTCTTGGGCGAGAGCGGAACGGGCAAAGAGTTGTTTGCGCGCGCCGTGCACCACCTTTCGCAGCGGCGCGAGCAGCCTTTTGTAGCGCTGAATTGTGCGGCGATTCCCGAAGGGTTGGTGGAGAACGAGCTTTTTGGGCATGAGCGCGGGGCGTTCACAGGCGCCGGCGCGCGCAAAGTCGGCAAACTGGATTTGGCGCATCGCGGGACTTTGTTTCTCGATGAAATAGGCGAGTTGCCGCTGGCCATTCAGGCGAAGCTCCTGCGGGTGTTGGAAGAGCGGCGTTTCGATCGCGTTGGCGGCACGCAGACGGTCGAAGTGGATGTGCGTATCGTGGTGGCGACGAATCGAAATTTGAAGAAGCTGGCAGAAGAGAAGCTCTTTCGAGAGGATCTGTATTTCCGGATTTCGGCTGTGCCCATGACGATTCCTCCCTTGCGCGAGCGCGGCAACGACGTATTGATGCTTGCCGGTCACTTCCTGGAAAAATTCAGCCGCGAATTCAAGAAGCCTGGTTTGGAGCTGTCCGAAGAAGCGAAACAGCGGCTGCTTCACTATCGCTGGCCGGGAAATGTGCGCGAATTGCAGAACACCATGGAGCGAGCGGTGATCCTCACGGATGGCCTCAGCATTACTGCTGATGGCTTGCAGCTTCCTCCCACGAAACCGGACACGGACCAATTGCCGGCGGGCATGTTGCCGGAGCAATTCAGCTGGGAAGGAAGTCTCGAAGAAGTGACAGAGCGGGCCGTGAGTCATATCGAGCGCGTGTTGCTCGAGAGCACTCTGCGCGAGTGTAAGTGGAACAAAACGCGAACGTCTGAAAAATTGGGAGTATCGCCGAAGACGCTGCTGGCGAAGCTTCGAAGCGCCGGGCTCGAGGAGTGAGAAGCGAATTGACCGTCGAAGGTTGTCAAAATGAAGTCCGCGGGAAGTTCCCTCGGTCCCCGTGCTCCCGTCCTCAGCCCTGAAAGAAAAGCATTTTACAAAGAGAGAGCGCTGAGATCACAGAGTCCACAGAGAAGAAAGGCTCAGCGCGGCGGGCGCGCGGCGGTGTGGAGGGCTACTGTGCCGAAGGTCCAGACTTTGTAGGCGATGGATTGGTAGCCGACCGAGGACATGAGTGAGGATAGCTCGGGCGGGCGGAAGAAACGCGCCACGGATTTGGGGAGGTAGGTGTAGGCGGCGGGATCGCCCGATAGCCAGGCGCCTATGCGTGGGAGGACGGTTCGGAAATACCAGCGGTAGAGATTTCCTAGAATGTTGTCGGGGGGTTCGGTGAACTCGAGGATGGCGAGGGTGCCGCCGGGTTTGAGGATGCGTTGAATTTCGCGAAGGCCAGCTTCGTAGTTGGCAAGATTGCGGAAACCGAAGGCAGTGGTGACGAGATCGAAGGATTGGTCGGCGAAGGGGAGGCGCAGGGCGTCGGCTTCGGCGAGCGGCAACGGCGGCGGGGCGGGCATTCCGGAGTGGCTGTGGCCCAGGATGCTTTTGGCGCGGGCGCGCACGAGCATCGTGTGGGCGAAGTCGACGCCGATGATGCGGGCTTTGCCGCGAGCGCGGAGGGCGATGGCGAGGTCGCCAGTGCCGCAGCAGAGATCAAGGACGACGGCGTCTTCTCGTTGGAGGATGGGGCGGAGGCGCTTGGCGGTGCGTGCGCGCCAGAGACGGTCAATTTGGAGCGAGAGAATGTGGTTGAGCGCGTCATAGCTCGGCGCGATTTGCGTGAACATCTCGCGAACTTTGCGCGAGGCTTCGGCTTCGGTGTGAGTGCCTTCGGGCTGCGTGCCTTTCACAGGCGCTTTGCTGGACACGGCGGCGTTAGCCACGGGGTTTTCCGCTGGGGTTGATGAAGTGGGGCGCGAAATGCAAGACACGCTCCAGGGTTTCGAGAGGCACGTTGTCGTGGGATTCCGCTTTGCCGATCTTAGGGGCAAGGACGAAGCGAAGCTTTCCGGCACGCGCTTTCTTGTCGGAGCGCATGGCGTCAATCAACTTTTTCGGCGGAACATTGGGCCACGGCGGGAGCGGGTCGAGCCGGCGAACGAGAGAAACGATGCGCGAGACTTCGTCAGCGGGAGTGAGATGGATTTCGTGGCCGAGGAGAGCTGCGGCCATCATGCCCCAGGCGACGGCTTCGCCGTGCTGGTAGACGCGGTAATTTGAGATGGTTTCGAGGGCGTGGCCGAAGGTGTGGCCGAAGTTGAGAATTTCACGGAGGCCGGATTCGCGTTCGTCGCGGCTGACGACCTGGGCTTTGATTTCGAGCGAGCGCCGAATGATGTACGCAAGAGCGTCCGGATCGCGATGAAGGACGGCATTGAAATTTTTTTCGAGATAGGCGAAAAGCTTTGCGTCGGCGATGACGCCGTATTTGATGACTTCGGCTAGGCCGCCGCGATATTGGCGTTCGGGGAGCGGCTTCAACATTGCGGAATCAACAAGCACCAGACGCGCGGGATAGAAAGTGCCGACGAGGTTCTTCCCTTCCGGAAGATTTACGCCCGTTTTTCCGCCGACGGCGCTGTCTACCTGTGAAATCAGCGTCGTGGGAATTTGTATGAGAGCAACGCCGCGTTGACAGGTGGAAGCGGCGAAGCCGGCGACGTCGCCGACCACGCCGCCGCCAACCGCGATGATCAGTGCATGCCGGTCGATTCCTGCGCGAACGAGCGAGCGCTCGAGCTTTTCGAGCGTGAACAGATTTTTGGCGGACTCGGCGTCGTCCATTAAGTGCATGGCATGGATATTTTTCAGACCCAGGCCGCGCTGAACGCTCTTCCCTACTGCTCGCCACACTTTTGGCGAGGAGACGACGTGGATGCGCGAAAAAATTCCCAGCTTGCGGATTTCGCTAGCGGCATCCCGGAGAGCGCCTTCACCGCAAACGATTCTGTAGCTCCCTGCGGACGAGTTGACGAGAATGTGCTTACTTTTCATTCGAGATGCCAGCTTACTTGGATTGGAGCTGTTCGACGCTTTCGAGGAAAACGTGGCCGACGATAGCCATAGTTTTGGGACTTATCTTGTCGAGGGAATCTTGGGGGGTGTGCCAGTAGTAGACGTCGCCGCCCGGGCCGTTATCCAGATCGATTACGTCGACGGACGGGACGTGGCGCTTCAGAAAGGATTGGTGATCGTCTTCGACGGCGGAGGAATCGTCGACGAAAATATTGCCGTAACCGAGTTTTTTGGCAACGTCCCAGACTAAATCGACGAGCCCTTTGGTGGAATAGGTTTCGCGCTTGAAGTGCGGGGTGCGCGTGCCCACGAGATCCGCCAGAAGAAAGGCCTTTATTTTTGTGAGGTCGCCGCTAGTGGCGAACCGCGCGGCCATTTCGCGGCTTCCGTAGCAGTTGTCGGGATCCTGCCATTCGGGGCGGACGGCTTCCTCGCCGTCAAAAAAAGCAATCCAGACGCCGTAGCGGCCTTTTTGTGGACAAAGGAGGCGCGCCAGTTCCAGCATGACGGCTGTCGAGGAGCCGCCGTCATCGGCGCCGACGAAATTCTCGAGGCGTTTCGTATCGTAGTGCGTGCCGAGAAGAATGACGCCCGGCCTGTCTCCCGGAATTTTCACCAGAATGTTTTTCATGGCGATGCGGCCTGCGGGAGTATCCGAATTGAAGGCATCGACCTCGGCGGTGCAGCCGTAACTTTTTAGTTCGGCGAGAAGGTAGTCCTGCGCTTGCGCGATGGCGGGGGAGCCTGAGGGACGCGGCCCGAAGGAAACTTGTTTGGCGACCTGGGCATAGGCGCGCTTGGCGTCGAAGCCATCCGTTTTATCGGGTGGAGGAGCTTCGTCACTTGGCTGTGCTGCGGCTTGCGAGGCGGCTGGAGGCGGAGCGGTGGTGACGGCGCTCATGAAAGGCGCGTCTTTCGCACCTGGCTGAGGATTGTCCGCTTTGGCTTTGCAGCCAGCGACGGCGAGCAAAAAGATGGACGCGCAAGCTGCGCCGCAAAACAGATTTCTAGAAGTTGGTTTCATCTACTGAGCCTCCGCGGCCAGCCGCTGCTTCTTCTTGCGCACCACCATCCACGACACGCCGACACCCACAAAGTAAAGGGTGATCAGCACCAGCATAAAGAGCACCATGCTGAGGGCGTCGGGCGAAGGCGTCAGCACGGCCGCGAGAATGGTGATGACCAGAAGAGCATAGCGGAAATTCTTGATTAAGAACTGTGGCGTAACGATGCCGAAGAGCGACAGAAAGAAAATTAGGACTGGCAACTCGAAAACAAGGCCGAGCCCGAGAAGGACGAGAAGAATTAAATCGAAGTACTCGTCGATGTTGATAAGCGGCACGACCGGTCCTTGAAAACTGATCAAGAAGCGCAAAACGTACGGCAGTGAGATGAAGTAGCCAAAGGCGATGCCGGCAAGGAAAAGGAAGACGGTGGAAAAGAGAAAACCGGTGATGGCGCTGCGCTCGTGCTTATAAAGCGCGGGAGCAACGAATTGCCAGATTTGAAAGAGAATCCACGGGGAGGCGATGACAATTCCGATGTAAATGCTGCAGGTGATGAGGAGGGTCACGTAGCCCGCGGGGTGAGAGTAGACGAGCTGCGGGTTGAGATGAGCATTGGACAAAGCCCTGGTCATGGGCTTGACCATTAGATTGACGAAATGCGGGGCGATGACCCATCCGATGGCGGCACCGATCACGATCGAGGCGAGCGAATTGATGATGCGTTTGCGCAGCTCGACGAGGTGCTCGAAAAACGTCATCTGAGCGCCGGGCTCTTCCTGGTTTGTAACGATCGCGGAATCAGACTGGCTGCTGTTGGTCATGAGAGGGGGCTTGGGAAGGCTCGGAGACGGCTTGACTAGGGGCTACTTCACTCGTTTTGGCACTTGTTTCCGCGGCAACCTGAGAAGGGTCGCTTTCAGAGCGTGGGACTGACTCCGCGGCGGGGGTGACTACCAGCGCTTCCGTAGCGCGAGAATCCGCGTCTAAGTTGATTGTGGCAGTCTGGGCGCCGGCGGTTGTGGCCAAAGTGGCGGGCTGCTCTGCTGCGACCGCAGCGGCGGCAGCCGCTTCGGCAACTTTCTTACGCTCGGCTTGCAGTGATTGGCGCTCAATGTCGCGCATTTCCTGTTCGAAGGCGCTCTTGAAGTCGGTCGAGGCTTTGCGAAACTCGGCCATCAATTTGCCGAGGCCCCGGGCCAGTTCGGGGAGTTTATGCGGCCCGAAAACGACCAGGACCACGATAAACAGAACCACCATGTGCGTCATGCTAAGCATAGGGATAGGTAGCCGAAAGACGGCCTGTTGGCATCATAGAAAGGGCGTCCCACGGTGTCAAACCACACTTTGGTATGTGCTATAATTTAGGTTGCGCGGTTACGCGAGGTCAGAATGAAATCTGAACGCCGTGGGTTGGTACTAGTCGTTGCTGTCATCCTCATATCTGCTGTTCTAGGTGGGATTTACGGCCCCAACGTGGGCGCCACGACTTCCTCCGCTGAGGACGAGCACACAGCGATTAGGCAGTTCGCCAATGTGCTGGACGTGGTCCAGGCGAATTACGCCGAGTCGGTGGATGTCGACAAGGCTGTGTATCAAGGCGCGATCCCCGGCATGCTCCGCGTGCTGGACCCTCACTCGAATTTCTTTGATGCGCGTCAGTTTGCGCTGCTGCGGGAAGACCAGCGCGGGAAATATTATGGTGTCGGCATGGTCGTTGCGCCGCGGGAGAGCAAGACCGTAGTAGTGCAGCCCTATGTTGGGGCTCCGGCGTTTAATGCCGGCATCCGGCCTGGCGACGTGATCATGAAGGTGGACGACAAGGCGACTGATGGGCTGACGACGACAGACGTCGCGGATATGCTGAAAGGCCCCAAGGGCACGGTCGTAAAAATCACCGTGAGCCGGGAGGGCTATGAACAGCAGCTTGTTTTTACCGTGACGCGCGACGAGATTCCGCGGCATTCGGTGGACATCGCCTTCATGCTGAAGCCCGGCGTAGGCTACATTCGGCTCTCTGGGTTTAACGAAACCACGGACCGTGAAATTGCCGATGCGCTTCGGCAGCTGAATGCTCCGAGCCTGGATGGTTTGATCCTTGATATGCGCGGAAATCCCGGCGGCCTGCTGAATGAGGCAGTCGCCGTGAGCGACATGTTCCTGGATAAGGGTCAGCTCATCGTCTCGCATCATGGACGGTCATCGCCCAATCGGCCGTACATCGCAATACGCGGCAATCAGGGGATGACAACGCCGCTGGTGATTCTGGTGAACGGGAATTCCGCGTCGGCCACCGAGATTGTGTCGGGAGCCGTGCAGGATCACGATCGTGGGCTGATTGTTGGCGAAACAACATTCGGTAAGGGCCTGGTGCAGACCGTTCAGCCCCTCAGCGAAAACACCGGACTTGCGCTAACCACCGCGCGCTACTACACACCCAGTGGACGGCTGATCCAGCGCGATTACAAATCCATTTCGCTCTACGAATATCACTACGAGCGCAAAGTTCCCGAGCATCCGACGGAGGTCAGACTCACGGACAGCGGACGGCAGGTTACAGGAGGCGGTGGCATCACGCCCGATATCGTCGTGACCGCGCCAAAGCTCAATCATTTCCAGGAGAATCTATTCCGGGCCGACGTTTTCTATCCCTACGAGGGTGGAGTGGGCGGCTTTACGCGGTTCTACATGGGAAACAAGCCGGTGGTCACCAGGGAATTTGAAGCCAACGATGACGTCATGAAGACCTTCCGCGAGTTTCTCACAAAGCATAACGTGCGCTATACCGAGCCGGATATGTCCGAGAACCTGGATTGGGTAAAACGGAAGATCAGGCAGGAAGTGCTGGTCTCTAACTTCGGCATGCAAGAAGGGTTCAAGGTTCAACTAGAAGCGGATCCTCAGGTGCAGAAGGCTGTGGAAGCTATTCCACAGGCTCGCGCCCTCTATCAAAATGTGCGGAAGATCGTAGCGCAACGCGCCGGTGGCACGCTCGATCAACAGCCGTAAAACTGTACCCGTATCCTTGTAAATGAACGTTTGGCCAGAGCGCAGCAGTTTGCGTTGTCACTTTTGCCCCTCCGGAGCGCCTTTTGCCTCGCTGTAAATTACGTCGGCGGCTTTAGTGTGGGCGGCTTTAGTTGGCAAGGTTCGGAGCGTCTGCTAAGATTTTGTTGCTGCTCGTGGGCGAGTAGCTCAGCTGGGAGAGCGCCTCGTTCGCAACGAGGAGGCCGGGGGTTCGAATCCCCTCTCGTCCACCAGATTCTAAAGGACTTACATTATTTTTGGGAAATCGGGTGTTTCTCGTTTAGCCAGCTAACGAGCGCGCCTGAGATTCCTGAGAGTCCTGAGAGCAGCCGTTTCGGTAGATTGACAGGGGCTAGCCCAGTCCACCCCCGCGTGGTCGCTCTATTATCCCTGTTCGCGACCCTTCCGCAGTAGACTCCTATTTTCGCATTCGCTGACATGGCTTGATTTTTACTTAGTCTTATTGTATGTATACATTAA
>DATMKS010000062.1:0-11864 GCA_035571045.1 Verrucomicrobiia bacterium
GGATCCTCGATCCACGCTATTTTGCCATTGCACACTTCGCGGACCACCACGCCGTTCGAGAAGGTGATTTTATAGAGAGTTTTGTTCGGCGCTTTGCTGAAAATTTCAATCGCCGCGAAGCCGGAAGCGTCCTCGGTCTGATAAATGCCCTTTAGATAGTGCGTCGTAAAACCGGACCAGACCGCGCGGCCTCCGCTAACCGTTTCAAATTTCTGCAGCAAGTCCTTTGTACTGGGGAGAGGCGCCACGCTCGGATCCACTTTCGTGACGGAGCTGACCGGGGTTACGGGCGCAACGTTGGGCGAGGGATTCTGCGCCGACGAATAAACGGAAAAAAACATTCCAACTGCGGCCGAGGCAGCGAGGGGCACGAGCCTGCGGTTCATATTTTCCTCCAACACACGAATTCGTGTGAATGAATCTATGTTCAATTATGAGTTGCATTTCCGGAAAGATGGATTCGTCGAGGTGCAGGGTAGTGGAAAAGAGACTGTCCGCAAGGGCAGGTGGGCCCTAGGCGCAGCTTTCCGTCAACGCAGGCCGACCGAGTTCCGCAGGATGCCGTTCGGGCCTCACCTTTCCGCGGCCGACTTTTGGGGGCGCACAGCGGGCAATTGGGGATAGAATACCCGCCTGCTTGGGAGGGGGAGAATCATGGAACATACCCAACGGTCTGAGCCGCGCTATCCCTTCATCGCTGATGCGGAGCTTATGGAAGAGAATTCCGGCGCGCGCATGAGTTCTCAGATCAGCGATTTAAGTCTCAAAGGGTGTTACGTGGATACGATCAACCCTCTACCGGACGGAACGCTCGTGCACTTGCGCATTTTTACGGAAACGCATGCCTTCGAAGCTCCCGCGACCGTTGTCCATTCTCAGGCATTTCTGGGTATGGGGATGAAGTTCCGCGAAGTGCAGCCGGAGTCCGCCGAAGTGTTGAGGCTTTGGCTGCCGCAGCCGCCGGAGCCGGCTAACGAAGCTCACGCCTGAAGTACGGTTTTGTTGATTCATCGCACAAAAATCTGCCGGGGGAAATCATGAAACGCGAATTTGAATTCGAGAGCACCCTGAACGGCGAGACGGCAGCCGACCGGCGAACTTTCCTGCACGGCGCGGCCGCCAGCGCTGCGGCGCTCGCCTTGCCGAGCTGGGCGCGCGCGTCTGCGGCTCCAGCCGTGCCCGCGGACGAAATGGACGGCATTCGCGCCGAAATCGAGAAGCGCCACGAGGAATCCGTGCAGCGCTTGCAGCACTGGATACAGCAGCCCTCCATCGCCGCGGAAAATCGCGGCATGAACGAAGGCTGCGAGGTGACAATGCGCATGCTCCGCGAGGCAGGCTTCGATCAAGTCACGAAGGTTCCCACCGACGGCCAACCGGGGATTTTTGCCACGCTGGACGCCGGCGCGCCGCGCACCGTCGGCCTCTATTTCATGTACGACGTGAAGCAGGCCGATCCATCGGAGTGGACCTCGCCCCCATTCGATGCGGCCTTGGTAGATAAACCCGGCCTCGGAAAAGTGCTCGTAGGCCGCGGAGCCGTCAACCAGAAAGGCCCGGAAGCGACGTTCCTCAGCGCGCTGCACGCCATGCGCGGGGCGGGCAAAAAAATGCCGGTGAATTTTGTTTTCGTCGCGGAAGGCGAGGAAGAAATCGGCTCGCCGCATTTTCCGCAAGTCGTGCGAAAACCAGAAATCGCCGCGGCTCTGAAAAAATGCACGTCGGTCTTCATGCCGTACGCGGCGCAAGGCCTGAACGGCGAAGTGACCATGACTCTCGGCGCGAAAGGCGTCGTCGAGCTCGAACTCGTTTCGAGCGGCGCACGCTGGGGCCGCGGACCCAAGAAGGACTTGCACTCGAGCAACAAAGCGCGCGTAGATAGTCCCGCCTGGCATCTCGTCGAGGCGCTCGTGACGCTCGTTTCGCCGGATGGAAACGATCCAGTGATCGAAGGCTTCGCAGCCAACGCGCGGCCGCTTTCCGACACCGACAAGAAAATGATCGCGGAAGCTGCGCGCCGTCTGAGCGAAGCCGACGCAAAAAAGCAAATGGGCGTCGAACACTGGGTCCACGACGTGAGCTGGCAAGAATCGCTCGAGCTGCTCTGCTCGCGTCCAACGGTAAACATCGAGGGCCTGGTCGGCGGCTACACGGGTCCTGGCGGAAAAACCATCTTGCCCGGCAGAGCGGTCGCAAAAATCGATATGCGTCTAGTTCCAGACATGACCGCAGCCGAAGCGCTCGCCGCGCTGAAAACGCACCTCGCGAAGAAAGGCTTCGGCGATATCGAAGTCAACATGAGCGGCGGCTATGATCCAACGAGCACACCCGCCGATTCCTCCATCATTCGCGCTTCCATCGCCGTCTACAAGAAAAACGGAATCGATCCCGTGCTGCTTCCGCGCCTCGCCGGCTCCTGGCCCGGTTTCGTTTTCACAGGCGAACCGCTGCATCTTCCCGCCGGCCATTTCGGGATGGGGCACGGCAACGGCGCCCACGCGCCCGATGAGTATTACCTGATCGAATCGAGCAACCCGAAAGTCGCGGGGATGGATGACGCCGTCCGCGCCCATGTGGAATTTCTCTACGAAGTTGCTCGCACAGCCTGAGCGATAAGTTTCGTGTAATTTACTCCCATCCAGGGAACCAATCCGCTTTCCCAACGTCTTAACAGGTATATCTCCGTTCGGAGGTTGGGCATGAGGACCTTGGTGCAGGATGTACGCTTCGCGTTTCGGCAGTTCCTCAAAGCGCCGGGTTTTGCCATTAGCGCGGTGCTTTCCCTGATGTTGGGAATTGGTGCCACAACCGCCATCTTCAGCGTCGTCTATGGCGTACTCCTCGATCCGTATCCCTACAAGGACGCAAATCGCATGGTGCACGTCGAGCTCCGCGACAAAAATGGCCGCGGCCCTCTGCTCATCGTCAACGGCACACAGGCCCTGGAAGTTCAGAAAGCCTCCTCGGTCGATGAAGCCTTTCTGCAAGACGACAAGCAGGAAAATCTCACCGGTGAAAAATTTCCCGTAACCGTGAATGTTGGCCTCTATTCGCCGAACATGTTCGGCTACATGGGCGTCCCGCCGCTGCTTGGCCGCGAGTTCACTCCCGGGGACGCCCCTGGCGGCAACCCCGAGCCGGTTGCCGTCCTCAGCTATCTCTTCTGGCAGCATCAATACGGTGCAAGCCACGAGGTCATAGGAAAGTCGATCGAGCTCGACCACAAACCTTACACAGTCATCGGCGTCGTCCCGCCGCGTTTCACCTGGGGCGATGACGACGTCTACCTGCCCGCCCTGCCCAACGCCGATCCGCACTATTACTGGAACTCTTTCATAAAGCTGAAGCCTGGAACGAAATATCCTGCCGCACAGGCCGAGATGCAAGCGCTCGTGGACCGTTTTGCGAAGGACGATCCGAAAAATTATCCGCAGAATATGCGCGCCAAGATTGTTTCTCTCAATGAAGAAGTTCTGGGCCGCTTTGCAGGAACCCTCGTCTTCTTGTTCGGGGCTGTCGTCCTGCTCCTTCTCATCGGCTGCGCCAACGTCTCGATCCTATTGCTCGCTCGTGGAACGGCGCGCCAGCACGAGCTCGCCGTGCGCACCTCTATGGGCGCCGAACGCGGCCGGCTGATCCGCCAGCTACTCACCGAATCCGTTCTTCTTTCTGTTACGGGCGCGGCGCTCGGCGTCCTGGCCGCCTATTGGGGCGTAAAAGCTCTTTCCACGATGCTCCCCTACTATTCGTTTCCGCACGAGGCCGCAATCCATGTGAACGGCATGGTCTTGATCTTTAGCGCGGGCATAGCCCTGCTCACCGGAATTCTCTTCGGCATATCTCCCGCGTATCAGCTTTCACGCCCCCAGCTGGGCGCCCTCATACAAGCCAGCAGTCTTCGGCTAACCGGCAGCGCGCGCAGCCGCAACACGCACCGCCTCTTGATCGCCGGGCAGGTGGCGCTCACGCTCTTGCTGCTCGCTGGCGCCGGCGGCGCGATGAAGACGTTTGTCGCCAAGATGCACACGCCGCTGGGCTTCGATCCCGACCACGTTTTTGCCATGAACGTCGCTTTGCCCAAGGGCGCCACCACCACGTGGCCAGAGCGCATCAACGAGAACGAAATGATCCGGCTGGTCGTGGCACAAACGCCAGGAGTGGCCGAAGCGGGCGTTTCCACCACCTGGTTCCCCGGTTTTCGAGGCTTCAACGCCAAGATTGAAGTCCAAAGCAAACCGACTTTGACGGACGCGCAAGCCGTGCTGACGCTTGTCAGTCCCCAATTGCTATCGACGCTGCGCATCCCCTTGTTGCGCGGAAGAATTTTCGACGACGGCGAGTCCAAGCGTGCCGCACATCTGGCCATGGTGAATCAGGCGTTCGTGAAGCAATATCTCGGCGATATCGATCCTATCGGCCAAAGCGTTCGCAGCCCCATGCTGAAGATCGATCAGGGCAATCTTCTATCGGCCGAATCTCCTGATGATTGGCTCGAAGTCATCGGCGTGGTCGGGGACGCAAAAAACGACACACTGGACAACCCTGTTAAACCCGCGATTTTTCTGCCCTATAGTTTCATTTTGCCGGCGGATGAAGCGTTCCTTGTCCGCGCCAGCGGTGACGCGGAGACAACCATTCGTTCCGTCAAGGAGCGCCTGCGCGAGGTGAACTCCGAGCTAGTCGTCGGCCGTGATCACACGCTCACCTGGTGGCTCGACACGGACGGCTGGGGACGCGAGCGCTTTATCGCGACACTTTTCGGCCTCTTTGCCGCTCTTGCGCTCGTGCTTGCTGCAACGGGGCTCTACAGCGTGGTCTCTTTTGCCGTTACCCAGCGCACCCAGGAGTTGGGCATTCGCATGGCTCTGGGTGCACGGCCAGCCTCTGTTGTGCGGCTCGTCCTCGGCTCTACCGCCGCCATGCTCGGCGCGGGCATTGCCGTCGGATTAACTTTGAGCATTATTCTGAATCGCGTCGTGGCTTCCTGGGCCGGAGGGAGTTCGCGCGATCCTCTAACATTGATCGCCGCCGCTTCGATCCTCTTTTTTGTTGCGGGCATTGCCTGTGTCTTGCCGGCATGGCGCGCCGCGTCCATCGATCCGATGCGCGCTCTGCGCGTCGAGTAGAGACCCGCAATCCCTAGCAGGCGCAACGGGTGCCGTCAGCGGGTCGCGGTCGCCCGCTTTGCAGACCCCATTTCTTGCAGCATTTTTTCGCCTTCCTCCAAAACCACGTCGCGCTTTTCTCGCAGCGAAGCAATCGTCGGTAAGGCTACTTTATCCGGAATCACGCCCTCGCCTTCGAGTTTGCGATTCTTCGGCGAAAACCAAAGAACCTCGCTGATTTCCAGCACGCCGCCGCCTGTCATCACCCTGTCATGCGTAATCCCAAGGACGCAGCCACAGGATTGACTGCCCACCAGCGCCGCGCGCCCGGAATCCTGCATGCCGGCCGCAAACACTTCCGCTGCGCTGGCCGAGTATTCGCTCACCAGAATGACCACCGGCCCGGAGTAGATTTGCCCTCCGGTTCTGCCGACGTAGAACTGCTTTTCTTCGGCCTGATGTCCATCGCGTTCGGAGGCGGTAACCTGCTTCCGGCTCATCCTCCGTTCAAACAGAGTTTTCTTCTCGAAGAACAAGTTTGCCATGGCTTCCAAAGTGGCCCCGACGCCGCCGCGATTCCTGCGAAGATCGAGAATCAGCCCCGGAGTGTTGCCGAGATTGTCAGCGGCCCTTTTGAAGTCTTTGACGAGCGAGGGTTGAAATTCATCGAATCGAATGTATCCAAAACCCGAGGTCAATTTTGCGGAACTAACGCGTGGTTCCACGGAAAGAGTTTGCCGCGCGAACTTGACTTCGAACGAGGACCCGTTCTCGCGCTCGAGGGTTGCGGCGAATGGAGTTTCGAGCGAACCAGAAAAAACACTGCTCAGAACGCGCAACTTCGTGGCGCGTTCGGTCGAATACGGCAAAACCGTCTTTGCAGCCTCGGACAGACGCTCGGCGATCGGATGCCCGTCGAGGGCAGTCACAATCATGCCCGGCTCGACGCCAGCCTGCGCCGCGTTACTGCCCGGGAAAACGTCCGTCACCACAATCTTGTCTTCCACAAAGACCGGCCGGAAACCGATGCTCACACCCTGATGCTTCTTCCGATTTGCCCATTGCTCAGGGGCTGTGAAGCGCGTGTGCGCATCGTGCAGCTCTCCGGTCATACGATCCAGAATCGAGTAGAACTCCGGGTCGTCTTTTGCTGCCTTCACCAGCGGCAAATAACGCTCGTGGACTTCCGGCCACTTCACGCCGCCGAACTCCGGATCGTAGTAATGCTCATCGACCTCTTTCCAGACCTTTTCAAACACCTCTTCGCGCTCTTTCGGCGAAAGGCTGTGCGAGGTTCCGCTCGTTGCTATCGAGAAGGCAAGTCCGAGCACCAGGACGGCAAGAATCGATCGGCGCGCGAAACTGGGCGAGACGTGAGCCATAAATTGAAGCGTTCGATGTTTATACAAAACACCCTTACAGGGGAAATGTTGCGTGATTCGCGCGCCAAAAGTTCCAAGCGCCCGCAAATGATAACAGCATGCACGCTTGGACGGCGAGAACGCATGAAGAGTTGGCTTGGCGGTCCCCGGGCGGCGGCATGGATGGCTTCTGAGCGGGGGGAGCCGGCGCCACGTTATTTGGGCTGGCTGGGTAACTCGCGGTTCAGTTGCTCCAGGTTTTCGCGCGCCAGTTCATTCTTGGGATCGATTTGCAAAGCCCGCTCGAAATGCAGTCGCGCTTCTCTCAAGTTTCCCGTCTCCGCCAGCGCGCTGCCGAGATTTGCCTCGGCGTTCGCGTCCTGGGGATTAAGCCGCACCGCGGCGCGGAAGTGCAAAAGCGCTCCCTGGAAATCCCCCTGGGAAGCCAGAGCATTTCCAAGATTGTAGTGCGCATCGAAATAATCAGGTCGCCCCGCGAGCGCGGCGTTTAGATGAGTGATGGCCCGATCGACATGGCCGCTCGCCAAGAGCGCGCCGCCCAGCGCGTTGTTGGCCGTCGAGTCATCGGGCCGAATGCGGACCGCTTCCGTAAACTGCAGCAGCGCGCCAGGCAGATCGCCTCTCATTTGAAACAGAGCCGCGAGGTTGTAGTGCGCTTCGAAATCGTCGGGATTATTTTGAATGTGGTGCAAAGCCAGCGCTTCCTGAATCGCCATGCGCGGATCCGCTGTGGTATCGCTGGATTCACGCGGCAGCACCTGCAGCCACAAATGCGCCATCTCATCGACCGCCCGGTTCCCGGCCATCACGCGCTTCGGCGGCTGATTCGGATTGCGAATGTTGTCCACCGAGTTGTCGTACGTGAAGCGCATCGAGATGGTCGTTCCCGCTGGCAGATCCACCGGCTCCCGATAGCGATAGACGGCCTGCCAGTTCAAATCCCAGCTGCCGATGTGAATTAGTGTTTTCTTCGTTCCATCGGGAAGCGTCGCAAGCGCCAGCAAGTCTTTCCCGAGGTAGTGCGCGTGTGGATAAATGGCCAAGACGCTCGCATCGACCGGTAAAGTAAAATCGTCAGAGACCAGGAAATTCTTCGCGCCCGGCGGAATGTCCAGCACGCGATCATTTTCGAGCTGCAGCAGGATGGGATGCATCGTCGCCGGCTTGTCCGTGAAGTACAGCCCCAGTGTTGGCTGAATCAGCTCCGGTTTTCCCGATGGCTGAAGATGTGTGTTCAAAACCAGATCCGTATTTTTGTCTAGCCGCAATGCCATGCCATCCGGCTCGACATACGGCGGCGAGCCCGGTTTCCAAAAGAGAAAATGGCTGTCGGGATCGAAAGCTTCCGACTCAATAATGAGTTCCATTCCGCCGAATCCCGCTCCCGGTTCTTTTTCGAGCCTACGTCCGGACTCTTCGCGGTCCACCAGCACATTCGCGTGATGCACAAGCCGTTTATCTCCCGGCCGGATTTCAATCGCTTTCAGCCATCGCGAGCGATGCACCGGCGTTCGAAACACAAAATTCCAATACGAATCGCTCCCGCTTGCGGGAAGCAAATAGGGTTTTTCCACCCGGACAATCACGTCAGGCTTGCCAAGCTGCCAGCCGGCCGTAAATGCGGGCCGCGGCGGAAGGTCAGCGGGATTTCCTTCGATCTCGCCCTGGTCCACCCAGGTTTGAATCATCGCGATTTCCGCGTCCGACAAGCGAAGCTCATCGGCAAATTTCAGCTCGCCTGGCTCCGGCAGCCACGGCGGCATGATGCGTTTGCTCGTGACAAACGCGATCTGCCTCCCGTGCGTTTTTACGTCCGCGTAGGTAAGCAGCGGAAATGGCCCCGCCTCGCCGGGATGATGGCACTGCGCGCAATTGCGAAATACAATCGGGGCAATATCTCGGTCGAAGCTGATCTGCGGCTGCGCAGGCGTGGGCGCGGACTGCGGCGTCGCAGCGGAGTGACGCGCTGCAAGCCCCGCGGATGCGACTACAAGAACAAGGAAAAACACAGAAAGAGTTTCGGACGCGCGCTTCATTCCAGGTCCGAGATGTAGCATCCCACGCCGTGAGTCGCGTCCACGGCCAAACTCTTGCCCGTGCGCGCGGCGAAAATCGCGTCCTCCAGCTCGTGCGTCGTGGCAGTGCTCCGGGCTCGCCCGATATCCTCGTAAAGATTATCGATCCTGCCGTGATATATGAGCCGCTTGCTCGCGTCAAACACCGCGACCTCAGGCGTGATCTGTACCTGGCTCTCTTTTACAAGTACATGTTGCGGATCGCGCAGCGCCGGAATTTTATAGCCGTACTCTCGTTCATGCTTGCGTATCGCTTCCGCCGATTCCGATTTGCTCGGGTAAATCAGCCAAAACGCAGCTTTCCCCGCATGTTCCGTACTCAGCTTTTGAATGAAAGGCGCGTAGCGGTTAGAAACCGGGCAATCCGTCCGCACGAACACCAGCACGACAACCTTCCCGCCGGCCGATTTCAGCGGGTCCACGGGATTTCCCCGGAGGTCGAAGCCAGTGTTCTCGGCAGCAGGAGAAGTAGAAGCGAGAGGAGCCAGCCACGCCACCATAGTCAGAACAGCAAGAAGGCGGATAACTCGAAAGCTGTGCCAGCGACGGCCCATACGTGCCCGCACCGGTCGGGCCTACGAATTTTACAGCGCCGTGAAACGGTTGTCGAAGAGATTAGCGAAGCTGGCCGGGTTCAATGCCTTTTTTGCGGGCCTCATCCGTAACGGTATCCATTTTCTCTTGGATCTGTTTCTTCTTCTCTTCGAGCTGCTTGATCTGATCGGGGATGGGCGTCATGGAATATCCATGATTGGGATTGATGCCGCCGGAAGAAGAAGTATTGTCGGCCTTGAAGTTCCGCAGGTCGTCGATCTTCTTGTCGGTGGCGTCGAGCTGCGCTTGGAGTTGGCGAATCTGGTCGCGATAGTATTCGACTTGATTTCCCTGTGCGGAGTTTTCGGGGCTTGTGCCAGTGGACGGCGATGAACCTTCGGCAGCGCCCGGAGATGACGAGCCGCCAACGACCGAGATGCTTCCACCCACCTTTGAAATGTCGTCCTCGGTCCAGACCTTTTTCGGCTTCTTTGTATCTTTCGCGGCATCCTTGCTAGCGGGCTGGTCTTTGCCGGCCGCTGTCTTTCCCGCAGGTGGCGTTGTTGTTGATGGAGCGGGAGCCGGTGGAGGAGTCTCTGATTGTTGGCTCGAACTGGAAGATGACTGCGCGGCGCACACGAAAGCCGCGGAAGCAAACATAAAGCAGCCGGTTAAGAAAGGTCGGAGCATAAAGCCTCCTGTGTTTCGAGTATAAGAGCAATCGCGCGCGACGCGCTGCTACCGTGCGAGCGGCATGTCTCTTGGGTACTGGCTGGCCTCGGGAGGAGGAAGCCGTATCGCTCCCAACCAAAAACACAAACGCCTTGTGAAAGTGTGCGCCTAACGAAGATCCCCGGGTTCCACGCCTTTTTTCCGGGCTTCATCGAGTAACGCGCCGATCTTGTCCTGCAACTGCTTCTTCTTGTCCTGCAGGCTGGTAATTTGCTGGTCCACCGGCACGCGGTTGTAGCCTTTATTGATCTCATAGCCGCTCGAGGTAGTTGGCGCCTTCCCTTCGCTAAAATCCTTGAGATCCGATAGTTGCTTATCCGTGTCATCCAACTGCGACTGCAGCTTCGCGAGTTCCTTGCGGGTGCTCAGAATGTATTGCCCATCCGCCTTTGCGCTCGAGCTTGCTTTTCCGGAGTTTTTTGAACTTCCCACGACTGAAACAGGACCAGTCAAGCCGTTGACATCCTCATTCGTCCATACTTTCTTGGGCTTTTTGGCGTCGGCGGCCGTTGCGGTGGCACCCTGGGGCTCGGCAGGCGCCGTCGCCGAGGCTGGAGCCGGGCTTTGGGGGGCCGAAGGCCCGGGACTCTGCGCAAAGCACACGGAACAGATCAATGCCCCGCAGAGAGCGAGAGCACTCCTGTAAACGAATGACCGGGTCATAAAGCCTCCGATTTCTTCGAGGGCCGAGGCTGGTTCTAGTACCTTAAACCCAGTATACAGGACAAAGTTTCAGGGATCTGCGATGGCGCCGGCGGGCTTGCCTAATTCGGCACGAATGACGGCCAGAGCTTCTTTGGGAGGGCCAATACGGTGGTATTGGCTGTAAAAAGTCCGTTCATGGATCGAGATCGCGCTGAACAATTTTCGGCCGTCAAAATCGTATTGAGAAAACGAAGGCATCCATAAACCGGGTAGCATTTCATACCGTTCCTGCATGAAGTGGCTGCCCTTGTACACCTTCGCCAGGAACAATCCCACCGTAATGTCCTCGGTAACTTCGCCTTCCACGCGCGCCAGTTGGCCCGCTTCGGGGTCGATCCACACAAACCCGCGCACTTTCGCAAAAATAGCCGTAGATCGAGAAGTAGCTTTGTAAGCCGGATTCGGTTCCATGCTGTATTTGTTAAGCACGCGGCCCCTGCGCGTCTCTGTCGAAACAAAGGTGTAGATAAAAGCGGTGCGCGTGGCGTCAATCAACTCGTTCCGCTCCTTCTGTTTTTTTGCAATTTTATCGTAGGCGTCGCGCTGGGCATGGCCATCGTCGGCAGCCCAGGAGAGGGCGTGCTCCAGCTTCAGCAATTCTGCATGATAGGCGTCGGGATCGGTCGGTTTGCCGTCCGGGCCTATCGGTATGTGGTCGACGCCGGTGCCCGCCGGAACAACGCGCGAAATCTTGACCTCGCCCGAAGGCGAATCTAGGCTGTTCTTGCGCATTTCTACGCGTTCCAGCCTCTCGTAAAGGTTCATGGCCTCGTCGCTCTTCTTCTGATTCACCAAAACCAGGTCCAGCAAAGCGACCTTTTCGGCATCCGTCTGAGGAGGCGGAGGCGCAGCTATATTCTGTGCCAAAGAGTTGGCTGCAAAGGCCGGAAGAAGTCCGGCAACGAGAAGGAATGCTCGCGTGCCCATAGAGTCGAGCGGCAAAAGAGCCGCAATCCAATCTTAAATCTGATTCTTGGGCGGGGACAATTGTTGCTTTCCAATTCAGCAACGCCGCTCCCCGCACCTTGTAAGCTCCAGAAAACAAAGGCAAACTCGCCCCGATCGACCTTCCTAGACCTTGCCTACGCCGCACTTCACCTGCACCTGGCTCGGCGAGGGATGTGTAAACCCAGTAGAATGATAGAGGACAGAAAGTGGCTAAGATTTAATGAAAGCCTAGGGACCCTTCGACCGTCTATATATCGGGAACGAATCGACCCTTCATCCCGTATTACCTAAAGCATGCGGAGGTTTGTTTGGGAGTGGCTCCTATCGAACGGTTGGGCAGCATGGGGCGGGCGATTCCGCGAACGGCCCGAGTGCCTTGGAGC
>DATMKS010000063.1:0-9038 GCA_035571045.1 Verrucomicrobiia bacterium
GGGGTGACGTCAAAAGCGGGATGCGCGGCGTGAACGTCGGGCGCGATGCGCACGCCTTGCAGATGCGTGACTTCGGCGGCCGAGCGCTCTTCGATGGGAATGTGGTTGCCGTCGGGAATGGAGAGATCGAAGGTCGAGACAGGAGCGGCGATGTAGAAGGGCACGTTGTTTTCTTTGGCGAGAACCGCGATTTGGTAGGTGCCGATTTTGTTGGCGGTGTCGCCGTTCGCCGCGATGCGGTCAGCTCCAGTGACGATGGCGCCGACATTGCCGGTCTTTAGGAAATGGCCGACCATGTTGTCGGTGATGAGAGTGAGTGGGATGCCGCCTTTGTGGAGTTCCCAAGCGGTCAGGCGCGCGCCCTGCAAATAAGGACGCGTTTCGGGAACGAGAATGTGTATTTTTTTGCCTTGCTCGAAGGCGATGCGGATTACCCCAAGAGCGGTGCCGATCCCGCCGGTGGCTAGCGCGCCGGCATTGCATTGCGTCATGACTTGTCCATTGGCTGGCATGAATTCCGCGCCAAATCGGCCGATGGCTTCGTCAGTGGCTTTTTTTTCTAGATGAACTTGTTGGGCTTCTTCGACCATGCCCTGTTTGATTTTTGCAAGGTCCGAGGTCCGTATCGTGAGTTCAGCGAAGCGGTGCTTCATACGCTCGATGGCCCAGAATAAATCGACAGCGGTCGGGCGCGTCTTTGCGAGCGTATCGCAGATTTCCCGAAACTCCACGCGCAGCGACTCTACGGAATTCGAGGAGGAATGAAGAACGCCCAGCGCGGCTCCCATGGCCGCAGCCACGCCGATAGCCGGCGCGCCACGAATGACCATGTCGCGGATGGCTTTGGCGACCTCGCGGTAGTTGGTGTAGGTGTAGCTGACTTCCTCGGCGGGAAGGAGGCGTTGGTCGAGCATGACCACGCCGCGGTCGGTCCATTCGATGGGTTGGGCTACGTACATTTTTTGCGAATCCTCGGTGATTGTGGGCTGATAGCTCATCTCTTATTTAAGAAAAATCAAATCGCCTGTTCGAGCGACCAATCCTGCCAAGCTCGGGCACGGCATGCCCCTACAAACATTCTAGCGGAGGCGCGGGAGGAAAACGAATCGTTCAATAAGCGAGTGGCAAAACCCTCAGTGCGTGGGCGTCATTTTGCTGAAGCCGCTGGTGCCGAGAATGGTGAACAGGGCGATCAT
Source organism: Verrucomicrobiia bacterium (assembly GCA_035571045.1). Taxonomy (GTDB): domain Bacteria; phylum Acidobacteriota; class Terriglobia; order Acidiferrales; family UBA7541; genus Acidiferrum. The sequence continues at coordinate 1,197 of DATMKS010000063.1, forward strand.
GGAGTTGTAGCCCAGGTGGAGCAGAAAACTGGCGAAGACGGAGCCGGTGCGTGCACGAACAAACGTGAAAATGACTCCGACCGCGATGAGCACGCTAACAAGACCCCAGGTCCATCCAAGCTGAGCGCCGTGCATCAACCCGAAGAGGACTCCCGTAACGATGACGCCAAACGCGACGCCGAAAGTCTTTGCAAAGAGAGGGTAGAGATAGCCGCGAAATACGGTTTCTTCAACAAGAGGCGCGACTAAAACAGCCATGGCCATGAACAGTATCGCCGTGTTTTTGTAGTGGAAGAGCTCTTCAATGGGCACATCCTCCGGGGGCTGCATTTTCGCGGTGACGGCAAATACCACGAGCGAAAGGCCGCAACCCGCAAAGAAGAAAAGCCACGGGCTGCGCGGACGGCCGCCGCCGGGCCGTACAATCTTCCTCCAGCCGAGAGTGCTCCAGAAAGGGGAGCCGGGAAGGACCGACAAACTGACGTAGAGAAAAAGAAAAATCAAGGCGTACAGGAGAACCATGCTGCCAACAGCAAATACGGGCCTTGATAAGACAAACCGCTCGAAGTCCTTTTCGTTCGAAAGATGGCGGAGAGGAGCGGCGTAATAAACCATGAAACCTACCTGGACAACGAAAAAGCTGACGATTCCAAAGAATAAGAACGCCACAAAGTGCAGCCACGACCAGGAGATGCGCAAGTCCTCGGGAAGAGGTGGACCGTAGGAAGGGGCGGCCACAGGAACCGTAGCCGCCAGACTAATGGGATCGCCGGCGAGCGGAAGTTCAGGAGGAGAGGAGAATGCATCTGCCGCACCGGGCTCCGCAGGAGGATGCGCGGAGATTTCTTGCTCGGGCGGAAGATGAGATTTTTCGTTTTCGTCGAAGAAGGTCATTTTTTGCCTTGGCGCCGAGACCTCGGCCACCCAGCTGCCAGCGCGGCAGCTAGCAGAGGCATGAGCAGTTCATGATGGCCCGTGATGGCGTAGCCGCGCGATTCCGATTTGCGCCCTCCGCGAGCGGATACGGTGGGACGCTTCACTACATTCTGCAACGGACGGTAGTGCTGGATAAAGTCAAAGTTGGCTGTGGTGATGGGCTCGAAGGGCACGCCGAGATTGCGCGCGACGCTCACGGCTTTCAGGAAAACCTCGGGAAGAAGCACGGCTGATCCCCAATTTAAATAGATGCCGCCGGGATGCATCTGTTTCACGAGAGCGCAGAAGAGGCGGAAATCGAGAAAAGTGGCAGCGCCGAGGCAGGGGCCGTCGGCGGCAGGATGCATGTGGGGGATGTCGGTGCCGATGGCGAGATGGATCGTGACGGGAATGCGTTGCTTGTACGCGGTCACGAGGACGCTGGAGTCGGCGTGTTTTACGTTGAGGACGCCACTGTTGAGAAATTGGCCAGCGGCTTCGCCGTAACCGATGTGGAGGCGAGCGGCTAGTTTGGAAAATTCGTTGATGTACTGGCCGGTTTCGGCGGCCATGCCAAACTGGCCTGCGCCGAGGCCGGCTTCTACGTCTTCGGAAGTGTTGCCAGCGAGAGCGATCTCGAAATCGTGAACGAGGGCGGCGCCGTTCATGGCGATGCCGGAGACGAATCCGCGGCGCATGAGATCGATCAGGACCGGGCCGAGGCCGACTTTGATCACGTGGCCGCCGATTCCCCAAAGAATGGGAGCGCGTTGTTTGCGGGCTCGATGGATAGCGGTTAGAAGATGGCGCAAATCCTGGGCGGCGAGAATGTTTGGGAGAGAATCAAGGAATTTTGCGAGAGGCACGTTGCCGGCGGGGGGTCTGGCGAAATCGCGGACGCTTACTTTGCTCTTGCGAGAAGCGAGCGGATAAGTGTGAACTGCGCCGAACGTGAGAGGCGGCGTGGAGTAGACGCTCATAGTAAGGGCTTCACTTTACGGTCAGACAGCGATGCTTGCAAGTCGGAGACGCACCATTCGGAAAGGTCACTTTTGCGCGGCACGAAAGTCAGCAGAAGAACCGGCCGACGGATATCACGCCACCCAGAAAAGCGCCTTCCCAACGGAACTATTTGCTGGAGCCATTCGCGTGGCCGTTGTTGGAGATGCCGAGGACGCGGGCCAGGGCTTGGCCGGTGTAGGACTTTTTGGTACGTGCGACATGTTCGGGAGGGCCTTGGGCGACGATGCGGCCGCCGCCCTCGCCCCCTTCAGGGCCGAGGTCAATGATCCAATCGGCTTGTTTGATGACGTCGAGGTGATGCTCGATGATGAGGACGGTGTTGCCGAGGGCGACGAGGCGCTGGAGGACGTCGAGGAGTTTGCGGACGTCGTCGAAGTGTAAGCCCGTCGTGGGCTCGTCAAGGATGTAGAGAGTGCGGCCGGTCTGGCGCTTGGAAAGTTCGCGGGCAAGCTTGATGCGCTGGGCTTCGCCGCCCGAAAGAGTCGTGGCGGATTGGCCTAGCGTGACGTAGCCCAGGCCGACTTCGACGAGCGTTGAAAGCTTTTGCTGAATCTGCGGAATATTCTCGAGCACCTTCAGCGCATCGGACGATGGCAGATTGAGCACGTCGCTGATGGTGTGGCCTTTGTAGCGCACGGCCAATGTTTCGGAATTGTAGCGCTTGCCGCGGCAGACTTCGCACATCACGTAAACATCGGGCAGAAAGTTCATTTCGATGCGGCGGAGGCCGTCTCCCTGGCAGGCTTCGCAGCGGCCGCCTTTGACGTTGAAGCTGAAACGGCCCGGGCGGTAGCCGCGCTCACGCGATTCGGGAAGCATGGCGAAAAGTTCACGGATAGGCGCGAAAACGCCAGTGTACGTGGCGGGATTCGAGCGCGGGGTGCGGCCGATGGGAGCTTGATCGATCTCGATGACTTTGTCGATTTGGTCGGCGCCGAGCAGTTCGCGATACGCGCCAGGCGGCTCCATCGAGCGATAGAGTTTCTGCGCGAGAGCGCGATAGAGAATGTCGTTTACGAGCGTGGATTTGCCTGAGCCGGAAACGCCGGTAACGACGGTGAGCAACCCGAGAGGAAGTGTCACGTCGACATCTTTCAAATTGTTTGCGCTGGCACCGAGGATTTGGATGGCTTTGCCATTCGGACTGCGGCGTTTTTCGGGAACCGCGATTTTTAGGGCGCCGCTCAGATAGCGGCCCGTGAGTGATTCGGCGCTTGCAGCAATTTGCTCTGGCTTGCCTTGCGCGACGAGGTAGCCGCCGGCGTTGCCTGCGCCGGGGCCAAGATCGACAACGAAATCGGCGCGGCGGATGGTGTCTTCGTCATGCTCGACGACGAGAACGGTGTTGCCGAGATTGCGCAGCTGCTCGAGGGAACCGAGCAGGCGATCGTTGTCGCGAGCGTGAAGGCCGATGGACGGCTCGTCGAGAACGTAGAGAACGCCTCGGAGTCGCGAGCCAATCTGCGTCGCAAGGCGGATGCGCTGCGCTTCGCCGCCGGAGAGGGTGGCGGCGGAGCGGTCCAGACTGAGATAGCCGAGGCCTACCGCGAGCAGAAAATCGATTCGTTCGGCGACCTCTTCGAGCGGACGGCCGGCGATTTCGTGCTGGCGGGATGTGAGCTGACCGAGGATTTTGTCCACAGCGGGGCGCGAGGCGGCTAGAGAAAGCGCAGTGAAGTCAGCGACGGAGTAGCCGGCCAGCTTCACGGCGAGCGATTCTGGCCGGAGGCGCTTCCCGTGGCAAACATTGCAAAGCGTGGCCGACATGTATTGCGTCATCCATTCGCGGTAAGAATCAGAATTGGATTCTGTGAAGTTTCGATCGAGAAATTTCAGGATGCCAGGAAAACGGAACGCCTTTTCGCCTTGGGACTTCTTGCTGGCCGGCTCTTTTTGTTCAGAGCCAGTGCGCCCGTTGGAAGGGGGATAGCCATAGAGAAGCAAGTTCTGGATGCGCGGCGGGAATTTTTCGAAAGGCGTCTCCAAATCAATGTGGTAGGCGTAAGCGGCGAGTTCGAGCGTGCGTTTAAGGATCGCGGAGCTGGAGCCGGGGCCGAGGCCGCCGTCGAACAGAGGACGCGCCCAGTCCGTGATGATCCGGGCGGGATCGAAATCGTACTTGGAACCCAAACCGTTGCAGGCGGGGCACGCGCCATAGGGGGAATTGAAGCTGAAAGAGCGCGGCTCAAGCTGCGGAACGGAAATGCCGCAATCCGGGCAGGCGAGCTTTTCGGAGAAGACATGTTCCTTGCCGCCGACGACAGCGACGGTGACGAGACCGCCAGCCAGTTTTAGTGCCGTGGCAATAGACTGCTCAAGGCGCGCGGCGATTCCCTGCTTGACGAGCAAACGGTCCACGACGACTTCGATGTTGTGATTTTTGCGCTTGTCGAGGCTCGGGGGAACGTCGAGCGGAAAGAGTTCGCCGTTAACGCGCACACGAACGTAGCCGTCCTGCGCCAGCTTTTCAAACTCTTTGCGGTATGCGCCCTTTCGTCCCCGAACTATCGGCGCCAAAATCATGATGCGATCGTCGTGCTGGCACAGCTCGCCATTGAGGATGGCTTGCACGATCTGCTCGCTGGACTGACGCGCGATGGGGTTGCCGCACTTCGGGCAGTGCGGGACGCCCACGGAAGCGTAGATCACGCGGAGATAATCGTAAATTTCGGTGATGGTGCCGACCGTCGAACGCGGAGAACGCGTGGTGGTCTTCTGCTCGATGGCGATGGAGGGCGAAAGGCCTTCGATGACGTCGACTTCCGGACGCTCCATTTGATCGAGGAACTGGCGCGCGTAGGCGGAAAGCGATTCGACGTAGCGGCGCTGCCCCTCGGCATAGATGGTGTCAAAGGCCAGTGAGGATTTGCCGGAACCGGATAGACCAGTGATGACGGTTAGGGTGTTCCTGGGGATTTCGAGGCTGATGTTTTTCAGGTTGTGCTGCCGCGCGCCCCGAATAACGAGTTTGGTCAGGCCCATGAGACGGAAACGCTCCCTCCACAGGAGCTCTGGCACCCAGTGGGTAGACTGAGGCCAGAATAACTCTTCACAATAGCAGGGAGAATTCGACGAGGTCAAGAATAGGCGGGCACAGCGGTAGTGGGTCAGTTTGAATTTTGACCTAATTTTGACCCTATTGCATCTGGTCGAGGGATGCCCGACAATCGGACCTGTGAAGATACGTTCGATTAGGAAAGAAATTGGATTTTACTCAAACAGCGGCGGCTACGGTCAGCCGCGCCATAGGTGTGCAACTGTTCACAGACGAGCCTTTGTCTGACCCGGACGAAGGCAAGGACCCTCAAGCGGTGAAACGGGGGAGAATGGGCGGGCGGAGAGATCGGTGGCAAGGCCAGAGCCGAGAAATTGACCGCTAAACAACGCAAGGCTATCGCTCAAAAAGCGGCGAAAGCCCGCTGGAAGTAGCCCCGTAACTATAAGGATACAAAAGGATTATAGTTTTCGGTTGACAAGAACGAGTCTCGGCCGTATTATGTGTTCCGGTAATCAAATCGTAGGCAGGTTGAAACCCCTGTCTCGCAAAGTTCCGATAGCCACCAAGCGGTTACCCTTGGTGGCTATCAAATTTTAAGGCCACAATTTTGTGGCTTTTTCTTGTAGATCGAGTGCGGCCCTTCGACGCATCGGCATACAGGTAATCAGCTTTAAATAGTTTTCTTCACGTTTCACCAAGACCGCTCGGAAAGCACTTCCGGCTTTATCATATTCGCGTATGAATATGTCATCAGCGGTCTTTTTCTCGCAGTACTCCCAAATTTCATCAGGTTCGTTGAGAATTTCTGGAATCCATGAGAGTCGTTCTGCTCTGCTCATGTCTATTTTATATTCGCCAAAGCCTTCGGTAACGCCCTGAATAAGCGATTCTTCAACTTCAATCGTGAACTCTGTTTGCCAACTTTTTTGTAGTTTGACCAGATGGAAAAAATGATGGGACGTTATGACTATCGGAATTTGTCTAGCGGGGCATAGAAATTCCTTACCGACAAGAAGAGCTTGAAATTGCGTGTATAGCCCAGCTAAGGACGTAAAGACTAGACTCTCGGGAGGTTTGGTTGGGGGCATAGGGCGAGGTCCTAGTCTGAATTCAAGATAAGTCTACAGGCAAGTAGCACGTATGATAAAGCTATGCTCTCTGACTTTTGGGAATTCATAAAGGCAGTATTTTGGCGCTGGCAGAGTTGGGAACGCATGAGCAAGTGATGGTGCGCTGGGATGTGGAGCAGTTCAGTTTGCAGTCGCTAGCGGGGCAGCCGCCGTATCCGTACGTGGATGGCGAGCTGCGCAAGGTGGCGCGGGATGCGTACGTGGACTGGCAAGGCAGCCGGTATTCGGTGCCCTGGCAGTATGTCGGCCAGGAAGTTTGGGTGCAGGAAATGGCGGGGGAAGTGGATATCCGCACGGGCCGCGAGCGGATCGCGATGCACGGCAAAGCGCAACGGAAACACAGCGTGCTGACCTTTCCGCCCCATCACCAGGGGATTCCGCTGGGAGCACGAAGAGCGGAAGGCAAGATCCTGATTCACCTGCGGCAGAGCGCGCCAGAAGTAGAGAAGCACTCGCTGGCAGCGTACGAGCGCGTGGCTAACGGAGGTGAGCGATGAACACCCCGATCGAGCGGTTGCAGACGGCGTTGGAGACGCTGGGATTGAAACCGGTGGAGGCCAAGCTCGAGAACTTGCCGGAACAAGCGTCAAAGAAAGAGCCGAGCTACGCGGACTTTCTCGATGAGTTGCTGAGCTGCGAGGTGGAAGCACGAAGGACTCGGTATCTGCGGGCGCGGCTGCAGTTGGCACATTTTCCCTTTGTGAAAACCTTGGAGCAGTTCGATTTCGGTTTCCAGCCATCGTTGGATGATCGACAGGTTCGGGAGTTGCGTTCGCTGCGATTCATTCACGAAGCCAGCAACGTGATTTTCTTGGGTCCACCGGGCGTGGGAAAAACGCACTTGAGCGTAGCACTGGCGGCGGAGGCGATCCGCTCGGGGCTGGGCGCGTATTTCATCACCGCGCACGATCTGGCCGCGGACTTGGGGCGCGCGTATCGGGAAAGTCGGCTGGATCGCCGGATGCGCGTGTATCTGTCGCCGAAAGTTCTGGTGATCGATGAAGTGGGTTTTCTTCCAGTTGGTGAGTGCGCGGTACGAACGCGGGAGCATCATCCTGACCTCCAACAAAAGCTATGGGGACTGGGGATCGATCTTCGGTGATTCGATCATCGCCACAGCGATTCTGGACCGTCTGCTGCATCACTCGACAACCATCAACATTCGCGGTGAGAGCTACCGGCTGAAGGAACGCCGCAAGGCCGGCCTGGTGCCACCGCGCGGACAGGAAGGGGCGGAGGCCGCGGCTCGCTCCTTGGCCTCGGACTCCGTTACGCTCAAAACGCGCCAAAAGACGGCGCTGGGCTTCACTCCGTCCGAGGCCAAGGAGACCGTTCGATGAAGGTTAGGGGTGGGGGAATTTTCGACCGGTACAATGGGGAATTTTCAACCGGAATTGACAAAACTGACCCACTATCCGCACAGCGGCATTTCCTGGGGGCCGCAGATGAGGGGGCTTTGCTAATTTCACCTCATAAATCGGGGACTAAGCTTGGCGATCTGCCTCCCGGAGGTTACAAGAAGTGAGCCACTCCAAGACTGCCGGGGAACCCATGTCTCCAATCGAGGTCAGGCCCCGCAGGATTCAGCCGACGGGTAAAATTTCACGGGTGTAGAACATTTTTACTCGGCAATCAAGTGACAAGCGATTGAAAACAAACAGGTTAATCTTGGCTCCCAGGATGCAATAGTAAAGACAGTGGGGGAGGCGAACCGAGGATCCCTTTAGGGGATTGAGGGCTGGGCCGGTTCGTTTCTCCCCCCTTTTTTTCTGCCGA
>DATMKS010000064.1:0-72682 GCA_035571045.1 Verrucomicrobiia bacterium
CCTGCTGCAAAATTATAAGCAGTTGAAGCCGCAGGTCTACGTCGTGCCCCAAAATCTCGACAAGGAAATCGCTCGCCTTAAGCTTGACAGCATGGGCCACAAGCTCGACAAGCTCACCGCCGAGCAAGAGCACTACCTGGCCTCTTGGCAAGAGGGGACATGAGCAGAACAGACACTCTTGTCTGTCCTCTTCTTTTTTCCTAGTCTGTCGAGGCAGGCGTTCCCGTTTGTTCTAATGCACTCTCATCTTGGGGCGCACCAAACTGCGCCCCATTTTCTTGTAAACTTTCTATAGCTTCATCCAGGTCAAACTCATGTGGGATCACTGCACCAACGCGCTCGACACAGCCCGCCTCCGCGGCGCATCGTATGCGGACGCTCGCATGATGCACCTCCGCCAGCGCGACTTGACCACCAAGAATGGCCAGGTCGGCACGCTAGCGCAGTCTGAATCGATTGGCATTGGTATTCGCGCGCTAGCAAACGGCGCATGGGGCTTCGCCTCCACCGATCGACTCACGCGCGAGGGCGTTTCAGCATGCGCCGCGCAAGCCGTCTCGATTGCTAAAGCTTCCGCTTTGGCAAAGCGCGGTGAAGTCGAGATGGTTGCGGAAGACGCATACATCGATAGCTGGCTAAGTCCGTTTCGCAAAGATCCGTTTGAACTCCCCTTGGAAAACCAGATCTCTCTTCTGCTCGCCGCCGACACCGAAATGCGCCGCGTCAAAGGGGTCACGCTCACCGAAACCGGCCTGCAATTTCGCAAAATTGATTCCTGGTTCGCCTCCAGCGCCGGCTCGCGCATTCATCAACGCAAATTGATCACCGGCTGCGGTATCGCCGCCACTTCGTTTCAAGGCGACGAAATCCAGAAACGCTCCTACCCCAACAGCTTCGGCGGCCAACACGCTCTCGAAGGCTACGAACTCGTCGAGTCGCTGGAACTTCTGAAGCACGCACCTCGCGTAGGCGAAGAAGCCGCCGCGCTCCATTCCGCGGTGCAATGTCCCGAGAAAACAGGAACGCTCATTCTTGGCGGCAGTCAGCTAGGCCTGCAAATTCACGAATCCGTCGGCCATCCCATCGAGCTCGATCGCGTCCTCGGCCAGGAAGCTAATTTTGCCGGCACAAGTTTTCTCACACTCGACCAGCTCAACAAGCTTCGCTACGGATCGGACATCGTCAACGTGGTCGCCGACGCCCGCCTCGAACACGGCCCTGGCCTTGGCTCTTTCGCCTACGATGACGAAGGCGTTCCCGCCCAGTGTACCGACATCATCAAGGACGGCCAATTCCGCGGCTATCTCTCCAATCGCGAAACCGCCCATCTCATCGGTCTAAAGCGCTCCTCGGGCACGATGCGCACCGAGAGCTGGAATCGTCTCCCCATCATTCGCATGACAAACATCAGCCTCAAACCCGGCACGTGGGGCTTCGACAATTTGATCGCCGACACCGACGACGGAATTCTGATGGAAACAAACCGCTCGTGGTCCATCGACGACCGCCGCTACCAATTTCAGTTTTCAACGGAGATGGGCTGGGAAATCAAGGGCGGCAAGAAAACGCGCATGCTGAAAAATCCTAGCTACAGCGGAATCACCACCGAATTCTGGAATTCGTGCGACGCGATTTGTTCGCGCGATCACTGGACGCTCTGGGGCACACCCAACTGCGGCAAAGGCCAACCCATGCAAACCATGGGCACCGGCCACGGCGCCGCCCCATCGCGTTTCCGCAACGTTAAAATCGGCTCGGCGTTTTCAAACCAATGAGTACTCCGCATAAATCCAAATCCGCCAAACCGTCGACAGGCGAGAGCGCCGCGTCCTCCGCGCAACTACTCCCCGAACGTGAATTGCGCCGAATCATCGATACCGTTCTTCGACTCGCCAAATCCACCGGCGCAGATGAAACCGAAGTTCACGTCGACGAAACAGCCGACTCCCTCACGCGCTTCGCCAACAATGCCATTCACCAAAACGTAGCCGAGCGCGGCCTCAACGTTTCCATCCGCACCGTTGTCGACCACCGCACCGCCCGCGCCACCACAAATCGCGTCGACGAAGATTCTCTCCGTGCTGCCATCGAAGCCTCTTTGTCGCTCGGGCACAGCCAGCCGAAAGATCCGCATCTCCTTCCGCTCCCCGCCAAACAGCGCTATCGCAAACTAAATCGCTTCGCAAAAGAGACCGCTGCCCTCACTCCCGAAGAACGCGCCCGCGCCGTTCGCCGTGCCTGCGACATCGCCATTCGGAACGGGCAGGTAGCTGCTGGAATTTTCGCCAGCGGCCTGCAACAATCCGCGCTCGGCAATTCCCGCGGGTTATTCGCCGCCTACCGCGAAACCCACGCCGAATTCTCCATCACCATGCAGGAAAATCCTGCCGCGAGCTGGGCCAAAGCCAACGCCGCCAGCGTCCGCGCTTTCGATCCGCAAAAGCTCGCTCAGCGCGCCAGCGAAAAAGCGCACTTGGCAGTTGATGCGCGCGAACTCCCGCTTGGCCGCTACACGGTCATTCTTGAACCAGCCGCAGTGCTCGATCTAGTCGGCTTTCTCTTTTACGATTTCGCCGCCACCGCCCTTGAAGATAAGCGTTCCTGCTTAAATGACCGCATGGGCAAACCGCTTTTCGGTAAAAACATCTCGATCCTCGACGACGCCTACCATCCCCTTCAACTCGGCGCGCCCTTCGATGGCGAAGGCATCCCGCGCCAGCAAGTGAAACTCGTCGATTCAGGCGTACCCAGAAATCTTGTCTACTCTCGGAGTAGCGCCAAATCAGCCGGCAAAAAACCCACCGGCCACGGCTTCGCCCTTCCCAACGAATACGGCGAAGCTCCTATGAACCTGGTCTTCGCCGGCGGCGATTCCTCCCAGGAAAAAATGGTCGCCTCCACCGACCGCGGGCTGCTAGTCACCCGCCTCTGGTACATCCGCGAAGTCGATCCTTACGAGAAAGTCATGACCGGCATGACCCGCGACGGCCTTTTTCTCGTCGAAAAGGGCAAAGTTACCGGCGCCGTCCGCAATTTCCGCTTCAATCAGTCCATCCTCGAGATGCTTCGCAACGTCGAGCAACTTGGCCCTGCCGTCCGCGCCACCGGGGAAGAAGCCTTCGAGATGGTCGTCCCCGCCATGAAGGTCCGCAATTTTCACTTTTCGGAAGTTACAAAGTTTTAATAATCCACGGCTTAGAATCTCCGCCCCCACAAAACCGATTTGATAGATGCAAATTCTGCGTTGTACATCTTTGCTCCGCCAGCTTAATAAACAAGTATGTACCAACGGTGCTTGCCCGCCCTCAGCGATTGGCACCCGAATTGGGGCCACCCCGACCACGACGCCTGTGGTACGGGTTTTGTAGCTCGCCTCGGCGGTCCTGCAAGCCATGAAATAGTCGACATCGCCCTGACCGCGCTTGAACGCCTCACCCACCGCGGCGGCGTCGATGCGGACGGTGCCAGCGGCGACGGCGCCGGCCTCCTCACCTCGCTTCCGCACGAGTTTTTCCGCGCCCGCGCGCAAGAGCAGGGTATCGATCTTCCAGAAGTTTTTGGACTAGGGTTTGCCTTTTTCCCGACTGCCGCAGCAACGGACGCTAAAACCGCGGTAGAAGCCGCCGCCGACACCGAGCGTCTCCGGATCCTCGGCTGGCGCCGTGTCCCCACCAACACAAACTCTCTCGGCAGCAAAGCTCTGGAAACCATGCCCGAAATCTGGCAATTTTACGTCGCGCCTTTTCACGCATCCCGCGGCGTCTCCCGTTTCGAGTGGAAGCTCGCGCTCCTCCGCAAGCGCGCCGAATCGCTCCTGCCAGAGCGCTGTTACCTCTGCTCGCTCTCTTCGCAAACGGTCGTCTACAAAGGCCTGCTCACGCCCTGGCAATTCCCGCAATTTTACGAAGATCTCCGCGACGCCACCTTCTCCACCACGTTCGCCATCTTCCACCAGCGCTACTCGACCAATACGCAACCCTCCTGGGATCTCGCGCAACCTTTCCGTTACGTCGCCCACAACGGCGAAATCAACACCATTGTCTCCAATCGCCGCTGGCTCCGCGCAAAACAACGCGAACTCCGCGCCCGCCTCACTGTCGGCTCCTGGTTCACGCCGCTCGAGAAAAAAGTCAGCGACTCGGCCAGCTTTGATAACGCGTTCGAGCTCAAGCTCTTGGAAGGCTTCGGCCCGGATGAAGCCATGCTCACCATGGTTCCTCCGGCGTTTGAAAACGACCCTCTTCTCTCGCGAGACATTCGCGCCGCTCTCACTTCGCTTTCGCAGCATAGCGAGCCCTGGGACGGCCCCGCGGCCCTGATTTTCTCCGACGGCCAATTCGTCGGCGCAAAGCTCGACCGCAACGGCCTTCGCCCCCTGCGCTACACGCTCACGCACGATGGCCTCCTGATCGCCGGCTCCGAAACCGGCCTCATCGATCTCGACGAATCCCGAATCGCCGAACGCCAGCGCCTTGGCCCCGGCGAAATGATTCTCGCCAATCCCGCCACCGGCCTTTTTCTCCGTTGGCGCGAAATCCTCAAGCGCCTCGCGATGCATCAAGCGCACAACGCCATGCCGCCCCCGCGCCATCTTGCCTTTTCCGCCGCGCCGCCCGCGGCCGCCACACCCGAGCCCAAGCGCATCGCCGCCGCCGCTGGCTGGACCGAAGACCAGTTCAAAACTCTTTTCTCCGCGCTAATTCACGGCAAAGAAGCCGACTGGAGCATGGGCGACGACGCTCCACCCGCTTTTCTCTCCACTCTTTCGCGCACGCTCTGGGACTACTGCAAACAGCGTTTCGCCCAAGTCACGAATCCCCCGATCGATCCGCTCCGCGAAGCTCACGTCATGTCTCTCGACGTGCACCTCAAAGATGGCGTCACGCTCCCCGGCCCTCTGCTCAATGCCGGACAACTCGCCGAACTCTCCGAATTTTTCGGCCCTGTTCATCGCGTCGACATGACTTTCTCTTCCGCCCTGGGAGTCCCGGGCGCACGCTGCAGTGTTGCTCAGCTATCTTCTACCCCTCTGAGTAGCAGCGGTCGCCCGGGCCTCCTCCTCCTTTCCGATCGCGGCATCAACGCGGAAAACGCCGCTCTTCCCGCGCTGCTGGCTACCGCTGCCATCTGGAAAGCGATGGTTCGCGAGGGCCTTTGGGACTTGCCGCTCATCGTCGAATCCGCGCAAGTCTTCGACACCCATCACGTGGCGCTCCTCGTCGCAGCCGGTGCAAGCGCTGTCGTCCCGTATCTCGCCGACGAATTTGCGGAAGCGCTCGAACCAGACGGCGCCGCCCGGATGCGCGTCGCCATCACGGCGGGCCTCCGCAAAGTTCTCGCGCGCATGGGTGTATCCACGCTCGCGAGCTACCGCAACAGCCATCTCTTTGAAATCGTCGGCCTTTCCGAAGACCTCTGCTCCGAATTCTTCGAAGACGCCGCCGACTATCCCGGCTCGAAAACGCTCGACGATCTTTTTGTGGACTACGTTCGCATGCACACCACGGCCTTCTCGCCTGCGATGACGGAACTCGCCGACGCCGGCCTGTATCGCTTCCGCAAAGGTGCTGAACTTCACGCCACCTCGCCCGAGGTCGTTCGTCGAATGCACGCCCACGTGCGCGCCCCCGAAGCCGGAAAATTCGCAGCTTTCGAGGAATTGTCCGAGCATCAAGGCACGGTCTTCCTCCGCGATTTGCTCGAAACTGTTCCTGGCACCCCCGTTCCAGTCGAAGAGGTCGAATCGGCCGACACGATTCTTCGCCGCTTCAGCACGCAAGCCATGTCTCTTGGCTCGCTCAGCCCCGAAGCGCATCGCACTCTTGCCCTAGCTATGAATATGATCGGCGGCCGCAGCAACACCGGCGAAGGCGGCGAAGATCCCAACACTTATCGGTTCGATCCCGCAGCAGCCAATAAAATCAAGCAAGTCGCCTCGGGCCGCTTCGGCGTTACCGCGGACTATCTTGTCCACGCCGAAGAACTTGAAATCAAAATGGCGCAAGGCTCCAAGCCCGGCGAAGGCGGCCAGCTGCCCGCGCGCAAGGTCACCGAATATATCGCGCGCATTCGTCACGCCACTCCGGGCACGCCGTTAATTTCGCCGCCGCCGCACCACGATATTTACAGCATCGAAGACCTCGCTCAGCTCATCCATGATCTGCGCGCAGTAAATCCCAGCGCCCGCATCGGCGTCAAGCTCGTCAGCGGCGCAGGCGTCGGCATCATCGCGGCAGGCGTCGCCAAAGCGGGCGCCGACGTCATCACCATCAGCGGCCACAACGGGGGCACCGGTTCTTCTCCGCTCACCTCAATCAAAAACACCGGCTTGCCGTGGGAAATCGGCCTTCGTGAAACACATGACACTCTTGTCCGCGCCGGCCTTCGCTCCCGCGTCTCTCTCCGCGTCGACGGCGGCCTGAAATTTTCGCGCGACATCATCGTAGGCGCACTCTTCGGCGCCGACGAATTCGGCTTCGGCACCGCCTCGCTCCTCGCCATCGGCTGCGTTATGGCCCGCCAATGCCATCTCAACACCTGCCCCGTCGGCATCGCCACGCAAGACGAAAAACTCCGTACTCGCTTCAATGGCAAACCGGAGATGGTCGTCGCCTATTTCCGCTCTCTGGCCGAAGAAGTCCGCAATCGCCTCGCGGAACTCGGCGCGCATTCTCTCAGCGATCTCACCGGGTGGTACGACCGCCTTAGCGCCCGCTCCGGCATGGATCCTCTGCTGATTGTCCCGATCACTGAATCCAACCGAGTAGCGCCGCAGCAATCTCCCGCGCTGCACGCCACTGCGCGCGAAGATGCTCTACATCTCAGCGTCGCCTTCGAGCTGCAAACCGAATCTCAGCCCATCCAAAATTCCGACCGCAGCGTCGGCGCCGGAATGAGCGGGGAACTTATGCGCCGCCGCCGTCCCGGCAGCCAAAGCCACCCTATCGCGCAGGAAATCTTTAAAGGATTCCATGGCTGTGCCGGACAAAGCTTCGGCGCTTTCCTGGCCGATGGCCTCACTCTGGCGCTCTCCGGCGAAGCCAATGATTACGTGGGCAAGGGCCTTTCCGGTGGCACCATCTCCATCGCGGCAAGCTCCGCCGCTTCTCGTCGTGGAGACGTCCTGGCTGGCAACACCGTTCTCTACGGCGCCACTTCCGGTCAACTCTTCGTAGCCGGCCGCGCCGGTGAGCGCTTCGCCGTCCGCAACAGCGGCGCTCTTGCCGTCGTCGAAGGCGTCGGCCAGCACGGCTGCGAATACATGACCGGCGGCGTCGTCCTCGTCCTCGGCCCTCTCGGCCTCAATTTTGGCTCTGGCATGACCGGTGGCCTCTCCTACGTCCTCCGCGGCGAAGCCGACGAAGTCATCCACCGTGATTTCGTAGCCCTGTCCGAAATCGACGCTCAGGAAGAAGCCTGGCTGCGCGCGGTGCTCGAAGAGCACCTGCGCCTCACCGCCAGCCCGCGGGCCTCCCGCCTTCTCTCTCGCCGCGGCGTGCTTCCTTTCCTGCGCGTGCAGCCGCTCCATTTCCAAGGCACTCTCGAAGCCACCTGGGAGCCGCTGCTGGCCCGCTTGAGGCGTCAGGAACCCATTTTCACGCCGCCGCAAACCGCGGCGTTTTTTCGAGCGACGTCGCCCGTCTGAAAGGAGCAAGTTTCTGCGGTTACTTAGCGAAGACATTTCGCTATAATTATTGCCGAGCCACCTGCCTATGGACTTTGACCAACTTGCCACTTTTGTCTACGTAGCGAAACTAAAGAGCTTCTCGCGCGCCGGGCAAAAAGTTTTCCGTTCGCAATCCGCTGTCAGCGCGCAAATTCGCCAGCTCGAACAAGCCTATCGTGCCCGCCTTCTGGACCGATCCGCCAAGTCCGTCGAGCTCACGCCTGCCGGCGAAGTCCTTTTCGAATACGCCGAGCGCCTTCTGCGTCTCCGCGACGAGTCCATCCAGGTCGTTGCCGACCGCGGTGACGTCGTCCAGGGACCGCTCGTCTTCGGCGCCAACGAAGCCACCTGCCTCTATCTTTTGCCAGACATGTTCGCCGATTTTCAGCGCCGCTACCCGCAAGTCCACATCAGCATCTATCGCAATTTTAGCCACAAAATTTTGCAGCGCGTCGAAGACGGCTCCGTTGACGTTGGCATCGTCACGCTGCCCATCAAATCGCCGACTCTCAAAGTTCACCATCTCTCGCGCGATCGCCTGCGTTTCATGGTCAGCAGCCGCAACCCGTTGGCGCACCGTTCCAAGATCACCCTCGAAGAAGTCGCCGCGCAACCACTGATTTTTCCCCGCACCGGCTTCACCCGCCAGGTGCTGGACAAGTTGTTCCGCCCCTATCGCGCCCGCCTCCGCGTCGCCATGGAACTCCCCAGCATCGGCATGATCAAGCGCTTCGTAGCAGCCGACGCAGGCGTTTCCTTCATCAGCGAGAGCTTCGCCCGCGATCAAGTCAAAGCCGGCGAAGTAAAGCTCCTCAACGTGGAAGGCGTCGATCTCTGGCGCGAACTCGGCCTCGTCTACCGCCGAGACCGCAGCCTCCCGCGCGCCGCCCAAGCCCTGATTGCCGTAATCCGCGAGCACAAAAAATTCCCCGACGCCGCCGCCACAGCCGCCTCCGACTAAACCATCGCGGCTCGAACTAAATCCGTAGGGTCGCGGCACGCCGCGCCCGCTCTTACCTGCGGGTTCAAACGTCAGCTCTCCTAACCCGAAAGAAGTTGCGGGCCAATTTCTTTGCCGTTCGATGAATATTTACGAAAAAAATCGGGAGTGGTCAGTGCTAATCAAAGCTGAGGACTGTTAACCTGCGACTACGATCCGGCCAGCCACTACTCACTGCTTTTAATGTACGTTGAAATCCATGCTGGCGATCGATCGCGAAATCACATTTTCCTGAATCTGAATCAAATCGTCTTCGCCATAGGTCATCCCCAGCACCGTAAACACATCGGTGCCACGGGAAATCACGACGAGCGTGCCTGACCAATCGTGGCCGTCCGCCAGACCGCGATAGTGATATTCCATGGCCGGCAAACCGCCGACCACCGTCTTCCGCTGCGAAATGCGCCGGTAGTTTTCGTAGATTTCGCTCAGCCGCTTTTCCACCGCCGCTGCGGCCGGCTCCAGCGCCGTTTTCGTTTGTTCTTGCCCGATTACCATTAGCGTCGATTGGTTCAGCGTGCCCAAGGCCACTATCGCGTCCGGCAGCGACTTCCGCGCCTCATCGTTCAAGACCCAGCTTGGCGCTTTGTACATCCGGAAGCCGTGTGTGTAGTTCGTGTAGAGATTCCCTTGAATGTCTTCTCGAATCGCCGGCGGTTCCGGCTCTTTCGGCGCCACGGGCTGCGCCGCGGATGCCGCCAGCGACGGAGTTGGCGCCGCTGTGGGCGCTCCGATTGCCGGTGCCACCGCATTTGTCTTCGTATTCGCAGCAGCTTCGGGCCTCACAGCAGCGTTTATGATTTTTGGAGCTGATTTGTCGCGCTTTCCCGCCGCGGGGTCCGCGGATTTGACGCTCGCATTTGTTGCCGCTGTTGTTCCGTCTGCTGACGACGCCACGGCCGGTTCTGGCTTCGGCGCCGCATCCGTGGCGGGATCTTTCTTCGCTGCAGGCGTTTTGTCGTTTTTCGGCGTCTCGCCGGCCGGTGTCGACGGAACAATCGAGGCGATCTTGTCTTTCTCGACCAGCACATACCCAAAGTCCGTTTTGACTTTGAACATGTTGTCTTCGTACGAAACGATCACGCCATAGAGCTTCTTGCCGTCTTTCAGCCGAATTTCATCCGCCCGAGCCGAACTCGCTACGCCGCACAGGACCACAGCCAAAGCCACTGGCAACGCCACACCGGAGAGGGAGCCGCGCATTTTGGGGACAGCCATATTTTCAGTATGGGGTCGCCCGCCACGGCCTAGCAACCGTCATGCGCGCGGTGGTGTCCGCCGTGTTACCTCTGCCAGCAGCACCCCAATCCGCCGCGCCAGGCGCTCTACTTGCTCGATGGACTCACTCAGCCGCGCCCGCAGCGGCTCCGGCAAGTTCGCATGTGTCTGCTGCATCGCCAGCGCCTCCGCGATTACGCGAAGCTCTTTCCGATGCCGCGGATTCAGCCTCTCCCAGAGCCTCCGCTTCGCGCTCCGATTTCGGCCCAGCCACTCCTCCCCGGTGCCCGCGGGCCGACCCGTCTCCGGCTCCGTCGAAGTGGTCGCCGCCGTATTTGGCTTTCTTATCCGGAATAGCATTCTCTACAGCTCCGCGCCGTCACATTTGAAATTCTCGCCGCGATCATGGATCGCCAAATGTTTCGCAATCCACCGCATGCCGGTTCTTTGAGAAATGTAGCGCAGGGCGCAGCCCTGCGGCTTTTCTCCCACCTGTCATCTGTCGCGAGTCACCAGTCACTTTCTTAGCGCCTCTATCTTTTCCCCATTGATTTGCCCGCCCAACTCGACCCGCCCCGTCACGCGCATCGCCCGCGTTTCAAACACCAACCCGCCATAACGGTCATACGCATCTGGGAAAAGCACCACCTCATACAACCCGCGCTGATCCTCCAGCGTCACGAACATCATGTTCCGGTAATTCTTCGTCCCCACATGCCGGTAAGTCACCACCCACCCGCACAGAGTCACTCGCTTTCCTCGCAATCCATCCAGCTCGTCGCTCCAGACCTCGCCATTCCGCGGCAGAAAATCCAGCGGATGCCCACTCACGCACACCTCCAAAATCTCCCGCTCGTACTGCAGCCTCTGTTCCTGCGTGTACGCCGCAACCGGCATCCCCGCCAGCGCAACGCCAATCGCGTCATCCGTTCTCGCATCCGCAAACAAAGTTTTCACTCCTTCAGGTGGCACAGCCAATCTTGGCTGCGCGCTTTTACTTCCAGCTTCGAACAAATTCCATCGCCACAACATCTCGGGCCGCGTCATTCCGCGCGCATCCTCCCACGCTTGACCGCCCACTTCATCAAGCGCTCCGCACTTAATCAACGCCTCGATCTCATCTTTCTCCACGGGTACGCGCCGCAAAAAATCTTCGAGCGACCGAAACGCCCCGCGCTCTTCCCGCGCGCGCACAATCGCGATCATCGTCTCCACGCGCAGCCCTTTCACCTGCATCAATCCGACGCGCAGCGCGGGCAAAAGTGGGACAGACATACCTGTCTGTCGGCTCTTCGCCGCCGTGCACTTCGCCTCCGCCGTGTATTCCATCCGCGAATGATTCACCGAAGGCAGCCGCACCTCGATGCCCCAGCGCTTCGCCTCTTCCACATATGCCGACACGTAATAAAAACCCGCCCCTGCGCTGCACATCGCCGCCAGAAATTCCGCCGGGTGGTGTGTCTTCAGATACGCCATGCGGTACGAAATGTCCGCATACGTGGCCGCATGGGCCTTGCAAAAACCGAATCCCGCGAATTTTTCCACCATCATCCAAGTCTCTTCGCGTTGCTGCAAGGTCAGTCCCATCATTCCCGAGGCCAGCTCGAACTTTGTGCGTAATCGATCGAGGTCGCGCCGGCCGGAGAATTTCGCGGAAGATCGCCGCATGATATCGGCCTCGGCCAGCGACATCTCCCCGGCCACCTGCGCGATCTGCATCACTTGTTCCTGAAAAATGCATACGCCAAGCGTGTCTCCCAGAATTTGTTCGAGCGCGGGATGCGGATATTCGACTGTTTCCTCGCCGCGCAGCCGTTTGATAAACAGCTCTTTCGATCCATACTCCGCCGCTCCTGGCCGGATCAGCGCCAAAGCTTGTGCCATCTGCTCGAGTGTCCGCGCCTGCATCATTCGCAACAGCCCGCGCATCGCCGGCGACTCAATCTGAAACACGCCCATCGTTCTTCCTGCCGCAATCACGTCGCACGTCGCCGGATCGTTTTCCGGTATCGCGTCAAAATCAATTTCTCGTGCTTTCGGCCTTGGCGTTACTCCATCTGGCGCGACGCTCGCCGTGGTGGCACAGCCACTCCTGCTTGCCCAGAGCATCGAAGGGGCTGTGCTCTTATCTTTCTCTTCCTCTACTTCCCTTATTCCCTTTACCTCTTCTGCTTCCTTTTCAATATTGTCCAGCGCCAGCGACATCGTCGTAAGCCCGCGCTGCCCCAGCAAATCCATCTTGATCAACCCGAGCGCATCGATCGCATTCATGTCGTACTGCGTCACGACAATTCCTTTCGTGGCACGCTCCAGCGGCGCCAGCCAGGTCAGCGGCCGCGCGGAAATCACCGTTCCGCACGGATGAATCCCCATGTGCCGCGGTGCGTCGTCGAGCCGCAACGCTACCTGCAGGATTGTTTTCCACGGTTCTTCGTTGACAGGAAGGTCGCGGCACTCCGGCAAATCGCGAATCGCCTGCAAAATCTCTCGCACCGGACGGTGCGGCAGCCGTTTCGTAAAATGATTCACTTCGCCCGGTGGCACACCGAACACTTTGGCGATTTCGCGGATGGCCAGCCGCGCGTGCATGGTGACAAAACTCCCAATCATAGCTACGTGTTCGGCGCCCCAGTGTTCGTAGACGTAATCGAGCAGCTCATCGCGACGCGCGCCGCAAATGTCGATGTCGATATCCGGACAATCGCCGCGCTGCTCGTTCAAAAATCTTTCAAAGTACAAACCCCAGCGTAGCGGGCACACGCACGAAATTCCCAGGCAATACGTCACCATTGAGCTTGCCGCCGAGCCCCGCGCCACCGCGGGAATCCCGCGCCGCTTGGCCTCTTCCACGATGTCCCGCACAAGCAAAAAATACGACGCCAGCTTCTTCTTGCTGATGACTCTCAATTCACGGGCCAGCCGCGATTTCGCTTCAGGTTTCAGCCAGCCGTAGCGCTTGCCCAATCCGTGCAGGCTCAGTTTTGCCAAATAGGAATCAGGAGTGTTGTTTTTCGGGACCGTAAAGTCCGGCAGAATCAGCTTCCCCAATTCCAATTTCAGATCGCAACGCTCGGCAATGTCTAGAGTTGCTTGCAACAATTCCGGATGATCAGGGAATAACCGCTGCATCGTATTTGCCGGTTTGAACCAGGCTTCGCCGGTGGTGATTTCCGGCGGAGCCACGGTTGTCAGCAATCCCCCAGTACGAATGGCGTTTACTGCGCGATGATGCAAATGCTCCTCCGGCCTCAGAAAATGTACGTTGTTTGTTGCGACAAGAGGAACACTCCATTCGCGCCCAATGCGTTCTGCTTCCCGTAGTTTTCGCCCGTCTCCCGGAGATAAATGCTGCACCTCGATCCAAAGCCGTTTGTCAAAAATGTCTTTCAGTCGCGCGAAGTGATTGGTGACTGGTGACTCGTGATTCGTGCCAGACAATTCTTGCTGCTGCCCTGTTTTTGCAGGGGCACGGCGTGCCGTGCCGCTATGGCCGTTTGCGTCGTGCATTTCGGTGGGCAAAGGGCACAGCGCAATTACGCCTCTCGAATGCTCCGCCAATTCCTCGAGCGTCACCGGCCGGTCTTCATCCCCGACGGGCCGCCCTTCGTCCTCCTCGGAGCTTTTGCTCTTTGCCAGTTCGGTCGTTCCCAAATGCCGCAGCGTCACCAACTGGCATAAATTGGAGTATCCCTCCATATTCGCCGCCAGCAGCACCATTGCCACCGAGTTGGCGTTTTTCGCAGCCCCGTCATCCCGAACAGAGCGACCGAAGGTTCCGACCTTGCCGGAAGGAATTTCTCTTCGGTTTTGCGGCCACTCCACATCCAGTGTCACTCCTAGAATCGGCTTAATTCCCGCCGCAACCGCCGCCTGATAAAACGGTACGGCCGCATACATCCCGTTCGTATCCGTCAGCGCTACGGCGGGCATCTTCTGCGTGGCCGCCGCCGCAATCAGCTCTTCCGGCGGCGCCACGCCGCGCAAAAACGAATAGTGGCTGTGACAATGCAAATGCACAAACATGGAAGCCCCGATCCGAAAGGGAGAAGCCGATGCCCGCCGCAAGGCAGGCATTTTGTATCGTCAAATCAGGGTAGGGAACAGGAAGGGAAGCTCAGCAACATTTGGTTCTTTGCTCTTTGTAATGGTGCAGCATGCTGCGCCACTACAAAAGACGATGCCAAAACTCCATAGCTCGCCGGCCTTCAAGTTTGCGGGCCTCTCTTCACCTCGATAAGCAGGGCGTGGAGAGGACGAGGCCGCCGGGCTTGGTGGCGTAGTGTTCGCGGAGCTCGAGGCCGTTGCCGTAGAAGACGGCGTTCCAGCCGTAGCGGCCGCGGACGGAATCTAGGCCGCGGTTCAGGTACCAGCGGCGGTTGGCGTCGGTGTCGAAGAGTTCGTGTTGGCGGCGGTCGGCTTCGAGATTGGTTACGTTTACGCCGATCAGACGCACGGCTACGCGGCGCGTGAATAATTTTGCGAAGAGGTCTTTGGCTTCTGCAAGCAGCTCGCGTTCGTCATTGGACGGGCGCGTCAATCGCACGGTTTGGTGGGCGGAAAAATGGTCCACATAGCGGATGCGCAGGCCGATCGTACGTGCCTGGCGGCCATATTCGCGCAGCGTCGAGCCGATTCGCTCGCTCAAATATTCGATCAGGCCGCCGAGGAATTCCGTGTCGATCGTTCCGCCCTCGATGGTTGTTTCGCGCGAGACTGATTTCGGCGTCGAGGGCAGCATCACTTCGCGCCCATCAAGACCACGGGCGCGCTCCCATATTTGTCCGCCAATCACTTCACCGAACGCGGCCTCCAGAGCTGCTCGCGGCACCAGCCGCAGCTCTCCGATCCTCGCAATCCCGCGCTCCGCCAGCATTCCGGCGTGGACATGGCCGATTCCGTACAGCTTCTCGACCGGCAGCGGCGTCAAGAAGTCTTCTTCCGTTCCCGGCGCAATCATGCGGAAGCCGCGTGGACGCTCAAGCCGCGACGCGATCGACGCTACAACTTTTGTCCGCGCCGCGCCTACGCTCACGCTCAATCCTGTTTCCTCGAGCACGTCCGACTGCACGCGCCGCAGCGCAGCTTCGTAATTCGGGTACAGCCGCTCGGTCCCCGCGAAATCCAGATAAAAATCGTCGAGCGCCGCCGTCTCGACCGCGGGTGTGTACGTCTCGAGAATGCGCCGCACGCGCTCGGCAAAATCCGCATAGTGCTCGTATTGTCCCGGCACGACCAGCGCCTTGGGACATATGCGCAGCGCGTCGCGAAACGACATGGCGGTTTTTACGCCGCACGCTTTCGCTTCGTAGCTTGCCGACGCCACCACGCCGCGGCCCACAAGCACCGGCTTGCCGCGCAGCTTCGGGTCCAGCACTTGCTCGACCGACGCAAAAAAGGCGTCCACATCCACATGGACAATATTTGGAATTGCCTTCGGGCGCGAGGCATCAGCTCCGTGCCCTTTTTCTTCGCTCGCGTCTTCGTGAAAAGGATTGAAGGGCATTGCTACTGCGGGGAATACGTTTTCGACACAGACGTCCATAACAGCTCCTGTTAACTGTGACCGCACAGCGGTGAACGCAAGGAAGCGGACCGAGTAGAATCTCTTCGGGAGTCGAGGGATCGCTCTTTAGAAGCAATCCCTCACCCCGCTTAGGGCTCGGAATTTTCAACGGGCGGCGCCCAGTTCGTGAGAGCCAAAAATGGCAATGGAGCTGAACGCCCCCCGTTTCCCGTTTCCTCTACCGCCCCGCACTATAGGCGAACAAAAAGCGAAAGTCAAGAGCCTCCTATTTTTTCTTTGTACTCAGATAAAAACGGCTGTTTTCGATTCTCGGCGAAAAAATAGCTCCGGCTGCCAACTCTCCGTCTTATTTCTTGACGCCTACCGGCATCGGGGATACATCTCTTAGCATGAGCGCTACTTTCGTTTTCGTTCTCGCATTTGCTATCGGCATTGTGTCCGGCATGCGCTCCTTGACAGCGCCGGCGGCGACGGCTTGGGCGGCGCATCGCGGCTGGCTCAATCTTGCCGGAACGCGGCTCGCGTTCATGGGATCGACGGCGGCTGCCGCCATTTTTACTGTGCTCGCGATCGCCGAGCTCATCGTGGACAAGCTGCCCTCGACGCCCAGCCGCACCGCGCCAGTGGGATTGATCGCGCGCTTCGTGTGCGGCGCGCTTTCCGGAGCTTGTGTGGGAGTATCGGCGGGACAGTCTCCTGCGCCCGGTGCCGTCCTCGGCGCTGCCGGCGGCATCGCAGGAGCATTCGCCGGCTATCAATGGCGCACCGGCCTTGTGAAAGCACTCAAGGTTCCCGACTTCGCGATTGCGCTCCTAGAGGACGTTATCGCGATCGGTGCCGGCCTTTTTATCGTTTCCCGGTACTAATCCTGGTACTAACTCTAAGGCCGCTCGCAAAATCGTGCTCATTTGGCGGCGCCGTCGCCTCCAATCCAATAATTCATTTGCTTCGATTCTGTATTTCCGCGACTATTTCTCCACTCCGGGCACGCCGGATATTTCTATGAACTTGAATCTCTTTTTCGCGCTGCTCGGTGGCTTACTTGTTCTAGCGTTCGTTGCCAATCGGCTGGTGCGCTTCACGGGCGTGCCGGACGTCATCATCCTGATGGCCACGGGTGTGGTCATCGGCCCCGCACTTCATTGGGTCAATCCCGATGTATTTCGCGGCGCCACACAGGGTTTTGGTTCTCTCGCGCTAATTCTTATCCTTTTTGAAGGCGGCCTCGAACTCAAGCTCCGCGAAATTATCAACCATTTTGCAGGGGGCCTGTTTCTCGCCATTTTCAGCTACGCGCTCAGCGTGCTGGGAGTCGCGCTCGTCTGCCGCCACGCGCTTCATTTCGCATGGATTCCTTCGCTTCTTGTGGGAGCGGCGCTCGGCTGCATCAGCAGCTCGATCATTCTTCCGGTTCTGCAGCAAGTGAATCTGCGGCGCGAAGTCAAAGTCACCCTGCTCGTCGAAGCCACGTTCGGCGATGCCCTCGCCGTCCTGGCAGTCACCACCCTGCTCGATATCGCGGCCGGCGGCAGCGCTTCGGCGAAATTCATTACTTGGAGTCTTTTTGCCAGTGTCATCCTTGCCGTGGCATCAGGTGTGCTTATCGGCGCTCTGTGGTCCTACCTCCTGCCGCTTCTTTCCGAGGAGCGCTTCTGGCATGTGCTGACCTTTGGCGTTGTGTTGCTGATCTACTCCGGCGTTCACGCCGTGCACGGCAACGAACTCGTCGCCGTGCTGCTCTTCGGCCTCACGCTCTCCAACTATCCGGCAGCACAAAAGCGCCTCCAGCTTGGCGATGCCTCCGAGAGCGGCGATTGGTTTACAGAGACGCCCGTCAAGCAAGAGCATCGCGGCTCGCTGGCGAAACATCACGGCCAGATGCTCACGTTTCACGGTGAGCTGGCTTTCCTGATTCGCACATTTTTCTTTGTCTTGCTCGGCGCGCTCGTCGAATTCGATGGGTTGCGCAAGCACGCTGTCCTGGCGCTTGGCTGTTCTGGAGCGCTCTTCATCGCTCGCTGGCTGTCGGTGCAATCCGGCCGATTCGCCTGGCGCGCCTTCACGTCTCACGAGCGCGAACTCATGACCTGGTTTCTGCCCCGTGGACTCATCACCGCCGTGCTCGGCATAGACGTTTTGGAAGCGCGCGGCGTCGATTTTGCGTTTCTTCCATCGCTGGCGTTTGCGGTCATTCTGATCACCAATCTCGCATTGCTCATCGGCTCGCTTCGCGCTCGTCAGCTTTTTCCGGAGCTTCGCATAGCGGCGCCCGAGTCAGCCGTGCCGGAGATCACTTCGTAAGACGCAGCTTCCTCGGGCGGCTGTTTCTGAGAGTACATTTTCGTGTCGGATTGACCGGAATTATCGCTACCCTTTGTGCATCCAATCATCGGCAGGCGTCGAGCACCCGCAGCCGGAGGAGCTTTCATGAGCGCAACGGACCACTATGAGGCCATCGTCATCGGCTCCGGCCAGGCGGGCACGCCGCTGTGCCAGGCGTTGGCCAATTCCGGGTTGCGCACCGCGCTTGTGGAGCGCGCGCACGTCGGCGGAACCTGCGTGAATGAAGGCTGCACTCCTACCAAGACGATGGTTGCGAGCGGGCGTGTCGCGTATCTTGCGCGGCGTGGCGCGGATTATGGTGTGCACACTGGAAGTATCACGATCGACATGAACCGCGTGCGGCAGCGCAAGCGCGACATAGTTGACGGCTTTCGCAACGGCAGCCAGTCTCGCATCGAAAAAACTCCCAATCTCGATCTTCTCTTTGGCGAAGCCAGCTTCACCGGGCCGCGCTCCGTGCAGGTCCGGCTCAAGGACGGTTCGCAACGCACGCTTACCGCCGATAAATTTTTCATCAACGCGGGCTGCCGTGCGTCCGTGCCTTCTCTCGAAGGGCTGCAAGGCGTTCCGTTTCTCGACAGCACTTCGATCATGGAGCTGGATACCGTGCCCGAGCATCTCCTGGTGATTGGCGGCGGCTACGTCGGAATTGAGTTTGGGCAGCTCTTTCGCCGCTTTGGCAGCCGCGTGACTATCGTTCAGAAAGCTGCGCAATTGCTGCGCGGCGAGGACGCCGACGTCGCCGCCGAAGTTCTCAAAATCATGCAGGAGGATGACATCGACGTTTTGCTCAACGGGAAGGTACAGCGCGTCGCGAAAGAAGGCCCGCAAATCAAGCTTGCCGTCGTCGCCGCTGGTGAAAACGAAAGCCGTACGATGAGCGGATCACATCTCCTGGTCGCCGCCGGCCGCGTGCCCAACTCTGACGCTCTAAACCTTGCCGCCGCAGGAATTGCCACGGATAAGGGCGGTTTCATTCAGGTCAACGCAAAGCTCGAAACAAATGTGGCTGGAATCTACGCGCTCGGAGACGTGAACGGCGGGCCTGCGTTCACGCACATTTCTTATGATGACTTCCGCATCATCCGAACGAATCTTCTTGAGAAGGGCAGCGCCAGCACGGATGGCCGCCTCGTTCCGTACACGGTTTTCATTGATCCCCAACTTGGCCGCGTCGGTCTGGCCGAGGTAGAAGCTCGCGCGCAAAATCGCAAAATTCGCGTCGCTAAAATGCCGATGTCACGAGTGGCGCGAGCACTCGAGGTCAACGAAACACGCGGCTTCATGAAAGCTATCGTAGATGCCGATACCGGACAAATCCTGGGCGCCGCCGTGCTTGGACTTGAAGGCGGCGAAGTAATGGCCATGATTCAGCTAGCCATGATGGGCAAGCTGCCGTACAAGGCGGTCTACAACGCGGTGTTCGCTCACCCCAATCTTTCGGAAGCGCTCAACAATCTTTTCCTCGAATCCAACTTCGTTTCCTGACGCCGGGCGACACTTAGCCAGTACCGCGATGGCGATCCGGTACCGCCGCGTTCCTAGCGCGTCTCTTTTTCCAGCTCCTTGCGATTCCACTTTGCGAGGTCAGCTCCAGCATCATAGGTGCTTTGCAAGAATGCCAGCAGGGTTTCTCTTGGCGAAGGGGCCCGACGCACGTCGTCGTACATCAAAATAAATTCCTTGAGCTGCGGATGATAGAACGCTTCCGCGGGGCGGACCGGATGCTGCGCAAAACCAGCCGGTTCCGGCGCGGCATAGGCGTAAAACGCGGCTCCTTTGAGGTCGCCGCCTCCCGGCCAGAATCCCGCGCTGATGACTTCGTGGGAATACGCTTCCCGCGTGATGGAATCTGCTCCCTGCCGCTCCGGGGCTCGACGCCCCGAGAAGCGCGTCGCCGCGAGATCGAAGCTGCCCCAGAAAAAATGTATCGGACTGGCTTTTCCGATGAACCCCGCGCGGAATTCTTTGAAGACCTCGTCGCAGGAAACGAGAATTCGCCAAAACCGGTGGGCATACTCCGGATCGTACGCGGCGTGCTGCGTATCCTTGTCGAACGGAATCGGATCGGGAATCTCGACCGGCATCTTCCAAATTTTCACCGCAATGCCCAGCGAAGCCAGAGCGGCCATGAAATCGCGGTAGAAATCGGCGACCGAGCGCGGGGTTAAAGCGAGCGAGAGGATGGCGTCGTTGCTGGTTCTAAGGACGAGCTGATGATGCAAGAAATCGAACTGAACCTCGAAATTGCCTCCGCCATAGGGAATGGCAGACGTGGTCAGGCCCAGGGCATTCACGTAGAGCGGCACGCCCCACCAATGATTTATGTTCGGAGCCAGGGCCAAACGCACTTTGCCGACGATTTGCGTCCAAATGTGGAGCGTAGCGTACGTGTCCTGCCAAGCTGCAAGGGGAAGTTCAGGCCACTGGTCGCGTTCAGAACGAGCAATAGTTGCGTTCATAGATCCTCCGCGGAGAGCGAACATCGGCCACAGAGATTATATGCCCGCGAATCGCGCCTGTTCACTCCGCGAAGGAAATTTCTCTTTGACGTAGCACAGCCACTCTTGGCTGTACGCTTTTTGTTTATCGATATGGCGGCGACCGATAGACGACAAGCCGGCACAGGCAGGAGCGCCTGTGCTGCTCCGTCTGTACTGGTCTGACTGGTTTAACTAAAACAATTTGCGGAACGCAAAGAACAAAAATCCCGACAGTGTCATTGCGGCGGGCAGTGTCAGCACCCACGCCAACAACAAGTTCCGTACCGTCGACCATTGCAGGCCCGAATGATTCGCCATCATCGTCCCCGCCACGCCCGACGACAGCACATGCGTCGTACTGACCGGCAATCCCAATCCATCCGCCGCTCCAATCGTGGCCATCGCAGTAATTTCCGCCGCTGCTCCCTGCGCATACGTCAAATGATTCTTCCCAATCTTCTCGCCTACCGTCACCACGATCCGCTTCCACCCAACCATCGTGCCCAGGCCCAACGCCAGCGCTACCGCGACCTTGACCCAGAGTGGAATAAACCGGGTGGCCCTGTCGATGTGCACCTTGTAATTCTTCAGCACCGCCGCGTCCGCCGTTGCGATTTCAGGCTTACCTGACTTCAGCATCAACCGGATCGCTTCGCTTACCAGGTACATGTCATTCCGGAAGTTGCGAACCTGCGTGTGCGGCACCTTCGACAGCTCCTTAAAGATCGCCATTTCCGTCCCGACGCCGTTCACGAGCTCGCGCAACGCAAGCATGGTGTTCGGTTTGAACTCTTTCGTTCGAATATAGTCCGTCACGTCTTCGCGCGGGTCGCCAATCGCCGCGCTGTTCTGCACGTATTTATTCAATGTGTCGGCGGTCTGCGTGGACACGGCGACGAAATCCTGCGATTGCTGCGCCGTCACCGCGTGGTTCAACGCATACGTAGTCGGCACCGTACCGATCAGGATCAGCATGATCAAGCCCATGCCTTTTTGTCCGTCATTGGACCCGTGGAAAAAGCTCACACCCGTGCAAGTAAAAACGAGCATGGCGCGAATCCAAAACGGCGGCGGCTCGGCTCCCTTTGGCGCTTCGTATAGCCGCTTGTCCTTGATCACGGCCTTCATAAACAGGAACAGTCCGGATGCGAGAACGAACCCGAACACCGGCGACAAGAGCAGCGACTTTCCGATCCCTATCGCCTGTGCCCAATCCACTCCGCTTGTCCCAGTTCGCCCCTGCATCAGCTGGTTTGCGATGCCCACCCCGATCACCGACCCAATCAAAGTATGCGAACTCGAAGCCGGCAGCCCCAGCGCCCATGTTCCCAAATTCCAGAGAATCGCTGCCACAAGCAGTGCAAAGACCATCGCAAAACCCGCGCCGCTTCCCACCTGCAAAATCAATTCCACCGGAAGCAGCGAAATGATCGTGAACGCCACAACGCCCGACGATGTCACCACGCCCGCGAAATTCCAGAATCCGCTCCATACCACTGCAATGTGCGGCTCCATCGAATGTGTATATATGACAGTGGCCACGGCGTTTGCCGTGTCGTGAAATCCGTTGACGAACTCAAATCCAAGCGCCACGAAGAGCGCCGTGCCCAAAAGTATGTAAGGCAGCGCCGAACCAAGCTCAAGGCCAGCGAGGTCGCGCGAAAGACTATAGCCGATGAAGATCACTCCGATGATCAGCACCACGCCGAAGGCCAGCATGCCGATTCGGCCGGGCTTTCTGTTCAGTTTTTCCGTCAATGCGTGCGGCACTGCGGGTGCGGTTTCCGGAATAGTTGCGGGTGCGGTTGCGGACATAACTCTCCTATAAAGCCTCGACTTGAGAGCCAGCCCGGGGGAAGTCTATGCTGGCGTGTCAGGCAGCGTTATATGGGAGATTTGTTACGCTCGAATGAACATCGTGCTGCAGAATGTTCACATAGAACCGATGGAGAGTCGGGTCGACATGCAGTCCTGGTACGCCCTGCACCTGGGCGTAGTGCTTTTCGCGGTTGTCACATAGGCACAATCTAGACAGCGCGGGTCTTGGGGTCCCTAATACGTCCCGTGGCGATTCGCCTTCTTGGCGGCTTTGCGCTGGGCTTTCGAGAATTTCTTGTTTGCTTTTCGCTGCTTCTTGGAGGCTTTCTTCAAGCGCTTATTCTCTTGCTTGGCTAACTTCTTGTCTCTTTCCCGGGAATTGCGCGCGTATTCGGCGACGCCGGGACTTTGCGCTTTGGCTGGCAACGACCAGGCAATGCTTAACGCGGCCAGAAGTGTGAAAACAGCGATTCGCTTCATGCGGAACTTCCTTCTTGCCCCAAAAACAGCACCAGTTTACACCGAGCGCGCCTGCTCGCGACACTTTGAAGCGGTTTAGTGTTCAGACTCGAGCAAACCGCGGTCCTTCAACATCGGCTCAACGCTCGGGTCTTTGCCGCGCCAGGCAGCGTACATTTTTCCCAGGTCCTCGGTGTTGCCGCGCGAGAGCACCATCTGGCGGAAACGGTCGCCGTTGGCGCGAGTCAGACCGCCATGCTGTTCAAACCATTGATAGGCATCATCATCGAGCATCTCCGCCCAAAGATAAGCGTAGTAGCCGGCGGAGTAGTCCAGCGCCCAAATGTGGCTGAAATAGCTCGACCGGTACCGGGGCGGCACCGCCGCAATAAGTAGATGCGTTTTCTCGAGGGCCTGTTGCTCGAAGGTGTCGGCTTGCTGCAGCGGGGCGCTGGCCGGAAGCGTGTGCCACTGCATGTCGAGCTCGGCGGCGGCGACCAATTCGGTCAGCTTGTATCCTTGGTTGAACGTGGCCGCTTTTCGAATCTTGGCGACCAACTCGGCGGGCATAGGCTCATCCGTCTTGTAGTGCTTGGCGTAATGATTGAAGACTTCGGGAAAGAGCGCCCAATGCTCGTTGAATTGAGAAGGAAACTCGACGAAGTCGCGCGCGGTCGCGGTGCCCGAGAGGCTCGGGTATTTGGTGTTCGCGAACATACCGTGCAGCGCGTGGCCGAACTCGTGGAACATGGTGGTCACGTCGGTAAAGCTGATGAGGGCCGGCTCGCCCGGCGCTGGCTTCGGCAGATTGGCGACGTTGTAGACCACTGGCAGCGTGCCCAGAAGCTTGGACTGGTTTACGAAAACGTCCATCCAGGCGCCGCCATTCTTGTTGTCACGCTTGAAATAGTCGCAATAGAAAAGTGCCAGCGGCTTGCCGTCCGCATCCGAGACTTCAAACACACGAACGTCGGCCTGGTAAACCGGAATGTTCTTGCGTTCCTTGAAGCTGATTCCATACAGCTGATGAGCGGCGTAGAACACGCCGTTTTCGAGGACGTTGTTCAACTCGAAGTAGGGCTTGACGTCCGCGTCGTTCAAGTCGTACTTCGCTTTGCGCACTTGCTCGGCGTAAAAATCCCAGTCCCACGGCTGGAGTTTGAAGATGCCCTTCTGCGCGTCGATGACGTCCTGAATATCCTTGCTCTCGCGCGCTGCCTTCGCAGTCGCGCCAGGAACAAGCGCATCCATGAACTTCAAAGCGGCTTCCGGCGTTTTGGCCATCTGGTCGTCCAGCTTCCAGGCCGCGTGGTTGGAATAGCCGAGGAGTTGTGCGCGCTGGGCGCGCAGCTGCGCCAGGTGCGAGAGGAGGTCGCGCGTATCGCTGGCGTCGTTGCGCTCGGCACGGTTCCAGGATTTCTCGAAGATGGCTTCGCGAGTGGACCGCACGGTGAGTGAGCCAAGCTCCGGCTGCTGCGTCGTGTTCTGAAGCGGGAGCGCATAGCCTTCTTGCTTGCGGCCTTGGGCGGCCTGTGCGGCTGCCGCGAGCTGCGAGTCGCTTAAACCGGCGAGCGCGTTCCTGTCCGTTGTGATAAAGGCGCCGTTTTTCGTCCCTTCGAGAAGCTTTGTCGAAAAGTCATTCGAGAGCGTGGCGATCTTTTCGTTCAACTTCTTCAACTCCGTTTTGTCGGCGTCCGAAAGGTTTGCCCCCGCGTGGACGAAGGCTTCGTAGGTGACTTGAAGCTGCCGCTGCGATTCCGAATCGAGTTTGAGCGATTCGCGCTGCTTGTAGACAGCCGCGACCCGGGCAAAGAGCTTCGCGTTCAGGCTGATGGCGTCCTGATGCGCTGCCAGCTTCGCCGCTTCCTCGGCTTGCACTTTTTGCAGCCCGGGATTGGTATTCGCCGCAGTCACCGCACCAAACGCAGCCAGCGCTCGCTGGAGAAGCTGGCCAGTCTTCTCCATGGCCACAAGCGTATTCTCGTATGTCGGCGCCGCCGGATTGTCCGCGATCGCTTGTATCTCGGTGAGCTGTTCGGCCATGCCCGCCTCGATCGCCGGCCGATAGTCCTCATCCTTGATCTTGTCGAAGGGAGGCGCATGGAACGGCAGCGTACTTGGCGCATAAAAGGGGTTCGACGGGCCGAATTTTTCATCGGCGGCGGTCGAACGGGTATAGATAGTTCCCAGTGCCATCGCACCAAACGCAATAAATACAGTCATAAGTCTCAGCATAACCTTCCTCGGACGTGATGGCATGGCGCGCATCCAGACCCGCAGCCCACGCGCATTGATTGTAAGAGAATTCCGGCGTCTGCCACAAGGAACTGCGAGAGTTGGCTTAGTCGTGCAGCACAATGCTCAAGAGAGAAGTGTTGATTTGCAAACCGCCGTTGTACTTGATGAAACCTAATTTTCTGAACTTATTCATAAAGAAATTGACGCGCGAGCGGGTTGTGCCGACCATCTCCGCCAGCACTTCCTGTGACACTTTGGGAAGCAACCCATGGGGCTGGTCCTCTTTGCCGTAACGCGCAAGTAATAGAAGAGTGCGGGCGAGCCGCTTCTCGCTCGAGTTGAATAGCTGATCGACCAAGTCCTCCTCGATGCGAATGTTCCGTTCCAGCATGAACCTGATAAACCGGTCGGAAAGGTCATGCTCCTGGTGCAGCACCTTGAACATCTCACTCTTCTCAATGACGAGCACACTGGCGGTCGTAATCGCGGTAGCTGTTCCAAAGCGAACGGATTGGCCTGCCAGGCACCCTTCCCCAAAGAAGTCGCCCGCTCCCAGAATAGCCACGACTGCCTCTTTGCCGACTTCATTGACGACGGTCAGTT
Organism: Verrucomicrobiia bacterium; assembly: GCA_035571045.1. GTDB lineage: Bacteria > Acidobacteriota > Terriglobia > Acidiferrales > UBA7541 > Acidiferrum. Next base: position 25,353 of record DATMKS010000064.1, read on the forward strand.
TCACGCCGCCGCTTTGCAGATACATTACGCTCTCGGCGGCAGCACCCTGAGCATAGATGACCTCCGCTGGCCTAAACTCTCTAACTCTTCTGGCCACGCCGGCGGATTCGAGAAAAGCTTGTGCGTTGAAAGCGCGCTTCTGCTTGGGTCTTTTGGGGGATTTGATTTTCTTGGAAGTCGTGGATGTCCGCATACAGACACCTACAACTCATATATAGTGCAACCGCAGCGCTCTAGTCAAGAGAGCTCTTGCCGGATGGCCACCGTGATGGACTGGATCGGGCGCTCGCCAATCGTGCTGCTAATCGAGCACCTCTACTTCTTTGAAAGCTCGCCCTGGAAACGGCTTTCCACGTCTTCACGGCTTAGCGGATTTCTTGCTTTTGCCAATACGATCGAGTACACAACCTCATTACCTGCAATCTGCGCAGTGATAAACGCCGCGTTTGCCGGCAGTTCCTGGTAGATGAATTTCACTTTTCTGCCGTCTGCAAGTGTTTTGATCCACTCTTCATCGGGCATTTTCGCACCTCTCGAGGCGAAGTCCGTGTGTCCTAAGTATGCGTCGTCTGCGGTCACAATTCGGGCATCGGAGATTAAAAGTCAAGCCGCTCAAGATGTTTGCCAAACGCATATTTCCGCAAAAAAACCGGATTGCTTCTGGGCCCGAGCATTCCCGGCCAAGATGCAAACGGCGAAGTGGTCGGTCGGATAGATAATTCATGGCCCCGGCCATTTAAGAGCAGGCGGATGAAAACCCGGCGCATTCGATCGGCTAAACCGAGTCGGTTTCTCGCACGCCGGACTGGTTAGCAGTCCTCCATAATTTTCGCGGCTGACGTCTCGCCTTCGGCGGCGACGGTAACCTCGACGTGCGCGCCCTTCCTTAACTTCACTTCGTCGCCGTTTTCGTCCGTCAATGAATTCTCGATGCGAAGATTTCGATAGCGGCGGGCGGCGTTGTCGACACCAATCTGGGCCTTCTCCGGCTGGCTCCGGTGCCGCGACGGAATGATTTTGTCGACCGTTCCCGCCATGCTGACGCTGGGCCGTTCCACAATTCGGCCAGCCGTCAGATTTCGTTCCATGATCCTTGCGGACCTGGCCATCCGAGGCTTGGCCATTTCTTTCTTGACGAGGGCATGCGTCGCGTCGAGAGGTTTTCTCTTTGCTTTCTTATGCCGCATGTACTCATCCTGGCACCGAGATGGGAGCCATACAGCCCCATTTCGCACAGTTGCTGAATATGTCCCGATTAGCTCACCGGATCGATTCCACTTTTTCTGGTGGGTGCGTCTTCGGGAGTTACTCGAGGGGTTAGATGAGGAGTACGGCGAGAGGAGGGATACCGTCCGGCCCAGCCCTGGATCCCGACCAATGTCGCTCTTTCTCGCCGTATCGTAGGGCAGATTAGAGATTTCCAAGCAAGCAAGCTGTTCACTTTTATACAGTCTTGGGGAAACCCTCTTGATAGGGTGCTTTTCTTCGCCAGTCGGCCGCCCGGAAGGGTCGCTGGAGATTAGTCTATCGGAACAAGACAGGACGGGGCCGCACGGATGGCGGCCGTTTTTTCAAACCCTCAGAAAGAAAGGAAGAAGACATGCCCAGTGTCCATCAGGTTTTGGTCATCTCTCCCGAGAAAGAACATCATGAAAGGATTAACGCAGCGATGATCAGGTGTGGTCTCAACTCCATCTGCTGTATGAAATTCGACGAAGCGCGGGTCTTTATGACCACAGAGAAGTTCGGCGTAGTGTTCTGCGATGACACTCTGCCGGACGGTGATTTCCGCGGCGTAGTCTCGGCGGCGAAGCCCACGCCAGTCGTCGTGCTTTCGCGTTTCGCAGAATGGGATCATTACCTCGCTGCTCTCCGCGCCGGAGCCTTCGACTACATCGCTTGCCCGCCCGATTCCGCCGAAACAGAGCGCATCGTGTGGTCTGCTATCGCCCGCGCGCGCGAATTCGCCGCCGCTGACGTCGCGCATTAAGGAACAGTCTTCCTTTGCGTACGCTGCCTTAGTTCGAGATTCCCCGACCTCTCCTAACACGCGCGCCGGTAGTCCTGTTCCTATTCGCACAGACACGCAATTCTCCTTGCGTTAGTCTTTCTCCGGATCCTGATTCACTGGGTCCCGTCCCGCTCAGGTCCGAATCAAAATGGAGATCCTGACTAAATTCCGAATCGGAGTGCTCTTGATAGCGGTCGTGGCTTCGTCCGCACTCTTTGCTCAAAACAAGGGATCGGACAAACCTCAGAATCCCTCAAACGTCCTGGACGCCCGGCAGATCGTGGGTCAATCGCTCGTGGCAGCCGAGCACAGCTGGCAAGCGCGCAATGAGTACGTCTATATCGAGCGCGACGAGGATCGGCGCCTGGACTCGGCAGGGCAAGTGCAATCCCAAAATGTCGATGTCACCAGAATGACTCTCGTCAACGGCATCCGCTTTGAGCAGCTCATCGAACACAACGGCCAGGTTCCATCCGTCGAGGATCAGAAAAAAAGCGGCCAGGATGCCGAGAAACTGATGCACGAAAGCCCGGAGGAGCAAGCTGAACGGCTCCAGAAAGACCAGGAAAACAGATCTTTTCTCCGCGTCCTCCTCGAAGCCTTCGACTTCCGTCTGGTCGGCGAAGAAACCCTAGCGGGTAGGCCAACCTATGTGCTTGAGGCCACACCACATTTGGGCTACCACGCCAGCGGCAAGTACGCCAAGCTACTCTCGAGGGTGCAAGGCAAGCTGTGGATTGACAAGCAGGACTTCGGTTGGGTCAAAGTCGACGGGGAGGTAACCCAGTCCTTCTCGATGGGGTTGTTTGTGGCTCGCGTGCAGCGTGGTTCGCACATCGTCCTTGAGCAGACTTGTCTTGGTGACGCCATCTGGGCGCCAAAACGCCTCGAAGTCCGAGCAAGCGCCAAAATCCTTTTACTAAAGAGTCTCGAGCTCGACAGGATCCTCACCTATTCGGACTATCGCGCGGCCACTGACGGCACATACTCGGTAAAAAAATAGTGGTGTTCTGCGGGGCTATCTGAGGTCGTGGAGAGGCTGGATTCTACGACGATTCTGGTTGGCACATACGCCGATCTTGTGTGCGCGAGTTTAGAGTCAACTTCATGCTCGACGCGAGCTATGTGCGAAGCACCTTGTGCAGCTCGGCGCGAGCTATGTGCGAAGCACCTTGTGCAGCTCGGCGCGTCCGAATAGCGACAACCCTGCTTAGAACACCCGTCCGAGTTGGAAGAACCACTTGCGATGGCCGGAATCCCCTGCGCTGGCGCCCAGAAACAGCGGCCCGATAACCGTTTCGGCTAGGAGGCCGGCGGCAAAATCATTGGGAAATTTGCTTTCGTTAGGAGCCCCATACATTTTTGCGAACTCGTACGAGCCGATCACAAAGACTCTTTTCCCCACAAGCGGCGGCAAGATCCACAGGTCGTGCAGATAGCCCGCCCGGAATAAGTAGTATTGATCGCCTTGCAGCTCGTTCAAACCGTAGGCGCTGAGAGTCAGCGGCCCGCCCAAAAAGAATTGCGGAATGCCCGTGCTATTGAAGCCAAACGTCGTTCCTCCCTCGCCATCCACGAACACGGAGCCTAGTTCTGAAACCGGTTGAAAATATTCGAGATTCGTTTGCAGAGATGGAAAGGCGCTCGCCGTGCCAGGACTTGTATCAAACCACCTGAAAGTCGTCTCGGAACGCACGCCGCTCCGTGGAATCACCGGGCTATCCGTGTGATCAAAGACGTAGTGCAGTTTCGCGGCGCCCGTGCGGCCGTTCACCGAATTAAAGACCGGAGTTCCCAGCCGCAGATTTGCGTCGAGATAACCCACTTCGTAGCCGAAGCGCAGCTCGCTAAAGCGGTTGAATCCGTATCCCACGTCCATGCCTAGGTCGGCTTGCCCCAACTTGTAGTCCGCCAGCGGATTGCCTTTCTCATAAATTTTGAATACCCGCGTGCTTGCCGTGCCGTGTGGCGCGATAAACCATTTGCTCACGGGCGTGAACGGCCGGTACAACTCGCTTCCGAGCCCGTACGTGTTTCCGAAAAGGAAATCCGTGCGCCATTCCGAGCGGAATCCCGCCACATCCAAAAACGTCAGTCGCGCGCCCATCGTAAAGCCCACTTCTTCGCTCGCTGAGCCATCCACTTCGAAGGCTGGCTGAATGGTGGGCGGCGCATAGTTTTTCTCGCTTACCAGAATCATCAGCCCTTGTTGCCCGTCGCGCTCCATGATCCGGTAGCCGACGGTGTCATACCGGCCCACCCCGGTAAGCCGCGTAAGCGCGCGATCGAGCTTTTCCGTGTCCAGCGGCTTGCCTGCGAGTGGTGCCAGGTAGTGCTCGATGTTCTCTGTCTGCTGCGCAGTGTCCGCTCCTTCGACTCTGATAAATTGCGGTACTGGCGCCAGCGTTTTTTTGCGCGCCTCGCGATCCTCGACGTAGGCCTGCCATTCCGCTTCGCTAAGTGCGAATTTTTCGAGCAATTGGGATTTTCCGCCGGCCGTCTCGTAGCCTTTTTCTATGATGGCGTCGCGCCTTTTGTAATCCGTCGCATTGTATCCGCCAAGAGGCACGCTCACCACGGCGTCGGCGCGCGCAAGACCGCGCACTTCGCTTTCTGCCACCACCACGCGAACAGATTGCTGCAACACCGTGAAGAGAGACTTGATGTCCGCCGCTTCCATAGGCTTGGTGTCCAAGTGCACCGCAATCACGATGTCCGCGCCCATCTGCTTGACGACGTCTGTCGGCAAGTTGTTCACCAACCCGCCGTCCACCAGCACGCGGTCCTTGTCGACAACCGGCGCGAACGCCCCGGGGATCGACATCGTCGAGCGCAATGCTTCGGCCAGCGAGCCTTGCTCGAAGACCATTTCCTTGCCGCTCACAATATCCGTCGCCACGCAACGAAATGGTGTCGGCAGCGTGCTGAACGATTCCAATTTGTAATAAGGCAGCGTAATCCGATCGATCAACAAACCGATCTGGTGGCCTGAATTCAATCCGGCCGGCAACGACAGCCCATTCCGAAGTCCAAGAATGAAAGCGTTCGGATAGGCCCGCTGATCTTCTTTGCGCCGATAGGAAAGATCTTCGTAGGGCGTCACATCGCCCAGCACTTCATTCCAATCGACCCCCGCGATCAATTTCTTGAGTTCCGCCGGACTCATTCCCGTCGCATAAAAACCTCCCACCAAGCCGCCCATGCTCGTCCCCGCGACGTAGTCCACCGGAATGTGGTGTTCCTCGAACCACTCGAGCACGCCGATGTGGGCCAGTCCCAGCGCTCCGCCGCCTTCCAGAGCCACGCCGATGCCAGGCCGCCCTTTCGGCCGTTCCTGTGCGGCAGGTGCCGCAGCGGATGGCTCACGGCCCGCGGGCGAAACGGCTGGAGGCTGCACCTCTTGAGCTACGGCACCAAAGGGAAGCAGCAGCGCGGAAAGACAGGCGAGTGTGCGAAGCATGAAGGCCTCCTCGGGGAGAGTAAAGCCGATACCGGACAGGGACAAGGGGTCAGGTGACGAGTTTGCGCCGCGAGTACTTTGGTTCTCTTTGCGCAACCTTAAGCCAGCTCTAGGGTTAGAGTCGGCAGGAGAGCACTGCCTCCCTCTGGCTGGTTGCTTAGAATACGAAACTTAGAGACACGAACGCACATCCAACCATAGGGGCAGAATAGAAGGAGTACGTCATGCCAAGTATCGCCAACCCTCCTGGGGTCGGCCCCGTCGCTCATTCGCAACCTTCTAAAATCAGCGCGCTCATGCTGATCTTCCGCATCGTTCGTTGGACGGTGTATGCCTGTGCCCTCATCGTATTGATTCTATTGCTGCATAAGCCTGCGCCGCCGGCAGTTTCGACCACGCCGGAAGCGGCCGCTCGGGCCGAACAGAAGTTCCAAGACGTCCAGCAGTCCGTGGCACAGGGCCAGCCCGCTACCCTGCACATGACCGAAACCGAGCTGAACTCGTATCTGGCCTCGCATCTCGTTCTTCCGGCAAATAACAGTGCACCGAACGGCGCGGCCAATGCCGTTGCTTCGGGTACGCCAGACGCAGCACCGAATCCCGACCAGCCGACGATGGACGATGTGGAGCAGATGCGCTCGAACGTGAAGGATGTGAAAGTCCAGTTGGTTGATGATCACGTACGGGCGTACGTGGTGTTCGATGTGCACGGCAAGGACATGACCCTGCAACTCGTGGGCAAGCTGGGTGCGGACAATGGGTTCTTGCGGTTCGAGCCGGTGAGCGGCCAGATCGGTTCGCTGCCCATCCCGCAAGCTACGCTGGAAGCGGCTGTGCGGAAAATGATGGAGTCACCGGAAAACCGCGAAAAGCTGAAGCTGCCGTCGGATATCTCGGATCTGAAGATTGAAAACGGAGAAGTGGTCGCGAAATACCAGTAAGCGGTCGGCTTACTTCCTAGCCGTCTCCGCCGCGAGTCTTTGCGCTCGTTTGGACCCCCCCTTAAGGCCCAGCAAAAAACAAGAGACGTTTTTCGGTCATCGCAAGTCGCAAGACTTGTCTTTGCCGGCCCAGTTTATTCGTGGCGCAGGGCGACCATCGGGTCGACGCGCATAGCGCGCCGTGCTGGGATGTAACCGGCGAGAGCAGCAACTGCCGCCAGAACGAACGCAACGCCGGCGAGTGTGGCGGGATCATTGGCCGAAACGTTGAAGAGCATGTGGCCGACAAGGTGAGAAGCCACGAGCGCCGAGGGGAGCCCGACGGCAAGGCCGGCGAGCGTCACTATTAGAATTTCGCGCAAGATCATGCCCAGAATTGTTTTGCGCGACGCCCCGAGCGCGACACGGATGCCGATCTCGTTCGTCCGGCGTGAGACCGAATAGGAAATCACACCAAAAATTCCGGTAGCGGCAAGCACCAGCGCCATAACTGCGAAGAGGCCGAGCAAGAACATGCGAAATCTGGGCTGCGCGACCGAAGCGTCGATAAGGTCTGGCATCTTTCGGACATCGGTCACGGGGAGATCTTTATCTATTTTCTGTACTTCCTGGCGAATTGCGGCGGCCACGCTCGACGTACTCAAGGTGCTCTTTACAACCAGATTCGCGCCCCAAAGGGGAGCTTGGGCAAATGGCACGTACATCATCGCTCCGGGATCCTGACCTAACGCAACGTCGCGCACGTTACCGACGATTCCGATAATTTCGCGCGTCGCTCCGCCACTCCCCCGTGGGAAACCAAAGGTAATTTGCTTTCCGAGGGGGTTTTGATTTGGGAAATAAAGCCGCGCCATTGCTTCACTGATAATCGAAACGCGGGGCGCGGACGAGACATCGTGCTGATTGAAGACTCGTCCGGCCAGCAGCGGAATCGCCATGACGCGAAAATAATCCGGGCTAACCGAAACATAGCTCGCAGTCCTAGATGCTCCCTCAGACGAAGGCGGGTTGCCGACGATATCGAACGGCAGACTAACGTTTGGGTCTACGATCGGCCGGGGAACAACCACTGCCGAATCCTGCAGTCCGGGGTCTGATTGGATCCCCGCAAGGAATTTCTCGGAAAATGCGGCCCACTGCTGCGGCGTGGAATACTGAAATTGTGGAAGCGAGATATCTGCCTTTATTAGGTGCTGGGTGTCAAACCCCGGACCGACCGAGGTGAGCCTCGCAAAGCTGCGCAACAGCAAACCCGCTGTCACTAGCAAAACCATGGCGAGCGAAATTTCCGCGATAGCCAGGAAACTGCGCGCCCGGCGGCGGTTGCGGCTTTCGCCGGAACGGGCGCCTTCCCGAAGGGTATTCTGTATATCCGCATTGGCTGCGAACATGGCGGGAACCAAGCCAAAAGCCACGCTTGCGATAGCGGAAAGTAGAAGCGCAAAACCCAGGACAAAATAGTCGACGCGAATGGGGTTCATCTGCGGCAAACTCGACGGCAGGAGCGAGCTCAGGGCTTTAACGCCCCAGTAAGCGAGAGCTATTCCTACAATTCCTCCAAGCAGACCGAGCACCGCGGTTTCACTGAGCAACTGGCGGATGATTCGGACTCGCCCGGCCCCCAGCGTAGTCCGAACGGCAATCTCTTTTGAGCGGGAGGTCGCGCGGGAAAGAAGCAAATTGGCGATATTGGCACAAGCGATCAACAGCACCAGGCCTACGGCGCCGAGGAGTACCAGCAGCTCGGTTCTTACGTCTCCCACAATTTCTTTCTGCAGCGGCACAAGGCGGACCGTCCAACCACTGTTCTCCGCAGGAAACTCCGCGGCCAGCCGCCCGCTGATGGCGTCCATTTCCGCCTGGGCCTGCACCACGGAAACGGCAGCCTTCAGCCGCACCAAGACTGGCAGAAGGTGTACTCCCCGCTGAGGCATGAAGGCGCTGAAGACAGGATCCTGAACGAGCGGGATCCAGACTTCCTGCCTGGTGTTGAAAAAAGGAGTGCGAAAGGCGGCGGGTAGGATTCCAATCACGGTGAACGGACGTTTGTCCAGGTCAATCGAAGTTCCTATGATCCCGGGATCTCTACCGAACCGGCCCCGCCAAAGATCCTCACTTACGAGCACTACGGGCGCAGCGCCCTGTTTGCCGTCCTGGGGGAAAAAGACGCGTCCCTTCAGTGGCTTCACATCCAGGAGTGTAAACAGTTCCGGAGTTACTACGGACGTGTTTACAACGGAGGGCTCGCCGCGGCCGGTCAGGGTGAGCTGGTGAGCTACGATTCCCGCAAGCTCGCTAAAAACATGATTCTGGGCCCGCCATTCTTCGAAATTCGGATACGAACAGCCCGTCTCCGCTATTCCCTGTTGTGTGTTTGCCTGAAACGCGGTGAACAACTGATCCGGATTCGCAAAAGGTAGCGGCTTCAAGAGCACTGCGTAAACGACACTGAAAATGGCAGTGTTCGCGCCTATGCCAAGAGCAAGCGTGAGGACCGCAACCGCCGTGAAGCCGGGATTCTTGCGCAGCATGCGGAGTGCGAAACGAATGTCTCGCAAAAATGTTTCGAGGAAAGGCAAGCCGTGGAGTTCGCGGTTGGTCTCTTTCAGTTGTGTTTGGCCGCCCAGCCGGATGCGAGCGGCCCGCTTGGCTTTTTCCGGCGCCAGGCCTCTCGACAAATTTTCTTCCGTGAGCATCGCGAGATGGTTGTCCAGCTCATGCTCGAACTCTCGATCAACTTGATGGGGTGAAACCCACGCGCGGGTTCGCGAAGCAAACACTCTGATCCACCCAAACATAGGATTAACCGCGCTCCGCGATGCCTAGCACGCGCCCGATGACGCCGGAAATGCGCTCCCAGTTCCGCGCCTCCGTATGCAGCTGCTTGCGCCCGGCTCGGGTGATGGAATAGAACTTCGCTTTCCTGTTGTTATCCGAAGTTCCCCACGCGCCCGAAATCCAGCCCCGCTGCATCAGTCGCACGAGGGAGGCGTAGATGGTGCCCTGATTGATTTGCAGCGCCTCTTCGCTGATCTGTTCGATGCGGCGGGCAATTCCGTAGCCGTGCAGCGGCCCCATGGTCTCGAGCGTTTTCAAGACCATCAAATCCAGGGTGCCCTGCAGAATTTCCGATTTGTCGCCAGCCATGGTCCCTCCTGTGGCGTATCCACAGGAGTATCCGGCAGTTCCTGTGGGATGTCAACAGGAAAGTGTTTCTCTCATTGTGCGGTCTCCTCTAGGTCATGAGGAGACCGACGGGGAGCGGCGCCAGCGAATCCACAAAAACCCGGCAATTTTTTGCAGCAGCAAAAATCCAATGGTCGCGCCGCCAAACGCGTAAGCGATCGGATCGCTCAAAGTGAGCGCGAAGGCCAGCAGTGTAGCGACGAAGCCCCACTGAAAGGCCTGATCCCAGAGTGCCTCGGGCCAGCGCGGTGGCCGCCCGTCGTCCTCCATCTGCGGCCGGAGCGAGGGCAGAAAGCGCGGAACGCGGTCGGCATAAACGCGAAAACGCTCGCCAGACTCCTCGGCCAGGCGGAGCTCTTCGCGCCCGGCGAGGCGAAGAAGCAAGATCGCTTCGCCAAGAAGCATGAGAGGAAATCCGAGAGCGCTCTGAAACGTACCGAGGGCAAGCACGAGAAGAAAATAAGACAGGTAATGAGGGTTTCTGACGTAACGAAACGGGCCGGCGATGGAGAAGGCTGTGCGATCCCCGTCGGCCTCGGGTGGCCGGTAAGCCACCGACCATGTCAGCAGGAGTGCGCCGCCCGCCGCTACGAGCGCGGCCGCACCATATAGAAGGCGCACCAGCATGTCCCGCTGGGGAACTCCCTGATTCCAGGGAACCACGGCGTAGAGAACATTGAGTTTATAAACGTTGTAGAACGAGTAGGTGAGGATATAGACGAGCAGAATCATCCAGAATCGATGACGGTATTCAAACTCCGATGCGACCATAGGACGCCTCCCGCCTCCTGTTAAGAAGACGAAGAACCACCACTTAATATTTCAGATGATTGGCTTCAGGGAGTTTGGGGCAGGGCAGCGGGAAGGTTGAAAGTTCCGTTGACCAGTTCGACGAAGTTTCGTTCCTCGCGAAGGATGAGTCGTTTTGCTTGTGCATTGGCGAAGTTCTCGCAGCCTTCGGGGTCCCTCTTCAGACGCGTTCGGTACGCTTCGTACGATGCCAAGCTGTCGAATGCGATCAGCCCCCAGGCGACGTCATTGGTTCCTTCATGGGGCAGAAAATAGCCGAGGAGATGTCCGCCGCAACGAGGAATGATGCGGCCCCAATTCTCGGCATATTTCTTGAAGGCGTCCCGTTGAAAGGGATCAATCTGATAGCGGATGATGCATAGAATCGTCACGGGCAATCCTTTCCTGGGCGGGCTCGGAAGTGCTTCGCAGCCAACAGTGAGCGCGGCCACCGTGGCGGCCATGCCGCCGATGGCTTCGCGGCGGCTCAACTGGCCGGGGGGAGGCTTCGGTGGCCGCCTACGGAGCAGTATGGCTCTTGCCAGACAGGGATACTTCGTCTAACATCAAAGTATGAATGTCGAAGATCAGGCGGACGCCGCGGTCTCAAAAATTGCCGCCGCAATCGGCGAGCCTGCGCGGGCGCGCATGCTGTACTGCCTGGATGATGGGCGCGCGCGAACAAGCACGGAGCTGGCGATGCTCGCGGAGATAACGCCTTCCACCGCGAGCGTGCATCTCCACCGCCTGGAGGCCCAGCGATTGGTGAAGGTGTTCGCGCAGGGCAAGCATCGCTATTACAGTCTGGCCAGCGCCAATGTTGCCGCCGCGCTGGAAGCTTTGAGCGTGCTCGCGGGTGGGACGCGTGAAGTATTCGTACCCAACACGCCGAACCGTTTGCGCGCCGCCCGCACTTGCTACGATCACATCGCCGGCACCCTGGGCGTCGCGCTGCATGACCGCATCCGGGCGATGGGCTGGCTATCGGCAGGGTCGCGCGATTCCGCTGAGCCGTTGGCGGATGACTCTTACTCGCTGACACGAAGCGGCACGAAGGCATTCGAAGAACTGGGAATAGCTGTCGAGGAGACGCGCTCGCTAAGGCGCCGTTTCGCGTACGCATGTGTGGATTGGAGCGAACGGCGGCCACACATCGGCGGCGCCTTCGGCGCAGCCCTGCTGGGCGTGGCGTTGAAACGAAAATGGGTAATCCAGGAACTCGACAGCAGAGCTTTAGCCATAACCCGGGCCGGCCGGCGAGAGATGCGGACTCGCTTCGGCCTTACCGATTGAGGTTTTTTCAGCCCGCAGAGTGGCCGCTCCGGGGGGATGTGCGCGCGTCGTCTCGCGCTCGGTAGTCAAGTGCAGAAAGTTCAGAGCGGTGATAATCGTGTTAGCCGGCCGTTGCCACGCGCCGGATATTAGGACTTACGCAACGTGAGTTCTCATCCCTGTCCGCGATCCATTCGGCCCACCCCATAATTCAAACAGTGTAGAGGGCCAGCAATCCTGCGGGCCATTTCGGAGAGGCCCCTCAACGACCATGATCATTCATCCGGTTCTAGGTCTCCTGCTGATCGATTTGCTGCTCTTTCTGGCAGCGGCGTTCGTGTTTGACAAATCGGCGCATCGGTGGGAATCGCTCTTGTTGAGCGCTCTGTTTTTCGCATCTGGCATGCCCGCACTGATTTATCAGGTGGTTTGGCAAAGGGCGCTCTTCGCGATCTATGGGGTCAACGTTGAATCCGTTGCCGTGGTGGTGAGCGCTTTCATGCTAGGGCTGGGGATCGGCAGCCTTCTCGGCGGGCGCTTGTCGGTGCGGTTTCCACGGCATGGGATTCTGCTATTTGGCGGCTGCGAAATGGGCGTGGCCGTTTTCGGCATTCTCTCCCTCCGGATTTTTCATTGGGCCGCCTCCTTCACCGCTGGCTCGGGCCTGCTTCACGTTATCCTTTTCAGCCTATTGCTCCTGCTGCTGCCTACCATGCTCATGGGCGCAACACTTCCGCTCCTTGTGGAACATCTGGTCGGGCGTTCCGGCCGAGTTGGGCTCTCGGTCTCGCGACTCTATTTTGTGAATACACTCGGTTCGGCGATGGCGTGTTACTTCTGTGCGGAGTTCCTGTTAAGGGATTACGGCCTTTCGGGTTCCGTCAAAATCGCGGCGTGTCTGAATGTGATGGTTGGCCTGACGGCATTTCTTTACGGCCGGAGCCGCCGCGCGACGACACCACAGCGCACCACGGACGAGCAGAGAATGGCACCGTTCGCGCCCGCCATCTCCCTGCCCATGGCCATGTTCCTTGCCGCACTCTCGGGTTGTATCTCGCTCGGTTTTGAGATTGAGTGGTTCCGCGTCTTCTCGATTGCATCGATGGACAGAGCTCCGGCGTTTTCTCTCCTCCTGGCAACTTTTCTTGCAGGCGTCGCCGCTGGGGCCTATCTCGCCGAGTATTTCACTCACGACGTATCTCCAAAACGCGTGCTTCAAGTAATCGGCGTAATGATGATGGTTGCCGGGGCGATTTCCACTTATCTTCCCCCGCTGGTCGCTTCCTTGATGGGGCGGAGAATCCCTTACCTTTCCAGCGTGCCTCTCTTCTTTGTGACCGCGGCGCTGGTAGGCGCGGTTATGCCCCTGCTGTGTCAGCTGTCTGTAAATCCCGGCGAGCAAGCCGGACGGGGTGTGAGTCTCGTCTATGTGTCCAACATCGCCGGAGCCGTCGTGGGGAGTCTCGGGATCGGCTTCGTGCTGATGCAGTATTTCACCCTGCTCCAGATCGCGTTGCTGCTGGGAGTTTCGGCGATCGCCACGGGCATGCTCATCGTGAGCCAGCAGGAATTGCACTTTCGCCGCCCGCCACTCTGGGCTGCGTCTCTAGGGCTCGCCGCACTGGCATTGGTTCTGGTTGCGCCGCGCCAATACGCCCTGCTGTACGAAAAACTCGCGTTTGGCGGAAAGTATCAAGAGATGGGCGCGTTTGCTCACGTCGTGGAAAACCGCAATGGCGTCATCTGCGTTACTCCCGACGGCGCTCTCTTTGGAGGCTCCGTCTACGATGGTTATTTCCGCGTTGATCCCGAGAACGATGTCAACTCCACTATTCGCGCATTTTTTGTGAACGCCGTGCATCCCGCCCCGAAACGCATGCTCATGATCGGACTTGCTTCGGGCTCGTGGGGGCAAGTTTTCGCAAACAGCCCGGAAGTGGAATCGCTGGAGGTCGTCGAAATCAATCCAGGCTACTTGCAGCTGATTTCCAAGTATCCGATTGTGCGCTCGCTTCTGGAAAATCCCAAGTTACGTCTGCACATCGACGATGGCCGCCGCTGGCTCATTGCGCATCCAGAAGAGCGCTACGACTTCATCGTTGCGAACGCCACTTATCACTGGCGCGATCACAGCTCTAGCTTACTCTCCAAGGAATTCTTCCAGATCATTCACCGTCACTTGAATCCGGGTGGTATCTATTATTTCAATTCGACTGGCTCGTTCGACGCCATGGCGACTGCTCTTCGCGAATTCCCCTACGGGCTGCGGGTCATCAATTTTCTGATGGTCAGTGATTCGCCGTTTGTAGTGGACAAAGCACGTTGGGAGAGCGATCTGCGTGAATTCCGAATCGATGGCCGGCCCTTATTTCCTCAGGGTAACGCGGGCGCCCAAGAAGCGCTCGCGAGATTTCTTTCCCTGGCAGACAGCCTCAATGCGCCCGCTACCTACGTTGGATTGGAATCTTCCGCGAATCTGCGGCCCAGGCTGAACCGCTACTCCACAATAACGGACGACAACATGGGTGCTGAATGGGGTCCCGACGAGTTCATTGCATGGCATGATGTGCCGTAATCCACGCTGCTCTCACTTTGCGCGTTGCCGTGGAATTACAGACCCTGCGCTGTGAGCTGCTCAGGAATTTCTCAGTGAACGTAGAAGCCGTTTTTGGAAAGGACTACGTAATCTTTGCCCTTCTTTCCGAAAGAGGAAGCCAGGCGGACATCGAGTTTATGCGGTTTGCCGAGCGCTGCGCTGGCGTTGGTGTAGTAGCCCAGCGTGTAGCGCGTCTTGATCCGCTGAATCAGCGCGCGAAAGACGGGATCCAGATGTGCGACGTCTTGGACGTCGAAGAGTTCGCCGCCCGTTTGGTCCATCACCCTGCGAATGTTAACCAAACCTGGAACCATGCTGGCGTAAAGGAGAGTTTGCGGCGGGTTGTAGCCAGGAATTTTGAGGTTATAGAGCACGGCATCCGCAGCGATAGCTTCCGTGACGATGTCGCGCGTACCCTGCCCGCCGGCGTCGGTGCCAACGTCATCGCTAATCAGGATAATCACGCGGCGGCCTTTCGGCGGAGTCTTCAGGAGATTTTCCGAGGCGATGAAGATGCCGTCGTTGATATTCGTGGCGCCGCCCGCGTGAAACAGACTGATCTGCTTGGCAATCTCGGTTTTGTCTTTGGTGAACGGGACGCGTAATTCGGCTTCGGTGGAAAACGTAAAAAGAGCGACTTCATCATCGGCTTTAAGCGCCGCGAGCGCCGTGGTCGCGGCGTCGCGCAGGGGGCCGAGGAATGGCCCGATCGAATCGCTTAGATCCAAAACCAGCGCAACCTCCAGAGGCAGTTCGTCCCGGCTGAAGATATCCAGTTTTTGCGCCGCGCCATCTTCGCGAACTTCGAAGTCTTCCTTCTTCAGGTCGGCCATGATTTGGCCGGACTTGTTCTTCACCGTCGCATCCACGAGGACCAAGTTTACGCCGACACGAATGACGCCTTGAGGCTGCTCTTGCGCCAGGGCCGGAATTTGCGAGACAAATACTAGGAAAGCCAGCACCAGGGACGGGCAGCGCATTCTTCGCCAAAGTTCAAACATGGCCATCGCCCTATTGTACGCGAGACCCGCCCCCGTTTACTTCCAAGCAATGGAAAGCTCGGAATAGCTTTTGCCCTCTTCAATCGGGACGGAGAAATAGATCGCCACATCCTTGGCGCCGGAAATCTCGAGCGCCTTCTTGAAGAATCCGACGATGGCGAATCCCATGATGCGGTGCTGTTTTTCAAAGCCAGTGTATGTGACCAGCGCTCTGCCGTTCCCTTGGATCTGGACTTCGATGGGTACGCCCTGAAAGTAGGTTGCGTGAACGGCGGCGATGCGCTTGATCACAAACTCGGGCGAGCCCAGTTTCACGAACGCCTTGTAAATTCCCCGAAGTTGCCGTTCGATCACCGCTTCCGAGCCGCGCGTGACCATCTCCTCGTTCCCGTCAGCAAGCACCTTGATTTCGATTTCGAGAAAGCGCGTAAAGAGGTCGAGCGAGTACCAGGTGGAGGAGAAGATTTCGCTCTCGAACACTTTTCGAGTTTCCTCGTCGAGGAGTCCGAGGATTTTCTGGAAGGCAGCGTCGCCCGATCGGCGCTTGATCTGCTCAATGGTGTCCTTGATGGCGGTTCCTTTGATTTGCACCATTCAGGCAGTCCTCCGGGGACGGGCACGGCACAGCGAGTATCTTCTGACCTTACTATGATTTCCCCTCTAGCAAGGAAGCGCTTGTCCTAACTGGAACGGAGAGTTAGCTCTTGTCGAAGTGTATTGCACTATCCGGTCCCGCCGCCGCACGGCGCGAGCGGGTCAATCGCACGTGTCCGGCAGCCTGCTCGGACGCTTGGCCAGGTCCGGTTCGGTTTCAGCCGATGCGCGCGAGCCTGCGGACCGAGAGCGCCGTGAGACCCACGGTGACGCCGGCGAGCACCGCCACATGGACTGCGGACTTCCCATAGAAGGTCATTCCCAGGGCGCCAAACACCAATTGCTGCAAATGATAGGTTGGCCAGACCGGCGAGATGGTCCGAAGAAATTTGGGCAATGGGTAGAACAGGCCGGAGACATGCATCATCGGCACGTAGATGAGATTTACGAACGCGATGGCCGCTTTGCCGGAGGCGCGCGTTCCGATAAACAATCCGATGGCGCAGAAGGGCAGAGACCCCAGGATATCGATCACCGTGACGCGAGCGCATTGTGCGAAGGTCAGCGGCAAATGGCCGAGCAACAGGGCCGCGGTGATCATTGTGACCATTATGATGAATGCGAAGAGCATGGTCATGAGCAATTTTGCGAGCAGGTAAGACCCGGGTGGCGCGGGCAAGGCGCGCTTAAGCGTGAGAAGTCCTTGTTCCCGCTCCGTGGCGATGGTGGCGCCGAAGCCAAACATGCCCGGGCCCATCACGCCGAAGACGGCGAACGCGGTGAAGAGAAACTTTCCCGTGGACAGGTCGTTTCGGACGGCATCTCCGAACAGCACAACTCCAAATAGCAGATACAAAGCCGCCGGAAGCACCAAAAACGGTATCGAGAAGCCAAGCACACGGAACATGCGCAGGGATTCGAATCGGGCTTCCGCGAGATAGGCGCGCAGCAGCCGGCCAGTGGACATCACGCCTGCGAGAGGCGAATCGTCAAAAGGTTCAAACGGCCTCGGACTTTCGAACGCGTTGGGATTTTCAAGCGATCTGGCATTCATCATGCAGCCTCCTGCGTGAGTTCTGTGAAGGCTTCGGCGAGTCCGGCGCGGCGGACTTCGAGCTCTTGAAGATTAGAGTCGGCGGCGAGCAAGCGGCGAACCACCGCTTCAGAGTTGCTGGTGCTGATTTCGAGACGCTGCTGATCACGCGTGACGCTCTCGACGTGCGGCCACGCCGCGATCTGATCGGCGGCGAGCGCCGTCGAACAGCTGATGTATTTGCGAACGACCAGCGCGCGAATCTCATTGACGCTGCCCAAAGCGATCAGGCGGCCTTTGTTGAGAACGGCGACGCGATTCGAGAGCGATTCCGCTTCTTCGAGATAGTGCGTCGTAAGCACAATGGAAGAGCCGTTGCGGATAAGTTGACGCAGGGTGGCCCACATCGTTTCGCGGGCACGCACGTCAAGCCCCACGCTGGGCTCATCCAGAAAAAGGAGTTTTGGGCGTCCGCAAACCGCCATCGTGAACTGCACCTGGCGCTTCTGCCCAGCCGAGAGCTTTCCGTACGGGCGCGCTGCCAAGGGCGAAATGTTGGTTAACGCCATGGCTTCCTCGGGCGTGAAGGGGCGAGGATAGTAGCTGGCGACGAGAGCGACATGCTCGCGCACACGAAGCTCTGGCGCGAGCGTCACTTCCTGCATCATGACGCCGACTTGGCGTCTTGGTTCGACGAGCAGTGGAGACTTCCCGAAGAGCCGCGCCGCCCCGGAGTCCGGCCGCAGCAGTCCGAGCATGAGTGAAACAGCGGTGGATTTGCCCGCCCCATTTGGGCCGAGCACGGAAAAGAGCTCTCCTCGCCGCACTTGCAAGTCAAGACCGTCCAGCGCCACTATCTTTCCGAAACGTTTCTGTACTCCCGAAAGTTCAGCCCAGATTTCGTTGCTCATAATTTCTCTCCCAACTTTCCTGAGATTCTTCAGGTGCGTCGTGGCGAAAGAGCGTTCTGACGCGTCGAAGTACGCCGAAACACATGGTAAGCGCCCAGCAAAAAGAGAACAGCAACACTGACCACAGCCGCGATGAAGCAGGAATGGACAAAGTTTCGAACGCCATCGCTGTCCGTCAGCAAGTCAAGAAGTAAGAAAAGCGCCTTCATGATCTTCGATCCTCTCGAAAGAACGGTCCCGCTAAATGACCGCCGACTGCCGACGCGTGCCCCGAATTAGACGCCGCAAGTGCGGAACGCTGTACCATGCGTAAACGATGGCGCTGATCCCCGCGTACATCCAGAGCCATGGCCCGAGAATGCCCCAGCGAATCAGGCCATTGAAGTCTTCAACGAGTTGCTCGTAATGCGGAGTGCTTTGGATTCCGTCGGCAAGCACGACCAAGGTTTGGCTCTTGAACATCAGGACGTACAAAATCGGCACGGCCGCAGTATTGATAACCATCCGCATCACCGGCACCGCCCAAGTCCATGTCGGATGTAAAAGGCTTACGACTCTCTGTGAGATCGAACCCATCACCAGCAGAAGTATCGGCACATAAAATCTGTGCCAGGTGGAAGCAAGCTTCAAGTGCACCGCCCCTGAACCTAAAATCAATTGCGGAAAATGCGGCACCGCGAGCCACCAAATTGCCACAGTGGCCCACATGATCAAGCCGATGAGCGAATACCAGCGACTGACGGGCAACATGGGAGCAAGTTCCGCCGGCGGGTAGTACCACGGCTGCGGATATTTTCGCCGGATCAGGTTCAAAATCGTGAAGACCACCGTCAGGCAAAGGATCTGTGCCAAAACCGGAACGACGAACGCGTCGAATGTGATGGGAACGTGAATCAGCAGCGAGACTACGACCACAGCCCCTACCGTGAGCGTTAGATTGAAGGACAACAGGATCAAATACATTGGAAAAAGTTCAGGTCCGATCAGTTCCCACCCGAGAGACAAACTGCGATGATCTTGCCGGTACCGGCGCGCCACCGTCATGGGGTCGCCATGCTGCTTGAAAAAAGCCATCATCTCCTGGTCGTTGAATGGGCGGCCAAGCGCGGCTTGCTGCTCTTCGATTTGTGAGCGAAGATCGTCCGAAAGTTCTTTGATAATGTCATCGCTTTGCGCTCGCGGAAGGCAGCGCTTCACTGCCCGCAGATAACTTTCCAGAATGTCCATCACGCGCTCCTAAAGAATCCCGCTCAAAGAGGAATTCATGCTCTGCCATTCGGCGAGCAATTGTTTGAAAATGGTTTTTCCATCTGCGGAAAGCCGGTAAAACCGTTTGTTGCGCTTGTCCTCTTCCCGCCACTCACTGACGAGCAGCCCCTGCGTCTCCAGGCGCCGCAGCAGGGGGTACAAGGTGCCTTCATCAATCGGCATGCCGTGGTCGGTGAGCGCTTTCCGGAGCGTGTAGCCGTATTGCTCGGTCTGCAGGGAGGCCATTACGGCCAGAATGAGCGAGCCCCGGCGTAGCTCGAGCCGCAGGTTTTCAAAGAGATCGTGGTTGGCATTACCAGGCGACATACAGTGTGCGACACACACTGTATGGTACACAGTATTAGCTGTCAAGCCTTTTTTGCGTTTATGGGGCGGGTCCTGATTCCTATGGATTTGGGGCGACTTTAGGAGGCTCGAGAGGTGCGGCGGTAAGCGGCGCCGCACTTGTAGAGCTTATCCTTGGTGATCTCGATCACCCAGGCGATTTGCGCGGGGACATAGATGGCGTTGGCGCCGGGAGAATAGGGGACAGCGACCTCGATGTCGGTCCCCTGAAAATACTTTTTGCGGCTCCTGAAACAGAGGCCGCCTTTGGACATGTCTTCGCAGGTAACAATGTCGTCGGTAAAGCCCGAACGGCGGATGGAGGCTTTGTAGCTGACCCTGGTGCGAGGGTGTTTGCGGCGGTTGTCCAGAGGAGCGGCGAGCTTGCGGTCCGTAGGTGAAGCGTAGGCCGAAGAGGTTTGCGAGATCGGGGAAGCTTGCGAGATCGGGGAAGCCGCGACGCTTGGGGGGGCTGGTATGGGCGGCGCGGCGGGAGCTTCTTCGGCAGGCGCGAATTCAGCGGCGTTCTGCCCGGCGGCTATCAGGACGGGCTGCTCTTCGGGAACATCCGAAGAGCGTTTCCACAGCGTCGAGTCACCACACTTCTTGCAATAGCGGACGATCCCCTCATTGATGAGGAAAACGTCGGATTCGACGTCGCTGTGCTCCACGGTTTCGTGCGCTTTGCAGTTGCCGCATTCAAGGAGCATGCGGCGAGACTCCTTTTCCCTCTCGGAAACGGGGGCAAAGTCAATGTCCCAAAAATCGATGTTGGAATGATCCACAAAGGCCACGCCATAGGTATAGATCTCGCCTTCCGAGCCGATGCGGCCGACAACGCGCACGAGAGCTTCCTTGTTGGTATCGAGATAGCGAATGATGATCTCTTGCTCGGCGGAGAGCTTATAGGTGGAAATGATGCCGGCGCCGTGGCGGCTGAGAAGCACGGTCTTGGTCATTTCCGAGAAGCCTTTGCCATCCATGTCGCTTCCGGTCAAAAGAATAGCGACCTCTTTCGGGATGCGGCTGCTGCGGCGCAGGTGTTCGTAGGACACGATAAACACTCATCGAGGGAAGCAGTGCTTAAAACAAGGTTAACCGGAAGTCTGCGGCTCCGGCCGAGAAATTGGGGCGATTGTTCCACCGGTGCAACGGGAGACGGGGAAAAACTCCTCCGGTACGGAGCGGAATGCCGGAGGAGTAACCGGAAAAGAACGTCCCAAGGGATGAAACGCAACGAGGGAGCGGTTCACTACTCTAGGGGTTCCCACTACCGATGAGAAAAGCCGACAGCGACTCAAAGCTCCCAGGTTGCCAGAAGAAATGACGCCACCATCCGTTCACGACGTGCTCGGAGAGGAGCTTCAGCAAGTAGAGACGTCGCGCAACTTGCGGCTCGAGCCGAATTCGCAGCGCCCTGCTGCTCAAAGGAGCCTGGTCGGCTTGGCGTTTTCGGGCGGGGGCATTCGCAGCGCGACTTTCAACCTCGGAGTGCTCCAAGCCCTCGCGAGAAAGAATTTGCTGCGATCGCTCGATTATGTATCCACGGTTTCAGGCGGCGGCTACATCGGCGGCTGGCTGATGGGATGGATGTACCACCACGGCATCGGAATCCACGAGATCGAGCGGCGATTATCAACGCCGCCCAAGATGCCAGAGGAAGCAGGCGACCCGCCAGAACTCCATTTCTTGCGCGATTACAGCAACTACCTCACACCACGGAAGGGATTGCTGCGAGCGGATTTTCTGGCGTTTGCAGCGAGCTATCTGCGAAATACGCTGCTGAACCAAATCATCCTCGTGACGGCGCTTCTCGCGCTGCTGCTTGGGCCCAGGACGGTTGTCTCTCTTCTGCTTGCGTTCGAGAATCTCGAGGACTTTTTGCGAGAAAAGAATTTTGCGTGGAATCACTACATGAGGTCGCAGCATTTCGCGCTCGCTCTGGGACTCCTCTTGGGGCTTGTGGCAGTGATTTTCATGGGACTGAATCTCGAAACGGTGGATCCCCACGAAGGAAAGAGAGACCCGTGGTACGCAAATTCGTGGGCCGTCCACGTCTTCATCATCGGCCCATTGCTGGTGTCTTCCGCGTTATTCACCTACGGTTGCAGCCAATTTCTGAGAGACTGGGGAATCCTCGACCACCCCAGATACCGTGCGCCTTTGATGGGAATCGGCCTATATTTCAGCATGTGGACAGGTGCCTGTCTTGTTCGGCGAATGGTGCACTTAAAGAAGAAACGCCACCGAAGCACCGCGCCAGTCAGCGGGCTCGTCATGCTCACAGCAGCAGGGACGGGAGCCCTGATTGGATATCTCTTCGTTCCTTTCAGCCTTCTCTTAATTCCCCCAGGGGCCGCGGCGGGGAATGCCTACGGGAACTGGCGGATCATGACTTTTGCAACGCCGGTGTCCATCCTGATCATGCTGATCGCCGGCGTGATTCATATTGGATTAATGGGGCGCGGGATGAGTGATGCGCACCGCGAGTGGTGGGGCCGGTTGGGCGGCTGGCTGCTTCTCTTCGCGTTTTTGTGGTTCGGTCTATTCCTGATTGCCATCTACTTTCCACCGGCACTGGGGGGTTTGCTTGGCAGAGAAAGCAGCGCCCATCCCAAAACGGCCACCGGAGTCCTCTTGTGGGTCGCTTCGACCGCATACGGCGTATTTTTCGGCAAGAGTGAGAAAACCAGCAAATGGAATCCCGACGCTCCACTAATGAAGAAGCTCCTTGCCCTGGCCGCAAAACTTACGCCGTACATTTTCATTCTGGGGCTGTTGCTGGCTCTCTCGATTTTTGCTTCGTTTGCCGCAAATTGGGTGATGGGTCTGGATTGGTGGAGCACCTTCCGAGTTCCCAGCGATCAGGATTTCAATATCGGCGTTCCGCTGCTATGCCTGATATTTTTTGGCATATCTCTGTTCGTTTCCTGGCGAGTGGACATCAACGAATTCTCTATCCATTACCTGTATCGCAACCGATTGGTCAGGTGTTATCTGGGCGCGACGGTGAGGAAGCGGAATGCGCAGCCGTTCACGGGGTTTTCTGAAGCAGATAATTTCCCACTCGCCAGCCTGCAAATTCCTCTCGGCTCGAACGATCCCAAGGACGGGCGGCCGCTGCCGATTCTGAATACCAGCTTGAACGTGGTGCGGGGCAAGGAACTCGCCCTCCAAACGCGAAAAGCCCGCTCGTTCGCGCTGACGCCAATTCATGGAGGATTTACGCGGCCACTTCGATGCAGGCGAGACTGGCAGGCCGCTTATGCACCCACGGAAAAACTCGCGTGTAAACTGCCAGGATTCAAGGCGGGTGTGACCATGGGAACGGCCGTGGCCATTTCGGGCGCCGCCGCAAGCCCGAATATGGGTTCGTATTCCGATCCCGGGCTGGGGTTTCTGATGACCTTGTTCGATGTGCGGCTAGGCTGGTGGATCGGGAATCCGCTCGGAAAAGGCTGGGAGAACGGGAGCCCGCGCATCGGATTCGCTTGCCTGTTGCAGGAACTGCTCGGATCCACGAATGACGACAGCAAGTACGTCTATCTTTCCGACGGCGGTCATTTCGAAAACTTGGCGGTGTACGAACTCGTCCGGCGGCGGTGCAAATTGATCATCGCGAGCGATGCTTCCTGCGATTCGGAGTACGGCTTCGGCGATTTGCACAATGCCGTCGAGCGATGCCGAACAGATTTCGGCGTGGAGATCGTGCTGCAGGCGCTCGACGAGATCAAGCCCGAAACATCTTCCGACGATCCCGGAACACGCAGGTCTGAAGCGCACTTTGCGATTGGAACGATCCGATACAACCCGGATGCCCCCGAAGAAGACGGAACGATCATTTACCTGAAGCCGGCGCTGGTAGAAAGCGATCCTTGCGATGTTCTCGCTTACGCCAGCAAGGACAAGGCTTTTCCGCACGACACGACTGCGAATCAATGGTTCGACGAAGACCACTTCGAAAACTACCGTAAGCTCGGCGAGGTGAGCGCTTCCGCGGCGAGCGAAAAAATTGTCGAGGAGATCCGCCGCATCCTCGGCTAAGTCGCCTATCACTCACATTCTAATGATTCTAGGCTGCTGACGAATACACGTTCGTCGCAAGTCCATCGCTTGAGGCGTGGAACGAGTTCTACGGGAGCGGCTCAGACCCCCAAAAACAACTACTCGTGGCGCAGGGCGACGAGAGGATCGATACGCGTGGCGCGGCGCGCGGGAATCCAGCAAGCGAAAAGCGCAATCGCCGTGAGCAAGAGGACTACGACCGTAAATGTCAGCGGGTCCGTCGGCTTGATGCCCATGAAGAAACTGCTCATCAAGCGTGTGCCGGCAAGCGCGATCACTAAGCCCAGCCCGAGCCCGATGCCGACCACGCCCAGT
Source organism: Verrucomicrobiia bacterium (assembly GCA_035571045.1). Lineage (GTDB taxonomy): Bacteria > Acidobacteriota > Terriglobia > Acidiferrales > UBA7541 > Acidiferrum. The sequence continues at coordinate 49,120 of DATMKS010000064.1, forward strand.
CCCTGGCGCAAGACCATTTTCAGGATGTCGCGAGATGTGGCCCCCATGGCGACGCGAATGCCAATCTCTTGTGTGCGTTGAGCGGCCGCGTACGAGACCACGCTATAGATTCCAACGACTGCGAGAATCAGCCCGAGGATACCCATGACGGCCGTGATTTGCGCGCCAAAACGAAAAAAGAAAAAGCCGTTTGCGCCTTCGAGAGATTCTCTCATCGGCTGGACTTGCGTGATAGGAACGTCCGGAGCGAGTTCGTGGATTTGCGACTCAAGTTGCAAGCCAAGCGTTTCCGGAGGCACGGATGTGCGGACGTGGATGGTGCGGATGGACATGTAGTTTTGCTCAAAAGGGAGATAGAAGTAGGGCTGCGGATCCTCGGTGACGTCCTGGTATTTGCCGTCTTGCACGATGCCTACGACTTCTATGAAGGGCCCTGCCGGGCCCTTGGTGCTGAAGCGCCGGCCGAGGGCGTCCTCGTCGGGCCAGCACTTCTTTGCCATGTTTTGATTAATGATGGCAACCAGCGGGGCTTTTTCATTGTCGGCCTCCGCGAACTTCCGGCCGCGCAACAAGGGAATCTGAAGGGTGTCGAAATATCCCGTAGTCACAATGTTGTAGTTGATGTCGGGCGGTTGTTGGCCCGGTTCGAGAATTTGATTTTCAATCGTTAAACGGTCGCCAGCGCTCATGAGGCTCATAGGAGTCATGAACGCTTGAGCCACGGATTCAACGCCGGGCAGAGCGCGAATGCGGCTCTCCATGTCGCGGTACACGGTACGGCCGCGAGGCTCTTTGTAACCGATCTGCGCGACATCCACGGACAGATCGAGAACATGATCGGGATTGAAGCCGAGATTAATCTTTTGCGCTTTATCCAGGCTGCGGACGAAGAGACCAGCGACTATGAGCAGCACCAGCGAACCCGCCACTTGTGCCACCACCAATGTATTTCTGGCCAGTTGCCGGCGCGGTCCGGACGAGGAGCCGCGGCCTCCTTCATGCAGAACTGTGATCACATTGGTGCGAGCCGCGCGCAAGGCCGGCATAGTGCCGACGATCAGGCCGGTGAGCAGCGCCGCTGCTAGTGCAAACAGATAGACAGTGGTGTCAGGATGAAAATCAAACGCGATGGGAAGTTCGGAGCCAAGGCGGAGCGAGCCCAGAATCCCCGCCGCCCAAGACCCGAGTACGAGGCCTGCGCCACCGCCAAGAAAGGCTAGTAGAAGACTCTCCGTGAGGTATTGCCGTACGAGACGGCCGTGGCCCGCGCCAAGAGCGGCTCGAATCGCCATTTCGCGCTGGCGCACAGTCGCACGAACCAGCAGAACATTGGCGATATTGAAACACGCAACCAACATCACCAGCCCGGCTAGAGCCATAAAGGCCATGGCGGCAACTGGAATAGGGTTTTCCGGATCAGGTTCCGGCCTGGCCAGTTTTTCTGGGAAAAGCTGCAGGGCGATGCCTTTCTCCGTGTCAGGATGCTCGTCGGAAATGCGCTCGGCCACAACGTTGAGCGACGCTTGGGCTTGCTTGATGGTTACGCCGGGTTTCAGTCGTCCCATCAGCGTGAGATTGCGGGAGACTCTGCTCGTCCAAGATTTTTCCACAGGATTGTCGGCATCCTCGGCCATCTCCGCGCTGAAAGGAATAAAAGCGTCCATATCGAGGGCTGAATAGGTTCCCTTAAATTCCTTAGGCGTTACTCCGACAATTGTGAACGGATGTTGATTGATCTCCACTTTTTTGCCGACGACATCCGGGTTGCTGCCGAATCTCTTGCGCCAGTAGGAATATCCCAGAACGATAATGGGGTCGGCGCCAGGATTGAGGCCTTCGGTTGGAAGAATGAGGCGTCCGTAGGCTGGCTTGATTCCAAGCGAAGAAAAATAGTTACTGGAGACGCGGCTCATGATGCAGTGATCGGCTTTCTGGTCGACGCCGAGTTCTGCGAGTGTTACTCGGAAAGCGAGAGTATCGGTGAAGGAGCTGGACTGGTCGCGAATATCCTCGAAATCCGGGTATGAGAAATGGTGAATTCCTGGAAGCGAGGATTGCCGCAGGGCGAGGACAGTGATTTGTTCTGGATGTGGCACGGGGAGGGGGCGGAGAAGGAAGCCATTGATCACACTGAAAAGCGTGGTGTTAACGGCCATGCCGAGGGCGAGTGTGACGATGCCAATGATGGCGAAGCCGGGGTTTTTGGCGAGGGTGCGGAAAGCGTACCGGAGGTCGTTCCAGAAATTGAGCATCTTGGCGGGCTCCCTTCAGAAATGCGTCGACTGATTCGCATCCTGCATGCCTGCGAGTATATGCTCCAAGTCATTCAAAGCGTGATATTTAAGGTAAACGTAGGGGGAGTTCCTCTGGAGCGGACGTCCGCTTATGGGATTTTTTGTCTCAATTGCGAACATGAGCGATCGTTGGGGATTGGGTGACCCCCGCCATGATCTAGATGGTTTAAGCGCGAGGTGGGCGTGGTTGGTGGAGGGGGCTAGGAGAACTTTGCGGCTTGTTCGCGGAGGGTTTTGAGGCTGCCCTCGAGATAGTCCTGGATCAGCTCGAGATCTTTGGTCGAGTAGCGGGAGGCGTGCTTGAGGGAGGCGGCCGCGAGGCCTTCGTAGAGGTGGCCAATACGCTCGAGGGCAGCCATGCATGGGCGGACGAAGACTTTGCGGCGGTCGCTTGAGTCGCGGAAGCGTTCGACGAGGCCGGCTTTCTCCAGACGGTCGAGGATGCCAGTAACGGCGCCGGTGGTGAGACCGGAGGCGCGAGCGATGTCTCCGGCCGTGAGGGGCCCCTGGGAATAACGGGACATTAATTCAAAGCATCTGGTATCGGTAACGTTGATGCCCAACTTTGTGGCGATAGCCTGGTGGAAGAAGATGGAAGTAGTGCTGAGTTCGCGGCCGAGTTCCATGCCAACGCGGACGATCAGGGCGTTGCGCTTGCCACCCGCGGCCGGCTTGCAGAATTTGTCCAGTTTGATGCGGCTCATTTTATCTTGACAGCTAATTATCTCACGAACTAAGATAATTAGTAACAGAAAGAGTATACGCGAAGGGCGGCACAGCGCAAAGCGGCGAGCGACAGATTCGGCCACAAGAGCAAAAACGTACGGAAAACACATCGAACGCTTTGCGGGAAACGGCCGGCAAGCCGCAAAGCAGGTTAGAATGGACAGCAGAAAGCCAGGTCTGGCCTGTAATCTTTCGAAATGGCAATGCGTAGATGCAGGTGAAGGGCGTCTGGCATGGAGAACAGGGCATTGATGGCGGCAACGGAAATACATCCAAAGGCGGATTTGAGCTCCTTACGGATTCATGACAGCCACCGCTCGGGCGGGAAGGCCGGGAAGCTGCTGAGCTATGCGTCGGCGGTGCTCGGGGCGGTGGTTATCATTGCGGGGTTGGCGTATGCGTTTCGGAATCAGACGCCCGTTGTGGAGGTGGTGACGGCGCAGAAGCCGGAAATCGGTGGACGCTCGGCGATCTTGAATGCGAGCGGATACGTTACGCCGCGGCGAAGAGCCACGATTGCGGCGAAAATTACCGGGCGGGTTACGGGCGTGTTTTTCGATGAAGGGACGCGCGTGCACGCAGGACAATTGCTGGCTACGCTGGACGATGCAGATGTGAAGAAGGCGCTAGACTCCGCGAAGGCGGACCGGGATTCCTCGCAGGCGGCTATTGCTGATTTTCAAGTACAGCTCAAGTTTTCACAGATCGAATTGCGGCGAGCTGAACAATTGCAGCAGGCCGGTGTGCAGACGCAAGAGCAACTGGACACCGCGAGCACGAACGTGGACAGCCTGAAAGCCAAAATCAATCTGGCGAAGCAGCAAGTGCAAGCATCCGAAATGCGGATTCGCGAGGCGCAGCAGGCGGTGGACAATTGCGTGATTACCGCGCCGTACGACGGAATTGTCGTTTCGAAGGATGCGCAAGTGGGCGAGATGGTGTCTCCGATCTCGGCCGGCGGAGGATTCACGCGCACGGGAATTGCGACGATTGTGGATATGAATTCGAACGAGATTGAAGTGGACGTGAATGAATCCTACATTGCGCGGGTGAAAGACCGGCAGAAGGTGACGGCCATTCTGGATGCGTATCCGGATTGGGAGATTCCGAGCCATGTGCGGACAGTGATTCCGACGGCGGACCGGCAGAAGGCCACCGTGAAGGTGCGCATCTCGTTTGACAAGCTCGATCCGCGGATTTTGCCAGACATGGGGATTAAGGTGACGTTTTTGAGCGACGAACCGGTGAAGAAAGCGGACGCGAGCGCGCCGGTTGTGGCGGCTCTGCTTCCGAACGAGGCTTTGCACGACGACGGCGGTAAAAAGATTGTGTTCCTGGTGAAGAACGAAAAGCTGGAACGGCGTGCCGTGGCGCTGGGAAACGCGCAGGGAACGCAAACGGAGATTTTGTCGGGGATTGTGGCTGGTGACGCGGTTGTCGTGAAAGGGCCCGCCAATATGCAGGACGGGCAGGCTGTGCAAATTAAGAAGTAGGGTGAAGAAATAGGTAATCGGAAACAGGAGCGGCGAAGATGATTCGAGTGGATGGCCAGGGAAGCGGGAAGAGCTTGATTCAGGTACGCGGGCTGACGAAAACCTACCGCCGTGGCGGGGAAGAGATTCAGGTGCTGCAACGGCTTAATCTGGACGTGGACAAGGGCGACTTTGTGGGATTCATGGGGCCGAGCGGCTCGGGGAAAACCACGTTGTTGAATCTACTTGGTGGACTGGACGTGCCGTCGCAAGGCAGCATCACCGTGGACGGTGACGAGATCACGCACATGTCTGGAAGCAAGTTGACGCAGTGGCGCGCGCGGCATGTTGGGTTCATCTTCCAGATGTACAACCTGATTCCGGTGCTGACGGCGTTTCAGAATGTGGAGCTGCCGCTGTTGCTGACCAAGCTTTCGAAGGTCGAACGGCGCAAGCACGTGGAGACGGCGCTCAACGTGGTGGGCTTGGTCAACCGCATGGACCATTACCCGCGTCAACTTTCCGGCGGACAGGAGCAGCGCGTGACCATTGCGCGCGCGATTGTATCTGACCCAACGTTTTTGCTCTGCGACGAGCCTACTGGCGACCTGGACCGGAAAAGCGCCGACGAGATCATGGCCTTGATTGAGGAGCTTGTCGCGAATCACGGCAAAACCGTTTTGATGGTGACGCACGACGCGGTCGTGGCGGCGCGTGCCCATACGACGCTCCATCTCGACAAAGGCGTGCTGGTCGAAGCTTCCAAGCTGGGGCAAGGCGTGGTTGCCGGAGGTGTGGCGTGAAATTTCGGTCGCTGATCTTCGCCAATCTGTTCCGGAAAAAAGTGCGACTGATCCTGACGATCGGATCGTTCGCGATTGCGCTGGTCCTTTTCACGTTCCTGGCGGTGGTGAATAGTGCTTTCAGTCGCGGAATTGACATTGCGGGTGCAGACCGGCTTGTGATCGTCAACCGCATCGGGCTTATCCAGACGATGCCTATATCGTATGACGACCAAGTGCGCGCGATTCCCGGTGTGAAGTATGTCACCCACGATCACTGGTTCGGCGGGGTCTATCAGGAGGAGAAAAATTTCTTTCCACAGTTCGTCATTGACGTGGAAAACCACCGTAAAGTGTATCCGGAATTCATCGTGCCCGATGATCAATGGAATACATTTGTGAAGGACCAGCAAGGAGCGATCGCAGGCGCGACAACTGCGAAACGATTCGGATGGAAGGTAGGCGACCGGATTCCCATCAAGAATTCTCTCTACGGTCCCACGAAGACGTGGGAATTCAATCTGGACGGCATCTATCACACGGCGAAACCTGATGGCGACCAGGGCCAGTTCTGGCTGCAGTGGAAAAATTTCGATGAGAATGTTCCCGCGGTCATCAAGAGCACAGCCGGGTGGTACATTCTCAAGCTCGATAGCCCAGACGACTCCGTGCGGGTCGCGAAGACTATCGATGCGAAGTTCGCCAATTCCTCTTACGAAACCAAGACTGAGACGGAGTCAGCTTTTGCGGCCGGTTTCGCCAAACAGTTTGGAAATATCGAATTCCTTATCCTGACCATCGGGAGCGTCGTCTTTTTTACTTTGCTGCTGGTTACTGGAAACACCATGGCCATCTCGGTTCGCGAGCGTACTAGCGAGCTGGCGGTCTTAAAAGCCATTGGAGTAACGGATCGTACGATACTCTTCCTTGTTCTTGCCGAATCGACCGTGATCGCGCTGTTCGGAGGCCTGCTAGGCCTTTTACTTGCGTGGGCGGCCATTCCGGTGATTAGTGCAGCCGTCACGGGGTTGCTGCCCCCGCTTCTTCTGTCAAAAACAATGCTGTCGCTTGGCCTGGTGTTTGCCATTTTCGTCGGCATGGTCAGCGGTCTGCTTCCAGGCATCAGCGCGATGCGCATGCGCGTTGTGAATGCGCTGCGGAGGGTCTGACGTGGCTATTCCGATTGTCTACAACATCCGAAGCGTGAAAGCGCGCTGGACATCGACCATCGTTGCGGTGCTGGGGATTGCCGGGACGGTGGGAGTTTTTGTGGCGATGCTGTCACTTGCGCGCGGTTTCCATGCCACCCTGGTGGCCTCGGGCTCGGAAGACAACGCGCTGATCGTTCGCGCCGGAGCTACGTCCGAGATGACCAGCGGGGTTCCGCTGGACTCGGTGAAGATCATTCAAGACGCTCCTGGAATTGCGCGAGGAACCGGCGGCCCACTGGTGACTCCGGAAGCCGTGCTCATGGCTCCGATTCCGTTAGTTTCGACGGGCACGGACGCCAATGTGGAACTTCGCGGCGTTTCGCCGAATGTGCTGGAGATACGCAAGCAAGTGAAAATTGTGCAAGGGCGGATGTTCAAGGCTGGGCTCGCAGAAGTGGTGGTGGGCAAAAACGCGAGCACGACGTACTCCGGGTTGACGCTCGGCAAGACTATTGCACTTGGCACCGTACACTGGCAGGTTGTGGGGATTTTTGACGCGGGCAGCAGCTCCTTCGATTCCGAGGTTTGGGCAGATTCGCACCTTCTCTCCGCGGCCTACAATCGCCCCGAAACGAACTTTCAATCCGTCACCGTGCACCTCACTTCGCCCGCGGCTTTGAGCCAATTGAAGGACTCGGTTACCACCGACCCGCGGCTGAATGTGGACGTGATGCGCGAAATCGATTACTACGCTAAGCAATCCACGAGTATGACCACGCTGATTACACGTCTTGGCGGCTTCGTCGCTCTGATCATGGCTGTCGGGGCGGTCTTCGGTGCGCTGAACACCATGTATTCGGCGGTCGCCGATCGCGGGCGGGAGATTGCTACCATGCGCGCCCTTGGTTTTGGCGGTCCTTCGGTGGTTTTCTCGTTTTTGCTTGAGGCGCTTTTGATCTCTTTTGTTGGCGGTGTACTGGGTTGTTTGGCGGTTCTGCGGTTGAATGGATTGACTACCAGCACCATCAATTTTCAGACTTTCTCCAATCTCGCGTTCGCGTTTAAGATCACACCGGATCTGCTTGTGATGGGTGTTGTGTTCGCACTGGCGATGGGAGTGCTTGGCGGACTTTTTCCGGCGATACGCGCTGCGCGGTTGCCTGTGGCTACGGCTTTGCGCGAATTGTAGATCCCCGTACTTAAGAAAAAAACCAAGAAAAAGAATTTAAACAGAGAGCCGACAGCTCACAGAGGCCGCGGAGACCTGCGCGTTGAGACTGCGCTACAATCCCACGCATGAGTGAAGAAAACAGGGGTCGCGAATTGGGAATGGGGCGCGGGATTACGCGGCGCGATTTTTTGAATGGCGTGGCTATGGGTGTGGGCGGGGCGCTTGGGGCCGAGACGCTCTTGGCAGCGGCGGCGTTTGACGATTTCGCACCGGAGATGGCGGCTGGGTACTATCCGCCGGTGTTGATGGGGATGCGCGGGAATCATGACGGGACGTTTACGTTTGCGCACCGGTTGCGGGATGGGGGGAGTTGGGATTCGGACGGGGCGGCGGTTTCGACGGGGGAGACTTACGATTTGGTGGTGGTAGGCGGCGGGATTAGCGGGCTGGCGGCAGCTTATTTTTATCGCAAGAGCGCGGGGCGAGACGCCCGGATTTTGATTTTGGATAATCACGACGATTTTGGCGGGCATGCGAAGCGGAATGAGTTTCGCGCGGGGAATCGGATGGTGTTGAGTTATGGGGGGACGCAATCGATTGAGAGCCCGGGGAAGTACAGCGAGGTGGCGAAAAGCTTGATCCAAGAGATCGGGATTGAGACGGAGCGATTTTACAAGAATTACGATGCGAAACTTTATTCGAAATTAGGGACGGCGGCGTTTTTTGATAAGGAGACGTTTGGTGAAGACCGGTTGATCACGGGGATGAATGCTACGCCGTGGGCGGAATTTTTGGCGAAGGCGCCGCTTACGGACGTGACAAGGCAGGACATCGCGCGGGTCTATACGGAGAAAGTGGACTACCTGGCGGGGCTATCGAAGGACGAGAAGCGCCGGAAGCTGGCCAAGGTCAGTTATGCGGATTATTTGACGAAGTTTTGCAAGGTGCATCCGGAGGCGCTGCCTTTTTTTCAGACGTTTCCGCATGATTTGTATGGGGTGGGGATCGATGCGGTTTCCGCGCTAGCGTGCTTCGAATCGCCAGACGACTACGAATCCTTCACTTATGCCGGTCTTGATGGATTGGGCCTCGGCGAGCACGAAAAAGAAGAGCCTTACATTTTTCATTTTCCGGACGGGAATGCGTCGGTGGCGCGTTTGCTGGTGAGGGCCCTGATACCGGGCGCGATGCCGGGTAAGTCGATGGAAGATGTAGTGACGGCGCGCGCGGATTACGGCAAGTTGGATGTGGCCGGCGCGCCGTTGCGCCTACGGCTGAACAGCACCGTGGTGCATGTGCAGCACGCTGGAGCGAGCGGAGATGCGGCGGGTTCAGAGCCGAAAACAGTAGATATTGCATATATGCGTGGGAAGAAGTTGCAGTCGGTGCGAGCGAAAAATTGTGTGCTGGCTTGCTACAACGGGATGATTCCCTACATTTGCCCGGAGTTGCCGCAGAAGCAGAAGGAGGCGCTGTCGTACTTGGTGAAGACGCCACTGGTGTATACGCATGTGGCGCTGCGGAATTGGACTCCGTTCGCGAAGCTGGGCGTGCGTCAGATTGTGGCGCCGGGGGGATATCACACGCACACGGCGCTCGATTTTCCCGTCAGCATCGGCGAATATGCGTTTCCAAACAAGCCGGAAGAGCCGATGGTGCTCTTTATGCTGCGCACGCCGTGCAAACCTGGGATGCCGATGCGAGATCAGTTTCGCATGGGGCGAATAGAATTGATGGGAACGCCGTTTTCGGAATTCGAACGCAACATTCGGGATCAACTGGGGAGGATGCTGGGCGGAGCGGGATTTGATCCGGCTCGGGACATTGCAGGGATTACCGTGAATCGCTGGGCGCATGGTTACGCGTACACGCCGAATTCGCTCTTTGATCCGGATTGGAAAGAGGAAGAGAAGCCGTGGGTGATCGGACGGAAGCCGTTTGGCAATATTGCGATCGCGAATTCCGATGCGGGAGCCAACGCCTACACGGATGAGGCCATCGACCAAGCGTGGCGGGCCGTGGGGGAAGTTTTGAAAAGTTAGAAAGGAACTGGCGCTGGGTTGAGGGCGGTTGCGGCAAAATCAGGTTGCAGGTTTTGGCAGCCAAATGTGTTATTGTCTTTCCTGTAGACTCCCGAAGTAGGGTTGCCTGAACTCCCTGTAGGGCGCGCTTTTTGGCCCTCCCTCCACTGAATTCAGCCAATTTTAGGTCAGTGTAGCGTAGCGTCCCGGAAGCGTGAGCTTGCCGAGATTCTGCACTCATGGTGCTTCGAAGAGTTCGGGGAGAATCAAGATGAAGAGTTTGTTTGTCGGGAACATGAGTTTTCAGACCACGGAAGGTGAGCTGCGCGATTTGTTCACGCCGTTTGGGCAGGTAACGCGCGTGCACATGGCCATGGACCGGGAAACCGGGCGCGCACGGGGGTTTGCGTTTGTGGAAATGCCCAACGATGAGGAAGCGGCCAAGGCCATGGCCGGACTCGATGGGAAAGAATTGGGCGGGCGCAATTTGAAGGTGAATGAAGCGCGGCCGAAGGGTGAAGGCGGACCGCCACGCGGGCCACGGAATTTTGGCGGGCCGGGCGGCGGCGGTGGTGGCCGCGGCAAGGGCGGCGGCGGCGGACGCGAACGATTTTCAAATGAGGACTACCGCGAGTCTGCGCGGCAGCCCCGCGAACCGCGCTGGTAACAGAACGCGAAGTGGATGGACAGTGAGGGCGCGCACCGCGCCTGCTGCGTTTGCGAGGAGACGCAATGACTACGACATTTCAGAAACGGCAAAAAGAAATGAAGCGAATGGAAAAGCGCAAAATGAAGGAAGAAAAGCGCGTCCAGCGGAAGCTTGATAAGACGGCGGAGAAGGAATCGGGAGTCTCGACGGAAGAGATTCTGGTGCCGCTGACGGGGCCGATTCCGTACGATCCAGAGCAGTAGAACCTGCCTCCCAATCGCGCTTTACTCAGCGCTCAGAATCAACGCATAGCCATTGGACAGAGCCTGGCAACCTTCGCGCGGGGCATTTTGTCCGCAGAGCGCGGCGTGAGCATTGCGCGAACCTGTGTCAGTGCACGGACATCGGGCCGCCTTTTGCTTGCGGGCGGCGCATCAGAAGAATAAAGGGCAGCATCAAGACGAACAATCCCGCCAGAATCAGGAAGATGCTGTTGTAGGCGAGCATGCTGGCTTGCCGTTCGACCATTCCAAACATGGCGGCACGGGCCTGGTGGGCCGCAGTGACTGCGTCCGAACCCGTAGACCGAAACATTCCTTGCATGGAGTTCATCATATTGCGCGCGGCGGTGCTGTAAGGCGTCACGTGTGAGCCCAGTTGCGCGATATTGCGCTGCTGGAAGCGCGTTTGCATGGTGCTGACGGCGGAAATCCCGATGCTGCCGCCGAGGTTGCGTACGAGATTAAAGAGACTTGTGGCGTTGCCCATGTTTTCCTTGCGAATGGGAGCCATGCTGATGGTGGTAAGCGGTACGAAAATGAGGCCCAGCGACAGGCCCATGATGAGTTGCGGCCAGAAGAAATCCCAGAAGCCAGCGCTGAGACTGAGGCGCGAGAATTGGAAGAGCGTCCAGCCGCACACGATTAATCCCGCGGTCAACATTTTGCGCGGATCAAACTTGGCCATGATGATTCCCGCAACCGGCATGGCAATGAAGGAGCCAAGCCCTCGAGGCGCCATGGCGATGCCGGCGCGGATGGCAGGGTAGCCGAGCAGCGTTTGAAGGATGAGCGGGATAAGTACCGTGGTGCCGTAGAGGCCGACGCCTAGCAGGGACATGAGGAAGACGCCGGTGGAGTAAGTGCGGTCCTTGAAGACCCGCAGATTGACGACGGGATCTTTGATGTGAAGTTCATACAGCAGAAACGTGATGAGCGTAACGGCGGCGACGATGGCAACGGCTGTGATCCAATTCGTGCTGAACCAATCTTTCTCCTGGCCTTTATCCAGGACGATTTGCAGTGTGGCAATTCCTACGGCTAGCAGTCCGATGCCCCAGTAGTCGATTTTTTGTGAAGCGCGCCGGATGTAAGAGGGATCGAAGATGAAGAGCGAGGTCATCGCGATGGATGCGATACCGATCGGCACGTTGATGTAAAAGACCCAGCGCCACGAGTGGCTATCGGTGAGCCATCCGCCGAGGACAGGGCCGAGCATGGGAGCCACGACGATGCCAAGTCCCCAGAAGCCCATGGCCTTGCCGCGGTCTTCGGGTGGAAAGGATTCGAGCAAAATGGCTTGCGAGATGGGCTGCAAACCTCCGCCGCACGCACCTTGAATGACGCGACAGACAATCAGGAAGGGAAGGCTGGGAGCGAGGCCGCACAAGAAGGACGCGATCGTAAAGCCGGTCACAGAGAGCATGAGCATGCGCTTGCGGCCGAAGAAATTAGAGAGCCAACCGGTGAGTGGGAGAATGATGGCGTTGGCGACGAGATAGGAAGTGAGAGTCCAGGTGGCTTCGTCGACAGTGGCGGAGAGGCTGCCAGCAATGTGAGGGAGCGAGACGTTGACGACTGTGGTATCTAGCACTTCCATGAAGGTGCTGAGCATCACGGAGATAGCGATGATCCAGGGATTGATGTGGGGATGAGTTTGTGGCGTTTCCTGGGACATCAAGACCTCAAACTGCTCCTTGACCAAACGTTCAGACCTTCTGCGATGAAATCATACGGTCTGAGGTGGGTGCTGGCAATCGTTCATGGCGGATCGCGTGCTCTGCCGCCACTTTTCCGTTCGAGAAAAATGTTCACAATCAGCTGATTGCTGTATCTTGTTTGCATACCAAACGCAGAAAGGAACGCAGATGAACACTCGCAAACCTCGCCGTGAGTTTCTCGCCGGAATGGGTGCCCTGGCTGGCGCGGCGGCTCTTCCCAGCGGCTGGCTGGCGGCTCGAGAGAAGCTGTATCCTCGGGCGGACTTGTCGTACTTCGACACGCCAATTCCTCTGGGCCCGTTCGAAATTCACATCGGATACGCCTCCATCACTTGGGGTGGAAACGACCGGCAAGCGATCGAGGACGTCGCCTCGGTGGGATTTCCGGGAATTCAAACACGTTCCAACAGCGTTCAGGAATTCGGAAGCGGCGCGGCGCTGCGCGACGTGCTCGAGAAACACCATCTCAAGATGGTTGCTCTCTCCAGCGGAAACCTGAGCATTGATCCGGCGATCGAATCGTCGGAAATAGCCAAGCATGTGGCCAATGCGAAATTTCTTCGGGATGCGGGAGGGCTGTATCTACAGGTGATTGACGAGCGGCCCAAGGATCGCGCGATCGTGCCGGCGGACTGCAAACGGCTCGGCACCTTGCTGACCGAACTCGGCAAGCGCATCGTCGATCTGGGCGTGCAGCTTGGATACCACAACCACATGGGAGCAATGGGGGAGACTCCGGAGGCTGTCGACCAAATCATGGAAGCTGTCGATCCTCGTTATGCAAAACTGGAGCTGGATGTGGCGCACTACTTTCAGGGTGGGGGTGATCCAGCGAAGGCCATTGAAAAATACAGCGACCGGCTGCTCTTCCTGCACTTGAAAGATGTCGAGCGGATTCCGGCCGGCGGCGAAGGGAAACAATCCTATCGCTTCGTCGAACTCGGTCGAGGGTCAGTAAATCTTCAGGCTGTACTGGATGCACTTCGCAAAATAAACTTCCGCGGATGGGGAATTGTCGAGCTGGACGCCGTGCCGGACAAAGCGCGAACGCCAAAAGAATCGGCGATCATTAACAAGAAATACGTCGAGGAAAAGCTGGGGTTGACGGTATGAGCTCACCTTTTCGTATCGCTGTCATCAACGATGAGATTAGCCAGGACTTCGGCCGCTCTTGCGAGGTGACTGCGAGCGAGTTTGGCCTCGAGTGGATCGAACTGCGCGCCATGTGGAACAAGAATATCCTTAATCTCGATGCCAATGAAGTTGCCGAAGCTCGACGCATCCTCGAAAAATATAAGTTGCGGGTCACCGACATCGCCAGTCCGCTCTTCAAGGTGGATTGGCCGGGTGCGCCGAAATCCGCTTTCAGCCCTAAGGGTGCGCAGTTCAACGCCGATTTTACCTACGAACAGCAGGATGATGTCCTCGAGCGCAGCATCGAGCTGGCGAAAGTCTTTCAGACCGAGCGGCTGCGTTGTTTTGATTTTTGGCGGCTCGACGATCCGGCACCTTATCGCGCGGCGATGAATGAAAAGTTGCTTGCGGCCGCGGGTGTGGCGGGGAAGAAGGGCGTGACGCTGCTGCTGGAAAACGAAGCCGCGTGCAATACGGGAACTGCGGCGGAAGCAGCCAAAGTTCTCGCTGAAGTAAAGTCTCCTTCGTTCATGCTGAACTGGGATCCGGGGAACGCTGCCTCCCGCGGCGAAAAAGTATTTCCAGATGGATACGCCCTGCTGCCGAAAGAACGCATTGGCCACTGCCACTGCAAAGACGTCACAAAAAAAGCGGATAGCAACAGCTATGATTGGGCCGCGATGGGCCGCGGCATTATTGATTGGACGGGCCAATTCGCCGCGCTCAAGCGCGATGGCTATCATTTTGCCGTAAGCCTGGAAACCCACTGGAGAGGAGCGGCCACCCCCGAGGAATCCACAAGGCAGAGCTGGGCGGGAATGAAGGATGAGTTGCAAAAGGCGGGAGCGCTCTAAATCAACCTGGGAAACGGAGATAAATCATTACGATGAAACGCTACCTCGCTGGCATCGCGCTTGTTCTCGGACTCGCGTTTTGTTCACAAGCACAGAAGACTCGCTGGACAGAAAAGGCAGCGAATGACTGGTACGCGCGGCAACCCTGGCTGGTCGGCAGCAACTACATTCCTTCCACCGCGATCAATGAGCTCGAAATGTGGCAAGCAGAGAGTTTCGATCCGCAGCGCATCGATACGGAACTCGGTTGGGCTGAGTCGCTGGGCTTGAACACCATGCGTGTGTTTTTGCATGACTTGCTCTGGCAGCAGGATCCGGCGGGATTCAAGAAGCGAATGGATATTTTCCTGAGCATTGCGCAGAAACACAAAATCCGGCCTCTTTTTGTGCTCTTCGATTCCTGCTGGGATCCGAATCCCAAACTTGGCAAACAACATGCACCGACGCCGGGCGTGCACAATTCCGGCTGGCTTCAGAGTCCTGGAGCCGCAGCGCTCAAGGATCCGAGCCAATACCCGCGGTTGGAAGCCTATGTCAAAGGAGTCGTCGGAGCCTTTGCGAACGACAAGAGGATTCTTGGCTGGGACGTTTGGAACGAGCCGGACAATACAAATGACGGCAGCTATGCGAAATTGGAACCGCCCAACAAGGAAGAGCTCGTGCTGGCCCTCTTGCCCAAAGCCTTTGACTGGGCGCGCGAGGCTGGTGCGTCGCAGCCGCTTACGAGCGGAGTTTGGAAAGGAGATTGGTCGGTTCCAGAAAAGCTTGGCCCGATGGAGAAAATCCAGTTGACGCTTTCCGATGTAGTTTCCTTCCACAGCTACGATGCTCCTGACGTGTTCGAAAAGCGCGTGTTATCGCTGCAGCAGTATCATCGGCCGATTCTTTGTACGGAATATATGGCGCGCGGGAATGGCAGTACGTTTCAAGGCACGCTGCCCATCGCAAAGAAATATCAGGTGGCGGCCATCAATTGGGGGCTCGTAGCTGGCAAAACGCAGACCTATTTGCCCTGGGATTCCTGGAAAAACCCTTATGTGAACCGTGAACCAACGGAATGGTTTCACGAAGTTTTCCGGACCAACGGCCAGCCTTACCGGCAAGAAGAAACCGATTTCATCCGGACAATCATTGGGAATTCCGCAGCAGCCAAAGGAACGCCATATTCGATCAATGCAATCGAGCTACCTTCGTTGAGCGATGCCCGTTGAAATTTGGAAGGCCCCGGAACACTTCAAAGGGCGGGGAAGAGTTTGGTTCCGGGACGTGGACTCGAACCACGATACTCAGCTTCAAAGGCTGATGTCCTACCGATTAGACGATCCCGGAACCGTGGGAAACAGTTTAGCAGAGGAAAAAGAATGTGCGAAGCCGAGGAAATGTGCGCGAGGCCAGAGTTTCTGCTAAATTGGTGAGGTTGCGTACGTCGCGGGAGAGGTGGCCGAGCGGTTTAAGGCGCACGCTTGGAAAGCGTGTGTAGGTTAACCCCTACCGTGGGTTCGAATCCCACCCTCTCCGCCATGTTGACAATCGCCAAATCCTACCCAGGGCCTGGTCCCCCGAGGGCGAACACCATACGGACGTCCCAATCACTCAAACTCCGAAGGTTTTCAAAGACGAGCCGTATCTGTTGGCCAAAGTAGAATTGGCCCCTTGAATGAGGAGGCCAAGCCTGAGCCTGCAGACGAGAAGCATTAATGCGCCATCACTACTGTCTCTGGTGATCGTTGCGGCTTGACGGTGTTCGCAGGATCACCGGCTCCTTTCTTCCGAGCCTCGGTCGTTAGCGCAACCAGGTTTACTCGGCCTCAGGAGCCGACGCTTTGACCTAATCAGTCCAATTGTGACCGTCAGGTTTGGGCCTTTGTCTCGACCAACCAGCTCAAGCGCTTCTCAAAGGTAGAGACGATATTCTCATGTCCTCTTTCGAATCGATATTTTAGCCACTCATCGTGACTTATGGTGACGGCAATTGAGCGATCTTGGCTGATAATTTCGATATCCCAAACGAAGAACAGTCCAAGGCAGAGGATACTGATAAATGCATCCAGATCATCTTTCGTGAAGCTGTGCAGCGGAGCCTCTACAACCGACCTCATTTCTCCGTATGACTGCCTATATCTACCAAAAAGGTCCATATGTCCGGAGCTAGTCCATACCTTGGTGTCGGTAATCCAAAGTATTGACGTACCGCGCTCCAAGAATGTGCGTGCTACTGTCCTAGCCAATGCGAGCTTTGCGCCGGAGTCTTTTGGCAAAAAATAGGATGGAACGGGATCCGGATATCGCCAATCAACGTCGCCAAAAAACGTCGCAAGATCGGGCGTTTTGTAAAGGCGAGAGGCCTCTTCGATTGAAAGTATTCTCATTATCGAATCAACTTCATCATGGGAGTGCCGCGTTCAGTGGAATTGTTGGCCACAGGGGCGGGATAGTCAAAGATGGAATCATGCGGACAACTCTGTAAATGATATACGCCGTTCCTCGCAATGGTCGGCATTATAAACGGAACGGCAGGTTAAGCAAAACCAGCGCAAGGTATAATCCAGTTGTGCTGGAGGACCGGATGGCGACAGCCGAGATCGAAACGCGAATTGTCTCCGCTTTGGAGAGCATCGAGAAACTGGAACGATACATCGATGACGCAGCTTTTGTTCCCGCGACACAGGAGCATCGCGGACAAATGATACTAGCGTTGTTTTCGAAAGCTCTTACTGTTGGCAGGGCGATCTGTAGTCTCGTTCGAGCAGAATTCGGCGAAGAAGCATTCGGCATGTTTTAGCTTGCACCCCACCTAGGGGCAATGACCAGGGCAGATGGTACCTGCAAGGGAAACCCGTCGGACGATTACAGTGTTCACTTTTGCACAGATTACTAAACCCGTCTCTTCGTATCTTGTTTCGATGAAAATTAAGGAACTAACACTCAAACAATTGAATTCCATCCCTTGTCCCACTTGCGGAGTACCTGCTGGAAAGCGCTGTGTACTTTATTCAGGAGCCCTGCGCTCTTCCTCTCACGTAGACCGTCGGCTTTACGCGACTGATGTGCAAAATAAGACATCCTCATGACATGCCGCGCCGTATTCTTTTCAAATGGCAAGCGAATATCTGACCCCGGAACTCTTACTCGCCGTCCCATGCCCTACGTGCGGAGTCGATGCTGGCAAAGGGTGTGTGTTGCACACTGGTGGTCCAAGTCCCGATCTGCACGTTGATAGAACGCTTGACGCTGCGAGAGCGCTCGAAGCACAAACTCTCATAAGCCGGGAACACGGCATCAGCTAATTGGCACGAGCGCCTTCACCGCCTAGGCCAATGTGAACCGCTAGCCGCAGGAAATATCCAGTTGACAGAAAAACGCTTCCGCCGACTGCCCCTCTCCAGCTATACAGCAAGTGCTGCGTTTTTGACTAAACCAGTTGAGGAGTGCAGACAATGCCTCTAGAAATTCTCTTGGTAGAAGACAATGAGGGTGACGCCCGACTGCTGCGAGAGCTTTTGCTGGAAACTAACAAGAATGTCCGTCTTCATGTCGTTCCTGATGGAATAGAAGCCCTGTCGTTTCTGAAATACCAGGGAAAGTATATCAATGCGCCTCGCCCGGGCCTCATTCTACTAGACCTAAACCTGCCAAAAATGCATGGCCGCGAAGTTCTAGCGTGTATCAAGTCAGACTCCTGGCTTAAAACGATACCAATAATTGTCCTTACACCTCGCAGGCGGAATTCGATATCGTGAGCAGCTACAAACTCATGGCAAGTTGCTATCTAAACAAGCCAGGTGAATTAAAAGAATTCGGGAGCTTAGCTTCCCAAAACAGCCTCAACCCATATCCTGATAAATTGTGGTAACCGGACTGCCAACAGCATGGTCCGCCGCCAATCTATTTGGTCATTTGATAAGTGGGACTTGTGCGTTTGACGCAAGTGTGGGCAGCAAACTCTTTGTCACGCTCGACTTCGAATTTCCTTTTCATTTCGTCCAGCGAATCGGCCCCAGGTTCACCTGAGGGCTTAAACTTCCAATTACACAAGGAGCAACCGAAGCCGTGAAAATTCTCGCTCTGAATCCACACAAGATCACGTGCCATTTCCTAGTCTCCTGAGCATAGGAGACTGTATAAGGATAAGGATGTTCCGGACATACAGGAATCGCTGTATGCCCCCGCCACTGTGAAGTTCTTCACGGAGGCTATGGGGATAAGCGGTAGATCGCGGTTCCGGGCGGATTCCACTTGGTACCAAGAACAACCCGTAACCTTTAACGGAAAACGAGTTGAGGGAAGGGTGTTGATCGGTCCCTTCCCTCCCTATACAGTACAGACAAGGAGTCTTATATGTGGATACTGAGAGGCACGCTCTTCGGCGTACTGGCGTTCATGGTCTTTGCGTTTATCTTTTTCTTTACGAAGTACCCGATCAGGGCCAACACAGCAATCAGCATATCTACGCTGCAGTATCTCACCGTCCAAAATCCTTGGTTTTGGACTGCGCTCGTGTTCATGGTTTGCACTGGCTGTGTCTGCGCGCGCCTGCTGTCAGAGATCCGCAATTAGAGCCTGATTGTTACTGTCTTCGCCGTGGAAAACGGCACACCGCGCGAGTTGAATAATAATTTACTCAACTCATCCGCGATTTTTCGGCTTTATTTGCCATCCTTCTTTCCCTTTACCAAGGCACTATGAAGTCTCACGGCCGACTTTTCTTCGCCTCTGAACCTCTTGGCGGGCTAGGTTAAGCGGCTAATCGGATAGCTTGAACGTAACATCGACCACCGTCCTAGCCTCTTGGAGTTCTCCTTCAGCCATGATCGGACGATAACGCCACTTCCTGACAGCCACAATCGCAGGAGGCACTAACTCTGAGAGTTTGCCTGCTAAGTCTCGCGCCCTCGTTGTGATGATGGCGGTATTGGGAGCCTCCGCGCCTATGTATGCGCAAACTCTAGTCTGTAAAGGGTGGCGTAATATTGAGCCGGAACCGGGGAAACCGTTCACGGCACAGAGCGTCAGCCACATTGTGGATTTCCTTAACGGCAGTGAACACGCTTTGCTTCGCTCGGGTCTTGGGTGCTTTTGGTTGCGGGTATAATCGTGGGCGTGATCGCTTTGCTCAAGGCTTGGCTTAAAGATGGCTCGGTGAAACGAGGACGAATATGAAATCGCCAATTCTGGCAGTGCTGTGCATCGCGTCCGCAATACGCACTTCCGGCCAAGCACAGGTTCAGGACGTGCCAGTGTTCTTTGCAACTGACTACTACGCGCCGACAAGGACTCTCGTCGTGCATGCCACCAACAGTTCCGGCAAAGACATCATGGGCTACTATCTCGTGGTCCAGAAAAAACTTTCGAATGGAAGTCTGGTACCACAGAGGAGTGAATTCATGGGTCAGTACGCCGATATGTTGGACGCCTGGGCGTATGTTCAGACATCGAAGGACCCGGACAGATACGAGCGCCAATGGGAATCTAGGAGCGGCGGCGTTTTTCACGCTGGCGCGACGCGGGATATAAATTTGACTGGCGTAGATGATCCCAACGTCGTGGTTTCTTCGGCAGTTATTTTCTATGCCGATGGGTCCTTCGACCAACACGATGACGACAGATTCAACCGCATGTTGGAAACGAGGCAAGGCAACCTGTTTGGTAAAAAAGAGACCGACAAGAACATCCGCGACGTGCTCGCAGACCCCGCAAACGAACACCCGTGCGCTGCTGTGATAGCCGCGTTGGCGAAGGAAGTGGGCCAAAGTTTAGGCGACGCCAGCCAAGATGTCCTCAGTAACTTCCTGCAAAGCCGGGGAGAGGAAGCGCTGCGCACCGGCATTGCCAACATGCGCCTCATACAGATGGCGGCTGCGAAAAGAACAGGCTCGCCAAGCGAACAAAACCTGACTGAGCGCGAGCGGCTAACGCTATTCGTCGAGAGGCAGGAAAGACAAGTGGAATTGATGACGCCGCACTGCCACCTTGAGATCGCGCTAAAACCATGAAAAATCCTGTAGGGCGTTCTAGATGCTAGACAGTTGGATCGGCCAGCACTACTGCCCAATATCCCTTATTTGTGGGGTCTGCCTCGGCATCTGGGGCTATGTGGAGTACTCCGAGAATTCTCGTCATTGTTTTTTGGAGACAGCCCTCGGCTGCACGCGAAAACTATTACAATCGGTAACTATCGTCGTACCATTCCCCGTGATCGTCGCCGACCCGCATGTAGAGTTGGAAGTCACGAGCAGGTTCATTTGAACGGTGGTGGTGAATATCCGGCATTTCAACGACAATTAGGGGTGTTCGAAGGCTTCAAGGATTATTTCCAGAATCAGGACCTTTACCGAGGACTCGATGAATCAATTCGTGATGGAATCAAAGCAAATCAGCCGCACTAGAAAAGCGCTTCTCGTGGGCGCGGCGGCGTTACTGTCTGCTTAATTATTGGAACTCATTCTGCAGAATTGGCTGAGGCACATCGCCGTCCCCTACTTCCCTCCAATCGTGAGCACATCTAGTAGCGCCGTTTCGCCTTTCACCTGTAACGTGACCGTTGATCCGGCCGGCACCGACCAATAGTCGTCCGCGCTTTTCATTTCTTCCTTGCCATCCAGCAACACGCGGATCTTCCCGCCGCGCACGCGAAACAATGTAAACTCGCTTGTCTTGATGCTCTGCCGACCAAGCGCGCCGTCAATCGACCACGTATGCAGGCCCACTTTAAACGCCGCTGTCTTTCCTTCCTTCGTCTTCAGCGCGAGTGGCACCTGAAACGCCTCCGTCGCTCGAAACACCTTCAGCGGATCAACCAATGCTTCCTTACTCGCGGCCTTTTCCTGCGCCGCCAACAGCGGTGCCACGCCACATAGGCAAACCAGCAGAATCATTCCAACGCTCCATTTGTTTTGCGTCCTCATGTCCCTCTCCTTCCCTCAATTCGTATCCAGCATGAACACTTTGCCACCCTGGTCCGCCACGATCACGTGATCGCCCACCAGCACCGGTTCACCAAAAATGGCCGTTGCTCCGGGCAGCGCGATGTCCTTCAATACCGTTGGGTCCGGCACCAGCCGAATGACCGACCCCAACGACCCCATCAACGCGCACGGCGCCGGTGGCACGCTCGGATCGCTGCATCGCCAACCTGCTGGCGGCACTACCAACGGGTCTCCCAGGACTACCAGGTGCCCTTCCACCGTTCCGATATATACGATTCCATGCGTGATCGTCGGAGGCCCCAGCGGATAACCCGCAAATCCGCTCGTCGCCGGCACGTCCTTTATCCACCGCACACGCCGGTTCTCAGGCGCACAAACGTTCAGCGCAGTCAATTGCGTGTATCCGGCTGTCAGGTTCGTCGTCGTGTCGAGACCGCCTACGACCGCCACGTACACGTCTCCCCACGCCGCTCCCGGCCTTTTGTAATCCGTGTCGCCATGAACCGTCAAATCCGCGGGATGGAATCCGCTCGTTGCCCACGGCCCGGTCGGAAACGCCCACTTCACTCCCCCGGTATGCGCATCCACCGACCACGCCCAGCCGTCCTTTTGCTGCGAAGTGACCAGCCGCCCACAGCCCGTATCCATCACCACCGCACCTGCCGCCCAATCCGGATCGTTGTCCATGCTGTACGGCACCGGTTGATGCTGCCATTTGATCGCGCCCGTATCCTTATCCAGCCGTAGCATGCTGAGCCCGTGATTCACGGCCGGCTGCGTTAGATTTCCGTTCGCGGTGTTTCCCGTCGTCACGAACACGTCTTCCCAAGCCGTCGGCGAATTCCAAATTCCGCCGCCGCGCGTGCTCGTCGAAACATAGCTAAAGCTGCTGTCGATGCTTCCATCGTCCAGGTGCACCGCCACGACCTTGCCGTTTTGAATTGGATTGTCGCAGTGGTCGCCGATCCCAATATACACGCGCTCGTGAAATACGAGTGGCGCCGAGTAGCCAATTTGCTCGTGAAGGTCGGTAAATCCGCTTCCCGTCACCTGCGCGACTGCAGGCGATTCCCAGATTAACGCCCCGTTTTCCGCGTCCAGCGCAAAGAGATGGCCGTCGCCCAAATGCGCGCCTGACGAACGGTCCGGAGCGCCAAAGATCACCGCATCCTTACCTTTGATTCGGACGTATGTCGCCGCCGAGGCGATGCCAAAGCTCGAAGGATTGCATGTGAAGGTCGAAGTTAACGGCGTCCCGCTCGGATACTGCCACAGCACCGCGCCAGTCTTTTCTTTAAGCGCATAGAAAACGCCGTTCCCGTTTCCGATATACACCTTTCCGTTATGCACGATCGGAGAACTGTAGAACCCCTGTGCTCCTGATGGCGCGAACGTCCATTTCACATTCAAGCTCGCTACTTTCGTCGGATCGGATAGAGCAGAACGTTCCCGCTGATTGCCTGTTCGCTCCTCATCATGACGGAAGGTCGTCCAATGCTTCGCGCAGCCGCCAATCGCGCCCGCCGCTGCAAAGATCGTCACCACTCGTGCCAGCCTCAGAACTCTCATCTCCGCCTCCTTTCTCCGTCTGCCCAATGAGCCTTCTGCTTACGGAACTACGATGTGTGCGCGCAAGACCAGCGGCGTGATTCCTCGGCTTTCGAGCGCGCACGAAGTGTCTTGGCCCAATGTCAGGGTTGTTCCCACGGTCAGTTCGGTCGCTTTCTCCGCTGTCGTCATCTTTCCCTCGCCGCTCAGGACCTGCAGAATGGCCGGCCCGGGCAAAGACACTTTTTCAACCATGGCTCCCGGAGAGACGAACAAGTCGCGCAGTTCGATACGCGTGCCTCCCGGCCCTGCGCTTTCATACACGGTGCGTTCTAGCAGATTCTTCTCCACTTCCTTGTAGGGATTCCTGGCTTTCACCGGTGAGAAGTTTGTTTCGTCCGCCCGCGCTTCGGCAAGCAGTGGCGTGCTCTGCGGTCCTTCCTCGTTCTGGCATCCGATCTGCCAGCAGGCTGCCGCCGCCAGCGCGCTCGCCACCGATACCCGAATGATGAGATGTTTCATGGTCCCCTCCTTTGTGGAAAGGCAACTGGTACGTTTTGCAGGCTGACCGTCAGTCGCGTCTCACTGCCTCGCCCCAAAAGCCCGGCCACACTGGATTGACTCCGGCGTGATCTCCTTTCGGGCTGTTCGCAATTCTTTGGGGTCTGCTAGTCGGGTGGATTCCGTATCCGCTCGACCAGTCCATTTCAAATACGGTCAAGCTTGCTTTGACTCAGTAGTGTCCTTTTCGTCTCGGGCGTTTCACTCCAACACAAAAAACTCGGTAGTCCCCCTGCTTCGCAATGTCCGCGACCACGTCAATACCGGTTTCCAAC
>DATMKS010000065.1:0-53005 GCA_035571045.1 Verrucomicrobiia bacterium
GAACGAGCAAGGCTGCGCGGAGCGGTTGGCTCGTTTTTTTCCACTTGCCAATCCTGTTCGAGTCCCCGTGCAAATCACCGCGTTGCGGGCCGGGCGCACCCGTTTGCGAGAAATGACGGTCGTGGAATTTGGTGGCACGGAACATGCGATCTTTCTCTCGAGTTTGCCGCTGGAGTTCGACGACAAGGTGCGTATGGAACGAGATCGGAAGGGCTGCACAGCGGATGCCAGAGTGATTGCCGTGCAGTATCACGAGGGACGTAAGGCGGTGGCCGTCCGGTTTTTAGAGGGGCCCTGCGCGTGGGTGACACAGCCGTGAACAAGACGACTTCAACGATCAATACCCCAGCCACGCCCAAGCCCGCGACTTTGCGGCAGGCGAAGTGGGCCGAGGATCGTTCGGTATTCCCAATTTATCTGGCACTTGCGAAGCAGCTGGAAATCGAGATTCCCTTCGTGCAAGAAAACACGGATCTGCCGCAAAAGCCGGATCTGGAACTGTTTGACGAAGTGGAAATCTGGCTGGACGAGATGGACCAGCGCGTCGCCGTGCACGAATTGCGGAAGCTGCTTCAGACGACGACGCTGAACGCGAACGAATCCAGCTTGTGCGCGCTCATCCACCGCCATCTTCAAAAACCGTCAAAGACCAACATTGACCGCGACAAAGTGGACTTCTTGTTGGTGCAATATTTCGCGCTATGTGCTCCGGCAAAGATTTATCACAAGCAGATTGAACCTCACGACGTGGCGCAGGTCATGAAACCGGTGTTGGGCGATGTCGATGATTCGACGCTGGAATGGTGCGAGCCTCTTGAGCAAATGATCGAAAAGTTGCGGGCCTTCCGCAGCCTCCGCGAAATCCTGAAGACCAATTTCATTGAACAGGGACGCAAAGTGAAAGAGACCGCGGGCGGGATGTTCTACGACCCGGCAGCTTTGCTGGCCTTCGTGCGGTTCAATTTTCTGCTCCGGCGCACATTTATCGAATTGATGCATGCCGATCTGATTGCGATTCGATCAGGTCTTTCGCTGCTCGAAACCGCGGGCGCGCGCATCATCGATTGTCATCACTTCGGGCTCTCGGCCGAGGAACCGCTCGCAAAAATTCGAGAGGTTGCCGATGAATGGAAACAGCCGTTCCAGAAGGAATACACGGAACGGGCGGTAAATCAGACGTTTGAGAAGCTGCTGGGTCTGCGCACGGATGTAGAGAAGGCTCTCGAAAAGATCGCGCCAAAAGTGCCTCAGGGTGCCGCTGTTTCCGAGAAGGCTGCCGGTCCTCGCGGCGTAGAGCCCGCAAAAAAACCGGGACGCGAAGTGGCAGCGGTTGAACCAAGCGCGAAAGGTGTGGAGAAGCCTGCTGCCGAGAGTCCGATCAAGCAAGTCGCCGCTATGGCGCTTGATTTTGAGACTTGCCTGGAGAAAATCTGGGAACAGCTAATCGCCACCCCGCCAACGCGCGGGCGTTCGATGACCACGGTGAAGATTGGCGCCGCGCGGATCTTGCTGTCCTCGTGGGAAGTAACGGCATTCGTGAGCGAAGATGGCCCGTCGGCGGAAGACTTGCGCCGGGCAGTCGTGGCCAGAGCGATGGTGACAGCGGCCGTCGAATCCGCCAAGGAAACAGGAAACGCGACATCCATGGACAAGGCTCTTTCGATCGCGCGAATCGAAGTCTCGCGCTTGCAGGAGCGTGTGGACATCGCGAAACAGGCGAAGGACACGGAAGCGGCAGTAAACCTGGGCATTAGCACGAAGAGATTACTCACAGCGTTAGATGAGGCCGAAAAGCTGTAAACGATCAGAATCTTTGCCGGTTATAACGGGCAATTACCCTGGGAGCAGGTCGTCTGTGCGAAACGCTAGCGTATTAATTCTGACGGATGAACCAGAATTCGCACGCCTCTTAACCGCCTGCTGGCAAACCGAGCGGCAAGCGCCGGGCATCACCGTGCTCAGCAGCGAACTTTGGAAGGATCACGAAGCTACTCCCCACGATCTCGTCGTTGTTGGGCCGGTCCTCGAAGGAAAACTCCCAGGCATTTTGCGTTCTCTGGAGCCAGCTGCCGCTGTGATTTTGTGTGTGCCGGCGGATTCCCGCGAGCTTGGTCAACTGCGTTCGCGGTACCCGCGGCTGGTTCACATTCCCTTGCGCGAAGACTGGGCGCAAACGCTGCTTCTTGTTGCTGGTGAATCCTTGCGTCGCGCGGAAGCACTTCGGCTTTCCAAACAGTCGGAGCGGCGCGCCGCGAAGAACGAACATCAGGCCACATTGGGCCGCTACATGATGGACATGAAGCACAGCGTCAACAATGCGCTGACATCGATGCTGGGCAACGCCGAGCTGCTGCTCTTGGAGCCGGGCCAACTCTCCTCGCAGTCCCTGGCCCAGATTAAGACGATTCATAGCATGGCGCTGCGAATCAACGAGATCATGCAGAGATTCTCATCACTGGCGAGCGAGATGAGGGAAGCTGAGACTACATCTCAAGCTGAGACAGAAGCAGAACCGGCGTCCCCGGCAACCCGTCGCTAAACAGCGCTCCTGAATCTGTAAAGCACTCAAAACTCGGCTCTTATACCAAATAGACAAAGCGGCAGACGTAACGCTCAGGCTGGCTGCTGACGTGCACCTCTTGTCCGCGGAGAAATATGGGGAGATGTCGATGCTGCAGAAAAAAGTACTCATCGTCGATGACTCGCCTGCGCAAGTGAAGCTGATCCAGGGCTTTCTTGAGCATGAAGGCTACCGGCTGGTGGGTATCAACGACCCAGAACGAGTCGAGGAAGCGATTGCGGTTGAACGGCCTAGCGTGATCTTGCTGGACGTGGTGATGCCCAAGCGGAATGGCTTTCAAGTTTGCCGGGAATTGAAGAATCACTCGGACTACAACGCGATTCCGGTGATTTTGGTGACGTCGAAAAACACGGAAAGCGACAAGTTTTGGGGTGCGCAGCAGGGCGCCGATGGGTATGTGACCAAGCCGTTTACGAGGGAAGAGTTGTTGCGAGCCGTACGGCGATTTGCATAGGGAATGATTTGAGGATGAATCGGCAATGAGCGAAGACTTTCACCTGGTACCGCTTCCCGCGGATGCGGACGACCTGCTCGAAGCGCTCGGACCTATGGAAGAGCGGCTTCCGGAATCGCAGTACTGCGTTTTCCGGAGTGGACGTGAGCGGTTTTGTTTGCCGGTGCTGGACGTAGAGGAAGTTTTGGACTGGCCGTTGTTAACGAAGCTGCCGCTTGGCCCGGCGTACCTGGCGGGCATTTTCAATTTGCGCGGGTCCATTGTGCCGCTGATCGATATCGCTATTACGGAAGGGCGGCGGCCGGGATTGCTGCCAAAGCATGTGGTGGTTGCGTCGCTGCGCGGCGAGGGTTCGCATGACGATTTGCGTATCGGGATTGCGGCGGACGAAGTGATCGGTACGTATTCAGTGAATGCCGAGGATTTGCTGGAGCAAGCTCCGGAAAATGTGCCGCACTGCACCGGAATGCTGCGCCACGATGACCGGCTGGCGCTGATAATCGACCTTAGGAGAATGCTCGAAGTCTTTCCCGGACCGAGCATTTGATTTTGCACGGGTAAGTTTGCGTGTTCCCCGCCGCATGCGGATAGGGGCCATCGCAGTAGGGATTTGGAGGAAGGCATGAAATCGCGACTGAGTTCCACAATCTGGACGCTGGTCCTGATGAATGGCGTCATTCTTTTCGCCGTGCTGGGCCTGGCTTACAGCGCCGGACGGCAATCTGGCGGAGCGTCCCTGTTCGATTTCGGGTCGCTGCCTAGCGGGGCGAGCGGCTCCGTGATGCTGGCGGTGCTGCTGGCTCTGGGCATGGCCATCTTCATGGCGTGGCGGCTGGGGAACAAATTGCTGACGCCGGTGCAAGAACTGGCGCAGTTTTCCGAGCGCATCGCCGCTGGCGATCCGCGGGCGCGCGTGGAAGTCAATACGGGCGACGAACTTGGCTACATCGCGGAGAATTTAAATCGCGCAGTGGCGAAAGTCTCCAAGGCGACGAGCAACCAGGATGCGAACGACGCTTTGCAGCGCAGCATCACGGAATTGCTGACGGTCATCAACCAGGTCGCGCGCGGCGATTTGACGCTGCGCGGCAAAGTCACCAACGACGCTTTGGGCAACGTCGCGGACTCGATCAACTATATGCTCGACAACTTCACCAAGGTTCTCGAGCGCGTCCGCAAGGCGGCTATGGAAGTCACGGCCTGCTCGAACAACATTCTTGTGGCGGCGGACGAGATGCAAGCCGGAGCCACGCAACAGGATCAGGAAATCACCAATACATCGAGCGCCGTGGAAGAGCTGACGGTTTCGATGAAACAGGTTTCCAACAACGCGGAAGCGAGCGCGGAAGCGGCACGACGCGCTTTGGATGCCGCTGAACAAGGCAACCGGGCCGTGCGGGATACCCTGGAAGGGATGCAGCGTATTCGCGCATCGGTGCAAGCAACCGCAAAGAAGATCAAGTCGCTGGGCGACAGGTCTCTCGAAATTTCCGAAATCATCAACGTGATCAACGACATCACGGAACAGACAAACTTGCTGGCGTTGAACGCAGCCATTGAGGCGGCGCGCGCTGGTGAAGCCGGACGCGGTTTCGCAGTCGTTGCCGACGAGGTTCGCAAACTCGCCGAACACAGCCGAAGCGCCACGAAAGATATTGCGGCACTCATCAAAGCCATTCAGGCGGAGACGAACGAAGCCGTCGTGGTCATGGAAGAAGGCACGAAGGAAGTGGAAGGCGGCGCGACCCTCGCCGATCAGGCCGGGCGTGCACTGGACGCCATTTCAAACGTGGTGCGCCAGTCGGCGGAATTGGTTCAAGAAATTTCGCTGGCTTCCAAGCAGCAGGTGCGCGGAACGGAAGGTGTGGCGCACGCGATGCAGATTATTTCGAGCATTACACGCCAGACGTCACAAGGTACGCGCGGCACGGTCGCCACGGTTAGCCAGCTTGTAAAACTTTCCGACCAATTGAACGAAGCTTTGGCGCAATTCCGCGCGACGTCGAAGTCCGGCAATATTTTGGAAGATTCCGAGCGGCCCGTCCCAGCCGGCGCTCTGCGGTAATCAGTGATTCTCAGCTCGGGCAAAAGCCAGAGCTAAAGCGGGACGGTAATGAGCGAACGGCAGGGACCGGCGCACGGTCTTAGTGAACATGAGTTGAGCGAGATCCGCATGCTGATTGAAGAGCGGACGGGCATCTGTTTTGATGAATCGCGGGCGCGGTTTTTCTCGACGCGCGTGAAGGAGCACTTGCGCGCGAAGGGGCTCGAACGCGGGACGGATTTGCTGAGGGCCATGCGGAAGTCGAATGTCGAGTACGAAGCTTTGCTCGAGGGACTGTTGACGCAAGAAACCAGCTTCTTCCGGTATCCGAGCGTCTACGAGGCGTTCGAAAAGCGGGTTCTGCCCGAGCTGCATGTGAAGAAGTTCTGGAAGAATCCCCGCACGTTGCGAATCTGGAGCGCGGGCTGTTCCACCGGCGAGGAAGCTTACTCGATTGCAATTACAATCGCGGATTCGCTTTCCTTTTCGGATTCGTGGAATGTGGAGATTCTCGCCACCGACGTGGGGCGACTCGCCTTGAAGCATGCGGAGCACGGCGTCTACTCGGGACGAAGTCTGGGTAGCGTCAGCCAGGAGCAATTGGCCGCGCACTTCACAAAAAATCAAAACGGACAGCAGGTGAAGCCGCGGCTGCGCAAGCTTGTCACGTTCGCGCAGATGAATCTGGCCTCGGCGGTGTACGTCGGCCGGATGGACATGATTTTCTGCATGAATGTCCTGATTTATTTCTCCGAAGAACGGCGGCGCGCCTTGGTGCAGCGCTTTTATGACACGCTGGAGCCGGGCGGCTACTTATTTCTCGGGCATTCCGAATCGATCTCGAAGATGCCCGTAAAGTTTCAGGCCATCGTGCTGAATGACTGCATCTTGTACCGCAAGCCCACGGCGGAAGAGCTGCAAAAACCCGAACTCGTGGCGGAGGGACGCGCGTGAGTATGCCGGACCGCGAAGCCGTTGAGATGTTCCTTCAGGAAGCTGCGGAGCACCTGCAGTATTTGCGGGAGTACGTCAGCGTATTGCAGGAGATTTCGCCTCGACGGGAAGACCTCGAGCGGCTGTATATTTCGGCGCATACGTTGAGCGGAACCTCGGCGAGTTATGGATTTCCACGGTTTTCCGAAATTGGCGCAAAGCTCGCTCACGTGTTCCAGTACGCGTTAAATGCTCCGCTCGGTGATGACCTGCACGGACCACTGACAGAATTCTTGTCAGACGGCATTTCCCTGCTGGAAACGGATCTCCTGGAAATCAGCGATACGGGCAAGGAAAGCGTCGATGACATCGCTGCTTTTAAAGAACGCTATCGCTTCGCGTTTCCGACGGAACCGCCGCCGCTGAATTATCCTCAGTCGCAGACGTACGCCGAAGCCGCCAAGACTTCCGCTAAAGAGACGGTCGTCTCCGCGGCAACTGGTTCGTATTTCGACGCGCTGCCTTCTGACGACGAAGTGTCAGACGAGATTCTGGAATTCTTTCAGCCGGAAGCCGAAGAACACTTGCAGGTCGTCAGTGATTGCCTGATTTCGCTCGAAGGTAACAACAATCCGGAAGAGATCAACAAACTGTTTCGAGCGATTCACACCGTGAAGGGATCCGCGGCGCAGGTCGGACTGAGCAGGCTCGGAGCGATTGCCCACCGGGTGGAAGACCTGATCGGGCGCCTGCGCGACGGCGAACTCGAGCCATCGCCAGCCGTTGTCGACATCTGCCTCGAATCGGTGGACGTGCTCAAGAAAACCCTGCATCGGCAGTGGGCCGATGAAAAGAGCATGCGCGCGGGTGTGGATTCTCTGCTTGGGCGAATTGCGGAATTCGCGCCGGTAGAAGTGGAAGATTCGGAGACTGCCGCGGCAGCTGTGGGCGGTGAACAGATTCAATCCGAGGGACCGGAGGAAGCCGCTTCGACAGCTACGCCTGCAAAGAAAGCCGCAAAACCGGCGAGCCCGGCGGCAGCCGCAAAATCCGTGCGCATCGCGCTATCGCGGCTTGACCGCATGATGAACACAGTCGGCGAACTGGTGATCAACCGTACGCGAATGGTTGGGCGCGTTGCCGAACTCGAGAAGCTCGTCGATACGCTGAGTTTTTCGAAGGAACGTCTGCAAGGAAAAGTCGGAGAGTTTCAGGAGAAGTACGAGTTCAATCGCATCAGTTCCACGCGGCAGACCGGCCCTTGGAGCCCTTCAACGGCCCGCCAAACGCTTACGAACGCGGCTTCTGGCGACACCTCGTTCTGGTCGGATTTCAGCGAACTGGAAATGGACCGGTACGACGACTTCAATATTCTTTCGCGCTCGATGGCGGAAATCTCTGCGGACGTCAACGAAGTGCTCTCGCAGCTTGAGGGGTTCATCGGGCGGGTGGAAGGCGACATCGACGAGTTTACAAAACTTGCGCACCATCTTCAGGATGAAATCACCGCGGCCCGCATGGTGCCGATTGGCACGCTCTATTCGAGACTGTCTCGGGCAGTGCGCGATGCAGCGAAATCCGCTGGCAAGCAAGTGGATCTCGACCTTTCCGGCAGCGAAACAGAACTCGACAATAACATTATTCAGCAGATTTCCGATCCGCTTGTGCACCTGGTGCGCAATTCCGTGGCCCACGGAATCGAGCGGCCCGAGGATCGCATCACACTAGGCAAGTCGGAACTGGGCAAAGTTTCGTTGCGCGCCTATCACCGCGGCAACCATATTTACATTGAAGTGGAGGACGACGGCCGTGGCATCGATTACGAACGCGTCAAACTGAGCGCGATCGAGCGCGGACTTGTTTCTCCGGAAACGGCTGATCGCCTGACGGAACGCGACCTTCGCGAAATGCTCTTCCATCCCGGCTTCACCACCGCTCCCGTTAAGACCGAGCTCGCTGGCCGCGGCGTTGGCCTGGACGTGGTGCGCGCGAACCTAAATGCGCTGAACGGCGAAATCGACATTCAGAGCGTCAGCGGGCAAGGCACGAAGTTCACGCTCAAAGTGCCGCTGACTCTGATCATTTCGCCTGCCCTCTTTGTACGCTGCGGCGTGACGAATTTTGCCCTCCCGCTCGCCGTCGTCGAAGAAATCCGGCGTCTGCGCGCGGATGAGATTGAAGACGTGGGCGGCAAGCTGCTCACCAAGGTTCGCGATGTCGTAACAGAAGTGGTGCGGCTCGACACCTATCTGGGCTTGCCTCCGCTCGAACCCGTCAACGGTTACTTCCGCATGGTCGTTGCCAATGCGGGCAATCGCCAGATTGGCCTCGTCGTCGAAGAAGTGCTCGGCAAAGACGAAATCGTCATCAAAAACCTCGGCGAATACCTGCGCCGCGTGAAACTGTTCCCCGGCACGACGATCGCGCCGGACGGCAGCCTTATCCTTTTGATCGATTTGAATCGCATGGTTGCGAATGAACCGACGGATCGCCGGCCGCTGCAAGCCAGCGCCAGCGCAGCGCGCATCTTCGCACCCGGTTCGGCGGCTGTGGCACGCGGCACAATTCCTGCAGAAGCAATCGACCGCGTCGAGCAAGAGCGTCTCATTGTGGTCGCCGACGACTCGATCAGCGTGCGCAAATTCGTCGGCCGAATGCTGGAAAAGAATGGTTACCGCGTGAAGCTGGCCGCCGACGGCATGGAAGCAGCGGAACTTGTGACCCAGCACGGCTGCCACCTGGTGATTACTGACCTCGAGATGCCGCGCATGACCGGTTACGAGCTGATGGTCCAACTGCGTCAAAGCCCGACGACGCGGCGTATCCCCGTGATGGTTGTGACCTCGCGTGCGGGCGCAAAACATCGAGATCGCGCTATGAAAGAGGGAGCGACAGCCTTCCTGACAAAACCCGTGCAGGAAGATCAGCTGATCGCCGCCGTGGAACAACTCATGGGATCGGAGACGCGACCAACCATACCGGTTGGGTAGACGCCCATGGCCACCAGCGCAAACAAAAAGTTTCGCGTGCTGATCGTGGACGACTCCGCGTTCATGCGTAAGGTCCTGGAAACAATTTTCGCCGGCGACGATCAACTACAGGTAGTCGGCCATGCAAAAGACGGCCGCGAAGCCGTCGCCCTCGCCGAATCTCTGAAGCCCGATGTCATCACCATGGACATCAACATGCCGCACGTCGACGGCTTGCAGGCCACGGCGCAGATCATGACCACGAATCCGCGGCCGATCGTCATCGTCAGCTCCGAATCGCGAGATGGCGCAGCCAGCACGCTGAAAGCATTGGAACTGGGCGCAATTGAATTTGTTGCAAAGCCATCGAGCGGCATCGACCTCGATATGCAAAGTGTGAAAGACGATTTGCTGCGCAAGGTGCGCATGGCCGCGAAGGTTCGCGTCGTTCGCACAGCGTCGCGCATCGCCACCACTGTGCAGAAATCAAATGGTACATCTGCGGCGGCCCCCGCGCAGCCCCCCGTCGCAGCTCGTCCGGCGCCAAGTTCAGGACTCGATCAGCGCTTCCCGGTTGTCGTGCTTGCTGCGTCTACAGGCGGTCCTGCGACGGTCATGCGGCTGGCGCCCGGCTTTACGCGTGAGTTCCCGGCAGCAGTTATTCTCGTGCAGCACATGCCGGCGGCTTTCACTACACAGTATGCGGCGCAACTTGCAGAGTTCACCGGCATTCGCGTCAAAGAAGCGGAACCGAACGAGTCTTTGCAACCGGGCACCTTCTACATTTGTCCCGGCGGCCACCACCTGCGCGTGACCCCAACGGGTCGCATCCAGTTGGATGGCTCAAGCGGCCGAGTCAACGGCTATCTGCCAAACATTGACGTAACCATGGAATCCGTCGCGGCCTATGCAGGTGCGATGAGTATCGGCGCAATTCTTACCGGTATGGGCAACGATGGCACGAGCGGAGCGAAAGCGATCAAAGCAGCGGGCGGATTGGTGCTGGCTCAGGATGAAGCGACGTGCGTCATTTTTGGAATGCCCGCGGAAGCCATCAAGGCCGGCGCAGTCGATCAAGTTCTCGGAATTGATGACATTTATCCAGCCATAGAAAAACGAGTGATTGGAATTTGCCGTACGACACCCGTGGGAGTCCGCTAATGCGTGTGGCTGCACCACCTGCCAAGCCCCATGCTGCTGGGCGCACGGAACAGGTCATCCTCTTCCGCATTTCGGGACAGCCATTCGCCGTTTCTTCCGCTTCCGTGCAAGAGGTCCGCAGCGTGGACAGCCTCTCTGGTGCCGCGACGGAAATCGATCTGTCCACCTTACGAAAAGTGCGGCACGTGGTGCGACGCGGAGAGAAAGCGCTCTACGTTGTGAGTGGAACCGCACATTTTGGATTGCCTGCCGCTGCGGCTGGACTTGTATTCGTCCTTCGAAAGACGCGGACTGCTCTATTGGTCGATGGCATCGACAAGATGGCCACCATGACTCGCCTGCAGGCACTTCCGCTCGCCTACTGCCACGAAGAGCGCTCGTGGTACCGCGGATTGACCGCTCTGGATCAAAACGTGATCCCCGTAGTGAACCCCGAAGGGTTTTTGACCGCCGACGAGTTTGCTCTGCTAGACGCTTCGCTGGTTTCGGAAACACAGCCCGAGGAACTTGCCGGTGAAGGGATGGAACTGCCGGAATGAACCAGCCCGTCGAATCCGCTTCGCAATCCTTCGTTCTGCTGCGGCTTGGCGAGCGGCGCTTTGCTGTTGCTGCCGTGCAGATATCGGAGCTGGTGGCTCCCAGCCGCATCTTCCGATTTCCGCATCGAACGCCAAAACTCGAAGGCGTCATTTTGCGCCGCGGCCGGATCGTTCCCGTTTGCGACGTAGCGGAAAAGTTGCTCGGGAAGGGGCTTACTTCGCGCCGCTTTTACCTCATTGCGGTGCGCCATTACGGAGAGAAGTCGGAGTGGGTCGCTCTGCCGGTCACCGGCGACTGCGAATTGATCGCGGCGGAAATGACGAATGCGGGGGAAGCGGACGCTCCGCACGTAGCCGGCTGGATTTCGCACAATGGCGAAGTCATTGAGGTCCTGAATTTGGATGCGCTCACGCCCGGAGCCGAAGGGCTAGCCACCTCGGGCATGCCTGCGGCATTTGTGGAGGCCAGGCCGTGATGCCTCCTGGACGCGGGCCGAAAATTCTCTTGATCGATAGCAATGTGTACTTCGCGAAGCGGCTCGGCGATGCGCTGAAGCGCGAAGGCTTCGAAGTCATTTCAAGCACCCAAGCGGCGTACGCGCTAACGACCATCGAATACGACGCCCCCTCAGCCATCCTCTGCTCGACTAGCATGCGCGAGATGGGAGCTCTCGAAATTGCCAAAATCATTCACGCGGACCCGAAAAACGCTTCCTTGCAAATTATCGCGCTGGGAGACGGCAGCCAGCGCGCCCTGATGGAGGCTTTTCAAGCAGGTTGCGACGACTATATTGACCGCCAAACCCAGCCGGCGGCGATCGCCTCGCATGTCAAGAGCATCATCCTCAGCAAAGCGGAGGGTTTTCAGCCAACACAGATGCTGGCGCAGTCGGACACCAGCCTCAGCGGCAGCTTGACGCATCACGACCTCACGGGCGTCATGCAAATGCTCGGGCATGCGCACCAGACCGGCGCGCTGCACATCAATGCAGGCGAAACGGACGCCGTGCTTTTTTTTGACGCTGGCGAGATTACTCACGCGGAGTGCGGCAGCCTTTTCGGCGACGAAGCCGTGATTCACATCTTGAAAGGTTGTGTGCAGGGCGGCTCCGGCGTCTACAAATTTGCTTATGGAACCACATCACCGCAGCGCACTGTGTTGCGCTCGGCAACCGATCTGATGCTCGATGCCATGCGCGAGTTCGATGAGGGAGAACGCGACCTGGCAGACAAGGAGGCGCGATGAGCGAAGCGATGACTGTTCCACCGCTGAACGAAACGGAAGCAAAGCGCACACCAACGGTCTATTTCATCGATGACAGCGCGACCATGCGCGAAGTCATCAAGATCGCGTTTCGCCGCGAGAGCATCAACGTGATCACCTGCGCGGATGCCGCGTCCGCACTCGCCCAGTTTGAGCAGAACAAGCCTGACGTCGTGATTACCGACGTGATTATGCCGGATCAGGATGGCTATTCCGTTTGCAGCCAGATTAAACAGCATCCCGATTACGGCGGAGTTCCCGTGGTGTTGATGTCCGGCGTCGTGAACAAAAGCGTCGCCGACAAAGCGGTGGCGGTAAAGGCAGACGAACTGATCCGCAAGCCCTTTCAGCCGCAGGAATTGATTGGACGCGTCAAGAGTTTGCTGGAGCCGAAACGCCCCGCGGATGCGCCCGTTGTCGAACGAGCCGCGACGCCTAGTGCTCTCAACAGCCTATTTGCGCCGCCGCCACCGCCGCCGCCTCAACGGCCCATGGCTCCGCCGTCTAACGTCGGAGACCAGCGGGTTCCAGAATCCATCTGGCCTCGCGCGCTTGCCGATGCCTTCTCCGGACCGCGCCCAGGTGATGGGGCAGCTTCAGGATCGCCCACAGGCAGGCCAGCTCCGACCGCGGCGGACATACAAAAGCTGCGCTCCGAAATCGCTCGCCTCGATCTGCTGGTCAAGAAGCTGCAGACCGAAATGCAAATCGAGCGGCAATATACGCAGGCACTGGAACTCCAAATACAAACGCTCACGCGAGTCGAGTAATCGCGGGGCCCGGCTGCCTGGTTACGTGGCGGGGTCAATTCCTAACGTTGACGCTGGGAGACGAATTCGGTAGCTTCGCTCTTTGTTCTTCAAGTATCCATTTTTCGACTTTGGGGGCCTCCATGGATGGCAAGAGCAGTTCACCCATTACGCGGCGTGAGTTTGCTCGACGTGCGGCGATGGTTTCTGCCGTGACGATGGTTCCCGCCGGGGCGTTAGCCGTGCATTCGCCAAGCGCCGGGCCTCCCGTCACCCAAACACCGGACTCGCCTTCACTTTCCGCCGAGGGTAAAGCAGAAGCCGAAGCCCGGTATCAGGCCATTCTTGCCGTTTACGGGGCACGTTTTTCCGAAACGCAAAAAGCCGATCTGCGGCGACTCTCTTACCAAGCCCAAGAACCCCTTGACCGCCTGCGTGCGTACTCGATCGAAAATAGCGACGGTCCGGCGCTCTATTTGAAACCACTTGTCGAGAGGGAAAAGAAAACCGAGCCTGTGGCTGTTCCCCGTGCGGCGGAGACCGCACCGAAACAACCATGAGGTAATCTCACATGCCCACTGAAGAGATCTTTTATTTGCCGTTGAGCGAACTTGCCAAGCGAATCGAGACCAAGAAGCTCTCGCCTGTCGACCTGACAGAACTCTACCTCGACCGCAGCACGAAGCTAGGTCCCCGGTTTAACGCCTACGCGCGTTTGACGCCGGAAATCGCTCTCGATCAGGCAAAAGCTGCTGAAAAAGAGATCCAACACGGGCATTATCGCGGCCCTTTGCACGGCATTCCCTACGCCGCAAAAGATCTCTTCGCCGTGAAGGGAGTCCCTACGACGTGGGGCGCGAAGCCGTACGCCAATCAAGTTTTCGACTACAACGCGACGGTGATCGAACATTTGAACCGAGTCGGCGCTATTCTCATTGGCAAGGCGGCAATGATCGAACTGGCGGGAGGAATGGGTTACCGGTTTGCCTCCGCGTCTTTGCAGGGTGCGACGAAGAATCCGTGGGACACAAAATACTGGACGTGCGGGTCTTCCTCTGGCTCGGGAGCGATTGTAGCCGCAGGTCTTGCGGCCTTTGCCATTGGAACCGAAACTTGGGGCTCGATCATTTGTCCTTCGGCGTTCTGCGGAGTCAGCGGCTTGCGCCCCACTTACGGGCGCGTGAGCCGATACGGCGCGATGGCTCTTGCGCCTTCCATGGACAAAATCGGTCCGCTGGCGCGCAGCGCGGAAGACTGCGCGCGCGTTTTCGCCGCAATTGCCGGGCACGATCCGAAAGATCGCAGCACGGTGCCCATCGATAAGGGTGCCTTCACCTATTCGCCGTCCTTGGACCTGAAGGCGCGGCCTTTGAAAGTCGGTTGGCTGACGAACGCTTGGAAGAAGTTGGATTCAGGAGTGGCGAAAGCTTTGCTTGCCGCGGAAAAAGTATTGCGCAAGTATTTTGCGAGCGTGAGATCGGTCGCGCTTCCCGATGGGCCGATTGAAGACGCTGCGAACGTCATCATCGGGTCGGAGTGCGCTGCCTCTTTTCGAACGTTGATTCGTTCCGGTCGAGTCAATGAGTTGACGGATCCTAGTGGCCAGCTAGCGGGCTATGTCAGTGAACAATATTCAGCCTCCGACTATTTGCGCGCTCTTAGCTTCCGCGAAATCTTGCAGAAAAAGATGGAAGCTCTGTTTGACTCGTTTGATGTGCTCGTGACGGCCGCTCAGCCTGTTCCAGCGACGCTTCTTGAAGCTAACCTGGAGACCGATATTTCTTTTCCTGATCCGCTTGGCGCGATCGGCAACTTGTGTGGACTTCCGGCCTTATCGGTGCCCTGCGGCTTCACCGAAAATAATCTGCCCGTTGGTTTGCAATTTGTGGCAAGGGCTGGCGACGATTTCACCGTGATTCAAGCGGCGCGAACCTTCCAGCTTCACACCGAGTGGCATCGCAAACATCCAAAGATGGCATGATCAGCGCGCTGCAAATACCGCGCGACGGGAGGCTACGTCGCTAGGGATTGCGGGAGACGCTCAGAGCTTCTCGCACGGCTCGCAAGATGCTGCCGCGGCTAAACGGTTTGGTCAGCAACCGCATATTCGCATCGACTTGCGTAGTTTCTGCTGCCGTCTGCTCGCTGTAGCCAGACATATAAATCACGCCAAGCCCCGAGTGCTGGTGCTGTAATCGCCCGGCCAACTCTTTGCCAGTCATGCCCGGCATGACCATATCGGTTACAAGCAGGTCGACTGCCGCGCCGTGTTCGGCTGCAAGGCGCAGCGCCTCGACGCCGTTGTGCGCCTCAATGACCGTATAGCCGCCGGATTCCAAAAACTCGCGTGCCACTTCGCGCACGTCTTGTTCGTCCTCCGCAAGCAGGACTGTTTCTGTGCCGCGCGGCGCTTCCGAAAAAGCCAGCGGCACGCTTCCTTTGTCTTCCGGCTGGTCCACGCGCGGAAGATAAATCTTGAACGAAGTTCCCTTTCCTAACTCGCTGTAGACCCAGATGAACCCGCCACTCTGCTTCACAACGCCATAAACGGTCGCGAGGCCGAGGCCCGTTCCCTTGCCTGGTTCCTTTGTCGTGAAAAACGGCTCGAAAATGTGCGCTTGCGTTTCCGCATCCATGCCTGTGCCCGTATCAGAAACTGCGAGCAACACGTAATGCCCAGGTTTCACGATCGGATGCGTCGTGTTGTACGTGCGGTCGAGATCGGCATTCGAAGTTTCGATGATCAGCCGGCCGCCGGTCGGCATAGCGTCACGGGCGTTCACTGCTAGATTCATGATGATCTGTTCCATCTGGCTGGCGTCAGCGCGAATCTTGCCGAGGTCCTGTGCCATCTGAATCCCCAACTCGACATCTTCGCCAATCAACCGGGGCAAGAGTTTGCCCATGTCCTCGACCACGCCGTTCAAATTCATGACGCGTGGCTGGAGAACCTGCATCCGGCTGAACGCAAGGAGCTGCTTCGTGAGAGCCGCCGCGCGATCCGCGGCGCGATCGATTTGCGAAATTTTTCTCGACATGGGGTCCGCGGGCGGCAAGGCATTCATCAAAAGTTCGGTATGGCCCTTGATAACCATCAAAAGATTGTTGAAATCGTGCGCCACTCCGCCGGCCAGCCGCCCAACCGCTTCCATTTTTTGCGCCTGACGAAGCTGCTGTTCCAGAAGATGGCGCTCGCTGATGTCCTGCGCCACAACGAGCCGCACTCTACGCCCGGCATAGTCAAACTGGTGGGAGATCAACTCGACCTCAAAAAGTTTTCCACCCTTCTTGCGGTGTTTGCACACACCTTGGTACCGCCCTAGTGAGTCATCCTTTCGCGGGCGTACGTCGAGGGACGCGCTCTTCTCTTCAGGCCGGATGTCGAACATGGTCATGCGGCTAAATTCTTCGGGTGCAAATCCGTACTGCCGCACAGCCGAGTCGTTCACTTGAATGAATTGCAAAGTTTCGTCGTCCATCACCCAGGTCGGGAGAGGATTGTGCGAAAAAAGAAGCCGGAAGACGGACTCGCTCTTGCGCAGAGCTTCCTCAGAACGTCGCCGTTCAATCGCCAGCGCAATGTGGCCACCGACAGAATCAAGGAACTCGAGATCGCGCATGTCGTACGCACTCTCGTTCTGATAGTGCTGTACGACGAGAACGCCGATGGTTGCCCGCGGGGTTTTCAGCGGCACGCCCAGCCACGCCGGGGACGGCGAGCCAACTAGTTCGACCTCTCCCTGCTGGGCAAGCCGATCGAACTCGGACTGTGGAATCAGCATGGCGCTGCCCGTTCGAAAAACAAACGCGGTGCAGCTGCGCCCGACCTTCTGCGGAGGCGGCGCTATATCAAACTGATCTACAAAAAAGGGGAAATAGAACGTGTCTTTTTTGTCGTCATGAAGAGCAACGAAACAATTCTCTGCGTAGAGAACTTTCTTCAGCGCCTGATGGATGCCCTCGAGCAGCTGGTCCAGGTTAGCCGTCTGATTCAAAGCGTGGACGACTTCCGAGATCACCTGCCGCTCGGCCTCCATGCGGTGCAGCGCCGTCACATCCAGGAAGCTCGCCACTATTCCATCGACGGAAGTATTGCTCAGGCAGCTGCTGATGGTCGCCTCGAACCAGCGCCACTCTCCTGATTTACATCGCAGGCGGCAGCGCCCCTTTCGGGTCTCGTTCGGAACATCAGCGACGCCGCGAAGACGTTCGCGGGCCTCGCTGAAATCGTCCGGGTGAACAAAATCTGAGATGGCTCTGCCAATGAGCTCATCGGGACTGAAACCCAGGGCTCGTGTGGACCCGGCGCTTGCGTGCAGAATAATTCCGTCCGTGCTTAGAATGGCCAGTAATTCGCGGGCGCAATCCAGCAAAGCGGAAAGCTGCTCGGGATTGCCTGACAGATTTGGTTCGAGAGCGGGGCGTTGTGACATAGGTCGCTGCTAGCGTAAACGTTTTCGTTCCCCAAGGGACTGCGGGGGATACGATCTCCTCCGCCTTACGATCGCGTTCTAGAACGACCTTTTGGGCTATGGATTGCCGAAACGTCTTAATCATAGCGGATTCGCTAGTCTTGGCGATCGAGTAGTACAGGTCGTGTTGCGAAAACATGACTGTACGCAAGTACAGGTTGCGCGCTTAATCCGGCCCACTAAATCCAGCCCGCTTTTCCATCGGTAGCGACCGTGCTACCCTCCTGTTCGCTTCTGGTCAAATCTTCGCGCGCCGGGCTGTGAAAAATATCCGCTAAGTCTTAGGAGGCGATGTGCCAACGCATGACATCTGGAAAGACATGTTCGTCCTGGGTTTGCCGCTGCTCGAGAAAATTCTTCGCCCGGTCATCGTCTATATGTTTCTGGTGGTCAGCCTTCGGCTTTCCGGCAAACGTGAACTCGTCCAGCTGAATCCCTTCGACCTCGTCGTTTTGCTGACCCTTTCGAACACCGTACAGAACGCCATCATCGGTGACGACAACAGCGTCTCCGGAGGCCTGATCGGCGCCACTTCCCTCCTCCTCATCAACTACCTCGTGGTGCGCTTTCTCTACGGTCACAGCAAGCTGGAGCAGATCGTGGAAGGTCAAAGCGACGTTCTTATCGAGAATGGAAATGTTCGAGCCGACAGATTGAAGAAAGAATTGATCACCACATCGCAACTCGAAGCGGCAGCCCGGAAGCAGGGCTTCGTTTCCCTATCCGAAGTCGACAAATGCACCCTCGAGCCGGGCGGCACACTCACCTTCGCCGGAAAAAAGCCTGCGACCGAGGACGTCCGGCACCAGGAACTGATGGGCCGGCTTGAACAATTGTTGGAAGAAATCGTGCGCCTAAGAAGCTCAGAGCCGCCGGCACGCGCCTAGCGGAGATCTTCGGGCGAACTCTTTTTCAATGAACCAAAAATGCCGTTAAAGCAAACGCGACACCGCCTGCTCCAATCAGCATTCCAGCAAACCAATATTGTCGCCGCCTGGTGAGCAGCGTCATCGAGCAAATCACCAGACCTACTTCGATGAGTCCCTCTCCGCCGTCGAAGCGGTCTGCCCGACGACTGACGAGGTCGCGCTCCTTCTCCAAGTCCTTGGCTTTCTCGCTGATGTCTTCTTTGTCGCCCTCGTAGCGCTCTACCTCTTTCTTGTATTTCTCCGCCGCCGCTGCTGCCTTCTCCTTATCCGCCGGAGCCAGCGTGCCGAGTACGTCGGCAAATCCCTGCATTTCATGCAGCCGGATATTTTTCGCCTGGTAGTAGGACCATTGATCGGTCGCTTGCGACTGCAGCAGCAGCTCCTCGGTATGCGCCCTATGGCCAAGCAGCGTGACCCCGGCGACAAGTACGGCAAGGATGGAAATCGTGACGGACACAGGGATCAGAAATGGATTGTCCCCATGCTCCTCGTGCGCTTCTGGCAGTTCGATACCCTCTGGCATAGTTGCTATTCTCCTTCGAGGATTAGAGTTCCGACCCTGCAGCAATGGCTTTCAACGAATCCCGTGCGGCGGCAATCGTCCGCCCAACATTTTCGGCTGTGTGCGTCGCGGAGACGAACGCGGCTTCAAACTGCGACGGCGCGA
Source organism: Verrucomicrobiia bacterium (assembly GCA_035571045.1). Lineage (GTDB taxonomy): Bacteria > Acidobacteriota > Terriglobia > Acidiferrales > UBA7541 > Acidiferrum. The sequence goes on from DATMKS010000065.1 coordinate 18,763, forward strand.
GAAAAATGCCTCGCTCCAGCATTTCGCGGAAAAACCGTGCGTAGCGTTTTGTGTCAGAGCGCTTTGCGTCACTATAGTTGCGTACGGGAGCGTCGGTAAAGAAGAGAGTCGCCAAGGATCCTGTAGCGCTCACATAGCCGTCAATTCCGGTTTCAGCGAGCGCTTGACGCAGTCCTTCCACCAGCAAGCGAGCTCGCTCGTTGATGCCGTCATAGAGCCCGGGCTCGGTGAGTTGCTTGAGAGTTGCAATCCCCGCGCGCATCGCCAGAGGATTCCCCGCAAGCGTGCCCGCCTGATAGACAGGTCCCAGCGGCGCAACATGGTTCATGATTTCCGCGCTGCCTCCGTACGCCGCAACGGGCAGGCCTCCGCCGATAACTTTGCCAAGCGTGGTCAGATCAGCCTGAACTCCAGCAAGCTGCTGTGACGCGCCAAAGTGCATGCGAAATCCGGTAATCACTTCGTCGATGATCAGCAGCGCCCCATTGCGCTTTGTGATTTCGCGCAGCCCCTTCAGAAATCCCGGGGCCGGCTCGACCACCCCCATATTCGCAGCGATCGGCTCGATGATGACCGCCGCGATCTTGTCCTTATGCTGCGAAAATAATCGCTCGACTGCGTGCAAATCATTATAAGGCGCGTTCAACGTCAATGCGGCCAGCACCTGCGGAACCCCCGGGCACGCCGCGATTCCCAATGTGGCGAGCCCCGAACCTGCTTGCGAAAGAAAACTGTCCGCATGGCCGTGGTAGCAGCCTTCAAACATCAAAATGAAATCGCGCTTGGTGACCCCACGCGCCAGGCGCACCGCGCTCATCGTGGCTTCTGTCCCGCTCGACACGAAGCGAATCTTCTCGATCGACGGAATCGCCTGCGTGATCATTGTCGCGAGCTCAACCTCAACCTCCGTCGTCGCTCCATAGCTCGTTCCCCGTTGCGCCTGCTCCGCAATCGCCTGCGTTACCGCCGGATGCGCGTGCCCCAGCAACATGGCTCCCCAGGAGCAGACGTAGTCGAGCAATTCATTGCCGTCGGCATCGTAGAGATATTGCCCCCGGCCTCGCTCGATGATCAGCGGCTCGCCTCCCACGGAACGAAACGCCCGCACCGGGCTGTTCACGCCTCCAACAAGAATCTTTTCGCCGCGCTCGAAGATCTCCCGCGAACGGCGTCGCTCCACTTTAGATTTTGTAGGTGTCGCGCTCATGATTGTTTAGCCGAACCTGTCACACCTTCAGCCATTGCGCCGCATCCTTCGCGTGATATGTCAAAATAATATCCGCGCCCGCGCGCTGAATCCCCGTCAAGATTTCCAGCACCACGCGCTTTTCGTCCAGCCAGCCCTTTTGCGCGGCAGCCTTGACCATCGCGTATTCGCCACTCACGTTATACGCTCCCACGGGAACCTCAAACGCGTCGCGCACGCGCCGAATAATGTCCAGATATGGCAGCGCCGGCTTCACCATGACCATATCCGCGCCTTCCTCCAGGTCGAGCGCAACTTCCTTTAACGCCTCGCGCGCATTCGCGGGATCCATCTGATAGCTGCGGCGATCGCCGAATTGCGGCGCTGAATCCGCCGCCTCGCGAAAAGGCCCATAGAAGCCCGAGCAGTATTTAGCTGCGTAGGCCAGGATCGCGATGTTGCTAAATTTGTGCTCGTCCAGCGTTTCCCGAATCGCAGCCACCCGGCCATCCATCATGTCCGAAGGCGCAACGATGTCCGCCCCAGCGCGTGCATGCGACAAAGCCTGCGCCGCAAGGATCGGCAACGTCGCGTCATTCGCAGCATCTCCATTCTCGATCACGCCGCAGTGCCCATGATCCGTGTATTCGCACAAACAAACGTCGGTGATGACGAGCAGCTTCAGACTCGCCTTGCGAATGGCCTCGACGGCTCTCTGAACGACGCCTTGCGCCGAAGTTGAAATCGTGCCGCGCGCATCCTTGAATTCAGGAAGGCCAAACAGAATCACACCCGGGAGCCCCAGCGCTTCTACTTCCCTGCACTCCTCGACAATCTTATCGGCGGATTGCTGATGCACCCCAGGCATCGAGCTGACTTCCTTCTGAACGTTCGTCCCCGGGCACACAAACATGGGGTAGATCAAACCCGCAGCCGTGAGCCGCGTCTCCCGCACCAATCCGCGCAGCGCCTCGCTTCGCCGCAATCGCCTCGGCCGTTGCGTAGGAAAGCTCATTCGTCCTTTGCCTCAACCGCCGATCGTTTCTTTGTGCGCGCCAAGTGCCCTTCTAACACTTCAATGACCGCTTTTGTAGTCGTATCCGAAGCTCGTGCAATCCTTTGTATTCCGGCGCCGCTCAAAGCGGCCGATGTTGCTGGTCCTATGGCTACCATCACGGCTCTCCCCTGCACCCTTGCTAATCGCTCCCGGCCAAGCAGCTCCAGAAAATTTTGCACCGCGCTCGGACTGTAAAACAAAACGCCATCAACTCCATCTCGGAGGCTTTCGTGCAGCTTGTCGCGATCAGCGCCGTTCGGCGGCAAATTTCTATAGGCCACCACTTCCGTCACCAACGCGCCGCTTTTTCGAAGCGCCGCTGGCAAATCCGGATTTGCGCGATCGCTGCGCGGCAAAAGAACTTTCTTGCCCCGCAGCTCCACTCCAAGTTCCCGGGCGAGTCCTGCCCCACTATGGTCTGCCGCGACATACTCTACCGAAAATCCCGCGCCTTCCGCCGCATGGGAAGTAGCCGGACCGACAGCAGCGGCTCGCGGTAAATTCGCTAGCGCGTCGAAACTAAGCCCGAGCTCTCCTCCACGCCGCTCAACTGCCTGAACCGCGTTTGCGCTTGTAAATAAAATCCAATCAAACGTTCCGATGCTGGACAGCGTTGCGTCCACCGCATCGTAATTTTCTGGCGGTGCAAACGAAATCAGTGGCAACCGTTTAACGATCGCGCCTCGTGCCTTCAACTCCTCGCAAAGCCCGTTGCTCTGCGCTTCGCCGCGAGTCACGATGACTACTTTTCCATGGAGCGGTGATGCGATCGCGTCAGCCACGTTGGCGGCTCACCTCTTCCAGGATGCTATGCGCCCCCGCTTCCATCAACAAATTCGCCATCTGCCCTCCGAGCTCAGCGGCCTTCTCCGGCGCCGACGTCGCCCTCTGTTTTACATATTGCAGCCCGTCCACGGAACACACGCACGCTTCCAGCACCAATTCCCCGCGCTCGATCCGCGCCCAGGCACCGAGTGGCACCTGGCATCCACCATGCAACGCCGCCAGCAGCGACCGCTCCGCGATAATTGCCGTGCGCGTCTCGGCATCGTCAAGCCCGCCGACTATTTCCGCCGCTTCGGTATCTTTCAAGCGGCACTCGACGGCGATGGCTCCTTGCCCCACGGCCGGTAGAAAAACTTCGGGAGACAGCGTTTCCGCAATTCGCGCGCTCCAGCCCAAGCGATCAAGACCCGCCTTCGCCAGCATCACTGCCTCGTACTCGCCGCTCTCTACCTTTCGCAGACGCGTGTCCACGTTGCCCCTCAGATCGCGTACGTCCAAATCGGGCCGAATATGCCGAAGCTGCGCCTGTCGCCGCAGACTGCCCGTGCCGACCCGCGCGCCTTGCCGCAAACTCCCGAGCGTCGCCCCGTTCGCCGCAACCAGACAATCTCGAACGTCTTCCCGCCGGCATACCGCCGGAAACATCAGCCGCGAAGGCGTGTCCGTGGGCACGTCCTTCACGCTATGCACCGCCAGATCAATGGTTTCCTCCAGCAGCGCTTCCTCCAGCTCTTTGATAAAGATTCCCTTCCCGCCGATTTGGGAAAGGGGAGACGACTGCAGCTTATCGCCCGACGTTTTGATGATAACGATTTCCGTTTCGACTCCCGCGCCCGCGAAAAGTTGTTTTCGCACGTGCTCCGCCTGCCATTTTGCAAGCAAGCTGCCTCGCGTGCCGATGCGCAGATGTCTCACGTCTTCTCCCGGTTCGAGAGGAAAAGGTCGCGCAGCGCTTCCACATTCTGAATCTTGCGCCGAAGTTCCTTTTCTCCGCGCAGCCGCTCCGCCGGCTCAAGTAAGAGTTTCTCCAGCAATTCATCCATCATCGATTCCATGCGCTCGCGCTCTCCGGCGCTAAGGTGACTCATCGAATCCATCCGCGCGCGGATAAAGGCCGCGCGTTCTTCGCGCAATCGCGCGCGCAACGCATCCACCAACCCTACCAACTCCACGCTCGTCTGCCAGGAAAGAAATTTCCCGACGTGCTCGTCCACGATCGTTTCCGCTCGAGGAATTTCGCTCTCCCGCGCATGCCGGTTCTGCTCGACGATCTCCGTCAGATCGTCAATATTGTAGACATACGCGTTATAAAGTTCGGCCGCTGAAGCCTCGACATTGCGCGGCATTCCCAAATCCATCAGAAAGAGTGCGCGGTTCCCGCGGGCCGACATGGCCGCCTGCAAAATCTCCCTCCGGAGAACCGGCTCTTCCGAAGCCACCGAGGCCACCACGACATCCGCTGCCGTCAGCGCAGTTTCCCACTCTCCCCACCCGAGAACTCTTCCACCAACGCGAACCGCCAACTCGTCCGCCCGCTCGCGCGAACGGTTCATGATGAACAGCCGCGCTATGCCTCGATCCCTCAGCTGGTTCACCACCTGTTCGCTGATCGCTCCCGCGCCGAGTACAAGCGCGCTCCGTTCATTCATCTTCCCGAAAATCCGCTCCGCCAGCTTCACGCCAGCCGATGCCACCGACATCGGCCGCGTTCCCAGTTCCGTTTCCGAACGCACGCGTTTCCCAACTTCCAGCGCCCCTTGGAACAATCGGTTCAGCACCGGGCCAGTGGCCCCATACTCGTGCGCATAGCGATACGCTTCGCGCACTTGCCCCAAAATTTCCGCTTCACCAAGCAACATCGAATCCAGCCCTGCTGCAACCCGGAAAAGATGCCGCACCGCTTCGCGGTCGTAATGATGATAGAGCGACACACCGAGCACGTCCGGCCGCACCGAATGAAATTCGCTCAAGAACGAAGACAATCCTGGCGCGCACTCATGCGAAGTCTCCGGCGGCACACCATAAATCTCGCTGCGGTTGCACGTCGAGAGCACCAGCGTCTCTTGCAGTATCCCTCTCGATCGCAACTCATCCGCCGCCTTGCGCGACTGTTCCGCCGTGAAAGACACCCGTTCGCGCACCTCAACCGGCGCGGTGCGGTGGTTCAATCCGACGAGAACAATTTCCATGCTTCGCCCGCGCTCCTAAAAATATCGGTGACTTTGCGACAAATACAAATTCACCACCGTGAAACTCATCACCACAACAAAAAAGTTGAAAACACACAACTTTGATGCTCGCGCCCCGCGCCAAGACGCCGTCCTTGCCAGCTGAAAATAGACCACGTAAAGCAGCAGCACCACCAGCGTAATCACATATTTGGGATCGTAGTACCAGATCTGCCCGTGAAGGCGGTCCACCCACACAAATCCCAATGCTGTCCCGATCGCGATCGACATCAACCCAACTAAAACGCTTGACCGGCTCATCCGCTCCAGCAGTTCCAAGGGAGGAAGCCGCCACACAACGTTGCTCAGCTTGTGGCTCCGCAAAAGCCGCTCTTCTCCCAGAAAAATCAAGCTGAACACTGCCGAAAGCGCAAACGCCGCATACGCCAAAATGCTCAGCGTAACGTGAAACGCAAACGCCACGCCCCGCGCCGGCGCAGGCGACAATCGATCCGCAGGCGCCAGATGCGCCGCCAAAAAAAACACAAAAATAAACGGCAAAACAAACGCCCCCACCGACCGCTGCCGGTGAAATAGTTCGAGCCCCAAGTACGTCAGCGCCAGCAGCCACCCAAACAGCGACATCGAGCCGTAAAGATCATGATAGGGAACGGTATGCAGACCGCGCGAGCGCTCCAAAAGCGCGAAATAATGCGCCACAAGCCCCAACGCAAGCAGCAGCGTCCCCAGCCGCCCCATCGCCTCTTTGCCCGTATTCAGAAAGCCCAAATAAAAAATCAAGCTCGCCACGTACGCGACAATCGTCAAAATTAGGAACAGATGGCTCATGAAACCTTTAATCCCGCTTTTTCCGCAGCCGGCCAGGCAAACGCAGCCGCATTCTCACCCGACTCACTGATCTCAGCGTTCCCCAGAGTATAGCCCACTCGAGAGGCGCCCCGCACAGCCCTCACCCCGTTCTGCAATCATCTCCCGGATTTGCTATCCTCTTCGTCAGGCGCATGATGACCACCTCCGCCCCTCTCAATCGAAAAGACTTATTCCTCGGCGCATGCCGTGGCGAAACTGTTCCGCGGCTTCCTGTCTGGATGATGCGCCAAGCCGGCCGCTATCTCCCCGAGTATCGGGCCATTCGCGCCAATCACGCGTTTCTCGAAGTTTGCAAGACCCCCGACCTGGCTGTCGAAGTCTCTCTTCAACCCTTTCGCCTGCTCGGCGTGGACGCCGTCATCGTTTTCTCCGACATCCTCATCCCCGCCGAAGCCATGGGTCTAAAACTCGAACTAGGCGATGCCGGCCCCAATCTCCCCGAACCGGTTCGTTCGAAACGCGATGTCGAGAAACTAAGACTCTTCGACCCCGAAATCGACACAGACTTTCTCCCCGAAGCCATTCGCCGCATCGCCCGCGAAGTCGGCCCCACCGTCCCTGTCCTCGGCTTTGCCGCCGCTCCCTGGACTCTCGCCTGCTACATGGTCGAAGGCCGCACCAAAGAAGGCTTCGCCACGGTTAAGAGTTTCCTCCTCAGCGAACCCGCCACCTTCCGCGACCTGCTCCATCGTATCGCGCAAGCCACCATCCCCTACCTAAAAGCCCAAATCGCCGCCGGAGCCGCCGCCGTTCAACTCTTCGACACCTGGTGCGGCGAACTCTCTCTCCGCGACTACGAAGACTTCGCCCTCCCCGCCACGCAAGAAATCATTTCCGCCCTCGCGTCCGCAAACCCGCAAACTCCCGTCATCTACTACACCAAAGCCTCTCACCACTTGCTCCCAGCCGTAGCTCGCTCTGGCGCGAATGTCCTCAGCGTCGACTGGCGCGTGGACATGCGCGCACTCCGCGAAAAGCTGGGCCCACGCATCGCCATTCAAGGCAACGTTGACCCTGCAGTGCTCTTTGGCCCGCCAGAAGAGATTCGCCGCACCACGCAAGACGCCATCTCCGCTCTAGACGGCACCGGACACATCCTCAACCTGGGCCACGGCATCCTGCAATACACCCCCGTCGAAAACGCCAAGTTGTTTATCGAAACCGGCCAGCAATCGTTGCGGCAGGAAGCCGCCACATCCGCCGTAGGGGTTGGGCTTGCCCCACCCGCTGCTCGTGGAACCGGATCATGACCCTCGCCCACCCCACCCTCCAAGCCATGCGCGAAGAACTCCGCGTAAGCGAAGCCTTCCTCTCCCGCTACAACCGTCCCGGTCCCCGCTACACCAGTTATCCAACCGCCCCCGTCTGGAACGACTCCTTCGGCCCCGCTGACCTAGAAAAAGTCCACGCCCAAGCCGAAGACGCCAAATCGCCCGTCTCCCTCTACATGCACATTCCCTTCTGCGAAAGCCTCTGCCTCTTCTGCGCCTGCAACGTCATCATCCAAAAAAACAAAGCCGTCTCGCCCCCCTACCTCGAAATCCTAAAACGCGAAATCACCAGCGTCAGCCGCAGCGTCTCCAAGGACCGCCCAGTGGTCCAATTCCACTGGGGCGGCGGCACCCCCACCTATTTAACTCCCCCGCAAATCGAAGACCTCTTCGGCTTCACGCGCGACCACTTCAGATTCTCCCCCGACGCCGAAATCGGCATCGAAGTCGACCCCCGCGTTACCAGCCGCGACCACCTCGAAACCCTCCGCAAACTAGGTTTCAATCGCCTGAGCATGGGCATCCAGGATTTCCACCCGCTAGTTCAAAAAACAATCAATCGCGTCCAACCCTACGAACTCACCGCCGCCCTAATCCAATGCGCCCGCGACCTCGGCTTTAACAGTGTCAACGTCGACCTGATCTACGGCCTCCCCTACCAAACCGCCGACACCTTCGCCCACACCGTCGACCAAATTCTCACCCTCACTCCCGACCGCGTAGCCCTCTTCAGCTACGCCCACGTCCCTTGGCTCAAAAAACAGCAAAACTCTTTCGAAGGCCATCTCCCCGAAGGCATGCAGAAATTTGAAATCTTCCGCACCGGCCTCCTCAAATTCCTCGAAGCCGGCTACCTGTACGTCGGGATGGACCACTTCGCCAAGCCCGGCGACGAGCTCGCCGTCTCCCAGCAGAATCGCACCCTCCACCGCAATTTCCAGGGCTACACCACCAAAGCCGGCGCCGACCTCTACGGCATGGGCATCACTGCCATCAGCGGCATCCAAAATGCCTACGCCCAGAACCAGCGCGACATCCCCACCTGGGAAAAAGCCGTCAACGAACGCGGCATAGCCACCATGCGCGGCTACCACCTCTCCGAAGACGACCGCCTCCGCCGCACGGTCATCAGCCGCCTCCTCTGCCACACCATTGTCTTGAAAGAGGAAATCTCGCAGGAATTCGGAATCGATTTCGATCGCTACTTCGCCGAAGAGCTCACTCGCCTTGAACCCTTCCGCGAAGACGGCCTGATCGTCCTCGACCCCAACGAAATCCGCACAACTCCGTTGGGCCGCATCTTCATCCGCAACGCCGCCATGCTCTTCGACCCCTATCTAGAAAAACAGCACCTCAACGCCAAGACCCTATTCTCCAAAACCCTCTAGTGAGTGACTGCGTTTCGGCACGGCGGCCTTAGTGAGGATTCCCCTTTTGGCGGATCTCACTTTTTCTTCCACTCGGCGGCCTTCTCGGGCTTGCCCCAAGCCTGGTAAAGCTGCACGAGCCATTCGTGGGCGCGGTCCACGTAATACCAGTCTGGAACGTCCATCCGGCCTTTCCGCTCCATCAGGCCCTGATATCCTTCCATCAGGAGCGGTTCCGCCTCAGTATATTTCTTCTGCCCGGCCAAGCTGTCGCCAAGCATGCTCTCGGCGCGAAATCGCTGCCACTCATCCGGCATGTTCTTCCGTCCAAACTCCACAATCCCTTTCGCAAGAGGTTCGCTTTCGACGAACTTTCGTTCGGATACGTATGCCAGTACGAGGTCGGCCTGAGCATCCATCGTGTCGGGGTGCTCCGGGCCCAGGGCATGCCGTCGGCCCTCGAGAGCCTCGGCGGCGTATCTCTCCGCCAAGTCGTACTTGCCCTCCCGTTGATACATAGTCCCCATTTCTCCCAAGATATCGAGCGTGCTCGGATGCTCAGGTCCTAAAACGAGGCGATCGGCCGCCAGGGCTTGGGCGAAGAGCCCTTCAGCCTGCACGTACTTGCCCTCCAAATAGTAGGCCTCAGGCATGTCGCTCATGAACGCTAATGTGAACGGGTGTTTGGGGCCAAGCACGCGACGGCTGATCTCTGCGCCCTGGCTATAATGCGTCTCAGCCTGAGCATATTTTCCTTCACACACCTCCGTCATGGCCAGATTGATCATAGTGTTCAGAGTAGAGGAGTGCTCCGGACCCAAAACGCGACGCTGAATCTCCAGCGTCTGACTGTAAATTGCTTCGGCTTGAGGGAACTTGCTCTGTTTGTAATAGACGCTGGCCAGATTCATACCAGGCGTCAACGTGGAGGGATGCTCGGGACCCAGAACGCGGCGGCTGATCTCCAGCACCTGGATGTAGAGTGCCTCGGCTTGTGTGTACTTGCCCTCCGATAGGTACGCGCCCGCCAGGTTGTTCATCGCCTGCAACGTCGAGGGGTGCTCGGGACCCATGACCCGATTACTGATTTCCAGGACCTGGGCGTAAAGGGGTTCGGCTTGCGCATACTTGCCCTCAGAGAAATAAACATTGGCCAGATTATTCATGGAATTCAGCGTATTGGAACTCTCCGGACCAAAAACGCGGCGCTGCACCTCCAGCGACGGCGTGTAGAGCGCTTCGGCCTGCGCGTACTTGCCCTCAGACCAGTAGTCTGCGGCCAGATTGTTTAGGGTATCCAGCGTGTCAGGATTTTCGGGCCCCAAAACGCGGCGCTGCATTTCCAAGGCCTGACTGAGAAGAGCCTCAGCCTCCGGGTATTTTCCCTGATCATAGGCTGTATGTCCAAGGTAGTCGAGGGTCCTGAGGGTTTTCGGGTTCCTTGCACCCTGCACCTGGCGGCGCAATTCCAGCGCCCGTTGCAATTGCGTGCGCGCCTCTGCGTACAGCCCGAGGTCCATGTACGTCACGCCTATCGTGTCGCGAATGGCGGCCTCGACTTCCGGCTGCCGGTCGAACTTTCCCGTAATCCGCGCCGCCGCCCGGTCCAAGGCCGTTCTCACTTTCAAATCTGGATCGGCTTTGGCGTGCGGCCCTGCCTGAACGGAAGCGCCGGCCTGCGCCAGCAGGTCGTATTGCAGAAAATTGTTAACCGCCTGAGCCTCTGCCGCTTCCCTGTTGGCGCGCACGCTCTGGCGAATACTGATGGCCGCCGCCGCCACAAGCACTACGAAGAAAGCGCACGCGGTAGCCAGCGACGCACGATAGCGGCTCGCGAACTTGCGGGCGCGGTAAGCCGCCGAAGCCGGAACGGCCAGCACAGCTTCGTTTTTTAGATACCGGCCAATGTCCGCAGCCAAATCGGATGGCGACCCGTATCGGCGCGTACGGTTCTTTTCCAGAGCCTTCAGCGCGATCGAGTCCAGGTCGCCGCGAACCTGTTTCGCCAAGGTTATTGGTTCGGTCTTGCGGTTGCGCGCCACTTCCGTGGATGTCCGAGGATCTTGCGAGCGGATCTTGGTACTCGGCTTCAGCGGCTCCTCGTCGCGCAATCTGCGCATGAACTCGTCAAAGGCGATTTTTCGCAGATCGAGGGGCGGCACGCCGGCCAGCAACTCGTAAAAAATGATCCCCAACGAGTAGACGTCAGTGCGGGTGTCGATATCCTCGCCGGAAGAATTGGCCTGCTCCGGGCTCATGTATTCCGGCGTTCCGAGCAGCACCCCCACGCGCGTGAACATCGTATCCGCGACCAATTTCTGAGACAGTGCCTTGGCCACTCCGAAATCTATAATTTTTGGCGCCGCGTGCCCGTCCACCTCGGTCACCAGGATGTTCGATGGTTTCAGGTCGCGGTGGATAATGGCCTTCTGATGCGCATGCTGGACCCCTTCACACACGAGCGTGAACAGTTCCAACCGTTCCCGTGTGCTGAGCTTATGATTGTCGCAGTACGTTGTGATGGGAACCCCGGCCACGTACTCCATGGCGAAGTACGGCGCGCCTTCCTGCGTGGCGCCGGCCTCGAACACCTTGGCGATGGCAGGATGGTCCATCAAAGCCAAAGCCTGCCGCTCGGACGCGAACCGCGCCATTACTTCACGCGTGTTCATCCCCGCCTTGACCAGCTTCAGCGCGACGCGTCGGCGGACAGGCTCTTTTTGTTCCGCGAGCCATACCTCACCCATGCCGCCTTCACCGATTTTCTGCAACAGGTGATAGTGGCCAATCACAGCTCCGGCGGTCTCGGCAGAGTCCAGAGGCTTCGTGTCGACCGTGCCGCCTTCATCGAGGCCCGAGGTAACGGAGGGGTCTGGGCGTTCTTCAGCAGGCATGTTGACTTTCTTTCCTGGCAATCCAAGTGCCGGCAGTATATAGCATCCGAGACCGAAAGAGCTTCGCCGGGATCTGATCGCCCTCGCGATCTTGCTGACGATTGTGGCGCTTGTCGCCAGCTACGTCCCCGCGCGCAAGACTATAGAAGCCGATCCGAGGGCTTCGCCCCAGCTGCGGTCGGGAACCACACCGCACTCACGGCGGCACCCTCGGCTCAAAATGATAGGATGGCTCCTCGATGCAAGTTCCAGTCCTGATCGTAGGCGCCGGAATCTCCGGCCTGACCTGCGCCTACTACTTGCGCAAATCCGGCATCGACGCCCGGATTGTCGAAGCCTCCTCACACCCCGGCGGCGTAATCCGCTCAGAGCGCCGCGACGGCTTCCTCCTCGAACTAGGCCCGCAAAGTTTCAGCGGCACTCCCCAGCTCCGGAACCTCTGCCGCGACCTAGCCATCGAAAACGAATTAGTCGAAGCGCCGCCGAGCGCGCCGAGATTCCTCCTCATCAAAGGCCAACTAAAACCAGCCCCACTCAGCCCGCCCGCGTTCTTCGCCTCTTCCCTCTTCAGCCTCAGCACAAAATGGAGCATCCTGCGAGACATTTTCGGCCGCACGAATCCTCCAGCCGACGACGAATCCGTCGCCGACTTCACGCGCCGCAAATTTTCCGCCGAACTGCTCGACAAACTCGTCGGCCCATTCGTCTCCGGCATCTACGCTGGCGATCCGGAAAAACTCAGTCTTCGGGCTGCCTTCCCCCAACTCCACGAAGCCGAACGCGCCACCGGCAGCATCATCCGTGGAATGATGCGCGCAGCAAAATCCAAACCCGGCCCCAAACAGCGACCCACTCTTCAATCCTTTAAGGATGGAAACGAAACGCTGATCCGAGCCCTCGCCGCAAACCTTGGCCCCTCTCTACGCTGTGGCGTAGAAGTCACCGCAATTCAGCAGAGCGGCGAAGGAACGCCGCAATCAGGTAAACCATTTGTGGTGGAAGCCAGAACGGAAGCAGGCACCGAGAACATCATCGCCGACCGTTTCGTTCTCGCGACGCCAACTTATGTTGCCGCGAAACTGCTCGGTCCCGAAATCGCATCTCCGCTCGGAGAAATCGAATACGCTCCCCTCGCGGTAATCTCGCTCGGATATCGCACGCAAGATGTGGGACATTCGCTGGAAGGCTTCGGGTTTCTCGTCCCCCGCTCCGAAAGCCTGCGCACACTTGGCACCGTCTGGAATTCATCGCTCTTTCCCGGCCGCGCCCCGCAAGGCTCCGTGCTGCTTACAAGCTTCGTTGGGGGTGCAACCGATCCCCAAGCTGTCGCGCTCTCATCCGAAGACATAGTCTCAATGATCCATCGAGAGATTGCCCCGATCCTCTCCATCCGCAGCCGACCGACCTTATCCCATGTTCAGATTTACCGGCGCGCTCTGCCCCAGTACAATATCGGCCACACCGCGCGGATCGCCAATCTCCAACGCGAATCTTCTTCTCTTCAAAATCTCAAGCTTGTGGGAAACTATCTCCGCGGACCAGCCCTCGGCGCCTGCATCGAACAAGCCCTCGCCGTGGCCGACGAAATTCGTGCCAGCATTACAGGTACAAGTTCACGATGACAGAGACCAACACAAAGACGTCATCCGAAACCCCGTTTCCGCCGTATAGTCTTTGAGGAGAGGAAGAAGCCGACACTCGTGTTCCTGGCGGCTTTCACATCCAGTGGCCCCCGCGAAGTGTCGCTCGACGCGACGCTGCTGTCGCGCCTTCTGCAAAAAGACGTGAGCGCCTTTGAACAGCTCTACGACCGCCACTCGCGCCTCGTCTATGGCCTGGTCCTGCGCATTCTCCAGCAGGCTTCAACGTCCGAAGAGGTCGTTCAGGACGTTTTCCTGCAACTCTGGCGCAATGCAGATCAGTACGATTCCACGCGCGGCCCCTTTGTCCCCTGGCTGTGCACCATGGCGCGTAACCGCGCCCTCGATCATCTTCGCCTGAAAAGCGAACGCCAGCGCCGCCGCGAGGATCTACACGACGAACTGCCGAGCGTCGTCGTTGCTCCCGACTACGAAAAGGCCCTCGACGAAAAGCGCCGCGCCGAACGCGTCCGTGCCTTGATGGCTTCTCTCACGCCGCAGCAGAAAAAAGCCATCGAGCTCGCGTATTTTGAAGGCCTGAGTCATTCCGAGATCGCCGCGACGCTGAAAGAACCGCTGGGCACCGTAAAAAGCTGGATAAGAAATGGTTTGCTTCGCCTGAAAGAAGGATTGCAGGCAACAACGTGAAAAACTGCGACCAATTCCGTGAGCTGATCGAAGCCTACGCTCTAGGCGCGCTCGATCCCGAAGAGCGCTCCGGGCTCGAAGCTCACCTCGCGACAGGCTGCCCCGACTGCGCCAAGGCCATCGAGGAAGCGCGCTGGCTCGTCTGCCAACTCGCCTACACCGCTCCCGAAGCGGCCCCTTCGGACATGCTCAAGGGCCGCCTGATGCAAACGGTCCGCGCCGAAGCGCAATTGCAAACGAGGCCCCGCGTGCTTCCCGCAAAGAGCTCCGTTCCTTTCTGGCTCGTAGCCGGCGTCGCCGCGCTGCTCGTCTTCTCAATCTATTCCGCCTGGAACGCACGCCACCTGCAAAATGAAATTCGCGAAGCGAACCAGCGTGCCGCCGCGCTGACCATCGAACACGAAAAAATCGAAGAGCAACTCGCCGACGCCAAGCGCGAAGCTGCCATCATGATGGATCCTACGTCCCACAAAATCGCTCTCTGGGGCGAACACGCGCACCCCGAAACGCTGGAAGCCAAATGGCATTCCCAACTCGGCGTATGCATCGTCGGCGACAAAGTTCCAATGCCCAGCGCCAATCACGTTCTTCAAGTGTGGTTCATTCCAAAGAAAGAAGGTGCCAAGCCGATGCCTTCCGCGATGGTGCGTCCAGACGCCAATGGGAAATTAATGTTGTACGTTTCCGCCCCGCCCGAGTCCATGGACAATACGAAAGCCATCGCCATCACCGAAGAACCGGCCGGCGGCAGCGGCTGGCCCACGACTCCCATCCTCTGGTCCGGCAACGTAACCTAGCGCTCGATAAAATTTCAGCCGGAGATGTGTCTCTTTTTTTGGCTAGCGACGTGTCATTTTTTTTCCGCCGAAGATGTTTTTTTCAGCTGACGATGTGTCTCTTGCCGTAACGCAGCGCGAGCCGAACTTTGCGGCGCTTGGCTGCATCTCGAAACCGTTGTCTCTCCTCGGCGGTCTTCACGATCAGCGGCGCCACCGGTTTCGGCAGCCGCGTAAACTCATCGATGGCCACAAACGTCACATATGCCGACGTTGTGTGCTTTCTCTCTTCAGTCATCGCGTTTTCCGAATAAACTTCGACGCCCACTTCCATCGAAGTCCGAAACACGCGATTCACTTGCGACTTCAAATTCACGATCTCTCCAAGATTTACAGGATTCCGAAAATCGATGTAGTCCACCGACGCCGTCACGACATAACTGTTCGAGTGCCGGTGCGCCGCCATCGCCGCGACCATGTCTACCAAGTGCATCACCTGTCCGCCCAGCAATTTCCCCAAAGGATTTGTCTGCGCCGGCAAAACAATTTCAGTCATCTCCGACCGCGACGCACTCACCGGCTTCCCTTTCAATTCTATTTCCCCGCTCTTTTTGCTGTTCATTCGCTTTTCCGCTCCAGGCTGGTTTGGGCCGCAGCAACTCTACCCGTATAATACGAGCAAACCATGACTGAGCCGAAGAAAACCCGCCGCCAGATGCTCGAAGAGTTCGTGGCCAAAAAACCGGACGACGCCTTCTCTCGCTATGGGTTGGCGATGGAGTGCATGAACAGCGGCGACCCGGCCGCTGCCGACGGCCACTTCCGCGCTCTGATCGAACGCAACGCCGACTATATTCCAGCTTATCTGATGTACGGCCAGCTTTTGGCCCGCGAATCGCGCAACGAAGATGCGCGGCAAGTTCTGTCGAACGGCATCACTGCCGCCTCCAAGGCAGGCAACGAACACGCCCGCTCCGAGATGGAAACGTTGCTCGCCGAGCTTTCTTGATCGCCTACGCAACTAAGCTTCAAATGGACAGGTTAACAGCGCGATTGTCGAGGTCGACGGAAAAACGCGGCTTCAAATTCGGCATCCCGTGGCTCAACACCAGCCGCAATACGCTGGATTGTACGGCTCCCAGTGCCATGCGCACCCCAGCTGCAAGCGGCCTGCAGCAGACAATCTATGGGTTCCTGGCGGCAAGCCTCGATGCCGCCGCCCCTCGAAAGCACGCTTCCCCGCCCTCTGGTATGATTTGTTCAGGAACAATGCGGCCCGATCGCATTCCGCTCTTTCCACTGAACGTCGTTCTTCTTCCCGGCGCGGATCTTCCCCTGCACATCTTCGAGCCGCGTTACCTTGAGATGGTGGGCCGCTGCTTGAAGGAAAAATCGGAGTTCGGGGTTCTTCTGGCGCTTCCCAAGGGAGTTGCTCGCGTGGGTTGCACGGCGGAGATCATCGAAGTCGTCAAGCGCCACGACGACCACACCCTGGACATTTTGACGGTGGGCCGCGAACCTTTCCGCGTGATTGAGTTCTTCGAGGAAAACCCCCTCGCCGAGGGGCACGTGGATTACCTTGAAGACCGGGAAACCGCCGCCAATCCGGCGATTCGGCGGGAGCTGGTCGAACTGTATGAAACTTGCCACACGCTGATCTTTGAGGATTATCCCAAGAACACCAACAGCGACCAGTCGCGGCAAATCTCTTTCGTTATCACCGGCACCCTGCCGATGGATTTGCTCTTGAAGCAGCAAATTTTGGAGCTGCGGTCGGAAGCGGACCGGCAGGAACGCCTCGTGGGGTATCTTCGCGCCTGGGCACCGCATCTACAGAAGACAGGCGTTATGCGCCAACGCGCCGGTGGTAATGGACACGGTCTGAATTAGGGTGGTTTGAATCAGCATTCTGTGCGTCCCTCATTGACCGGGGCGCGGAACGAGGCCACATGACGGGAAGCACATCCATGCAGTCCTCAGCGCATCCGAGAGTTCGCACTCTCGGCGAACTAAAGCGCATTCCGGACTTCGACGCGCGCACTGTCTCGCGTTCGGTGAAAGCAGAGATGCGCCAGAATCTCTTGCGCATGATCGAAAAGAACGAGCCGCTCTTCCCCGGTGTGCACGGCTATGAAGACACGGTGATCCCGCAGATCATCAATGCGCTGCTATCTCGACACAATTTCATTTTGCTGGGACTTCGCGGCCAGGCCAAGAGCCGCATCCTTCGCGGCTTGGCACAGTTTCTCGACCCGGAAATCCCGGTCGTGGTCGGATGCGAAATCAATGACGATCCGCTGCGCCCCATCTGCCGGGCGTGCCGCGAGAAAGTAGCCGCCGAGGGCGACAATACGGCCATTGCCTGGATGCCGCGCGATCACCGCTACGTGGAAAAGCTCGCCACGCCGGACGTAACCATGGCGGATATCATCGGCGATGTCGATCCCATCCGCGCCGCACGCGGCGGGCGTGATCTTTCCGATGAGCTGACCATCCACTATGGCCTGCTTCCTCGTGCCAATCGCGGCATCTTTGCCATCAACGAGCTTCCCGATCTGGCCGGCAAAATTCAGGTGGGATTGTTCAACATCATGCAGGAAGGCGACATTCAGATTAAGGGTTATCCGCTGCGGCTTCCTCTCGATGTGCTTCTCGTCTTCACGGCGAATCCCGAAGACTACACGGCGCGTGGAAAAATTATTACTCCGCTGAAGGACCGCATCGGCGCTGAAATCCGTACTCACTATCCGTCCACTCTCGAGGAAGGAATGGCTATCACCGCGCAGGAATCCTGGGTCGCTCGCGATTCCGCGCGCAAGGTCGAAGTTCCGGCTTATCTTCGCAACGTCGTGGAAGAGATCGCGTTTCAAGCGAGAGAAGATAAGCGCGTCGATCGCCGTTCCGGCGTGAGCCAGCGGCTGCCCATTACCGCGCTCGAGAGCGTGGTCAGCAGCGCCGAGCAGCGCGCTGCCCGCACGGGGGAAAAATCTTCGGTCGCGCGCATCGCCGATGTCTATTCGGCGCTTCCCGCCATTACTGGCAAACTCGAGCTCGAATACGAAGGCGAGTTGAAAGGGGCTGACACGGTCGCCCGCGACCTTATCCGCACTGCCGTGGGCCGCGTCTTCAGCAAGCATTTCGCAGAAATCAATTTTCAACCAGTAATTCAATGGTTTGAAATCGGCGGCGAACTGAAACTGCCTGAGCTAGCCAGCACTTCCGATCGCTACCAGCAGCTCTCGAAAATTCAGGGCTTGATGGAACATATTGGCCGGCTCGGCGTCCAGGACCGCAAAGACGCGGCCGCTGCAGCATCTGCCGCTGAAATGATCCTCGAAGGGCTGTGGGCGCATCGGCGCATCGGCCGCAGCGAAGAGCGCGGTTTCTATGCCGACAAGCCCAAGCAGCAGCCGGAGCAGCGCGAAAATCCCGTGCGACCGCCGCGGCGTCAATTTAATTGACGATGCGGCGAAGGGCCGTCGTCTCGAGGAGCATCGCGACGAGGAATCTGGTCTTATGCTGAGAGAAAAGAAGGACTAGCGCTTATGAAATTCATTCGCTACGGCAAATACACCGGCGAACCGGCCGATGCGATCGATCTCGAAGAACTTGTGAAGCGCATGGGCGATTTTTTTCTGCAAAGCGGATTTGAATCGCAATTCTACGGCGTTTCGCAGATGGATCCCGACCGCTCCATGGAAGCCCTGCGCGAAGCCATTCTGCGCGCGCTGCAAGAAGGCGACCTGCTGCCCGAAGACGCCATGAGCGAAGAGCTGCGCGAACTTCTGCAAGGCTCCGACGCTCAAAACAATCAGGCCGTGAAAGATTTGATAGATAAGCTGATGGAACGGCTGGCGCAGGAAGGTTTCATCAATCCGCAGCAGCCGCCGCAAGTGACGCCGCCGCCGCAAACCTCCGCGCGCGGCCAACTGGGCGGCCCGCACGAAAAGGCGCCCGAGGCGCGTTTCGAGATCACCGACAAGACCATCGATTTCCTCGGCTTTAAAACGCTGCAGGATCTTCTTGGGTCGCTCGGCCGCAGCAGCTTCGGCCGTCACGACACGCGCGACCTCTCGACCGGCATCGAATCCGGCGGCGTCTCGCGCCCGTACGAATTCGGGGATACGATGAATCTGGACGTCAGTGAAACACTTTTCAACGCGGTGCGCCGGCAGGGCGCAAAAGTTCCCATCGACATGAGCTATTCCGATCTGATGGTTCATCAGTGCGAATATCACAGTTCGTGCGCTACGGTGGTGCTTCTGGATTGCAGCCACAGCATGATTCTTTACGGCGAGGACCGCTTCACTCCAGCGAAGCGCGTGGCCATGGCCCTCTCGCATCTCATTCGCACGCAGTATCCGGGCGACACGCTGAGCCTCGTCCTTTTTCATGACAGCGCCGAGGAAGTGCCCCTCGGCGAACTGGCGCGCGTCCAGGTTGGCCCTTACTACACCAACACGCGCGAGGGCCTGCGCCTGGCGCAACGTATCTTGCTTCGCCAAAAGAAGGACATGCGCCAGATCATCATGATCACCGACGGAAAGCCTTCCGCCCTCACGCTGGAAGACGGGCGGATTTACAAAAATGCATTTGGACTGGATCCGTTCGTTGTGGGCCAGACCCTCGAAGAAGTGAATAAGTGCAAGCGCGCCGGAATCATGATCAACACTTTTATGCTCGCCAGCGACTACAGTCTCGTGCATTTCGTTCAGAAAATAACGGAAATGTGCCGCGGCAAAGCCTACTTCACCACACCTTATACGCTGGGCCAATACCTGTTGATGGATTACATGCAGCGCAAAACCAAGCAGATCCACTGATGCCCGTTCTCTCTTTGCGCCGGTTTCCTTGCTGGTATATTTGAATTTGTTGCATTCGCGCTCTTTGCTGCGGCAATATGCTCGATGTCTTACAACGCCGCGCTAAACTTGCGGTATGGGAATCTTGCGGCGGCTTTCACTCTGGATTGGCACGGAAGGATCAATGACCAACATCGTGGCAGGAAATATGGCGCCGGGATTTTCTCTAAAGGCGCTGGATGGAAAAGAGTATTCATTCGAGGAACTGATACAACGCGGTCCCGTGGTCGCTGCGTTCTTCAAAATCTCGTGCCCTGTCTGCCAATTCACTTTCCCTTTTCTCGAACGCATCTACAAGCATTACGGCGGCGACTTCGTGACTTTTCTGGGTATCTCGCAGGATGAAGCCAAAGCAACAAAAGAGTTCGCCAAAGAATTTGGTGTCACCTTCCCGGTCTTGCTGGACCAAAAGGAAAAGAATTACCCCGCATCAAATGCATATGGGCTGACGAATGTCCCCACGATCTTTCTTATTGAGACAGACGGTACCGTAAAAATCAGCAGTATGGGATTTGACAAAAAGGATCTGGAATCGATTGCAGCTGCTCTCGCAGAGCGCAAAAAGATAGTGCCGGCCGCGCTTTTCCGTAACAACGAATCCATCCCCGAGCACAAGCCCGGATGAGGATCGAAAAATTAGGTCCGGTCTGGACCTAATCAAAAGAAAACGAACTCCGGCGTTCCACCGGGTTACTCAGCCTCTTTTTCGAGCCATTTTTTCTTGTGCTTGGCCGGATGCTTCCGCTTATCCGCGATCACGCGCGTAGCCGCAGGCGCAATCCCGGAATTGCGAGCCGCGCGCCTCGCTTCCACGCCCACATCCAGAACTTTCTTGCGCCACCTCTTCATCGTCTCTTTACGGCAATCTTGGCATTCCTTCGCTCCTGGGTCTCAAATCGAGCGGAGCGTTTAGAACGTAAACTGCACCTGCAAATCGATCCGGCGGTTCGCCGTGGGAGCATAAGAATAGGGCTGCGGCGCGAGCGAATTTGCCTCGCCAAACAGCGGCGAACTCAAATTACCGATCGGCGAACCAAAGTTGACGTTGTTAAATATATTTCGCGCGTTGACGCTGAAGGTCAGGTTGTAACGGGAATTGGATGGCGTGCCGCCGCCAAACATGCCAGGGCCGCCGCCTGGACCGCCGCCACGTGGCATACCTCCACCACCACCGCCTCCGCCTCGTGCTCCTCTGCTGCCCTGCCCGCCGGCGGTGGGTTCCTTTTTCTGCCCAAAACCAAATGTCTTGCTCAGCCGCAGGTTCATCGTAAAGCGCCCAGGGCTAGTCCCGTAGTTTACGGGAATGAGAGCCTGGCCCGGCTGCGGCAGCGCATCAAAGCAGCCGAATGCAGTTTGAATGTTGCCGGCGGCAGCGCCCGTGGCGCACGTTCCGAACGCCGGGCGCGCATTGAATTGCGCGTCGCCATAAAGGTCCTGCCCCGTGGTGATATTAAACGGAATCCCAGAGCTCGCAATCAAGAAGGGGCTCAAGCGAAAACCATACGGCACTCCTAACGTGCCGCCAAAAAAGATACGTTGCCGAATATCGAAGGCAGCGCGCCCATAATCCGCGCTTGGGTCGTTCGGAATGGATGGAAAGTAGTTGGCGCCAGAAGTGTCGCCGTTCGCGTAGTTCAGGGTGTAATAGCCGAAGAGCGAAAGATCCTTTATGAATCCATGCGGCGTCGGCAGGCGTACGCTGCTGTTCAATATCAGCTGATTCTGTTTGAAAACGCCTTCGGACTGAAAGGCATAATGAATCTGGCTCGGCGGAGGGGGCACCGGCTGCCCTGGCTGAACCGTCTGCGCATTGATGAAATCCGAATAGAGTTGATGGTCGCCGCGGGAATTCAAGTAGGTGACGGAGAGGTTTGCGAATTTGGAAAGCTGCCGCTCCAGGGTTACACCCGTTTGCATGGTGTAGGGAGTGCGAAGATTCGGATTCTGCACATAAATTGCCTGCGTGGAAGTGGCCGCAGTCGGGAAACCGGGATCGGTTGGCGTAAACTGCTGGTTGGGAAAAAAGAACTGCGGGTTCTGGATCAGGTATTGCTGCTGAACAAAACCGTTCTGCAACTGTTGCTGCAGGACCAAGCTCTCCGTGAACCGGTCATAGAAAATACCGTATCCCAGCCGCAAGATGGTCTTTGCGGACTTCTTTCCGTTCCCATCGATTCCCCAGGCAATGCCCACACGCGGAGCAAAATCGTGGTGATCGCCCAGATTGTTTTGCATCTCGTAACGAAGTCCGAAGCTCATGGTTATGTTCGGCCGGAACTTGTAGTCGTCCTGGGCAAAAAGCGCTCCGTCAAAAAAGTTGACGTGGGCGGCAGCCGTTCCCGCCGGGTTGTAGCTCAACGAATAAAAACTCGCCCCACCACCATTGCTTTGTGGCGTAAGGCCTTGTGCGAGATTCATTAGCGTAATCTGATAGGCTTCGAGGCCGGAGATCGTGGGGCAGGACGTCGGCGGATCGGGGATGTCGCACCCGGTCACTGTGGGATCGACTCGGGAGCCGAACGAGTACTCGCCATTAAAGCTGGCATTCGACGAGTTCACGTCGGTGGTATCCCGCAAGCGTCCGCCGATTTTCACTGAGTGTTTGCCTTTGTTGATGTAGGTGATGTTTTGCAGCTCGTAGCGGTTCTGAATGTCGCTGTTTATCCCGCTCGTGCTGCCTCCGGAAACAAACGCCCCCGGCACGCTGACCTCCGGTGTGGTATTCAAGGGTGTTCCGGTTGCCAATTCGTGGATGTATTGAAATCGCGTCTCGTTAATCGTCGTCGGGCTTACCGTTTGCGTGTCGGTAACTTGCAGCGTATTTTCCGTGCTGAACGAATTCGTCGCCAGCGAGGCAAGATTAAATCCGCCGATGGTGTCGCCGGATTCCACATTTCTCCAATACTGGTACCTCACGCTCAGCGTATTTGAATTGGTTACCTGGTAGTCGAGCCGCGGGCTCAAATTGAGCCTGGTCTTCGGATTAGGCACAACGTCGCTGAACGGCCCGATCGCAAATGTGGTGGGATTGACGACCTGTGCGCTCACGACCGACAAATCGTTGATGTCGCGCCGCTCGATATTAAAGAAAAACGAAGCCTTCTTGCTCAGCGGACCACCGACGTTGGCGCTGAACTGCGTCGTGTCATACCCGGGCGGCGAGATGCCCGCCGGCAAATCTTCAAACGGGTTCCGCGAATTGAAACCGGCGGTAGTTCCGGTAAAAAATATCTGGCCGTGAAACTGGTCCGTGCCCGGCTTCGTAAAAATCTCGATCCGACCGTACCCGAGCTTGTCGTATTCCGCCGAAAACGGATTTTGATTGATGCGTATCTCGCGAATCGATTCCTTCGGCGGTAGTTGTCCGGCTGTAAATCCATCGATATAAATCTGGCCGCCGTTCGGCCCGGCGGAGGGTCCAGCCAGCGCCTGCAGCTCGGATTGCAATTCGTCCGGATCATCGGAAAGCGCGTCCAGATCTTTTCCCTGTAGCACAATCGCGCCCGCGTTATTCTCGGGATTCACGTCCACCTTCGTCGTCGTGTCCGTGACTTCGACCTTTTGCTCCTGCACTTCAATGGACATCGCTATGTTCAGCTTTTGCGCTGGCCCCGCCGCGATATCAATCCCGGGGTTCTCATATGTCGTAAATCCCGGCGCAATCACCTTCACACCGTACTTTCCCGGCGCCAATCCCGTCACTTCAAATACGCCATCCCGGTTCGTCGTGGCCGTCGTGGCTGCACCGCTCGGCGTCGTAACAAGCACCGTCGCACTCACCACCGCCGCGCCCGACGGATCCGTCACCTGCCCGCGCAACGTTCCCGTGGCTGCCGGCGCTTGCCCCGCGTTCCCCGCGGCGGCGGCCAGCAAGAGCGCACCCACGAAAACCATGCATCTGTAGATCAACCTCGAGCTCATTCCTTCTCCTGACTTACGATGACTTAGAATCAGTTTTCGATGATTGGGGTGCTTCAAGGCGCCGCGTCTCCGCCCGCCGGTGCTCCACCCAAGCTCCATTGTGCTAGCAGGTTGGAGGCCCCTCCGGCCGGTGAAGCCTGAAGGATCGGCTCGACTCCGCCAAGCAGCGTGATTGCCGTCACGTCATTCTCTTGTGCCCCACCCGTCGCGACGATCATCACGGCGTCGCCCTTCTGCAACTCCGCAAGCTTCACGGCAGGCATGTGGCTAAGCGCCTGCTGCAAGTCGCCGCCTCCCGCGCCGCCCGGTCGTCCAGCTCCTCCCGGACCGGCTGCTTGGCCGCCTTGGCCGCCGGCTGGATGGGCAGCCGCCGTTTCCGTGGGCTTCGGCGTGGAACTGGCTGTTCCGTTCGCGCCAGCTCCTGCTGATGCGGCGGGCGTGCCCTTTAGCCGCATGGCGATGCCCTGCGCAATCATGGGCGGCAGTTTCCTAAGCTGAGAATCGGAGGTTATCTTCACCGTGACGGCCTTCTTGGCCATCAGATCCATCACCGTAATCGTTCCAGCCGCTGCATCCACCGCACTCACAGTTCCCGCTATATTGCGAAACGTTCCGGAGACTACTTCATCCGCCGCAATTTCCGTGCCGTCGGCGCTGCGTGTTCCGCGCGCGCGAAGCTGGTCTCCCACCTTGATCTGGTCGATTGGCGCGGGCTTGGCATCATCAAATTTTACAGAGTTCGGGGCGTAGCGGCGAAGGATAGTCTGTGGCGCGACTTGAACTTTCACTTCTTTGGCTGCGCCCTGCGCGCTGGTCGAAATCGTGATCGTGCCACTTGCCGGATCGGCAGCCGTTACCAGGCCGCCGGTTCCATGCTTCTGCCATTCCTCGCGCTCGTGCTGCTGCTTCGTGGCGATGTCGGCGGATTTCATGGCGATCACGGATGCTGCAATCACCGTCTTTCCATCCGGCCCCATGGCGCCACGAATCAAAATGCGGTCGCCGGCCTGCAGGTCTTCTAACTGAAGCGGGGCGGCGTTCTTCAAATCTTTCGCGCCTGGCTCGATGCGAACCACCCGCGCGTCGTCCTGGACTTGAATCGTGACTTCCGCTCCCTCATTCGTGGTCAACACAATCGTTTTTCCCGTGACGCTTTTGATCGTGCCCACCGGGCGTGCAGCCGGGTTCGGCGCGGCCTGTTGAGCGGCTTGGCCCGCAGTCGCGCTGACTCCACACGCCACACTAAGCCCTACTCCAACAAATACAGCTATCACTCGCAAGCGCCCCAGGCGCCTCTTTTCCCACATTTCCATCGATGACTCCTGCAATCTAACGCGAAATGCAAACTACGGCAGTGTTTGCCTGGGAGGGTAATGAGGCAGACGCGCCATTCCCTTTGCGTCAAAGGTTAGACGTATTGGAGCCCCCCAAGTGTTTCAAATATTCTCGCGGTTTCCAGGCCAACTGCGCCATTCGACACGCGCAAGGCCGTGCCCTCTCTATCGGATGTCTGGTTCAGGAACGATCCATCAAATCGCGGTACGCCCACCGTCGACGGCGAGTTTCGCGCCATAAATGAAACTAGAGCGATCCGTAGCTAGGAAGACGATGGCCTCGGCGATTTCGTCCGCGGTAGCCGGCCGGCCCGCCGGCGCCTGGGCGGCTAGTTGCTCCAGGCCCTCTCCCATCGCGTCCGTGCCCTCCGTGCGCGTAGGTCCTGGGCTCACTGCATTGACGCGGACACCGCTTGGACCATACTCAGCTGCCCACGATTTGGTCAGCAGATTAATGGCGGCCTTGCTCGAGCCGTAGAGGCTCATACCGGAGACCCCATAATCGGCAACCATCGTCGATACATTGACGATTGCCCCCTTGCCTCTGTTCGCCATCAGTGGAGCAAGCTCCGCGACGAGGAAGTAGGGCGCCTTGACGTTCAGCGAATACACCGAATCAAACTCTTCCTCCGTCGTCTTATTCGTCGGCCCGAACGGGAAGACGCCGGCATTGTTAATCAGAATATCGACGTGGCCGTTTCCGAGCTCGACCGCTCTTTTGGCCACTTCGCGAGCGCTCGACGAACCTTGAAGGTCGGACGAAATAAAATCCGCATTGCCACCCGCTGCGCGAATATCGGCAACCGTCTTCGTACCGCGCTCCACACTGCGGCCCACGACCAATACATGGATTCCAAGCTGGGCCAGTTTATTGGCGGCCGCTCGGCCAATACCGCTCGTTCCTCCTGTAATGAGTGCTGTTAGCTCATTTGTCGTCATTAACAAATCCCCTTTCTGGTTCCGCGTCGGAAATTACCGCTTCCGGGACAGCATACCCAGCGCCGCCGTTAGTCACTAGATCCCACGGCCGGGCTAGATTTATTTGTTCACCCTTGACTGGCCATTCGCATCGACTGGTTTTGCGCCGAAGGTTCGGACAGGAACAGCGCGCCAATGCCTTCGGCGGGCGTCGGGTGAGTCAGGACGGCATCGCGCAGCGCCGTATCCGTCAGCGCGCGGCTTTCGTTCAAAACGCTTCGAAGGTTTCCTGGGCATAAAAAAATGTAACCGGAGAGAGCCTCCGAATATCTAAGTATTCGGAGACACTCTCCGTTTTACAGAGGTCCTGGCGGTTCGTCAATAGCGACTCCGGCAGGCAACTATCCAGTTCAAGGAGGAACAGCATATGCGAGTTTTCGTCACAGGCGCTTCAGGTTTCATAGGCTCAGCGATTGTTCGGGAGTTGATTGCGGCGGGACATAAGGTGCTCGGCATGGCTCGCTCGGATGGGGCTGCCGCGTCGATTGCCGCCGCAGGAGCCGATGTACATCGCGGTTCGCTCGAAGATCTCGAGAGCTTGCGCAGCGGAGCGGCCGCCGCGGACGGTGTGATACACACGGCCTTTATCCACGACTTCTCGAACTACGCGCCTGCTGCCGAGACGGATAGACGCGCTATTGAGACACTGGGAGCCGCCCTTGCGGGCTCCAACCGCTCGCTGGTCGTCACTTCCGGGACCCTGCTCCTTCAGCGCCAGGGCCCCCTCGCAACGGAACAGGATGCGCCCATTCCCAGTTTTCCGCGCAAATCGGAACAGGCAGCAACGATGGCCTCGCGTGGCGTGCGCGTCTCCGTGCTGCGCCTTCCTCCATCGGTCCATGGGGACGGCGATCACGGCTTCGTTCCGGCTCTCATCAAGCTCGCGCGTGAGAAGGGGGATTCAGCGTACGTGGGCGACGGTCTTAACCGTTGGCCCGCCGTGCACCGGCTGGACGCTGCCCATCTCTACAGGCTCGCGCTGGAGAAGGGTTCCGCAGGAGCGATCTACCACGCCATTGGCGACGAGGGCGTGCCCTTCCAGGACATCGCTGGCGTGATCGGCCGCCGCCTGCACCTGCCGGTTGTCAGCAAGTCGCCCGAGCAGGCCGGCCACCACTTTGGTTGGCTCGCGCACTTTGTTGGTATCGACTGCCCGGCGTCAAGCAGGCTAACTGAGGAAAAACTGGAATGGCGGCCGAAGCAGCCGGGGATTATTCCCGATCTCGAGCGAGGGACCTATTTCGAACCTGAACAGACAACGCACGCGGCCCATTCGAACCGGTAACGCTGTGGACTGTGAAAAACAGATGTCGCAAGATCATCCTGTACAAAACGCTGCCCCGAGCCGAAGCAAAAGGTAAAAGGAGTATCAATGGCAAACGAAACGGTTGGAACTAGGAAGGAGAGAGTCGCGGTCATCACTGGCGGAAGCCGCGGGCTCGGACGCAACACCGCGGTGAATCTTGCAGGGCGGGGCGTCAATGTCATTTTTACTTATCGCTCGAATCAGAAAGAGGCCAACTCACTCATCCGCGAAGTCGAAGCGATGGGAAGGAAAGCAGCGGGATTTCGGCTCGATACTGGTGACATTCACACGTTTGACGGATTCGCGGCGGATGTCCGCAAAACGCTCAACGGTTGGGGGCAAGATCGGTTCGACTATCTGGTGAACAATGCGGGTGGTTCGCTCCATGCGAATTTCGAGCAAACTACGGAAGCGGAATTCGACGAGATCGTGAACGTTCATTTCAAAGGCGTGTATTTCCTGACGCAAAAGCTACTTCCGCTAATTAAGGATGGCGGGCGTATCGTGAATGTTTCGTCGGGACTGGCGCGTTTCGCGCTACCGGGCACCTCGGCTTATGGGGCGACAAAAGGCGCGGTGGAAGTGCTGACGCGTTACTTGGCCAAAGAGCTCGGACCGAGGGGCATCACGGCGAATGTCGTCGCTCCAGGTGCCATCCAGACGGATTTCAGCGGTGGTATGGTCCGTGACAATCCTGAGGTTAACAAGCGCGTTGCCGAGATGACCGCGCTTGGCCGGGCGGGCATGCCTGACGATATCGGACCGATGATCGCCGCGCTCCTCTCGGACGAGAACCGTTGGGTTAACGGTCAGAGAATCGAAGTTTCCGGCGGCATGGCGCTGTGAACGGCCTGCTCAAACGTGATGCGCAACTTGGAACGATCTGCGGCGGGAACCTGTGTGTTGTTCCCGAGTGCTTGTGATCAGCCACCTGGCCAGCTCCAGCATGGACGGCAATCCGGAGACTGATCCACCATCCATCCAATCCTCCCCTCGCAAAAAGGCCAACCGGGTGTACAATGCCGCCCGTTGGGGTTCCGAGGCATCCACACGCTTTCCCTGAAGGTCGCCCTGAGTATCCCCACGCAAAGGACGCAGGCGAAGCCAAAGGTAATAGCAAGGACGGTTTCGCTCCAGTGATTCAACTCATCCCCCGGGGGGTAACGCATCGATTCCACGGCACCGGGCGAAGCAGACGGCTGCTCCACCCGGTCGTTCTTTGAATGGACCCAATAAGCAATTTGGCAAGGGAGGATTAGGAGCTTGGCTCTGCCCACGGACAGACACTTCACGGCGCGCATTATCGAGCGCAAAGATTTGTCTGAAGACTTGTGGCTGATCCGCGTTGATCCTGGCGGCCCTTTTCCTTTTAAGGCCGGACAGTACGCCACACTCGGCGTGGATCACGAAGACAAGCGCATCGAGCGCGCCTACTCCATTGTCTCTTCCCCGTACGAAGAAAGCCTCGAATTTTTCATCGAACTCGTTCCGCAGGGCGCTCTCACGCCGCATCTCTACAGACTCAAAGTCGGCGACACCATGCTCTGCCGCAAAATCTCCAAGGGCCGCTTTACTCTCGATCTGAAGAGCGGCCGCACCAACCACCTTCTGCTCGCCACCGTCACCGGCATCGCTCCGTTCGTCAGTTATGTGCGCACTTTGTATAAGGATTGGAAAGCCGGCGACAGCCCTATGCCCGGCGAACACAAGTTCTTCTGCCTGCAAGGCGGAAGCCGTTCGTGGGAATTCGGCTATCGGGAGGAACTCGAGCGTATTGCCGCGGAAGTTCCCTGGTTCAGATACGTGGCCACCATCAGCCGTCCGTGGGAAGACACCGCGTGGAAAGGCCAAACTGGCCGCGTGGACGAACTAGTTCGCATGTACGTCGACGAGTGGGGCCTGCGCCCCGAATCCACAACCGGCTATCTGTGCGGCCATCCCAGCATGTGCGAAAACGGCCAGAGCATCTTGACGCGCGCCGGATGGCAGAAAGGTTCCATATTCGAAGAAGTCTACTTTGTCCCTGGAAAAGAAGCCGTAGCCGGATAATCCGGGGCCGATGCCCGCGAAAATTTGTTTGCATCGCTCGCCGTACGAATTCGATGTAGAATGCCGCGCGGATGGGGCAAAACTGGAATCGAGGGCAAGTTCTGAAGCGACGGAGAGAGTACCGGAGGAAGTTTCATGATTGTTGGAGTGCCACGAGAAAGTTTTCCTGGAGAGCGCCGCGTAGCGATGGTGCCCGCGGTCATTCCCAGCCTCGCGAAAGCGGGGCTGGAAGTTGTCGTTGAAGCGGGCGCGGGAAAAGAAGCCGGCTATCTGGACGCGGACTACGCGGCCAAGGGCGCCAAGATTCTCCCCACGCGCGCCGACGTTTTCGCCGCCGCTGATATTGTCGTGCAAGTGCTCTGTTACGGCTCGAATGACAAAACTGGCAAAGCGGACGTTCCGCTCTATCGCCCCAATCAAGCGTTAATCGGCTTCCTGCGCCCTCTCGGTTCTCTCGAAACACTTCAAGAGATCGCCTCGAAAGGCGTGGCCGCTTTTTCCATCGAACTGATGCCTCGCACTACGCGCGCGCAAAGCATGGACGCGCTTTCTTCGATGGCCACTATTAGCGGCTATAAAGCGGTGCTGATTGCCGCCGACACGCTCCCCAAGATTTTCCCCATGCTCACCACCGCCGCCGGAACGATCACGCCCGCGCGCGTTTTTATCATCGGCTGCGGCGTTGCAGGGCTCCAAGCCATCGCCACCGCGCGAAGACTTGGCGCGGTCGTTTCCGCTTACGACCTGCGCCCCGCCGTAAGAGAACAGGTACAAAGCCTCGGCGGACGTTTCGTTGAAATTGCCATCGAAGCCAAAGACGCCCAAGACGCGCGCGGCTACGCCACCGCCCAAGGCGAAGACTTCTACAAAAAGCAGCGCGACCTTCTTGGAAAAGTGGTCGCGGAAAGCGACGTGGTCATCACTGCGGCGGTTATACCAGGGAAAAAATCGCCGATTCTCGTAACCAAGGAAATGGTTGCAGGCATGGCGCCGGGCTCGGTCATTGTCGATCTAGCCGCCGAGCGCGGCGGAAATTGCGAGCTAACGCGCGCCGAAGAACAAGTCCAAGAGCACGGCGTAACCATCATCGGCTCCATCAATCTGGCCAGCACAGTTCCCTATCACGCCAGCCAAATGTATGCCAAAAATGTCGCGACATTTCTCCTGCACATGGTTAAAGAGGGAAAGCTGCAAATTAATCCGCAGGATGAAATCGTCCGCGAAACATTGCTGACCCAGGGTGGAGAGATTGTAAGCGCCAGGCTGCGCGAAATTTACAAGCTGCCGGCGCTGGCTGCGAAATCATAAGGAGGCATGGATGCCCGCGGATTTTATCTCAAGTCTGTTTGTGTTCATCCTATCGGCATTTTTAGGTATCGAACTTATTAAACGGGTTTCGCCGCTCCTGCACACGCCGCTGATGTCCCTGACGAACGCCCTCGACGCCATCGTCGTGGTCGCCGCCATCATCATCGCAGGCCGCCACGAGACGCGTCTCTCGACCATCCTCGGCCTCGTCGCTGTCGCCGCTTCCTTCAGCAACATGGTCGGCGGCTTCGTCATCACCGACCGCATGCTCGGCATGTTCAAGACCGGTAAGGCGGCCAAGAAGCCATGAATCCCGCCGACCTCCAACAGCTCATTGACTTCACTTACATCGCCGCGGCCATTGGCTTCATTCTAGCCATCAAGTGGCTGGGATCTCCCGTCACTGCCAAGCGCGGCGTGCTCGTCGGCGAAATCGCTTCCGCAATCGCGGTCATCGCGACTTTGTACGACCCGCAAGTCAGCCAGTACAAGTGGATTATCATCACGCTGATCATCGGTGCCGCCGTCGGCGTACCCCTCGGCATGGTGAAGATGACCGCGGTTCCTCAGCGAACCGCGTTGAGCCACGCGTTTGGAGCGCTTTCTGCGGCGCTGATTGGTATCGCCGAATATTATGTCGCCGCTCCCGGCGTGCCGAGATTCCAGATGGCCGAAATTGGCCTCGAAGTCATCATCGGCTCGCTGACCTTCACCGGCAGCTTGATAGCCGCCGGCAAGCTCCAAGAAATTCTGCCGCAGCGTCCCATCACTTATAAAGGTCAGAACTATGTCAGCTTGACGGTTCTCGCCGCCGCCCTCGGACTCGTCGTGGCTCTCGTTATTCATCCCGAGATGACGTTTCTCTTCCCCATCATGATCGGCGTCGCGCTGATCTTCGGAATCATGCTCGTCACGCCCATCGGCGGCGCGGACATGCCCACGGTCATCTCTCTGTTAAACTCCTACGCAGGCTTCTCCGCCTCGCTCCTCGGTTTCGTCCTCAATAATAAAGTTCTGATCGTGGCGGGCGCGCTCGACGGCGCTTCCGGCTTCATCCTTTCCGTCATCATGTGCAAAGCCATGAACCGTTCCTTCACGAACGTGTTGTTTGGAGCGTTCGGGCAGGTGCAGGCCTCCGCTGCGGGCGCAAAAGAAGAACGCGCGGTCAAGAGCGCCAGTCCAGAAGATGCCGCCGGAATTCTCGCCGCCGCCAACACAGTGGTCATCGTTCCAGGATACGGAATGGCTGTCGCGCAAGCCCAGCACAAAGTCCGCGAGCTCTACGACATCCTCACCAAAAAAGGCATCGACGTCCGATTCGGCATCCATCCGGTTGCAGGCCGCATGCCCGGCCACATGAACGTCCTGCTCGCCGAAGCGGACATTCCTTATGACCGAATGATGGAAATGGACGCCATCAACGGCGACCTCCCGCAAACGGATGTCGCTCTAGTGATCGGCGCAAACGATGTCACCAATCCCGCTGCCCGCACCGATCAATCCAGCCCCATCTTCGGCATGCCCATCATCGACGTCGACAAGGCCCGCACCGTCATGGTCATCAAACGCAGTATGGCCGCCGGCTTCGCCGGAATTGACAATCCTTTGTATTACCTCGACAACACCATGATGCTGTTCGGCGACGCCAAAAAGTTCGTCAGCGACATCGTCCGCGAACTAAGCGGCGGCGGCCACTAGCCCTGCCGGGTAGGCCGGAGGTAGAGCGACGCCATGACCCGGAACGGGAGGTGCCCCGCACGTCTACTTTACGTGCGGGGCCCTTGACTCTGGCGGATCGACTCACCCCGACGGGCGATACTCTTTCAACGCCAGCGATCAACTACCTTGATGGTTTGTCTCCGCGTTGCTTCCACTCGATGTGGATTGTGGATTAGTGTTTGGCGTTGGTTGCGTGGCCGCGTCCATCGCGCTCTTCGTTTCCTTTGAAGTGGTCCTTATCGACACGCTTGGTCGGCTCGGCTTTCTCGCCGCGGTTTGGCTTTGCGCCCTTATAGCCGTGCTGTGGATCGAGACGATTGTCCACATTCCCACGAAATTCGCTACCCCCATGAAACCAGGGGCCGGCGCCAACGAACACGTCTCCGCTAAACCATTCTGGTCCGTAATAGCCGGACGGTGCACAGTCGTACGGAGCGATGTCGTAGTAGCCATACGGACATTCCGGAGCTACACCGATCTCGACTTTGACCTGCGCCTCCGCCTTCGGTACGGCTGCCGCGAAGCAACTTCCAACAATTGCTGCTGCCATCAAAAATCTAAATGCGCGCATAATTTCACCTCTTCTTCTCAGTCTTTTGCTTCCTCGAGCACCTCATGCTAGCCGCTTCATCTTGCCGCGTCTGTCCTATATGGGGCACTCTAGAGATCCACGATGGGACTAATCCTGTCTTCCGGTCTCGGCCGGGCGGACAATTCCGGTCCTTTTCTGATTTCGAACTCCTACAGTTAATTCTTGCCTTTTGTACGGTACCGACCGGATAGAGCCTCGCACGGCACGGGCCTACGCTGATCGAATGCTACCGATCTTGAAAGAGGTCGCTGTTCGAGCAAATCAAACTAACGATAGCGAGGTGAATTCATGCGAGCATTTTCATTTCTGGTATTGGCAGCACTTGCCGGAATCTTTCTCACGGCAACCGCCCCCGCGGCAAATGCTCAAGTCGCCGTGGATGTTGGGGTAGCCCCTGATTGCCCTTACGGCTACTATGACGTTCCTCCCTATGACTGCGCTCCTGCCGGCTACTACGGTCCAGAATGGTTTACCGGGGGCGTCTTCATTGGAGTTGGCCCTTGGTTTCATGGCCCTGACAACTTCCGCGGCAAAGTGGATAACCATTTCGATCCAAACCACGGCTATAAGGGCCCCAAGCCAAACCGCGGCGAGAAAGCCGAGGAAGCGAAGCGTGTCGATAGCGCCCACTTCAAGGGAAACGAAGAACGGGATGGGCGCGGCCACGCAACAAGTGGCAAACACTAATCGCTCAGTTTTCTGATTTTCGCTGAAAGCCCCGATGCGTCTCTTTTATCGGGGCTTTTTGCGTTTTCCTCGCATTTCGAGGGTCTCGCCAAAGTGTCCCAATTTTCTC
The DNA here is from genome assembly GCA_035571045.1 of Verrucomicrobiia bacterium. Lineage (GTDB taxonomy): Bacteria > Acidobacteriota > Terriglobia > Acidiferrales > UBA7541 > Acidiferrum. Next base: position 52,312 of record DATMKS010000065.1, read on the forward strand.
AATGCCCTCCCATCCCTTGCTTCCATGCCCGAACGCGCGTACTCCGAAAGCGGGGATACTCTCCGGAGGGCGGTTGGGACTACAATGTTCCTCGAATTCTGCCGGAGGAGATATGCGCGCAAATAGCGTGGAAGTTTCCTGGGATAGCCAGAAGTCAGACTGGGTGATTCGTATGCAAAGCGGCGACGAAGTGATCCGCCGCCACTGCAAAGCGCCAAAAGACGCCGACGAGAAAACCCTTCGCGCGAAAGCCGAAGAAACGGTAAAGGATGAAGGATACGAAGCCGACCCCACGGTAGTGAGCATAAAGCGGTAGCCGCTTGGAACGCGGTCGCAGTAGCACAGGCACACGTGCCTGCGCACCTTTACATTCCCTGCGACAGGAAGCACCGCCGAGAGTAGCTGCGCTACCTGCAAGTCGAGCTACACTCGAAGCACTCGAAGCGGGTGCGCGACTTACAAGTGGAAGTTAAGCCGCCCTGCGTTCCTCCCAATAGTCTTCAAAGCGATCGTTGAGATGAGAGCAGCGTAGTGCCAGAATGGCGTTGGCTCTCCGGACGGTCCAAAACATTCCCGATTGTTTGAGACGAGAGCCGATCACCGTTTTGCATCCGGCTTCGATTACACCCGAGCCAACAAACAAGTGCTGGCGACGAAACTTGGGATAGCGCATACGCTCCGCATTTCTTTCGAA
>DATMKS010000066.1:0-31217 GCA_035571045.1 Verrucomicrobiia bacterium
CCTGCCCGTAGCAGTGTGCTGTATTGCACAGACGAACATCACCCCCTGGACGATACTGCCGCCATCGATGAATGACCTGAAAGGTTTGCTCTTTTCACGACCATTCCTGTGTGCGGAAAAGGAGGCAAGCTCTCTAGCTGGCGCCTGCGCCAGAGTGGCGGCCAAGTTCATTCTGGTCAGGAACTATTTCGGTGGTTTCAAAATGACATTCGAGAAGCATCTCTAGGGCGCGGAAAGACCGTATCCTCTTTGTTTTTATCAATCACTTTGTGCGGTGACGGTTGCCCGAGACATGGAATTCGGCTTGCACTACGTTTGCAAAACACAAGGCTCTAAGCTTGTGTGTCCGAAAAGCGGGGTGGCGATGGGTGTTCAACGGCGGAACCCCGGGATAGTTCTTCTTGTTGGTCTCCCGCTTCTACTTGTGGCCGCAGTGGTTGCGCTTGGCGGACAGCCTCGCGGACACACTCCAGTTCCAGGAAACAATCGGGACCAAAAAGGCTACACGCGGCCGACCGATCCCTCGCTCTACGTTGGTTCAGAGACCTGCAAAACCTGCCATGCAGACATGCCATCCAAGGATTTCTTCCAACATTTTGAAGATTCGCCGCACTTTGTGACTACTTTGGATACGAAGAAAGGCCCGGCGTGGCAGGGTTGCGAAGGTTGCCACGGTCCGGGGAAGGCGCACGTCGACGGCGGAGGGGACAAGACCAAGATTTTCACCTTCAGAGGCGCATCGGCGCAAGAGATCAGCGCACGGTGCCTGGACTGCCACGCCGGCGGAGTGCAGCACATGAACGCGATCAATTCTGTGCATTTGAAGAATGACGTTAGTTGCATCTCCTGCCATTCGCCGCATCATGCGAAAGAATCAGAGTTTTTGCTGGTCAAGCCCCAGCCCGAGCTTTGCTTTACCTGCCATCTTCAGCAAAAGGCGCAGTTCGACATGCCGTTCCATCACCGGGTGAATGAAGGGCTGGTGCAGTGCAGCGATTGCCACAACGTGCACGGGACGGTCGGTCCCAAGCAAGTGCGGACTTCCTCGACGCAGGACGCGATCTGCTTCAAGTGCCACACGGACAAGCAGGGACCGTTTGTATTCGAGCACCAGCCTGTGAAGACCGACGGGTGCCAGTCCTGCCATTTGACACACGGCGGACCGAATCCCCACATGTTGAAACTGAGCAACGTCAACTTGCTCTGCCTGCAGTGCCACACCACATCGAGCTTCAGCGGGGCGCCGGGGGCTCCGTCGTTCCACAACCAGGCAAGCTTTTTCCAGTCATGCGTGTTGTGCCACAACGCCATTCACGGCTCCAACTTCGATGCGACGTTCTTCAAATAGGAGCCGCGATGAGCTTCATTCCAGCTAGAGAAAAGTCAGGCAGGCCGGGAACGAACTTCCCCAACGGAAAGAGAGAGACACCATGAAAGGCCGCCTGGGGGTTCACGCGATTCTCGCCGCCATTTTTGGCATGGCACTTTTCCTTTCACCCACTGTTCGCGCCCAGGATGACCCTGAACAATCCAAGGGAATTAATTCGGGCGGTTATAACATCCACCAGACCATCGAGTTCGGCTATCGATCGAGCAACATCAACGGCAACTTGAATACCTACAATACGTTCGAAAACCTCGGCTCAGGGCTCCGCCTGTTTGATTTCGACGTTCGGATGCACGCGCTTGACCACAACGGATTCTTGTTCGACAACCTGACTTTCAGCAACTTCGGATACGGCGGGGATCCAAACAACGTGTCGCGCATGCACGTCGAAAAAAATAGATGGTACGACTTTCGGTTGCTCTTCCGCCGCGATAAGAATTTTTGGGACTATAACCTGTTCGCGAACCCGTTGAATCCCGCCGCGTTGAATCCGCCAGGGGCTGTGACGACAGGCTGCTACGTCGGCCCGCCAACCGCGGCATTCCCACAGGGAGCTCCGTCCTTTTGCTCAAACCCCGCCGTGGCGCAAAACAATTCACTTAATAGTTTGTATCTCACGCGACGCATGCAGGACTACGATCTCACGCTGCTTCCGGCTTCCAAAGTGCGATTCCGATTGGGGTATTCCCGAAACCGCAATCAGGGGCCTGGTTCTTTCACTACGGACGGTGGGACGATATCAGCGTTCGCCGAGACCTACAGCTATACGACAAACTCCTATCGCGCTGGAGTCGATTTCAAGGTTCTGCCCCGGACAACGCTTTCTTTTGACGAGTTCCTCAGTTACTACAAGCAGGACAACATTGTTCTGGATAATCCCGCCGTGAATCCTGGGAACTTCGGATTCGTCCTCGGCACAGTGCCGGGGCAGGGCACGCCGGCCGGAACACCGGTAGACCTGGGCAACGTGTGGAGCACGCAAACATCGGCTGAGGCTCTTCCTTGTGCGACTCCGATCGTGGCCGGCACAACCAATACAGCCACACCCACTTGCAACGCATACTTGTCCTATAGCCAGGTTGGCAATCCACGGAACTTCATGCCCACGGAGCGGTTGCGCTTCCAATCGAACTACTTCCAGAATTTCGAGATGTCCGGCTCGGTGGGCTACAGCACCAGCAACAACGTGATTCCGGACTTTCTAGAAACAGTGAACGGATATACATCGCGCTCGGCCGAGCGCGGGAGCACAACGGGCGGCCCGGCGAATGCGAAGCGCGTCTCGGTGAATGCGGATTGGTCGGGGGTGTACGCGATAACGGAAAAACTCCGGATTCTCGATTCCTTCCGTTACGACAACTGGCGAATCCCCGGCGTGTGGGACACGGCCGACACCGCTGTGTACGGAACCCCATCCCCAGGGCCGGGTGTGGTTGGACTGTTGCTTTCACCCGGTGTATTTAGCCCGGCGAGCTGCACGGCGGCTCTCAAATACAACGAGCCAACTTGTCCGCAACACACGGCAAGCTCCGCCGCCGATATTACCAACGAGATCGCATCGCAGTTTCTGGCGCAGCAGATCAAGACGAATACACTCGAGCTCGAATACGATTTCACGAGGCGATATAGCGCGCATATCGGCTATTTTTATGAAAACCGCACAATCGCCAGTGAGGCCGCGGCGTTTGATGTTGGAGAATACTATTTTCCGGGAGGGACCGCAGGAACGGCGGCGAACGATTTTCTGGCGGCACGCGGCGATTGTGCCATGGTTGCCGGTGCTCTGCCCGCCGGTTGCGCGCTGCTGACAACGGGTCCATTTGCCGGTGCGATTGTGGAAGGTTCGCCAACAAATCCTGTTCCCGAAGCAGGAAACGACACGTCTCGCAATCTCACTGTCATCAACACGCAAGCGCTGTTGCTAGGATTCATCGCGCGTCCCATCGATGCTCTGCGGATCACGAGCGATTTTGAGTTTGGCTACAATGACCAATCCTTTACGCGAATCGATCCCCGGCAAGTGCAGTCCTACAAAGTGCATGCGAGTTACAAACCAAAGCCATGGGCCAATGTGGATGGCGCGGTGGAGATTCACGAAAACCGGGACAATGTTGCTACCGTGAATAACCTGGAGCACGACCGCTCGTACAGCTTCGCCACGATATTGACGGCGAGTCCGCGCTTGTCCATCGATTTCGGATACAACTACTGGGACGTCTACAGCCAATCGATCATCTGTTTTGCGTACTCGCAAACTTCCGCAAACCCCACGCCCCCACCTGCTACTGTCGTTGCGTCCGCATTCCCTCCGGGTGTCCCGGAGCTGCCAGCGGGACCGGCGTGTCCGATTACAGGTGCGTCATCGCCGCTGGGAGCGCTCTCAACGTACAGCAGCACGGATCATTTTGCACACGCCGCAATGATCTGGAAACCCCTGAAGCGAGTGACGGCGATGCTCGGCTATGGAGGGAGCTTTGTGCGCGGCAACACGATTTTCCTGAACCCGCTCACGCCTTCCGGGACGCTCGATTTCAACTACCAAAGGCCGTACGCCTCGATCGAGATCGCCGTCTACCGAGGGCTCACCTACAAGATGGCTTGGAACTATTACGGGTTCAACCAAGCTGGAAACACGAACCCCTTTGGGCTTGCGGCGATTCAGCCGCAGGATTTTAACGGGAGCAATGCTACATTTTCGTTCCGGTATTCGTTTTGAACGGAACGGCGTAAAGGCTGCGAGGCAGCAAGGTTTCTGATGTTTGTTCCAAATTTTGCGCAACATCTTTTCTGGAGGAACTATGAATCGATACATGAAACATACAGGCAAGGGAATCTTGGGCTTTTTGCTTTGCGTGTCATACGGTGTTTTGGCTCCGCCTGCGCAGGGTCAGGGCGGAGGAGAAGCTCTTTACAAGTCAAAATGCGCGGGCTGTCACGGCGCGGACGGAAAGGGTCAAACGGCCGTCGGCAAAGCGAATAACATTCGGGACCTCGGTTCCGCGGACGTGCAAGCGCAAGGTGACGACGCGATCGCCGGAATCGTCAGCGGAGGCAAAGGCAAAATGCCGGCTTACGGCAAAAGCCTGAAAGCAGACCAGATCAAGGATCTCGTCGCTTACATTCGCACCTTGAAGAAGTGAGGCGCTACCTGATTGGCTGGCCCTAATGCCGACCCTCGCCATCGTCATTCTCGTTCTGTTCAGCGCGGCACTTGCGGGCATTCTTGTTGTGCGTCCCACGATCACCGTAAGCCGCGCCGGGAAGATTCTTGCGTTCGGCGTGTTTTTCTTTCTTCCGCTCTTTTCGCTCGTGGCTGGGATGGAAAATGAAATGCAGCGCTCTGAAAGCACGGCTTTCTGCCTTTCTTGCCACATCATGGGGCCCTACGGAAAGAGCCTGCACATAGACGACCCGTCCTATCTAGCCGGAGCACACTTCCAGAATCACCGGGTACCCGCGGACGAAGCCTGCTATACGTGCCACACGAACTACGCCATGTTCGGCACGGTCAAAGCGAAGTTCGGTGGTTTGCGGCACCTGTACATCTATTACCTGGGAAAACCGCCGTTGCCGGAGAATATCAAGCTCTACGAGCCGTTCAACAATCGCGAGTGTCTGCATTGCCATCTTGGGGCGCGTTCCTTTGAGGAAGGCGCCACTCACAATGCCGATCCGGCTACGCTGCCCGCGATCAAGGCGAATACCTTGTCGTGCGTTTCGAGCGGTTGCCACGATACTGTTCATAACGTGGGCCATTGGGGAGACAAAGTGAAGTTCTGGAACGGAGGAAGCTGATGCATCCGGGCAGCTCCATGGAGCGAAAGCTTCGCATTTCAGGAATCATGGTGATCCTCGGACTGCTTGTCGAGGCGCTGTGTCTCGTGTGGTCAAAGCCGATCGCATTCGTCGCGCTCGTATGCATTAGCGGCACACTGGTCGGCCTGGGAGTTTTGTTTTTTCTCTACTCGCTTATCTCCGCCCCTTCTCACCCGACCGGCTCTTCCGGAGCGGTTGCCGGAAAGTAGCGGAGCCCATACCGAAGTTGACTGTTCGGACTGGACCTCGGCTGGAATCGCAAGAGCCCGGCTGTTCGGGTACGTAGTGAAATGAACGAGCAGGTGGATAGTCGCGATCTTCAGGATGATCAAACAGTCGTGTGAGGAGTCAGGAGAGAGTGCTTTGTAGGGCTTCCCGCAACAATTCGTGTTTTTGCTGGCTGAGTTTTTCGCCGCGTTCCGTCAGGTAGAAGACGTCGATAGCTTTTTGCCCCTCGGTGTCGATCAGGGCTACGTCAATATTGCATCCAAGGCGTGCAAGGGCCGAGCCGACTTCGTACAGCAAGCCTGGGCGGTCTTGCACCATGATTTCGAGGAGCGTGCTATGGGCGGACGAGGTGTCGTCGTAGCCGATGCGGGTTTCGACGGGCACCTTTGGTGGTTTTGCTTTGCTGGCGCTTTCGCGGCTTTTGAGTAGCGGCTCAAGCGGCGCTTTTCCGTTCACGATGTCCGCAAGACTCTTCTGGAAGCGCGCGATTTCGCTGGGATTGAGTTCGAGGGTGTGGTGCAAGTCGACAAATTGGAACGTGTCGAGGACGACGCCCGCGGCGTTCGCGAAGGCATCGGCTTTTACGATATTCATGCCCCAGGCGGCGAGCACGCCGGAAATGGTTGCGAAAAGCGCGGGGCGGTCGGCGGTGAGCAGAGTGAGCGAGAAGGAATGATGGCGCGCTTTTAGCTCGGTCTGCACGGGCTCGGCGCCCAATTTTTGGTAGAGCTGGAAGTGCGCGGCGATTTCCGGTGCGGAGTGGACGGCGCGGTAGCGGCGCGGGAAACCTTCGAGGAAGCGTTCGACTTCGCGCTTGTTGGCGCCGCCAGCCTGCGCGCTGACTTGTTCGAGCAAAGAACCTTCGTCGACGGCATGGAGGCGGTCGCGGTCGAGGGTGCGGCTGAAGTGATTTGAAGTGGCGACGAAAAGCTGCCAGAGCATTTCGGCTTTCCAGGGAGTTAGCGCTTCCGGATTGACGGCGTGAATGTCGGCGTAGGTCATCAGGCACAACCGCTGAAGGCGCTCTTGCGTGGTCACGATATCGGCGAATACGGAAACGGTGCCGGGATCGAAAATGTCCCGTCGTTGCATAGTCTCTGACATGTCGAGGTGATGCTCGATCAAGAAATGGACTTCCCCCTTTTCGTAGGCCGAGAGGCACAGGCGGGCTGCCGCGCTGTCCAAAGCCTCGAGGCTGCCGGTGACGTGATTGTCGACGGACATGCCTTTGCCTACATCGTGAAGGAGGAGCGCGAGAATCAGCAGATCGCGGCGGTCGACGGTTTTCCAGAGCTGGCGGAAGTGAGCGGCGCGTTCATCGGGCGGCTCGGCAAGTTCCTGGAGATGTTCGATGGTGCGGAGCGAGTGTTCGTCAACGGTGTAGCGGTGATAAAAGTCTCGGACGACGAGAGAATCGATGGCTTTGAACTCGGGGAGTACTTCCATCAGGAGAGAGAGACGCTGCATGGGTCTTAGGGCCATGCTGGGAAAATCAGCGCTTAGGATTTCGCGCAGCGTGGACCAGTTTACTTGGGTGTTTTTTTGCTGAAGCTCGGGGTGTTTCAGAATGTAAAAGATGGCGCGTTCCGCTTCGCGGCTGAGAGGGATGCCGGTGCGGGCGGCTTCCGTAAAGAGAGCGAAAGTTACCTGGCGGTCGGAAAGGGCAGGTTCGTTTACGACTTCGAGCAAGCCGTCACGCACAGCAAAAGGCCTTTCTTTTCCAATTTCGCTGCGAGTGCTGCGGGCCGCGCTGAAGAAGCGTTCCCGCAGAGTTGGCTGCACCGCGGGTTTTTGCTCGATATAGCGGAGCAGAAGGCGGTTGAGGATGCGGGCCTGACGGAAATACAGGCGCATCCAATCTTCGGGGCTGCGCTTCGCGTCGCGCGCCGGGCCGCTAGCAACTCCCAAACAACGTTCGGCGGCGGCGGTTTGCAATTCGTAGGTAAGCGTGTTGTCGTTGCGGCCGTTGCTGTAATGCAGGAAGCAGCGGATGGCGCTGAGAAAATCGACGGCGTTGGCGGCTAGTTCTTCCTCGCCGGCACTGTTCTTCCACTCATCTTTTTGACCGTTGGCGATTTGACGAAGCCATGCGGCCGCTTGGTAGTCGCGAAGGCCGCCGGGGGCATCTTTGACGTTGGGCTCCAAGTGATAAATCGTGTTTCCGTAGCGCGCGTGGCGCTCTTTGGTGAGTTTGGTGAGCTCCGCGAGCATGAATGGGCGGGCTTGCTTTTCTGGTCCGGCCAGTATTTTTTTGGTGAGGCGGTCGAAAAGTTCTTCATCGCCGGCGAGGAATCTGCGGTCGAGGAGAGCGAGATGGAATTCGGCGTTGTCCTCCTCGATGCGTTTACATTCTTCGAGGGTGCGGCCGGCGGAGCTGACGCGAAAGCCGAGATCCCAAAGGGTGCGCGAGAAGTCGGCAATCAGCGGGCGAAATTCTGTTTCGGCTTTCTCGTTGCCAAAAAGAAAAAGAATGTCGAGGTCCGAGTAAGGGAAAAGCAGGCGGCGTCCGTAGCCGCCGAGAGCGACGAGGCAGAGTCCTTGCGGCTCAGTGTTGTTGACGCGCAGAACTTCACCAAAAATTTGTTGAGCAGTCCGGTCTGCCAGCGCGCAAAGCGCTTGCAGGGTTTCTTGCGCGCTTCCGCCCGCTTCAAAATGTTGCCGGATGCGTTGTCGTTCGTCCTCGGCTTGTGGTCCGAGGACGGACAAGGGTGTCAAAGAACCTTGCATGATTTTTGCGGGTTGGTTGGCCGGATTAAGACCTGGGCGCGCTGCGGTCGTCACTGCATTTAGAGCGCGTTTTCGCCGCGCTCCTCGTTCCGGATCCGGATGGCTTCGTCAACCCGTGATAGGAATATTTTACCGTCGCCAATCTTTCCTGTCTTGGCTGTCTTTAAAATTGTGTCCACGGCGCGCTGGACGAGCGGATCGGGGAGGACCATTTCGAGCTTGAGTTTAGGGAGCAGGTCCACGGTGTATTCGCGGCCGCGGTAAACTTCGGTGTGCCCTTTTTGGCGGCCGTGGCCGCGCACTTCGGTGACCGTCATGCCCTCGATGCCTATTTCGCGCAGGGCATCTTTCACGGATTCGAACCGCGAGGGCTGAATGATTGCCTCAATTTTCATCATGAAATTTTCTGCTCCGCCCAATGCCTGAAGCTGCCCTACCGGATATTCTCAAGACTCTGTTAGGACTCGAGGTTGTAAGCCTCTTCACCGTGTTGCGTGATGTCCAGACCTTCGATCTCTTCCGTCTCGCTCACACGCACGCCGATAATCATATCTGTTACTTTCAGAAGAACAATGGTGCCGACCAGCGCAAAGCCCCAGGCGAATAGCACGCCCACAAGCTGATTGCCGAGTTGTCCCCAGTGCCCATCCAATCCACCCACAGGCTTGCCTGCGCCGAAAATTGGATTGACTACTTGCTGGGCGAAGACTCCCGTCAAGAGCGCGCCGATGGTGCCGCCCGCGCCGTGAACACCAAAGGCGTCGAGCGCATCATCATAGCCGAAGATCGACTTTACTTTCGTGACCATCCAGTAGCAGACCAGGCCCGCGACAAAGCCAATGGCGAGAGCCGGCATCGGGCCTACAAATCCCGCCGCCGGCGTGATTGCAACGAGTCCAGCGACGGCGCCGGAGATAGCGCCGAGAGCGCTCGGCCGGCCGTTCTTGAACCACTCTGCCAGACTCCAGCTTATCGCTGCCGCAGCCGTGGCGAAGTGCGTGGCCACAAAAGCGCTCGTGGCCAGCGCGCTTGCCGCCAAGGCGCTTCCAGCGTTAAAGCCAAACCATCCGACCCACAGCAGGCAAGCGCCGATGAAACTTAGGACAAGAGAATGGGGGGGCATCGGTTGCTTCGGATAGCCAGTACGTTTTCCGAGGTAGAGTGCACACACCAATGCTGAAACTCCGGAGCTGATGTGTACAACCGTCCCGCCGGCGAAGTCCAGCGTCGGAAATTTTCCGCCGAGAGAGGCGTTCAACAATCCGCCTTTGCCCCAGACCATGTGGGCGAGAGGCGCGTAGACCACCAAAAACCAAAGTGTCAGGAAGAGGACCGTGCCGCTGAACTTCATGCGTTCAGCTGTTGCGCCGGTGATCAGCGCCGGCGTGATGATCGCAAACATCAGCTGGTAAATCATGAAAGTAGCTTGTGGAATCGTTCCCGCGTAATCAGGATTTGGTTCGGCGCCGACACCTCGCAAAAAGGCGTGCTCAAACCCGCCAATGACCGGCCCATTCCCGCCGAAGCACAAGCTATAGCCCACCAGCGCCCAAAGCACGCTGATCAAAGCCATGAGTAGAAAGCTTTGCATCATGATGGCCAGTGTGTTTTTTCGGCGCACCAGTCCGCCGTAGAAGAGCGCCAGTCCCGGCCCCGTCATCATCAGCACCAGAGCCGCGCTCACCAGCATCCATGCGTTATCGCCGGCCGATTGTGCGGCGGTCACGCGCTGGTCAAGTTGCGCCAGTTTGTCGTTCACGGCCGTCGAGGCCTCTGGAGCGGCCGCAGACGTTGTACCGGAAGCTGCTGCAGGGGAACTAGTTGCCGTCAAGGAGGGAGTTTGCTGGGCGAGGAGGGGCAGGGCAGCGAGCACCATGGTCATGAGGAAACAACACTTCCATCCCAGGTGCTTCATAGATATGTCCGCTCCGATGCGTTTGGGCTGCTCCGGCTATGGCCGGGTTCGGCTGAGAAAGAAACTGACGGTGACCCGCCACTTTTTCGCATCGGATTATACGCGTGGCGGCCCAAACCAGTGTTTATAAATTTGCATCGGTCAAATTCATTTTTCAGATTCGTTGTGCTGCAAGTTCGAAGCGTCACGGATGCTGTTGTCGGTGCCCGATTCCGCCCCGGCAATTCTTTTCGAGGCCATTCTTGCCTCCCACGCCTGCCATCGTATAATGCATCGCGGTCGTAAACCCGCCGTTCCCGTAGTTTCGGGATGCGGGCGATGCCGCCGCCCTAAGAGGGGTTTTCGAGCCAAGTACTTTATGACCGAGCATCCGCCCATGGAAATCACTGTTCGAGAGTCCGGGACAATCCCGGTTCTCGAAGTGCGCGGTCGTCTGACGATAGGGGAGCCCAGCGAGCAACTGCACGATGCTCTTGAGGCTATTACGAAGGCCGGCGCCCACAAGGTCGTCGTCGATCTCAACGGTGTTCCGCAAATCGATAGCTCCGGCATTTCCGCATTGGTGCGCATTTCCATCAAGCTGACTCGCGAAGGCGGTGCGCTGCGCCTCGTCTGCGGCCCCGGCCGCGTGCGCGATGCGCTCACCGTTACGCGGCTTGTCGAGGCCATTCCTACTTTCGATTCCGAATCCGCCGCGCTTGCCAACTTCGCCTAGGTAAAGCTGCGAAGTGGAAGCAACGTTTGGCGTGCGCAGCGCGTCCTTTAGCATGGGTGTACCTCAGACCTATCCAAGAGACGTCGATTTCAAGTCGGAACATGTGGGCCTTTTTGCTGAAGAAGACCTTTTCTGTTGTGTGTCCTGGCACCATCGCCTGCGTTTTGGGAGCGCTTTGCGCTCTGATGACTGCCGTGCTGGCGTATTCGCTGTTCGGCGCCTCGGCGGCACGCGATGAAGCGTCGGCGCTGCCCCGAGCCGCTCAAGAACAGATGGATTCGCTGGCCTCGCGCGTGGCCGAACAAATCCGTCAGTCCAAGATCGATCCTGCGTATCCAAAGATTTTGGTGATCGACTTTTCCAACGCCGGCGACAAGCAATTCTCCAAACTCGGCACGCTCCTCGCCGACGACTTGGCGCAGTCTCTCTCGGGTTACGCGTCTGGCTTTCAGGTGCAGGACCGCAAATCTTTCACCGAATATTTGAAGCAGAACTGGATGGGGCTCGATGACCTTCAAAGCGAGGCGGTGTGCCTGACTCTCGCGCGTTCCATGGGCGGAGCTGGAGTCCTGCGGGGAACGATCGAGATGGATGCGAATCAGCAGTTGCGAGTGAATCTGCGCATCGACGGAATTGGATCGGACTGGTCAGGTGAGGCGCAGTTCCCGCTGACAGAGGCTCTGCAGCAGCTTCTGAAACAACCGGCTCTTTCCTTCGCGCGCTCTCCGGAAACCATACCGGCAGAGCCTGGCATTCTTCAGCCGGGGGTGGATGGAGCGTCGCTGCCGGTCTGCGTTTTTTGCCCTAGTCCGGACTACACCGACTTGGCGCGCACGGCGAAATACCGGGGCACGGTTGAACTGTCGCTGATTGTCACAAAGGACGGCGCCGTCAACTCGGTCATGGTTTTGAAGGGGGCGCCTTTTGCACTGACGCAAAAGGCCATCGACGCGGTTCAAAAATGGAAATTCAAGCCGGCGAAATCCCACGGACAGCCGGTTCCCGTACGTGTCCCCGTCGACATCGAATTTCAACTCTATTGATCGGTTTCAACCTCCTCTTTTCGATTCTTCCACGGAAGGGCGCGCTGGTGGAATCGCAGTGGTCGAGAGGCATCGAATGACGGGGCTTATCAAAGAAGTCCGTCGAAACCCGTAACTGGCTGGAAATTCAAGCCTGCCATAGACAAAGAAGGGAACCCGAGTCTTGGTTCATCGTTCCGATCGAAATTATTGTCAATTCCAGACTAGAGGGCTCAGCCGCCTTTTTTCAATTCGGCGAGAACCAATTTCGCCACTTCCTTCAGTGTTTCGAATACGCCGACACCTTGAATGGCGACTCCTTCGAGGACGGGCTCGCCTTTTTTCTGAAGCTGCTTAGTCAGGTCGGGCACGGACATGGCGTTGGGCAGATCACGTTTGTTCAACTGCAGCACATAGGGAATCGTATCGAAGTTGAGGTTGTGCTCTTTCAGATGCTCTTGCAGGTTTTCCATCGTTTCGAAATTCGCGTCGAGGCGCTCTTCCTGCGAATCGGCTACGAAGACGACGCCGTCGGCCCCCTTCAGGATTAGTTTGCGGCTGGCTTCATAGAAGACTTGGCCGGGAACGGTATAGAGGTGGAAGCGCGTTTTGAAGCCGCGCACGGTTCCGAGATCCAATGGGAGAAAATCGAAAAAAAGCGTGCGGTCCGTTTCAGTGGCCAGAGACACCATCTTGCCTTTCTGATTTTGGCCAGTGTGGTCGTAGACCCACTGGAGGTTGGCGGTTTTTCCACCCAGACCTGGACCGTAGTAAACGAGCTTGCAGTTAATTTCGCGAGCAGGAAAGTTGATGAAAGGCACTTGTTCCTAACCAGAGTTCGGCAACAAAATTTATAGCATAGGCGGTGCTGGCAGGCCAGCGTTCCGGCTGAGCCTGTCCCCTGTCGGGTAACTTACTTACAGTTTCCGCGAAAAACCCCTCAGTTCGATGCTCTTTTTTCACCTTGTGGCGCCGGGCAGTAACTCAGGCAGGTCAGGCGATGGCGGTTCCAGCTGAGCGACCTCGAAAGCGGCACGAAAGGGGCACTCGTTGACGCCGTCATTTTCCTCTGCTACGATTCGCCACATGGCAAAAGCGCGCAAAGCCTCTTCGGGCTCATCGGGGCAAGGCAAAGGCACCGCGCATAGCCACTCCAATTCGCTGAAAAAGAAGAACTTACCTCCGCCCCCGCCGGCGCAGCGCGGCGGTGTCGAACTGGTCGACCCGTTGGTTCAAGCCCAGCTCAAAACCTACGACGAAGCGCTGGCACTCTTCCACCAGCAGAAATTTGCCAAGGCCAAGCAAGAGTTGGAAAAAGTTCTCGAAGGACCCAGCAAGGGCTTAGCAGACCGCGCCCGGATGCACCTGCGCATCGCCGAACAGCGCATGAAGCCAAGCGCAGAACAGAATCCGAGGACCGCCGATGAGCATTACCAGCGGGGCGTGGCGATGATGAACATCGGCCGCTGGGACGACGCACGCGAAAGCCTCATCAAGGCGCGGAAGGCTTCGCCGAAATCGGATTACATTCATTACGCACTTGCCGCGCTCGATTGCCTTACCGGCGAAGCGGACTCGGCGATGGCGAATCTCAAAGTCGCCATTGAACTTCGCCCGGAAAACCGGTATCACGCGCGAAACGATGAAGATTTTGCTTTTCTCCAGGAAGATCCTCGCTTTACAGAGTTGCTCTATCCGGAGAAAGACGGCACCGCCGGCTGAGCCTTCGTGGTTTTCTTGCCCGTGAACCGGAACGCGCCTAAAGTAAAAGCCCGATTGCAAAGTCCGGCCTGATAGGAAACAGTCTCCACGCAGATCTTGCACGGCTAGCACGAATTGGGACGGAGAAACTCGCCTCGTACGAAACGATTCGTTGCCCAGGTTCACTACGTCATCCGGTGAAGAAAATCTCGTCCAAACCGAAGCCCCTCTCTCGTGGATACCGCGTCGTTGCTCTTGGCGGAGGGACTGGACTTTCCACACTTCTGCGCGGGCTCAAGGAATACGTCGTCCGTCGCAGTGATGAGCACCCCAATACTCACCGCCCCATCAGCGAGCTGACAGCCATCGTGACCGTCACCGATGATGGCGGAAGCTCCGGACGTCTTCGCCGGGAAAATCGCGTTCTTCCACCGGGCGACATTCGCAATTGCATGGTGGCTCTCTCGAAAGACGAAGCGCTGTTAGGACGGCTCTTTCAGTATCGCTTTCATGCCGGACGCGGCTTGATCGGCCATAATTTTGGGAATCTTTTTCTTGCCGCGCTCACGCATGTGACGGGGGACTTCGCGGAAGCGATTCGTGTGAGCAGCAAGGTCCTGGCGATTCGCGGGCGCATTTTTCCTTCGACGCTTTCCAATGTCCATCTGGTGGGTAGGCTTGCAAATGGCCGAACGGTGCGCGGAGAAACCAACATAACGGCCAGCCGAACGCCCATTGAAAAAGTTTCGCTTTCGCCTCGGCGCGTTACTCCATTTCCGGCGGTGATCGATGCTATCCACGAAGCCGACTTAATTCTTCTTGGCCCCGGTTCACTCTATACCAGCATCCTTCCGAATCTTCTTATCCCGGAAATCGCGGCTGCGATTGCCAAGTCCGGGGCTCCTCGCGTGTACATTGCCAATCTCATGACGCAGCCCGGCGAGACGGCCGCGTACTCTCTTGCCGATCATTTGCGGGCCATCCGGCGCCATACGCCGCGCTCCGTTGTGGATTGGATCGTGGCCAACCGCCGTCCTGTTTCGCCGGAAGTCGCCAAGCGCTACCGGCGGCAGGGAGCGGAGCAGGTGATTATTGATTTGCCCGATCTGCAGAAACTCGGCTATCGCGTCGTACTCGATAATCTGCTCGAGGAACACGGCGTCATCCGCCACAATCCTCGCCGGCTCGCGCGTCTTCTACTCGAAGAGTTTCTTTCCTCTTCAAGTCCATCTCGGCAGTAATTCCTCTTAGGATGGTGCGAAAGTTTCGGGCTTAGTCCGCGCGAAGCGCGATGTTTGGATCGACGGCGGCGGCGCGGCGCGCGGGCAAATAACTCGCCAGGGCAGCGGCTGCGAGCAGTGTCAGGCCGACGCCGCTGAATGTCCATACGTCCGTCGGCGGAACTTCAAACAGCAGTGATTTCACAAGCCCCGTCAGAGCGACCGCGCCGGCAATTCCAATTCCGACTCCCAATACAGCTAGCAACATGCCTTGCCCAAGAACCATTTGGAGAATGCTCGCCGGACGGGCGCCAAGCGCAATACGAATTCCGATTTCGCGAACGCGCTGGCTCACCATCAGCGCCATGATCCCGCCGATGCCGGCCGTCGCAATCACCAGCGCCAGGCCAGCAAAAATGCCGAGAAGGCTGGCTGTTACGCGAGGCGAAGCCATAGATTCGTAGCGCGCCTGTTCCAGGGTAAGAACGTGCGTCACTGCGGTTTGCGGGTCCACGTCATGCACCGCGCGCGTCAGGGCCTGCGCCATGCGGCGCGGCTCGCTGATGGTGCGCACGATCAAGACACCGGGTTGCGCGTTTTGCGCTTGAGACACATAGAACTCTGCCGTCGGGGGATGGTCCAGCCCGAATTCCCGAACATCGCCAACGACACCTACGATGGTGACCCAGTGATCTCCGCCATCCCCGGAAGCGCGTTTTCCGATGGGATCTTCGTTTGGCCAGAACTGGCGTTTTGCCGTTTCATTGATGACCACTACGCCCGGCGCCTTGTCGATGTCTGTTTCCGCCAGCAGCCTGCCCCTTTTGAGAGGAATGCCCAGCGTTTTGAAATAGTCAGGGGAAACTGCGGCAAACGTGCTGACTGGCGGCGCTTGGCCTGGTTCCAAAGCACGGCCCTCGATTTGAAATTGAAACGAGAAGGATTCCGGACCGCCAGCTATTGCTTCTGGCTCAAAGGGATAGCGGCTCGAGATCGCGGCGGAAAGCACTCCGGGTTCCGATTTCACGCGGTCAAGCAATTTCTGGACAACCACATTGGTTTTTTCTGCGGCGGTGTATTTGGACCAATTGAACATGGTTCTCATGGCCAGAACGCGTTGCGGAACGATGCCCGCATCCACCTGCTGCATCTTGATGAGGCTTCGCAGCATCAGGCCCGCACCAATGAGCAGCAGGAACGAAAAAGCAATCTGGGAGACGATCAACGCGCTGCGCACGCGATTTTGCCGGTAGCCGGAGCCTGCACCGCTGCTGCCTTCTTTGAGGCTCGAAGAGAGATTCGCGCGCGAGAACAGCGCGGAGAGCGTGCCAAAAATGATGCTAGTGCCCAAAGCAGCGGCCAGCGTAAAGAGCAAGACTCCCGAGTCAATGTGAATCTCGCGGGCGCGGGGCGTGAGCCGGGCCACAAAGTCTGTGAGCAAATCCAAGCTGCCATAAGCTAGCACCAAACCCAGCACGCCGCCTGCAAATGCCATGAGGAAACTTTCGGTCAAGAGCTGGCGCAAGAGCCGGCTTCTCCCTGCGCCGAGAGCGCTGCGAACGGCGAGTTCGCGCTCGCGCTTCGCCATACGGGCGAGCGTGAGGTTCGCGACATTGGCGCACGCGATGAGAAGCACGAACGCTGCCGCAGCGAGGAGAAGAAGCAGCGTTGGACGCGCTTCACGGGTAAGTTCCTCCTGTAGCGGCACGGCCGAGGAAGTAAAACCCACATTTTCCGGGTACGACTTTGGATAAGCGGCTTGCAATCCCGCGGCGATCGTTCGGACGTCCGCGTTCGCCTGCCCCACAGTTACGCCGGGTTTCAATCGGCCGAAGACCTCCATCATGCGCATGTCGCGGTCTTCAAGATGCATTTTATTGGAGCGAAAGGGGCACGCCGAAGTCGCCATGTAAACGTCACTCTCGTTTGGATATTGCGGCACAGGCGGAAGAACACCCACAACTGTGTGCACTTTGTCGTTCATCTCAAACGTCTTGCCGACGATTCCGGGATCGGAGCCGAAATTGTTTTTCCAGTATTCGTAGCTGAGAAGCAGGACTGGCGGCGCGTCAAGCTTGTCGTCGTCCGGCAAAAATGTCCGGCCGAGGAGCGGCTGGACGCCGAACAGGTCGAAGTAGTTGGCGGAGACCACGCCGGTTCGCACGCGCTCCGGATCGCCGTGCCCGAAGAGCGTGAAGGACATGGCGTGGTATTCCACAAGCCCGGAAAGCGTCCGGTTTTGCGCGCGATAATCCTCGATCTCTTTCACGGAAAAAGAAATATCTGGGATGCCCAACTTCGTTTCCTGCTGGCGGATGAAAATCAGTTGCTGCCCCTCGGGATAGGGAAGCGGCCGAAGAAGAACGGAGTGCACCACGCTGAAAATTGCCGTGTTGGCTCCGATTCCCAAGGCGAGCGTGAGGATAGCCACGACGGTGAATCCGGGATTCTTCCGCATCATGCGGAAAGCGTAACCGCCGTCGCTCGCCAGGATTTGCCAGTGCTCTCGCGGCGCGGTCGTGAAGATTCCAACGATAGTATCTTGCCAGAGCTTGAGAGCTCCGAGAAGGCCGCCGCGTTCTTCCGCTTCGCGCTGCTGCTCTCGGAAGACGCCTTCCATCTCGCCTTCATAATTCGTTCGGAAGTCGAATGGCAATACACGAACCAGCGCCCGAAAGAGTCTTTGCGAGAAAGGCAGGGTCTGTTTTTCCATGGCAGTTTTCCTTCGCTAGGCCAATTTTGGTTTTCGGAAAAGTTTCTTGGCGCGCGCCTGACCAAGCGCTTCTTCCATGCGCTCCGCTTCGGCGACTGCCACTTCGCGCCCAAACTCCGTGAGCAAGTAGTAGCGGCGCCGCTCGTCGTCCAGCACTACTTCCGGCCGCCGATCGGATTCCGCGATGAGCCCTGCGCTTTCCAGCCGCGCCAGATTTCCATAGAGGGTACCGGCGCTCAGCCGCACCTTATCTTCGGTGCGGCGCGCTACCTCTTTCAAAATAGCGTATCCGTGCTTTTCGCCATCCGCCAGCGCCAGCAGGACGTGAAACATCGCCGGCGTGAGTGGCAGGAACGATTGGGTTTCTCTCTTTTTTGTCACATTTTCACCTAGTGGCTCCTACCCGAAGCCTGCTGATCCGCCTCTATCGGCTGAGAGAAGAGTATATCGTGATACGTTATAGTTGGGAAGCAAGTTCCCTGCCAAGCGAAAAAATCTGCAACTTGCGGGTTTCAGAACACTTACCTCACTAAGCTGACGCGGGGGCGAGCCGTGACTGTCCAGTTCTGGGACGAAATTTCGCGAGATCGGGCAGTTTCTCGCTACACAGGGATCGCGCGACGGAGCTGCTTGAAGGATTCCCTCGCCGATTTTCTGGCCAAGCCCCGCGCTTCTTGCTACCGTTTCCTAGATCACTTGTCCTTCGAAGCTCGGAGAACCTCGTTTTGGGAGAATGGCATGGCGATATTTGGACTGATTGAATATGCCGACGCGAGCCCGGAAGTTCGCGCTGTCTACGACGACATCATGGCCACGCGCAAGACCGACTGGGTCAATAATTTCTGGAAGGCCATCGCGCACGATCCGGCCACACTGAAGCGCACCTGGGAAAGCATCAAGCAAATCATGGGCCCCGGAGCGCTCGACCCCCTCACCAAGGAGCTCCTCTACGTCGCCGTCAGCGTCACCAACAGTTGCCACTACTGCATCGCCTCGCACACCGCCTCCGCTTTCAAAAAAGGTATGACCGACGCCATGTTCCAGGAGCTGCAGGCGGTCATCGGCATGGCGAACGAGACCAATAAGCTCGTCACCGGCTATCAAGTGGAAATTGACGAGCAGTTCCGCCCGCCGTTAGGCCGTTAGAACAGTTTCTACCCACAGCACGGCTGTCCTTCGGGACAGGTGTTTCCACCCTGGTACGCACGTACTATGGCTGCAAAGCATGGCCGAAGCAGACCATGCCTACATTCGGGGATAGTCCTGTTTACGCGCGGGCTACACAAAAATTCTGCGTACCAAGTGAGCATCCTATGGCGCCAACTAACAAAGATTCTGAAGTCCTGACCGCCGCACCAGAGACGACCGCGCCGGTTTCTGCCGCCGCTCGCCCCCGCCATGAAGATACCTCTACGGGCAGCAAGCCGCAGCCTGTCGCTCTGGAAGTTCCGGTAACCGTTAACGGAGCTCGTACCGTCGAAGGCAGCGATAAGCGCGAGCCATTTTCTGAAACGACAAAGACAGTTTTGGTTTTCGGCAACGGCGCAGTCATACGGCTGGGTTCGCCAGTAGCCCCAGGGCAACTACTTTTCCTCACAAACGAAAAAACAAAAAAGGAAGTGGTCTGCCAGGTCGTCAAATCGAAAAATTACAAGAGTGTCAGCGGCTACGTGGAACTCGAATTCACCGAGTCGGTCGTGGGCTTTTGGGGAATGCGTTTCCCGTCCGACCGCATTGGCGCGCCAACGCCTGCCTCCGCTCCTGTTGCAACGCTCCCGCCCGCAGTCAAAAGCATTCCCGCCCCTCCCGTCTCATCCCCGCCAAAGCCGGTAATCCCTCCTGGGATCACTGCACCTAAAATTGCCGAACTCCGGCCAGCCCAGGTTCAAGTCGAACAGAAGCCCGCGCCGCAGCTCCGTCCTGCCGAGGCCAGCGCAGGAACACCAGCAGCCCCGAAACCACAAGCGTTCCCCGTTCCAAATACCGCGGCACCCGTGTCTCCGGCAGCAAATAAAAACGACGTTTCAGCTCCCACAATTGCTTCTTCGCTGGCGTCTTCTCTTGCAAGTCTTTTGGGATCGCCAGAAGTGCCGCCGGCTTCGACTCCTGCAAAACAAGCAGCGCCGCCTCTTCCGCCCGAAAGCAAACAGCCCGTCGCCGGCCAAGAGTCGACCGAAGAGTTGAAGCTCCAAGCTGCGCGACTTCAGGAACAGCTCTCTTCCTTGCTCTTTAGCGCCGCGCCGACTGCAAAGCCAACACCCGCTGTGCCGGTTGCTGATTCCAAAGTCGTTTCAGCCGTCGGAGCCCAGGTTTTGGAAATTGCCAAGGCCGATCCTGTGCCGGTCAAAGTCGCACCGGTTGCGAGAACTGCCCCTCCGCCGATCAAGTCATCGCTCGATACGGAAGAAGTAAAAATTCCGTCATGGCTCGAGCCTCTGGCGCGCAACGCCGCCGCTCCTGCGCCGCCGCAAGATTCTGCCGAACGCGAAAAACCCAAAAACGCTGCCGAGATCGCCGCACGGGAAGATCATTCCGCGCAACCCCTGCCCATTACCGCTATGGATAGCATTCCCGAGTCCGCGCTGCCAGCGGTTGGTAGCTTGCTTCCGCTAGATGAACCAGTCATCACACAGCAGCGTTCCTCAGCCGGCTCCGGCAGAGGGGTTTTGTACGGTGCGATTGCCGCAGCCGTTTTGCTGGCCGCGGGCGGCGGATGGTATTTCTTGCATCCGGCGAACACGGTTCAAGGCACCAGCGCGCCAAACACATCCGTGCCGAGCTCCCAGACTAGTTCTCTGTCCTCTAGCGTTGCGCAGCCGGCGACACAGCCCGTATCGCAACCAGCCTCCCCAGTTTCGACAGCCACGCCTCAAGTAGCCCCTGGTTCGAATGCCGCAAAGGTTTCGAACCCACCGTCTACCAGCGCACCTTTCATCCGTCCTCCCCAGAATTCGCAAGCTGCTCCTTTGACTCGAGACAATACCCGTGGCGCTGGCACCACGATTCCAGCCGCCGCCACGGAGCGCATCTCCCGGCCCCCGGCAGAACCGGAGCCAAAGAAACCTGCTCTCGGGGAAGTGCACTTGGCCAGTCCCACGATGAATCGCCCTGCAGCTGCTCAGGAAGAAGGAGCGGAGGCTCCCACTCTGGCAAACGGCGCGGAGGTTCCCAACGTGGGCGGACTCAACTCGAATATCGGCGTGGGAAATGGCAAACAGCCAGCCGCTCCCGAAGCGCCGCTTCCGGTTGGTGGGGACGTACAGTCTGCAAGATTGATCAGCAAGGTCGATCCCAGCTATCCACTGTTGGCTAAGAATCAGCATGTGGCCGGCGACGTACGGATCGATGCGTTGATCGATGCCAACGGGCGCGTCACCACGATGAAAGTTATTTCCGGCCCCACACTTTTGCATCAGGCCGCGATGGACGCGCTACGCCAATGGAAATATCAACCGGCATCGCTCGACGGCAAACCCGTGCCGATGCACCTGACGGTCACCCTGCAATTTCGCATGCAATAGTTCCTTCGTCCGTGTGAACGCGTGCTGCCCCGGGCCGACGCCGCTTCCCGCCTTTTTTCCTTATTTTTGAGTGCTCGAGACAGGCGAGACGTGCGGCAGCCGCAGCTCGACAGCCGGCAGCAAAGGGAAAGTTCCGTGAGGTTCGCTCTGATACCAGTACGCTACCGAGTAGAAGTTGTCGCCGCGATCGTTGGCATGCCCGTGCTCGATCGTGGCGCGCAGAGACTTCGTGAACGGTATTGGAGAGTCCAGATGGAAGCGATAGACGGACCATCGTCCGCCCTGGAGTTCCGCGCCCACTATGGGCGCTCCGAATAATCCATAAGCAAATGGCTTTCCGCCAAAATCCCATGCTCCCAGAAAATAGTCTTCCGAGCCGGTTCCGTTAATCGATGGCAGCTTTTCACCATCTACAAAAAACATGTCGTCTCCCTCCCCCCACCAGCCGTCCTGATTTTCAACCACAGACATGCTGACGCCCGCAAAGTGCCCGCGTCCCTCCGCTTCCATCCAAACGTAATTGTCTTTGCCGTCCAGATTTGTTTTGTTCCCGGGGAACGCTTTATTGGGGGTGGCTTGGCGGTACTGCGCGTGAAAGTAGAGCGTGTCGCCCGGCAGCGCTGCTTTGTAGGCGCGCAGATCGATGTTCCAGTAAACCGCGTCAGCGCGTTGCTTGCCTTCATTCGTCAGCGTGACGCGCGCATGTTTCTGAAACGGCATCGGGAAGAAACAGTTTAGTGCTTTATCTCCTCCCACCGAAAGCGGCGCGGACTGATAGAGAAAGTAGTCTCCCAGCCCCAGTCCGAAGAAGTCGCCAACCGGAGCTTCCACGCTTGGAGAACTCTCGCCGTCCCAGTACATGCGCAACACCATTTTCTTCAGGTGAAACCTCTCGTCGCTGGCAATGGTGATCCATACATGCGAGATCTCGCCCGGCCCTGCTTCGTCCAGCAATGTGAGCGTCTCACCTTCCGCAAGTGGACGATAGTCATCGTTTCCGCCCGTCCGGTCGTAACTTGAGACTCGTTTTAAGACGTAGTCATGCGGCTTTGTCAAACCAGAGAGCAAATCGCCGGACGCCTGCCCGAAGGCTCCGGCCGGCACAACCGACAGAAAAAATCCGAGTAGAACAGGGTGTCTGCGATTCATTGGTTGTCTCCGGGAGCCAGCGTCCAGTGAAAATTGGCCGGATTATAGCAGAGCAATTCGTTTTGGCCCTTGTTTGCGATGCAGATTCTGCTAGACTGGCGCCGCTTTGCCGCCCATCACACGAAGGCATTTTATTGCGCGGACCGTTGCGACAGCAGGCACGGCGATGTTTTGTCCGGGACTCAAGCCAGCCATCGCCGGAAACTCTGGGCCCAACCTGCAATTTCCTTCTTTACCGCGAGAACGCATTTCCATCGCTTCTTATCCCTTCCGCGAAGTTATCGCGGGCGCTCACGATAAGCCTTATCCTTCCAGAATTTCCAAGATGGACCTGAAAAATTTCGTGGTTTTCGTCAAATCGAAATTCAACATCAACAAGATCGAACCGTGGAGTGAGCATTTCCGTTCGCTCGATGCAAAATACCTTAACGATCTTCGCGCGATTGTCGAAAAATCCGGCGCCGGCATCGTCAACATTGCCGTCGACGGCGAGCACAGCCCTTATGCGGAAGATAAGTCCGAGCGCGAGAAAGCGGTCTCCTTCAGCAAGCAATGGATCGACGTAGCCGCGGCGGTGGGATCGCCAAGTGTCCGTACGAACATGCCGCCAGCCAAGGATTCGAAACCCGACCTGGATCGCGCTGCGGACGCTCTTGTTCGCGTGGCGGAATATGGCGCCGCGAAAAACATCCTCGTGAACCTCGAAAACGACAATCCCGTCAGCGAAGATCCGTTCTTCATCGTCAGCATCATTGAAAAAGTGAACAGCCCCTGGCTGCATACGAATCCGGATTTTGCCAACACTTTGACCACTGGTAAAACCGAATACGCCTACAAAGGAATCGCAGCGATGTTCCAACACGCGTACAGCATCTGCCACGTGAAAGCCATGGAAGCCGACGAGAAGGGGCAATTAGTTCATGTAGATATGGCAAAGACCTTCGGCATTCTGAAGAACAGCAACTATAAAGGCTATTGTTCCATGGAATTCGACAGTCCCGGCGATCCCAGCCAGGGAACCGCCGATCTGATCGAGGAAACTCAGAGATTCCTCGCCTGACCGAAACAAGCTCGCCTGGCGAACAGAATCATTCCTAAGTGCCTCGCAAAGCCCCTCTCCCTTGCAGCCAAGGGAGCAGGTTCGTATACTGGCGGCCCGGCCAAAAGTCGAGTCTGGCGGACCGGTTCATTCAGTTCCACGTAATGGGGTAGGCCGCCAGCCATCGTTCTTGGCCCTGCAAGTCGGTCCTGAACTCCCTTCTCAGGCCGAAGTGCGATTTGCTGAATGTTTTTGTTGCCGTCGCCGCCTCAAAGGAGAGTTTCGCATGCCGCAAGCCCCAGTACCGGAAGAGATGAATGTCTACCAGAACGCCGAGGCTCGCTTCGAAGTAGCCGCGCAAAAACTGGGGCTCGAGCAGGGTCTTTATCGCTATTTGAAATATCCCAAAAAAGAAATCACTCTCTACATCCCCGTTGGCATGGACAACGGCCAGCTTGAGGTTTTTGTAGGCTATCGCGTCCTTCATTCCACCGTACGCGGCCCGGGCAAAGGAGGTATTCGCTTTGCTCCCGACGTCTCTCTCGACGAAGTGCGTGCTCTTGCCACCTGGATGACCTGGAAGTGTGGCGTGGTGAACATTCCGTTCGGTGGCGCCAAAGGCGGCATCATTTGCGATCCTCGCAAACTTTCCCGAGGCGAATTGGAGCGAC
Source organism: Verrucomicrobiia bacterium (assembly GCA_035571045.1). Classification (GTDB taxonomy): domain Bacteria; phylum Acidobacteriota; class Terriglobia; order Acidiferrales; family UBA7541; genus Acidiferrum. The sequence continues at coordinate 23,825 of DATMKS010000066.1, forward strand.
TGACTCGCCGCTACACTGCCGAACTCGCCGATTGGCTCGGCCCGGAGCGCGATGTGCCCGCCCCCGACATCGGCTCGAATGAACAGACCATGGCATGGGTCATGGATACTTACGCGATGCATGTCGGCGAAGCCACGACCGCCGTCGTCACGGGTAAGCCCATCGAGCTCGGCGGCTCACGTGGACGGCGCGAAGCCACTGGCCGCGGCGTCATGATCTGCTGCGACAAAGCGCTGGCCAAGCTCGGCATTAAAAAGGAAGGCTGCCGCGTCGTCGTGCAAGGCTTTGGCAACGTGGGATCCCTCGCCGCGCAACTCATGCAAAAAGCGGGCTATAAGATCGTCGGCCTCGCCGATATCGGCGGCGGCCTGTACAACGAAAACGGTTTCGACGTTCCGAAAGTGATCGACTGGGTCTACACGCAGAAAAAACCGTTGCAGGATTTCTCCGGGGGCGGCACAAAAATGTCCGCGCGGGACGTTCTCTTTCAACCTTGCGAAATCGCGATACCTGCTGCCATTGAAAATCAAATCACCGAGCAAAATGCTCACCAGGTCCAGGCGCGCATTCTATGCGAAGGAGCGAATGGCCCGACCACTTGGCAAGCCGACGCCATTGTCGACGCCAAGGGCATTTTCACCGTGCCTGATATTCTTGGCAACGCCGGCGGCGTCACCGTCAGCTATTTCGAGTGGGTTCAGGATCGCCAGGGCTTCTTCTGGCGCGAGAGTGAGGTCAATGAGCGCCTTCTCGACGTTATGGAAAATGCTTTCGACGAAGTCGTGCGCTACGCGGAAACGCACAAAGTGAACAATCGCATCGCCGCGTATATGCTCGCGATTGACCGCGTCGGCAGTGCACTAAAGTTGCGCGGAATTTACGCCTAGTGTGATACAGTGCGCCCCGGGTTTCCGGCCGCTCGGGGCCCGGAAGTTTACTTTGCTGGGGGCAGAGAAATGGCCTGGAGGAAATTCCGGGCCGGGAAGGAGTGCGCGCAATGTCTACCAACTCGCTCTGGCCCACCCACGAAAAAAGCGAAGAGCAGCACCGCCGGGAGATTTGTACCGCGGGGAAGTGGATGTATGACCGCGGGTTCATTGTCGCCTGCGAAGGCAATATTTCCGTCCGCCTCGACGAAAACCGCGTCCTCACCACCCCCACTTGCATGAACAAAGGCATGCTTGAGCCACAGGACCTCGTGATCACCAATCTCGAAGGCCGCCAGCTTGCCGGTGAACGCAAGTTCTCCTCGGAAATCGCTATGCATCTGTTGTTTTATCGCATGCGGCCTGATGTGAATGCCATCTGTCACGCGCATCCGCCGACCGCCACCGGATTTGCGGCCGCGGGCCGCTCGCTGAATCAAGCCCTCTTGCCCGAAGTGATCATCGGCCTCGGACAGATTCCGCTGGTGCGCTACGCCACTCCTGGAACGCCGGAACTCAGCGACGCGATCGAGCCCTTCGTCCCGCATTACGACGCTTTACTCTTGGCAAATCATGGCGCGGTCACTTGCGGTCCGGATCTTCTAACCGCTTTCTTCCGTATGGAAACCATCGAGCACTTTGCCAAGATCGTTCTTTCAGCGGAGTTGGCCGGCGGCCCCGTGCTTCTGTCCAGCCGCGAAGTCGCAAAGTTGATGGCCGCGCGCGCAAGATATTTTGTTACTCCGCCGCCCGGTGGAGGCGCTGAGCTTCCGGAGACGAACGACACCGGCGAATCCTCCGGCGCTCACGTTTCTCTCACCCGCAACGAGCTCGACGCCCTTATCGACGAAGCCGTCCGCAAGGATCGCGCTCGCCGCTAAACCACTCCAAATTGACAGCCACGCTTGCAAAAGTTTTCTTGTTCGGCGTATCCACGCGCTGTCTCGCATCATCCGTTTATCGAAAGCTCGCCAGGGCGTCGTGCTCCCGTCATTCCACCAAGACTTACCGGGATTTGCATTAGCAAGAGAGAAGGCCAGGGTCATAGTTCGACTAACTCTAACGAAATCAGGACTGCGCTCAAGACGCTTGGCTAAAGTCGGAATCTATGCGAGGCTCTTTTCCGCGATTGACGTTGACAAAAACACTTAGCGGGGAGACTCACTCATGAAACGCGTGACAGGCATTGGCGGAATCTTTTTTCAGTCTGAGAGCCCGGCGCATTTGTATGAATGGTATGAGAAGCATCTTGGCATTAAGCGCGAGCCGCACGGACAAGGCGCTTCATTTGAGTGGCGAGAGTTGCAGGCGCCGGACGGAAGCGAGCCGGGTGCAAAGGGGGCGACGGCTTGGTCAATCTTTCCGCGAAGCACGAAGTATTTCGGGGCGAGCAAAGCCAGCTTCATGGTGAACTATCGTGTGGATGATCTAGACGGGTTGCTGGAAGAGTTGAAGAAAGTGGGAGTTGAGATTGATCCGCACCGCGAGAATGCCGATTACGGGCGGTTTGCGTGGATCATGGATCCCGATGGAAACCGAATTGAATTATGGGAACCGCCGAAGGAGTAAGGAATTACGGACTGACCGCCGGTGAAGTTAATCGGGTGAACGAAAACCGTCGAGCAAGGCCAGGAGGGAGGTTTCTGAAGGCTCTTCCTCATTTCTTCGTAGATGGGCGTCGACCAGTTCTTTTTTCCTGCTAATCGTCTGCTAAAGCCCTGGCCGGTCGTGATCGTAACGTGCGTCTGGTTGCCCCGTTGTTGGCTGTCAAAGCCAACCCCGTGATCGCCTTCCCGTATCCCTAGAAAGATTTGGCTCCCATCAAACTTTTCCCCTCCACCTTCGTATATACCTGTAGCACCCCCATCCGCCGGAGATGTTGGAGGATTCTAAATGTTCCGATCCATTGCTCGGGTCGTGGTTCCTGTCGCCATGGTATCTGTTTCCCTCTTGGCGTCCTTGGCCAACGCCCAAATCTCGCCGAACCTGCCCAATCCGATCGCGGCGCCGAATCCGCTGATGACGACGTTATCCATTTTTCGTAGCAATATGCAGGACAAGATCATGAAGTCGGCGGAAGCGATGCCAGAGTCCAAGTACAGCTACCGGCCGACGAAGGACGTTCGCTCGTTTGCCGAGATCCTGAATCATGTGGCGGCTATATCCTACACTTTGTGTTCAAACGCCAAGGGTGAAGCGCCTCCCGCCGCGGCTGCCGTGGATGGTTCCAAGACCAAAATCATCGCCTACCTCAAAGGCGCGTTCGACTACTGTGATGGCGTGTACTCCGGGTTCACCGATGCGCACCTCAATGACCCGGCGGACTTCTTTGGTTTCCGGACGAACAAGATGTTCATTTTGACGCAAGTCGGAAATCATGACGCCTTGCATTACGGCAATCTCGTCACATATCTGCGCCTCAATGGCCTCGAGCCGTCCGGGGGCTGGTTTTGATGGCGCAGCGCCGAGTCTTCTTTCAAGATCGGGAACGCATTCCATAGTTGTAGATCGTCCCGGGGATACAGTACGGAGAGTCAGACTGAGTCCTTAAGTCCCGACTAATGCTGCGAGGCAGAGGGATGGTTCCCCGACTCTCTGGGAGTCGGTGGGTGTGCGAGCCGTGGTAAATTCGGAATGCAGTTGAGGCAGCTGCACGGAGAAACCGCTTGTGAGCGCGACGCGGTTCGTCACATACACAGATCGTGGCTTCCGGGCTTGCAAAACCGCATTCTCCGGGCGGCCGAAAATTTGACAAGTTATGTTCCGCGTCTGCTCTTGAAGTTCCTGTTGCGGGATTCGCCCTATCGCGGCCGGTTCTCCGTGGCTCGGTAGTTTACTCTGCGCTATGCTCGGTCTTGCCCAAGTCGCTCGCCAAACTGAGCTGGATCAAATCTGCAAATGAAACTAGCCGGATTCCTCGTGTGCGTGTCGCTGATCGGCCTTGGTTTCCATCTCCTTCGGCAGTGCTCGGACCGGTTCATGCTTCTGCGCCGCGCAAAATCTATTACGCCATACCTGTACGCCATCGGCGGCATTTTCTCGATGCTGTTAATGACCCTGGCTTTTGCCGGCGCTCTGCTGCTTTTCATCAGCTCGCTTCGCTGATGCCGCATTAGAAATCCACGATTTGCCACTACGGCTGGCATCGGCGGGTTACTTTCCTGATTAACTCAGGAGTCTCATAGGGCGCGCGCAAAGCCCTCCGACACCGACGCTGTGACAGCAACCGCTGAGCAACAACTCTTGACATTCTGTCTGTACTATTGTACTAGTACAGTATGCTGCTGCACGTCAATACGTCCTCGGGCCTTCCGGTATACCTGCAGATCGAAGGACAAGTGAAGCAGGCAATCGCCGCCGGAGCGCTCACGCAGGGCCAGGCGCTGCTATCTGTACGCCGGATGGCCGCCGAGCTGCGTGTGAATCCCAACACGGTGGCCAAGGCCTATCAGAACCTGGAACGCGACGGGTTGGTCCGCACGGTTCCAGGCGGTGGGACCTACGTGGCGGACAGTAACCCGGGACTCATGAAATCTGAAAAGCTGCGCCGCCTGCGTCCCCTCGCACACCAACTGGCGGTAGAAAGCATTCAGCTGCGCCTACCAGCAGGTGACGTGGTGAAGCTCGTGGAGGGTGAACTAGAGGGACTAGGAGAAAAGAGATGAGCGATCTGGCGATTCACACTCAGGGTCTCGCGAAGTTTTTCGGTAAGACCCGCGCCGTCGACGGTCTGGATCTGAGAGTTCCGCGCGGGTCAGTCTACGGGTTTCTGGGGCGAAACGGCGCAGGCAAAACGACCACCATCAAGACCCTTCTGGGTCTGCTGCGCCCCACGGCGGGGTCCGCTCAAGTTCTGGGTTACGACATCCGCCGCGATCTGATTGCGATCCTCGGGCGCACCGGTTTCGTTCCGGAAAACAAGACGCTCTTCGATTCGCTGACGCCCGCGCAACTGGTCCGCTTCAACCGGGGATACTTCCCCAATTGGTCCGATGAGTTGGCGGCGCGCTATGCCGAACTCTTCGAGATTCCCATGCACGCGCGCTTCGGCAAGCTTTCGATGGGGAACAAAACCAAGGTCTGCCACCTCCTGGCGCTCTGCCAGGGCGCTGAGTTGCTGGTCCTCGATGAGCCGAACGTGGGCCTCGACCCGGTGATAACGGATCTATTGCTTCGGGTGCTCGTAGAAGACCATGTAAGCGAAGGGCGGACCGTGTTCCTCTCCTCGCATCAACTCGCCGAAGTCGAACGCATCGCCGACTGGGTCGGGATCATCGAGAACGGGAAGATTCTGCTGGAAACGCGCCTTGAAGACATCCGCCAAAACTATAGGCTCATTCGCGCCGCCGCCGAGACTGCGCCCTCCGTCTCCTCGCCGCACCTCGTCGCGGCAAAGAGATTAGAGAACTTCTGGAGTTACCTGGTGGCACGTGACGCCGAGGACTTCGCGGCCATGTTGCGAACCAAGGGTATGACGATCCTGGAAATACTGCCGGTCAGCCTGGGAGAGGTTTTCCTAGGCCTCACGCGAAAGGAGGTGCCATGTATCTCTGGAAAACTTGGCACGATTCCCGCACCCGTGTAGTGGTCTACATTCTTGCTGCACTTAGCGTGGGCCTGTTGTCCGGGTTGGAAGTGGTGACCTGGGCGAACTGGCACACTCTCCAGCTGACGCTAGAACGCCCAATCCACAGAAACAATTGGGATTTCTATGGGGACCTTACCTTCGACTTGCTTCGTTGGCAGGTGATTGGTTATGGCCAAGTCGCGGCACTGCTGGCTGGTCTGAGCTTAGGCGCTAGCGGCGTGGGGCGGGAATATGGCGCGGGAACGATGCACTTTGTTCTGACCCGGCCCCGCGCGAGAACGAACTTTGTTTTCACCGATTGGATGACGGGCTTGACGGCTATGGTCATTGTCGTGGGCGCCCTCGCCTACGGCGTGCTTCCATTCCTTTGGTTTGCCCATGCCCAAGGCCCGGGAAACATCCTGATGGGCCTGCCGAGCTTGTGGGCGCTGGGGGCCGCAATCTTTGGTCTTGCGAGTTTCACCACGCTGGTGGGTGGCAGTGCACCGAAGGGTCTAGTCCTGAGCGTGGCGGGAGTCTTGACATACTTATTTCTGCCGGCTGCTTTGTACGAGTGGTGGCACATGGATACTTTGATCAAAGCCCAGAACTGGACGCTGCAAATCCTCTCGCGCGACTCATATCATTTCCATTGGAGCGTGACCGTATTCTGGCTTGCCGCGGCGGCGAGCTTTCTAGGAGCGTCCTTGCTCTGGATTAAGTTTCGCGAAGTGTAAGCCGCCTCTCGCTCTCTGCTGCCCGTGCTCGGAAAGGAGATCCTTGTGTTCTTTTGGAACTGCTGGTTAAGGAATCGGCTACGGCTGGCGGCCTATCTCGTGCTGGGCTGCGCATTGATTCTGCTCGGGACGTTGCCGGTTACCATGAAATCGGTGGATGGCCATTGGGTATGGGTGCACCCTAAGACCGTCGAAGCAGCCGTGACGGCTTGGAGTGACGGCGTCGAGCATACCGCAGCCGTTATGATGTTTCTTCTGTTGTTTGCCGCCGCCGACCTCGGATCGTTGGGACTGGGAGAATCGGCCGCCCGCAAGGAATACGATTTCTTGATCACGCGCCCACGCCCGCGCCGGCATTTCGTTTGGACTGCGTGGCTGACCGGACTCGCGCAACTGTGCTTCGTGGCATTGATTCCGTTGGCTGTTGCCCTGCTGACTCTGTACGTCCTGACCTATGGAATCTACCCCGACCGGTTGTGGCTGCTGTGCGTGGGAACGATGGTCTTGGCCGCGCTCGTCTTCAGCATGACGTTTGCGATGGCGCTTGCGACGGAAAGCAGACGGAATGGCTTCGAGGTGGTCTTCTCTCTTCTGATAGTTTACTACGTCACTAGATTGTTCGTCGGCAGCAGCCGCGGCGGGTTGTACTGGTTCTTTTCCCTACAGCAGTCCCCGAACACCTACGCCATGGGCGCTTACGATTGGTTCCTAACAGCGCAGCGGGTCCACTACTTTGTGCCCCTGCTGATGATTGCCACGACTGCCGTCCTACCCTTCCTTGCGCAACTCAGGTTCGAGAGACAGGACCTCTAATTTCGGAAGTGGTCAACCCGCGCACAATGCAGGGGCGAAAAATCTTTCGCCCAGCGAGCACATCACGAAGCGCATTCCTCCAACATAATCTTTCACGGAATCGCGGATACTCTGGTGCCGATCGCAGGCGTCACGCTATTGTGATCGGACAAAGCAATTCGGCGGCGAGTGCGAATTGCATGCCTACCTCGGCGTGGGCCATCTCTTCAATGACCCTATCTCTCGATGAGTTCTTGCGTCGCTTCCTGTTGCATTTGCTTCCGGATGGCTTCGTGCGCATCCGCAACTTCGGCTTCCTGGCCAATCGCAAACGGGCTACCAACTTGCCACTTTGTTTTCAGCTGCTCGGC
>DATMKS010000067.1:0-7954 GCA_035571045.1 Verrucomicrobiia bacterium
TTTTTGTTCAAGCTCACAGTCGACTTCCCATCTATGGAACCGCCGGCTGTGAGCTGCCAACGGTGAGCTAACAGCTCACGGGGCTCCGGGCCGAAAGTCGAAAGTTCTTCTCTTCCCTTTCGACTTTCAACTGTCGACTGATTTACAGTCCGACAGTGTCTTCGCTAGGCGGCGGAGCCGTCTGGCTCGGCAACGGCGGCCAGATAATGCGGCCGTGCTCGTCGAACTTCATGCCCAGGCTGAGGCCCATCTTGGTCAGTATATCCTTGATCTCGTTGAGCGACTTTCGGCCGAAGTTTTTCGTCTTCAACATTTCGTTCTCGCTCTTTTGCACGAGTTCGCGGATCGTCTGGATGTTCGCGTTCTTCAAGCAGTTGTAAGAACGCACGGAAAGCTCCAGCTCTTCGACCGAACGGTCCAAATGCTCGAGGCGAGGATCGTTGGCGATTTCCTGAGGCACGTCCGGCATATCCGTTGGCTCTTCGAAGTTGATGAAGATGCTCATGTGATCCTTCACCAGCTTCGCCGCGAGGCCAATGGAGTCTTGCGGAGTGATCGCGCCATTCGTCCAGACCTCGATCATCAGCTTTTCGTAGTCGGTCATCTGGCCGAGACGTGCCGCTTCGACGGCGTAGTTGACCTTGCGCACCGGCGAGTGAACGGAGTCGACCGGAATGTAGCCGATCGGCAGGTCTTCGTCGTAGTTGCGGTCGGCAGCGACGTAGCCGCGGCCGTTCTTGACGCGCATTTCGATTTGCAGCTTGCCGCCTTCGCTCACCGTCGCGATGTACACGCTCTTATCGAGCACCGCGAAGTCCGCGTCTTCCTCGATTTGCGCCGACGTTACCGGCCCAGGATGATCGACGTTGAAGAAAATCGTCTTCGGCAGATCTGTGTTCAGCTTGATCGGCACCTGCTTCAAGTTCAGGATGATATCGGTTGCATCTTCCACCACGCCTGGAATCGAAGAGAATTCGTGCAGCACTCCTTCGATTTTGACGGCCGTGATGGCAGCGCCTTCAATCGAGCTCAACAGAGCGCGCCGCAACCCGTTTCCTACGGTCGTGCCCCATCCGCGCTCAAACGGCTGCGCGGAAAACCGCCCGTACTTCTCGGTCAGTGATTCCAGCTCGGATGCAAGTCGCTTTGGCTTTTGAAAACCCTTCCACATCGTGTTCCTTCCTTCTGGCCGCCGAACGATCGGCCGCCTAAAACCAAACTGCTTGCCCGGTACCGCCGGGCGCGGGCTGTCCGCGGCTTACTTCGAGTACAGTTCGACGATCAGCTGTTCGTTGATCGGCGGCGTCTGTACATCTTCACGCTTCGGCAATGCCACAACTTTCGCCTTGAACTGCTCGCGGTCCTGCTCGAGCCACGGCACTGCGCTCTGGCTCTGCGCCACGTTGCGCGCTTCGAGAACCATCGCGTTCTGGTGCATCTTTTCCTTGATAGCCACTTCTTCGCCAATCGTGACGAGGTAGGAAGGAATGTTGACCTTCTTCCCGTTCACGCGAACGTGGCCGTGCAGCACGAGCTGCCGCGCCTGCGAACGCGACGACGCCAATCCCGCGCGCCACACCACGTTGTCCAGACGCCGCTCGAGCGTAATGATCAAGTTTTCGCCCGTCGGACCTTTAGCCCGTACTGCCTTCTCGAAATACGAACGGAACTGCCTCTCCAGCAATCCGTAGGTGCGCTTGACCTTCTGCTTCTCGCGTAGCTGTAGGCCGTAACCCGCGACCTTGGGGCGCCGCGACTGTCCGTGCTGTCCCGGAACGAAGTTGCGCTTCTCAATCGCGCACTTCTCCGTGAAGCACCGCAGCCCCTTCAAAAATAGTTTCTGCCCTTCCCGGCGGCACAGGCGGCAGACTGCATCTCGGTGTCTTGCCAACTTCTATTCTCCCTTCCCAAAACTCTGGTGAGACGAAACTTCTTGCGTGTCTCGTTGAATATCTTTTTTCGTCAGACTGTTCATAAAATCGCTCATCAAACCCGGCGCCTTTTCGGAGGCCGGCAGCCGTTGTGCGGAATCGGCGTAACGTCGCGAATCAGCACGATGTGCAATCCGGCCGCGGCCAGAGCGCGCACGGCCGACTCGCGTCCCGAGCCCGGGCCTTTTACGCGCACTTCCACGCTCTTCATGCCGTACTGGTCGCGCGCTACACCGGCGGCAGCCAATGAAGCCTGCTGCGCGGCGTACGGCGTGCCCTTGCGCGAGCCCTTGAAACCGATGGCGCCCGCGGAGGACCAGCACATCACGCGGCCATCCGTATCCGAGATGGTGATCTGCGTGTTGTTGAAAGTCGCCGCCACGTAAACGATGCCGTGCGGCACGACGCGCCGTTCCCGCTTCTTCTTGAATTCTTTCTTGCGCTTTGTTGCCGCCGCCGGTTTCCCCGGTGCTGCTGTTGCGTCCGGCACCGCGCCTTTTTGTTCTTTTGCCACTGTTCACTCCGTTTCGTAGTTCGACAAATCTGAAATCTTGCTCCTAAGGACACGATGAATCGCGCCCCTACAAATCTGTTAGCCCTTCTTCCCGGTGACCTTCTTCTTTGCCGCCACGGCGCCGCGACGCGGACCTTTTCTCGTGCGCGCGTTCGTGTGCGTGCGCTGTCCCCGCACTGGAAGATTGCGCCGATGCCGGATCCCGCGGTACGCCTGAATTTCAATCAGCCGCCGGATATTCATCTGGATCTCTTTGCGGAGATCGCCTTCCACGCGGCCTTCTTTTTCAATTTCCTGGCGGAGATGGTTCACTTCGTCTTCCGTCAAGTCGCGGATCTTCTTCGTGTGATCGACGCCCGCTTTGGCGGCGAGCTTCTTCGCGCGCTCCTGCCCGATGCCATAGATCGAAGTCAGTCCGACCCAAAGGCGCTTCTGCGGCGGAAGGTCTACACCTGCGATGCGTGCCATTCTGTCTCCTTAACCCTGGCGCTGCTTATGCTTCGGATTGGTGCAGATTACCCGCACCACGCCGCGCCGGTGAATCACCTTGCATTTGTCGCAAATCTTTTTTACCGATGCCCGTACTTTCATCGCCTTTTCCTCATTCCGGCCGCTCTCGGCGGCCAGCGGCCCGCCTCCCCGACAAGAGTCGGAATGAACTCCGGCGTGCCCTGCAAACCAGGGGCATTGGATGTCCTAGCCCCTCCGAAAGTCGCAAACCCAAAAGCGCGGGTCCAAAGACCCGCCGCTGCAAAACCCTGTTACTTGTAGCGGTAGACGATCCGGCCACGCGTCAAATCGTAAGGCGAGAGCTCCACCGCTACTTTGTCTCCCGCCAGAATCCGGATGAAATTCTTTCGCATCTTGCCGGAAACGTGTGCCAGCACTTGATGCTTGTTCTCGAGCTCCACGCGAAACATCGCATTTGGCAGCGGCTCAATCACCGTGGCCATTACTTCTATGGCATCCTCTTTGGGATTTCCAGAGTCGCCTTTCTCTTTTTTCTCGCGAATCGGTCTCGCCATATTCTCCTGCGTTACCAGCGCCGGGCTAAAACCCAGTCACTTCCGTGCACTCTCTACTCAAATTCGCCCCGGGCACTTGCATCTTTCACTTACCAAGACGGTCCGGTCATCTCTTTCGGGCGCGTCAAGATCCAGGGGCCGTTTGCCGTGACCGCTACCGTGTGCTCGAAGTGCGCCGAGGGGCTGCCATCGGCTGTTTCTGCCACCCACTCGTCGCGCATGCGAACTTCCGGCCGGCCAGCGTTGACCATCGGCTCGACCGCGATGACCATGCCTTCTTGCAGCCGCGCCCCGCGCCCTTCTTCGCCGTAATTCGGCAGGTTGGGTTCGTCGTGCATCTTCGTGCCGATGCCATGCCCGACAAACTCTCGCACTACCGAATACCCGTGCTGCTCGACCCAGCTTTGCACCGCGTGGCCGACATCACCAAGGCGGTTGCCGGCGCGCATCTTGTCAATCGCGCGGTCCAGCGATTCGCGGGTGACCTCCAGCAGCTTCTTCACTTCCGGCCGAATTTGCCCAACCGGAACGGTGACGGCCGAATCCGCGAAATATCCGTCCACTTCCATCCCGAAGTCGATCGAGACGATGTCGCCTTCGCGCAACTTCCGCTTGGGCGAGGGAATCCCGTGAACGATCTCGCTGTTCACCGAGGTGCACAGCGAACAAGGATAACCGCGGTACCCCTTGAACGCCGCTTTACCCGGCTTGCCGGCGATTTTTTCCTCGGCAAACTTTTCGAGGTCCATCGTCGTCAGCCCCGGCCGCACCATGTCGCGGAGCGCCGTTAAAGTCTCATGCACGACAAGCCCGGCGCGGTGCATCTTTTCCAACTCTTCCGCACTGCGCAGATGAATCGCCATCGTTTCTACTAGCGGCCCTTCCCGGGCTAACTAATGCTTACTTCGCGCGTGGTAGAGAGTCTTCAAAACCTGCTGTTCGACTTCTTCCACGCTCTTCGAGGCGTCCACCTCGTGAAGCAAGCCCAGCCTCCGGTAGTACGCAACCAGCGGCTCGGTCTGCTTGTGATACGCCTGCAGCCGCGGCGCTACAATTTCTTCCCGGTCGTCCGGCCGCTGCAGCAATTCCCCGCCATCGTTGTCGCAGTGCCCTTCTGTCTTTGGCGGACGCTCGTATAGATTATAAATCTCACCGCCCGTCTTGCACATGCGCCGGCCGGTGATGCGCCGAAGAATCAGGGCCGTATCGACGACCAGGTGAATCACGAACGGCCGCCGAAATCCATGCTGTTTCAACAACTCGCCCAGGTACTGCGCCTGAGCGACGGTCCGCGGAAACCCGTCAAACACAAAACCGTGCGAGCAATCCGGCCGCTCGATGCGAGCCGCCACGATCTTGAGCACCAGCGAATCCGGAACAAGCTCGCCGCGCTCCATGATCGGCTTGGCCTTGACTCCGAGCGGCGTGCCCTGGGATACGTGCTCCCGGAGCATGTCGCCCGTCGAAAGGTGCGGCACAGAGAACTTGGCCGCAAGCTTTTTCGCTTGCGTGCCTTTCCCCGCGCCCGGAGGCCCGAGTAAAATCACGGCGCGATTGAGCTCTTCCGGGGGCCGATTTTCCGGCACCACTGGGCTCGCCGCCATGATTTACCGCCGGCCGCGCAACCGGCCCTTTCGAGCAAACCCTTCGTAGTTGCGCATAACCAGCTGCGCTTCGAGCTGCTGCACGGTGTCCATGGCCACGCCCACCACGATCAACAGGGACGTGCCGCCGAAGTAAAACTGCACGCCCAAACCCTTGAGAAACCAAACGGGGAAGTGGCGATCGAACCAAGAGCCGATGCCCCACCCAAGATGGTCGAGGTGAATACCGGCAATCATCCATTCCGGCAGCAAACAAACAATCGCCAGGTACACCGCGCCGATGAACGTCAGCCGCTTCAGAATCTTGCTGACATGTTCGGAAGTGTTGCGCCCCGGCCGGATGCCGGGAATGAACCCGCCGTTCTTGCGCATGTTGTCCGCAAGCTCCGTAGGATTGAAAACAATCCCAACGTAGAAGAACGAGAACAACAAAATCATGGTGATGTACACGACGGTGTACAGCGGCTCGCCCCAGGCCAGACGTTCCTTGATGGTGTTTAGAAACGCCCACCGCGTGCCGAGCATGAGCGCCGCCGTTGCGGGAAACGCCAGCAGCGAACTCGCGAAAATCGGCGGAATCACGCCGCCGGAATTGACGCGCAAAGGCAGGTAGGAAGATTGCCCACCCATTACGCGGCGGCCAATGACGCGCTTGGCGTACTGCACCGGGATACGGCGCTGCCCGCCTTCGACAAACACGATAAACGCCACGATGGCGATCATCAAGGCAATCAGGAAGATCAGCGCCAGCCCGGTAAACGGCCCCCAAGCTGCGGTCTTCGCCTTGATGTACAGGTCATCGACGGCGTGCGGCAAGCCCACGACGATGCCAACAAAAATGATCAGCGACATCCCGTTGCCAATGCCGCGCTCGCTAATCTGCTCGCCGAGCCACATGATGAACGCGGATCCGGTCGTGAGCGTCAGGATGGTCATCAAGACGAAGCCATAGCCCGGGTGATAGACAAGCGACTGACCGCTCATATTCGTGGCTTGCAGCGTCTCGGCGATCGTCAGCGACTGGATGATGCTCAAGACGATGGTCAGATAGCGCGTGTATTGCGTGATCTTGCGGCGTCCCAGCTCGCCCTCTTTTTGCAGCCGCTCGAGATACGGAAACACTACCTGCATCAACTGCAAAATAATGGAGGCGGTGATGTAGGGCATGATGCCGAGGGCGAAAATCGTGAGCTTTCGGAAACTGCCTCCGCTGAAAAGATCGAAGATGCCCAGAACCGAACCCTGGGCCTGCTTGAACATTTCCGCGAGCACGTCCGCGTTGATGCCCGGCGTGGGAATGTGCGCGCCGATGCGGTACACGGTGAGCAGCGCCAGCGTAAACAAGACGCGGTTCCGCAAATCCGGTATGCGGAACATGTTCTGGAGAGCTTCGACGAATCGTTTCATACGTTTACCCTGCGATTCCCCGTTACCTTACAACCCTACGTTGCTTTAAAAATCTACCCTACTACTTCGAACGTGCCGCCAGCTTTGGTAATCTTGTCCTTGGCCGAAGCGCTGAAGGCATGCGCGTGAATCGCCAGCTTGGTCTTCAGCTCGCCGTCGCCCAAAACCTTGATGGGGTCCGTAGCGCGGCGCACAAAACCGTGCGCGCGAAGCAACTCCGGTGTGACGGTTTCATTTTCCGGAAAAACGTTCAGTTCTTCCAGATTCACGACCGAGTACGTCACACCGAACAGATTGTGAAATCCGCGCTTTGGCATGCGGCGGTGCAGCGGCATCTGGCCGCCTTCGAATCCACGCCGGCGCGAATAGCCGCGGCGGGATTTCTGTCCCTTGTCACCCGAACCGGACGTTTTGCCCAGTTTCGAGCCCATACCGCGGCCGACGCGCACCTTGCGGTGCCGTGAACCCTTGGGCGGCTTCAAATTGGACAGGCTGAACGCTGGTTTCGCGTGCGCTGTCTTCTTGGCGGCTTTCCGGCCGGGGGAAACTTTTTTCGCCATCGCTTTACTCCACCACTTCCACTAGGTGACGCACTTTGTGGATCATGCCGCGCACCGCGGGCGTGTCCTCGCGCTCGACGACCTGATGCATTCTCCGCAGCCCGAGGCCGCGAATGGTTTGGCGCATGTCATCGGTGCAGCTGATGAAGCTGACCACCCACTTCACCTTGACTTTGCCGCCTTTGCCTTTGCCAATTCGTTCTTCACTCGATTTTTTCTTTGCGGCCATTAGCTGTTCTCACCCGCGGCCGCTTTTTGATACCGGCCGCTGATTTCGTCGATGGTCTTGGAACGCGTCTCGGCGACTTGCGCTGCGTCTTTCAAGCCGAGCAGAGCGGCAAACGTGGCCTTTACCACGTTGTGCGGGTTCGAAGTGCCGAGAGACTTCGTCAGCACGTTGCTGATCCCCGCCACTTGCATCACCTTGCGCACCGGGCCGCCGGCGATCACGCCCGTGCCATCCGGAGCGGGCTTCAGCAGGACTTGCGCCGAACCGTAGCGCCCCAGCACTTGATGCGGAATCGTGGTGCCCTTCAAGTTCAGCTTGATCAAGTTCTTTTTCGCCTGCTCGATGGCTTTCTTGATAGCCATGGGAACTTCGCGCGCTTTGCCCATGCCGAAACCGGCATGGCCGTGGCTATCGCCGACAACAACGAGCGCCGAAAAACTCAGATTCTTGCCGCCCTTTACGACTTTGGTGACGCGGTTGATGGCGATGACGTCGTCTTTCAAATCGGACGGATTCACCTCCAGCAGCCTGCGTACCGCTAAACTGTCTCGCAAAATTTGCTTCGACATAGGCTTAGAACTGTAACCCCGCTTCCCGCGCCGCGTCGGCGAGCGCCTTGACGCGGCCGTGATACTTGTACCCGCCGCGGTCGAACACTACTTTTCCCACTCCAGCAGCCTTGGC
>DATMKS010000068.1:0-37046 GCA_035571045.1 Verrucomicrobiia bacterium
CTTGCTTCAAATACGCCTCGCCGAGTGAGTCGTATACATTTGCATCCATAGGGAACTGTTCCACGTTGAGGCGAAATATCTCCACGGCGCTCTTCGTGTCGCCATTGCGCAGCAGCTCATAGCCCATCGAGTTTAGCTGCAAGACGCCAAAATCATACTTGTCTGACGCGTTCCGGCGAAGTTCACGGTACCGCGCGATGGCCTCTTTCACACCCTTCGAACGATAGGTCCCGTACAGAACGGCGCGAATGTCGATATTCGGACACTCAACCTGTGTGTTTCCCGCACCCCACCTTCTCCACGAACAAAGCAAAGAGGCGATGAATGCGCCTCCATTGGAGCTGTTGGTCATAATCACGATGCCGTCACCAGTGGACGGCACAATCTGATAGAAGCTCTCCCATCCGCGGTTCGATCCTCCGTGCCCGATTCCAACCTTCCCAACAAACTGGGCTGGGCGCACCGTGTAACCGAATCCGTATTGTGGCTCGGGTCCAAACGGGTCGCGGTCAGCCCACTGTGAATTTGACGCTGGGGATTGCATCTGAGCAATACTCTGCTCCTTCACCACTCCCCGCCCCGCTGCCTCACCTTCGGGACCTCGCAGTCCCACCGCGGCGAATTTCGCCAAATCGTGCAGCGTCGTGGTAAGCCCGGCGGCGGACAGCTCGTTGTAACGCAGAATCGGGATAGCGCTTCCGAGACTATCGTATGGTGTGGCCATCACCTGCTGAAATTTCGGCGGCTGCCCATACTGACTGTTCGACATCTGAAGACGCCGAAAGATGTTCGCTTTCATGTAGTCTTGAAATCGTTCGCCAGAGACTTCTTCAATTAGGAGCTGAAGAATAGCGTAGTTCGCTCCGGAGTAGTGGAAACCAGAGCCAGGTGCAGCCACGACTCGCACTTCTCCCGTCCCAGTTTTGCCGGAAAGAGAATCCTCGATCGGTGGAAGAGGGCTCTCTGGATCCCATCCATGAAAATCATGATTCGAAATGCCGGAAGTGTGGCTGAGCAGCCGCCGCACCGTGACTTGACTGTTGTCGAACGATGACGCGGGCAGGTGCCATCGCCTAAGGTAAGAATCAACAGGGCGGTCCAGATCCACCTTGCCTTGGTCCACGAGCTGCATAACCGCCCACGCCGTGGGCGACTTCGAAATCGAGCCGACGTTGAAGACTGTTTCGGCGGTGACGCGCGTCCCACTGGCAACGTTGGCGAAACCATAGCCGCGCATCCAGACGACACTCCCTTTCTGAATCAGCGCGACCGCAGCCCCAGGTACAGCATATTCCCGCAGGAGACCAGGCGTTACTGCATCTACCGTTGACGTAAAAGAGCGGGTATCTTTCGGTTTTGCGGTTGCAGTGTTCGACGGATCACCGGACGCCTGTGCGGTCTGTCCCTTAGTGCTTGCCGCTGGAAACATCGCAAGAAGAAAGAGGTACAACCATAAAAGGGATACGCTCATGCCAGTGAATACGAGACTCCCACAGTTTTGTTCCGCAGGATGCCTCGTCGCCCATCCGAATCTTAGGCGATTGTGGCACGGAAGCCGACTTTCTCTGTTCCGCTCTGGTTGCCCACATACCCTGGCTCATCAACGCCGATCCTCCCAGTTCAGTGGGCCAGCCTTTTTCTGCCGCTCACTTTCCTGGGCACTGCTTCAGGCTAAGTCCTGCGTCCGGTCTCTGCTTTCCCGGTTCCGCCCTTACACCATCGGGGCCTTCGGATAAAGAAACCGCTCGCTTCGGAAGCTGCAGCCTCGCTTTCGGCATGGCCGTGCTTTTCTGCGGGTCGCGTGCGATTCGATTCCTGCACTAAGTTCTGGTGTCGCGCTCGATACGACGCTATCGCACTTGACGTAAGGAGAGGCTACAGGTATTTTATTATCGCTTTTCGATATCTATATTCGCTAATGAACTATGAGACTGACTGAGATCAAGCACATCCGGGATCAAGAGCTGCTGTCAGGCCTGATCCGTATCCACATTCTCTACCATGCGTGCAAAGAACCAATCTTTGGGCTGGGCATGATCGAGGAGCTGCAACATCACGGTTACAAGATGAGCGCGGGCACCCTCTATCCGATGCTCCATGGCCTGGAATCGAGAGGTTTTCTGCGATCTAAGAAAATTCGTTTGGGCAGGAGGGGCCGCAGAGTCTATCGAGCCACTGCGTCCGGGCGAAAGGCCCTGGCCAAGGCTAAAGAGAAAGTCAAGTTGCTCTTGGGCGAGTTATTGGAATGAATGGAAAAAAGGCCATACAAAAGCCGCCGAGCAATTTGCAAGCCCGGATGCAATCGGTTCAATGGGGGCGAGAATCGTGACTACAAACTTTTGGAAGTGTCTAGGAACAAGCGCCGCGATGCTATTCGTTCTCGTTCTCTTCCCAAGCCTCACTAGCGCGCAGACAGATAACGCCCTGCCAAAGGCGCTGACTCTGGAAGATGCGCTGAACTATGCCCTTCAGCACTATCCTGCGGTTCGCGCATCTTTGGAACAGGTGTCCGCGGCGCGAGCTGGAGTGACTCTTGCTCGGACGCAGTATCTCCCGCAGTTGAACGGCGTATATCAGGTCAGCCGAGCGACTCAGAACCAGGTTGACGGAATCTGGTTACCGACGCCCATCACTCCCAGTGTTGAGGGGCCGATTAGTACTTCGAGTGGACAGAGCTTCTGGGGCAGTCAGGCGGAGGTACTGTTTTCATGGGAACCTCTGGACTTTGGACTTCGCTCAGCGAAGGTAGACCAAGCCCGATCCGCCGAAGCTAAGTCAGAAGCCGATCTTGCTTTGACGAAGCTTCAGGTTGCGTCGGCCGTAGGCGATTACTTTCTGCTTGCAGTGGCAAACCAACAAGTTGTACTGGCAGCGCAGGCCAACGTTGACCGCTGGCAGATGTTCAATAAGTCCACTCATGTCCTCGTCGATAACGAACTGCGCCCTGGGGTGGACGGTTCGCGCGCCGATGCTGAACTCGCGCGAGCGAAAACTCGGCTATATCAAGCTCAGCAGGCTGAGCGTGCGGCCCTCGACACTCTCGCGTCTCTTCTGGGAGCGGCAGGGACTGAAATCCAATTGGATGGAGGCCGCCTGCAGGATTTGCCGCAGACCGCTTCGCAGCTTGAATCTCCTGTGTCCGGCCATCCTCTAGCGCGCGATCAGATGGCTTCCGTGCAACAGGTTCAGGCTGAGGAGAAAACCGTGCAGCGGAGTAATTATCCGCGCTTGTTCTTGCAGGGCGAAGCGTTTGGTCGCGGCAGCGCAGTCCCAAACAATGGGTCAATCATTGGCAATTGGAATGGTGCGGCACCGGCGCGGGGAAATTGGGTGACTGGGATAACGATCCTCTTCCCAGACGTTTTCGCGTTGAAAGCGCGGAGCGCGGAAGAGCAGATCGCGAAGGCCAATGAACGCTCGCAACAGGCCCACTACGACCAGACGCTTCAAGACCTGACGGGGCAGATTCGAGCGGCTCGCGATCAACTGAAAGGCGCCGAACTCGTAGCTCAGGAAACTCCCACTGAATTGGCGGCGGCGCGGCAATCGGAAACGCAATCGCGGACCCGCTATCAGTCAGGTTTGGCGACGCTCGTGGAAGTCGCCGAATCCGAGAATCTTCTCTCACAAGCAGAAACGGACGATGCCCTTGCCCGATTGAACGTGTGGCGAGGACTTTTCGGTGTCGCCTATGCACAAGGGGACCTGCAGAGTTTCTTGCAGGCCTTGCAGGACACGACGCCAGGAGACCATTAGCATGTGGCTGATTCGTGCGGCGTTGCGCAGGCCGATTACGGTGATGGTAATCGTTGTGGCGCTGGTTTTTTGTTCCGTGCCTGCATTGCTGCGGACACGCATCGACATTCTTCCCGACTTGGATCTACCGGTCATCTACGTTGCGCAGCCCTATGGCGGTATGAGCCCGCAGCAGATGGAAGGATTCCTCTCTTACTACTACGAGTATCACTTCCTTTATATCAACGGCATCGAGAGCGTGGAGGCGAAATCGATTCAGGGTACGGCCCTGATCAAGCTGACTTTCCATCCTGGGACGGACATGAGCCAGGCACTGGCGCAGACGATTTCCTACGTCAACCGCGCTCGCGCCTTTATGCCGCCTGGCACGGTGTCGCCTTTTGTAATCCGCTACGATGCGGGCACGCTCCCGGTGGGGTATCTGGTTTTTTCGAGTCCATCGCGAACGCTAGGAGAAATCCAGGACCTTGCGTTGAATCGTGTCCGGCCGGTTTTCGCCACCCTGCCGGGAGTTTCTTCTCCACCACCATTCGGCGGCAACCAACGAACCATTGTCATAAATGTCGATCCCAGCAAACTGCGCGCCCAGGGATTGTCACCCCAAAACGTAGTTCAGGCACTGCTCGCAGGCAACAGCATTCAACCTGCCGGCAATGCCAATATCGGGGACTATCAGACGTTGATCACGACGGATTCCACGGTAAGCCGGATTACGGATTTGCTGGACATCCCGTTGCGCACGGGTTCAGGCCCATCGGTGTATGTGCGTGATGTCGGCACGGTGTCGGATTCTTCCGACATTCTTGCAGGCTATGCTTTGTTGAACGGCAAGCGAACCATCTACATTCCGGTAACGAAGCGTCCCGACGCCTCGACGGTTACCGTGGTGAACGAGGTTCGCGCCAGCCTAGTTCGCTTCCAATCGCTCATTCCGGAAGACATCAAGATCACCTATGAGTTGGACCAATCCCAATACGTGCGCGACGCGCTCCTCTCCGTTCTGCGCGAAGGAATTCTCGGTGCGCTCCTCACAGGCCTCACTCTGCTGCTGTTCTTGCGCGACTGGCGCAGCTCAATCATTGTCATCATCACCATCCCATTTGCGTTGCTCATGGCGGTGGTAGCGTTATGGGCGACGGGCCAGACCATCAACATCATGACCCTAGGCGGGCTTGCGCTTGCTATAGGGGTGCTGGTCGACGAAGGCACTGTGCTTCTTGAAAATATTCATGTGCATCTGACAGCAGGCGAGCCGAAAGCCCGCGCGATCCTCGAAGCGAGCCGGGAAGTCGCTATCCCGCGCCTTCTTGCCATGTTGTGCGTGCTTGCCGTCTTTCTCCCGTCGTTCTTTATGGTTGGACCAGCACGTTCTCTGTTTGTGCCGCTTTCGCTTGCGGTCGGGTTTTCGATGGGAGCATCGTATCTACTCTCCAGCTCGCTCGTGCCGGTGCTCTCGAACTGGCTGCTTAAACCAAGTAAAGCTCCTGGGGCAAGTCCGACGGAGGGACAGTTCGGCCGGTTCCGCAAGCGGTTCTACTCCGGGTTGGATCGTCTCATGGCGCTTCCGGCAATTCTGCTGAGCGCGTACACTATTGCCACAATCGCAGTAGTGGTCTTCATTGGTCCAAGACTCCCACGGGAAATCTTTCCATCCTCTGCTGCAAATCAGTTCCGCCTTCGGTTTGATGCGCCCGACGGGACGCGAGTTCCGGTGACCGAAGACATGGCGCGGCGAATCCTAGAAGTGATAAGTCGCGAAGCGGGAACCGGCAACATTGACCTGACGCTTAGCTATGTTGGAACTCAAGGTTCTTCGTATCCGATCAACGCCGTTTTTCTCTGGACAAGCGGCCCGCAGGAAGCTGTGATGAACATTGCTCTCCGGCCTGAGGCCTCGATTTCCGTTCACGATTTGGAGGAAAAGCTGCGAGCGCGCTTGCCGCAGGAATTTCCCGGCTCTCATTTCTCGTTCGATCCGGGCGACTTGATTAGCCAGATTCTAAATTTTGGCACGCCATCGGTTGTAGAGGTTGCAGTTACCGGACCGCAGTACAACGACGTTCTGGGCTACGCCGGCCGCGTGGAACAGGAGCTTTCAAAAACTGTCGAGTTGCGTGACGTTGGTTACGAGGAGCCGCTCCACTACCCGTCCATCAATATCAATATAAATCGAGTATTAGCCGGGCAACTTGGCGTGACCGCCGACCAGGTTGGCCAGGCGGTTGTTGGGGCGACGGCCTCGAGCCGCTTCGTGGCACCTGATTTCTGGCGCGATCCGAATTCCGGGGTCAGTTATCAAGTGCAGGTCCAGGTACCGCAGGCGCGAATGACGTCGATGAAGGATATCGAAACGATACCGGTTGGGAGCGCCACGGGAGCACATCCACTGGTCACCGAAGTGGCCTCCGTGCGAGCGGGAAGTGTGCCAGGAGAGCTTGATCGACAGAATGGCCTTTGGATGATTGCCGTTTCGGCCAATCTTGCGAAGAACGATCTAGGCCGCGCTGGCCTGACTATCGATCAGGCGATTGCGCGAGCGAGCGCTCCGCCGCGCGGAGTGGCCGCTCAGGTCCGCGGGCAGATCAGCGCAATTCGGCAAATTTTTGGAAATTTGAGCGTGGGTCTCGCAATCGCGATCTTCGTGATTCTTTTATTGCTCGCCGCAAACTTCGAGTCCATCCGGCTCTCGCTCATCGTACTGTCTAGTATTCCCGCTGTGCTCGCTGGGGCCATCCTCATGCTTCTCATTACAGGAACCAGTCTTAACCTGGAGAGCTTCATGGGAACGATCATGGCGATTGGCGTCGCTGTCGCCAATGCGATCTTGCTGGTGACTTTTGCCGAACAGAATCGGAAAGCCGGGGCGGATGCAAAGATAGCGGCACGAAATGCAGCTGGTGAGCGACTCCGTCCCGTCCTCATGACGAGCCTTGCCATGATTACCGGCATGGTTCCGATGGCACTCGCGATTGGGCGGGGCAGCGAAGAGGTCGCACCGCTTGGCCGAGCGGTCATTGGCGGCTTGTTGGCTGCGACCTTGGCCACGCTGCTCGTCCTGCCGACTATGTTCGGCTTGGTCCAGAGACGTGCTTCTCTCGTTTCGCCCTCACTCGACCCTGATGACCCGGATAGCCCACTTGCAACAGCATCGGAGGCTTCACAATGAAAGCCCTTTTGGCTGTTTTCGCGCTCAGCTTAATTCTTGATGGCTGCGGCGGTTCAGCCGTCCAGCAATCGCAACCCAATCAGGCGGTCAATGCTGGGTCCGCTCAAGTCGTAGCTGTCGCTTCAGTTGAATCTCAGAAACTGGACACAACACTGACTCTCCCTGCGCAGCTCTCGCCCTATGAAGCTGTAGATATCTACCCGAAGGTTACAGGATTTATTGAAACCATATCAGTTGATCGAGGGTCTCACGTGCGCGCCGGTGAGTTGATCATCCGGCTTTCGGCACCAGAGCTAACTGCACAGCGCACGCAAGCCGAGGCCACCCTGAAAGGCGCCGAAGCACAACTTGCAGCTGCACAAGCAAAGCTCGCCTCGGACCACGGGACCTACCTGCATTTGGCGGCGGCAGCAAAGACGCCCGGTGTTATTGCAGGCAACGATCTGCTAGTGGCAGAACAAACAGCGGCGGCCGATAACGGGCAGGTGGAGGCCGCAGCCAATAACGTGCAGGCCGCCCGCGATGCTTTGAGCGGCGTCGCGCAACTCGAGTCCTATTTGGAGATGCACTCTCCGTTTGATGGCGTAGTGACTCAGAGGAACTTGCATCCAGGCGCTCTTGTCGGTCCGACATCGGGACAGGGTGGAGCGCAGCCAATCGTCCGAATCGAAAGCCTGAGTCGTTTGCGCGTGGTCGTTCCGGTGCCGGAAGCATACGTGGCCGGAGTTCAAGAAGGTCAGCAAGTAACTTTCAGCGTTCCTGCCTATCCGGGACGCTCCTACCACGCTCCCATCGCGCGCATCTCACACGATATAAGTCAAAATACGCGGACGATGCAAGTCGAGCTCGATTTGCACAACGCGGACGCCCAGATCACCCCGGGTTCATTTGCAAATGTCGTTTGGCCAATTCACCGCGACTATCCAACTCTGTTCGTGCCCTCATCCGCGGTGACGACGGACTTACAAAGAACATTCGTCATTCGCGTACGTCAAGGAAAAGCCGAATGGGTTGATGTCAAAACGGGTGCGACGCTCAATGGAAAGTCCGAGGTCTTTGGTGACTTGCAGTCGGGCGAGGTTGTCTTGGCCAATGCGACAGACTCAATTCGAAATGGGACAACCGTGTCGGTGCAAGCTAAGTAGAATCTCGCTCCAGGCAAGGCCCCGCCTGGCTCATTGAAAATATCGGCGGGTTGAGGAGACGAGCTTCGCGAGGAAGCTATATATATGTACGCAACTCTCGGGAATCGAGCCTGCACCACCTCGCGAGGCACCACGCTAGGGGCATTGCGTTTGCATGATGCGTTCAGACGCTTGAGGAGTTCCAAGCATCCTATCTTCGGGTGTACAGTCTCAAAGCGGAGGGAGGGTCTGATGCGATTGCTGTTGGTCGAAGATGATGCGGCTATCCAGGGGTTTCTAAAACGGGCATTAGTGGAATCCGGATACCAGGTAGACACAGCCGGCAACGCAAAAACGGGAGAACTTAAAGCCTTGGAAGGCACCCACGATGCATTCATCATTGATCTCGGCCTTCCTGACATGGATGGGCTGGATTTGATAGCGAGGTGCCGCGCCCAAGGTACTTCCGCTCCGGTGTTGATTCTGTCCGCGCGCCGTTCAGTGGACGAGCGAGTAAAGGGATTGGAGAAGGGCGGAGATGACTATCTCACAAAACCATTCGCCCTTGCGGAGCTGCTTGCGAGGCTGAGAAATCTTCTGCGTAGATCCTCTGCGCCACAGAATGACTCGGTACGGTTGCAGGCTGCGGACTTGCAGCTTGACCTTGTGCGTCATGAGGCCCGACGCGGAGACCACTTGCTGCAGTTGACCCCACAGGAGTTTTCCCTCTTGGAATATCTTTGCCGGAATGCCGGCCGTGTAGTTACTCGCACCATGATTCTGGATCACGTCTGGCGGATGCAGATTGACCCCGCAACAAACGTAGTCGATGTCCACATCTATCGCCTACGCAACAAAGTGGATCACAATAGCCCCATACCGCTAATCCACACCATCCGCGGCGTCGGATACGTTCTCAAACATGCCTAAATTTTTGCAGGCGACCGCGGCTTGGCGCATTTCAATTTGGACGACCCTGGCGTTCGCTCTTGGGACGGCTCTGGCGTTCTCGATTGTTTACTTCCGGGTGGCAAACGCCATTCAAGAACGCAGTGACGCGTGGCTGAGCGGTGAAGCGGAGGTTCTTGCGCGGGTCTCGGCCGATACCCCCAAGGACCATCTGTACAACAGAATCGTTCGAGAAGTAGCCGAACTTGCCACGCAGGAATTGCCGGATGAACGCAACGCAAGTGGGCAAAGGCTAAATTCTGTTTTCTTCTTGGAACTCGATCCCAATGACAAGGAAAGTCCGCTGTGGGTAGGGCCCGGCTCAGACGATGCTTTTCTGAAGGCATTTCAGCGGACTAATTTTGTTCCGGGCACTCCGCAGTCCATAAACGTTGAGGGATGGCCCACAACATTTCGAGTCGTTGCGCGGCATGAAAACGGGAGAACGTTCTACTTGGGACTCTCCAGTCGCGGCGCCCGCCATTTGCTTAGGACGTTGACCCGTCGTTTCCTTCTGTTGTGGGGCAGTACGGTCCTCATGGGATTTCTGATCTCGTACTTGAGTGCCCATCGTACACTCCTGCGCGTTCAACGCATTACTGACACTGTCGCGCGAATCGGCAGCGAGGACCTGCGGGAACGATTGCCCCAGCCCGTCAATTCCGATGAGATCTCCCGATTGGCTAGAACTTTCAATCACATGTTGGATCGTATTCAGTCCTCGGTAAATGAGCTTCGTTCCGTGACAGACGCTGTCGCACATGACTTGAAGAGCCCGCTAACTTCGATTCGTGGCGCGCTCGAATCCGTCCTATCCAGCGAGCCCAACGAAAAGTGGCGTGACTCGGTTGGTGACGCAATCGAAGGCGTCGATAGACTGTTGGGCGCACTGGACACAACACTTGATGTTGCGGAAGCGCAGGCGGGTGCACTTCGCCTGGATCGCAGTACGGTTGACCTTTCTGCTGCCGTAAAGCAACTAGTCGACCTCTACCAGCCGGCGATGGACGAACGCCAGCACAAGTTGATGGTTGACCTCGAAGACCACGTTGTCGTAGATGCTGACTGGGGATTGTTGAATCGCGTTCTGAGTAATCTGATCGAGAACGAAATCGCTCATTTACCCCTGGGATGCGAGATAACGATTCGTCTGCGGTCGCGAGACGGATCTGCGATGCTGGTGATCGAGGACAATGGTCCGGGATTCCCTCCTGAGATCAGCAGTCGAGCGTTTGAGCGTTTCGTCCGAGGGAAACACTCACAAGGGCATGGGCTGGGGCTTGCTTTCGTCGACGCGGTTGTACGAGCGCACGGCGGCACTGCCAAGATCTCCGCTAGCCCAGGGGGCGGTGCGGTTGTAACTCTCTCGCTGCCTGCAAATGTGCTCCATCCTGCGTAAGTGGACGGGTTGCCACCCGCAACGGCAGGCTCCGCGCCACATGGAGCAGATCAGGTCTTTAGCGTGCATTAGAATCATGGCGTTCCGCTCGGTGGTAACCAAGGAACACGCTGTAGATTCGCTTTATCGTCCGAATAGCTTCTTGCGTGCGTCGGGCCAGAATTCCTTTGCTATGTTGAAGAACGCATCTAGAGCGATCTGTTGCCCCCACTTATTTGCCGTATTCCCGAGTGATCGGTCGGCGGCAGGGTAGTAAGTGTTGGAAATTCCGGCGGCGACGGCATTGCCCGCCAGCTCTGAAGTGTTGAAGTGGTTGCGGCCGTCATCGCCCCGGGTGATGAATTCCCGACTCATGGCGTACCCAGTTCGCTTCCAAAACCCGCCCTTTCCTCTTACGAAATAGCGAGGATCCTGATGGAGAGCGATTGGGAACAGTCCCTCGGTCATAATGTTCCCGATTGCTTGATCGGCGAATGCTCCTCCATAGTATTTGCCAAACCCTTCCGCGCCTTGTCCAAAGGAAGCGTACTGATGCTGCGCAATACACCTGCCACCAGAAAAGCCGAAGGATCAAAAGAATCGTCGAACGCAACTTTCATCTTTGCGCGCGCAGTCAACGGTTTGATTGTTGCGGGATTCTCATCCGATCGGTAGTTGGGGATCACCCAGAAGATGTGATTCTTGCTCGGTTTATCTTGTGATCCATTCTGCTCAGGATTGGACTGAGGAGATTGGGGCTGAGCCGGCGGCGGTGCATCCGGCAGAAGTGATGTTTCTTGACCCAGTGCAGAAATGGATCCAGCAAGAAAACCAAGGCCGATGAGCAGATGGCAGGCCACCGTACGGAGGGAACGCAAGACTAAGATACGCACTATTATTGTGATGCATAGTCAGCCCCGTACACAATTCAGATGAACAACTTGTCATCTCCAGGATGTCTCAAAGTCATTCTCAACTGCTAATGTTCCATCGAAGTATCCGAAAGAATAATTCGAGGATCTATGCCGTCAATGAGATATCAGCATCGCGTGCCGGTGGCCTCAGACACGGGAAAGTGTTGGGTTTCGTTTTGTCTTACTTCGCCATTCTCCAGAATCGTGGGCTCTTCGACCCGCTTTCACGAGTTTTCACTCACTCAGGACGAGTGCCGATCTTGAGCCGTGCTGCTCGTCCTGCATTCCTGCGCGGTATTGAGCGCCGCTGGTTTCTTGCGTTGGCCTTTGTGGCCGCCGTTTTGTCTGCAAGCCCTGCTCGCGCTCAAGACAACTATGAAATCCAGGTATACGGCTATGAGTTGGTGGACCCGGGCCACACCATGGTTGAGCTACACAGCAATTTCACGATTGATGGCTCAAAGACGATTCTGGATGGTGTCTATCCAACGAATCACGCCGAGCACGAGACAGTCGAGATTACCCACGGCTTCAATGACTGGTTCGAGTGTGGTTTTTACATCTTCACTTCGGTAACAGAGGGCCAGGGATGGCAGTGGGTGGGCGATCATTTACGGCCGCGCGTCGCCGTACCAAAAAAGTGGCACTGGCCTGTCGGCGTCAGCCTCTCGAATGAAATTGGCTACCAGCGGCGGCAGTATTCCCTGGACACCTGGACGTGGGAAATCCGACCGATCGTGGACCAAAAAATCGGCCGATGGTATTGGTCCGTGAACCCGACGCTAGACCGTTCTTTTGATGGTGAGAGCGTGCATCAAGGTGTCGTATTTTCGCCAAATTTCAAGTTCAGCTACGACTTCACTCCTAAGATCGCTGCGGGCCTTGAATATTACGGCTCGGTTGGCCCCGTCACGGGATTCGATGCGGTTGCCCAACAGCAGCACCAGATTTTCCCCGCGATTGATTTAAATATTGCACCACAGTGGGAAATCAATTTCGGGCTAGGCGTGGGTCTGACACGCGCGTCCGATCACCTCATCGCGAAAATGATCCTGGGGTATCGCTTTGATTTCTAAGCCGGCCGCCGGAGTTACATCAGAGTCGCTGGAAGGCAGCCAGTGGCATCCGGCCGTCTGGCATGCCGGCCTTTAAGTCCGAACTGACCGATACGCAGCTTTGGCAGGTCAGCCAATTGGTCGCCCACGCGAATGAACCAGGAGGATCGTGAAAATCTTACTTTATAGCCCAGACAACGGAGTGACGCGGAATTTCATGCCGCATCTTTGGATGTTTCTTCTCCAGGCGCTGACTCCGCCTGGCCATGAAGTACTGCTGATCGATGGCAATGCACAACCAATGGACGAAGGCGGCATCGCACGATTTGTGCGGGAACAAAACATCGGCCTAGTCGGGATCGGGGCGATGACTCGGATGATCGCAAAAGCATACCGCGTCGCAGATGCTATCCGCGCCACGGGTGTACCGGTCGTGATGGGCGGACCTCATGTCACAGAAATGGCCGACGAGGCCCTCGGTCGAAGCGGCGGCCCGTGCCACGCTGACGCGGTGGCTCTTGGTGAAGCCGATGAGACTTGGCCTAGGATCGTGGAGGATGCCGCACGTGGTGAACTCAAGCATATCTACGCTCCGGTGGATGACTTCGGCCAGGAACGTAAACCCAGCCTTCAGTCTTATCCAGCTATTCGGTGGGACAAAATAGATCTCCACCAGTTTAATTTGGTTCCGAAGCTGGCGACACGTATGCTTCAGCGCGTCGGCGAGGGCTGGGGCACATTTCGGATCATTCCGATGGAGTCGGGGCGCGGGTGTCCGTATGGATGCGAGTTTTGCACCGTAACCGGCTTTTTCGGCGACTCGATCCGATTTCGCACGAACAAGAATGTCGTGGACGAACTGTTGCTACTAAAATCCCGTGCGCGAAGCGAGCGCGGTCAGATTGCGGTCTTCTTTATCGACGACAACTTCGCGATCAACGTTAAACGAACGAAATCGCTCTTGCGCGACATTATCGCCGCCGGCGCACAGGTGAACTGGGTCGCTCAGATAAGCGCCAACCTGTTGCGAGACGAGGAACTCATTGACCTCATTGCGGTCTCTGGCGGCAAGTGGATCTTCATCGGCATGGAGTCCATCGACCCTGCGAACCTTGCCGACGTGAACAAGGGTTTCAACAAGCCCGGAGAGTATGCAGCCGTGCTTGAGAGGCTCGCCAAGCGCAACGTCTATGCTATTACTTCCTTCATTTTCGGAATGGATAACGACACACCTGGGGTTGCGGAGCGGACGCTTCAAGAGGTTCGGGGCTGGCCCCCGGGGCTGCCCATCTTCGGTCTGCTCACACCCTTACCGGCCACGCCGCTTTACAAGCGGCTAGAGGTTGCAGGGCGACTGACGCGGCCAAAACACTGGCGGGAGTTCATACCTTTTGAGATGGCCCACACTCCGCTGAAGATGACGATTGCAGAAGCTCATGCAGAGGTGAAATACGGGTGGTCCAATTCGTACAGTCCAGAAGCGATAGGAAAGGCCGTCGATTCACTCGGTCACAAGCCATTGGGCTATCGAATCAACATCTTTATCGCACGAATCTGTTTTCGTGGAATCTACTTCCCTCAAATGGGCCGCTTGGCATGGATGAAGATCGTTGCCCAGAATCGGCGGACAATTTTCAAGCTAGTGAAAGAAGCTTTTGGTGCTTGGTACCGCCCTCGGCTGACGAGTGGTGAAAGCCTTGATTCTAGTCCTGAAGTCATTCACCCGAACTGAACCCACGTCTGCCACGGTTAGCCGTCTCGATGACTCTGGTAGCATCTGCGACATTGATGAGTAAAGCCGCGAGACGAGGAGATCGCCTCTGTCGAACCCGGGCTGTGAATTGTCCAATTGACGTATTGTGAGCCGCGACCCTAAGGAAAATGAACAATTTGTCATCCACAGGATACTGGCACTTCATCCCTAGCTGGTAGCATTCATCTCCGAATCTGGCGAGAACTTCAAGACACATTGGAAGGAACCGTGGGGCTAAGTTTCATTCGCTTAAAGATCGTCGACATCATTCGCGGCGTCTCTGGATTTAATATGTCCACCATTCCTGCGAAATTGAGAGGAGAACTTCAAATGAATCAGAATATGGTGAAGTTCGGCCTTGGGGCGGGGATTGTGGCGCTTTCTTTCCTACTCTCCGTTCCATTGCGTGCGCAGGACGCGACGGCCACCCTCTCGGGTGTCATCACGGACCCATCGGGCGCAGCCGTTCCCAACGCCAAGATCTCCGTCAAAAACGTCGCCACGGGTCAATTGATGGAAACCCAGGCCGATTCATCCGGCCTCTACAGTGTCCCCAAGCTCGGGCCCGGCGATTACGAAATTTCCGTCTCCGCCGAAGGGTTCAGCACCAACGTTTCTAAAGTGACCGTCACCGCAGATGCCAAGCAAACGATGAACTTGACTTTGCGTGGCGTGCTGTCTCTTGGCGACCTGGGCTTCACTCAGGGCCAGACCCAGGGAAATGCCCAGGATCAGGCAAAGCTCGACAAGCGCTCGCACATGCTTAAAGTTCATCAGCGGATCGGTTTGATAGATACGATTCCTCTCGTCGCCACCGTCATTGCGGGAGCTGGCGCAGGCGGCAAGAGCACCAGTACGTCCGATCGATACCTGCATCTCGCTCTCGGTTCGGTGACGGGGGACTTGTACTTCCTGAGCGCGTACTACGCCATTCGCGCGCCCAAGATCCAGGGCACCCAAACACGCGGGCCCATCCGCCTACATAAAGCCCTAGCTTGGATTCACGGCCCAGGGATGATCTTGACTCCCATTTTGGGGGCAATAGCCTTCGATCAAAAAAGCAAAGGGGAGAAAGTTCATGGCATCGCGAGTGCTCATGGGGCGGTGGCCATCGTCACAGCTGGTGCGTATGGAGCCGCCATTTTGTCCGTATCCATTAAGTGGTAAAGAGAAATGATGAGGGAAAAAATACTAATAGTCTTTTTGTTCTTCGCGCTCCCCGTACTTGCCCAGACGGATAGCCAATGGGTTCTTTCACAATCGACTCTCACATATCACGTGTCTCATCCGCTCCATCAGACCGAGGGAGTCAGCCATGCGGCGCGAGGCAAGGGCGTTTGCCATGCCGGACAATGCGATTTCTTGATAGCTGTGCCCGTAAAATCGTTCGATTCTGGCGACAGCAACCGCGATCTGCACATGCTTCAAGTGACCCGTGGCGGGGAATTCCCGATTGTCACTGTGCGCACTAGTTTGCCCGAAGACGCGTCCGCATCAACAACCATTCATGCCGATCTGGAGGTCCTGTTTGCGGGCCAGATCGCCAGATATAAACAGGTTCCCTTCGAGCAAACGAAGGAAGGAAACGAGACGAAGATAACGGGCACCATTCCAACCACGCTGACCGATTTCAAGATCGACCCGCCAACGCTCTTATCCATGGCTGTGAAGAACGAAATACCGGTGCGCGTGGAAATGACCTGGCAGAAGCAGAAATGACATGGCAACGAGAGGCTTGATTTTCACGTTTTTTTTGACTTGCGCGTTAGCGAGTTCCTTGCACGCGCAGGATCCCGTTTCGGCGTCCGTGCCAGCTTCACCCATTGAGACCATCCCTCTCACCATACCTAAAGGCACTGCCGTTCAAGTTGTTCTCGACAAAGAATTAAGAATTCAGAGAGTTGGGCAGTCCGTTCACGGCCGCGTCGCCGAGGCCATCTATGCTTTTGACAAACTTGTTATACCAGTGGGAACCGAGGTTACAGGACAGATCACTCAGCTCGAAGGTGTTTCCAGTGGACGACGCACCCTCGACGCATTGAATGCCGAGTTCACTCCTCCGCACAAGGTC
This sequence comes from Verrucomicrobiia bacterium, assembly GCA_035571045.1. Lineage (GTDB taxonomy): Bacteria > Acidobacteriota > Terriglobia > Acidiferrales > UBA7541 > Acidiferrum. The sequence continues at coordinate 16,166 of DATMKS010000068.1, forward strand.
CAGATCGAATTTGACGGTCTCGAACTGAGCGATGGTCGGCGCATTGCGATCCACACCACCGTCACACCCGGCTCCGGAGAAGTGATACGGTTCGTCACCAGCTCCGGCGGCGAGAAAAAGAAGGGCGTAAAAGACGCTGCGTCTGAGAAAGCCGATCAGGCAAAGGAAGAAGCCAAACGGCAGTGGGACAATGCTATGAAGCAGGTGCATGAGCCCGGTAAATTTCACAAGATCGAAAGATACGCCGTCGCTCAACTCCCCGTCCATCCGCAGTATATTGATGCCGGAACGGTCTATTTCGCCGAACTTGAGGAGCCGCTCGATTTTGGAACCGAGCCTTTGACTCCAGAAATAGCGGTTTCGCTCAATACGCCTCCACCTTCTGGCAGTTCTGTGCACGTGCGGCTCATGACCGCTCTTAGTTCGGCGACTGCTCAGCCGGGCGAGGAAGTCGTGGCTGTTGTCTCAGAACCACTCTTCGACGGAAACCGCCTGGTGCTTCCACAGGGAAGCCGGCTCGAAGGTTCCGTCCTGCAGGTTCGTCCGGCGCGCCGCTTCAGCCGCAATGGGCAACTCCGCATGGTATTCCACGAACTCGTATTGCCGGATGGCCTCGAGCAAAAAGTGGAAACGACTTTGGCGGGCGTTCAGGCGGGCAAAGGACAACACGTGAAACTTGATTCAGAAGGCGGTGCTGAGGCCAATGCTCCGAAGACCCGTTATCTAACAACTGGAGTTTCCCTGGCGTTGGCCTTTGTGTCCGCTCGCGGCGATCCTGACGCCCGTAACGGCGATGTTAACGGGAACACAAATAGTCGCTTAGCGGGCGGCTTTGGGGGATTCAAACTTGTGGGCATCGCTATGGGCGCTTTCGTTCATTCGCAGCCGCTTGGAATGGCGATGGGTGCTTATGGCGCAAGCGTGTCGGTCTATTCGCATTTTATTGCGCGCGGGCGCGAACTCGTATTCCCGAGAAACACAGCCATGGAAGTTGCTATTGGGACGCATGCATCTGCTCCTTCTCCGAGACCTCCCAAGCCGCCCGAGTTCAAGTTTGAGGACTAAGATGAATTCAGCAGGTTGAGTCGCTGCAGACGCCAGCTTTCGCAGGCTTCAGGGCGCGCACAAACGTGCAGATGAATTTGTTCTGGACCTTCGACGCCACGGCGTCCGTATCCGAGTGACAGATGAAACCTACTCTTAGCCGGCTGCCGTGGTGTCTACTCATTGTCTCTTTGGAGGCGGTGGCCCTCAGTCTTACGGTTGTCTCTCAAAACGTAAGACTGCCCTGGCGCTCCTCTTGACAATCAGTATGACGGGTGTATTCTTCCTCTTGGCCCTCAGGAGGAATGCGTCTATGGCGGACAAGCCGAGTGATCTGGTCCAAGGCACCCTGGACATGCTCATTCTCAAAATGCTGGCTCTCGAACCCATGCACGGATACGGGATCGCGGTCCGGCTCGAACAGATGAGCAAGGGCGTTTTCCGCCTCAATGCAGGCTCGCTTTTTGTCGCCGTTCAGCGGCTGCAACGAGATGGATTGATCCGAGGCGAATGGAAAGCCACTGAGAACAGCAGGCGCGCAAAGTACTACGCTTTAACAGAGCAAGGGCGAAAGAGGCTCAACAGCGAAACACGAGAATGGGGAAGGCAAGTGGGGGCCATCGCCAGAATCTTGGAGGCGTCGTAAGCGAATCATGTCATTGCTGCGAAGCCTATCCGACGGATTTCGGGCGCTGTTCCGAAAGGAGCAGGTCAACAAGGAACTGGACGAAGAATTAAACGGCTTCCTGGAGATGGCAGCCGAAGAAAAGATGAAGAAGGGCATGAACCGCAAGGATGCGCTTCGAGCGGTTCGACTGGAGCGGGGGAGTCTCGGAGTTGCGAAGGAAGTCGTGCGCTCTGGCGGCTGGGAATCGGTCGTAGAAGGATTCTGGCGCGATATTCGCTTTGGTGTTCGTTCGCTGCGCAAGTCTCCGGGCTTCAGCGCAGTCGTTGTGCTGACGTTGACCCTGGGCATCGGGGCAAACACGGCCATCTTCACTTTGGTGAACGCGGTCATGCTGGAATCGCTGCCCGTCCCGAATCCCGCGCAATTGTATCGGCTCGGCGACAACAACAATTGCTGTGTCATGACAGGTACGCAGAACGATGGCAGTTTTGTTCTGTATTCCTATTCGCTTTACGAATTCCTGCGCGACCACACGCCCGAGTTCGAGCAACTTGCCGCTTTTGAGTCCTACACGGCAGATTTGAGTGTGCGCGGGCCGCGTGATTCGGCCGCAGAGCCGTACAAAGGCGAGCTCGTGTCGGGAAATTATTTCCAGATGTTGGGTGTCCACGCTTTCCGGGGCCGGCTGCTGAGTCCAGCGGACGACTCGCGAAACGCGCCCCGGATGGCCGTGATGAGCTATCGCGCCTGGCAACAGCGGTTCGCGGGGGATCCTGCGGTAGTCGGTTCGCGCTTGAGCATCGACGGTAGTTCCTACATCATCGCGGGTGTCGCGGCGCCGCAATTCTATGGCGACACTCTGCGTAGCGATCCTCCAGATTTCTGGCTGCCGTTGGTCTGGGAACCAGAGCAGTGGCGGTTACAGAGCGCCGAGTCCGAATGGCTCTATCTTGTGGGGCGGCTGAAGCCGGAGTTCGCGCCGGAATCGGTTCAGGCGCGGCTCACGGTTGCCCTGCAGCAATGGCTCGCCAGCCATCGCGATGTCATTCCCCAGCGGGACTGGGATGAGATTCCGCGCCAGCATATTCGCCTGACACCGGCGGTGCGTGGTGTCGAGCAACTACAAACGGACTATCGGCTGGCACTGCGGCTGCTGGCGACACTTTCCGCGTTGCTGCTGCTGATTGCCTGCGCGAACATCGCCAACCTGCTTCTGGCGCGAGGGTCGGCCAACCAATCCGAGACCGCCGTCCGGCTGGCGTTGGGCGGGACGCGCGGACGGCTGATTCGCCAGTTGCTCACCGAGAGTGTGCTCCTGGCGGCAGCCGGCGGAGTGATGGGTCTCTATGTAGCCTACGCGGGGAGCCAGGCGCTCTTGCTACTCGCGTTTCGCGGCGCCCACTACGTCCCGATCAGCGTCCGGCCTTCTTTGCCGGTTGTCTTGTTCGCTTTAATTTTGTCGCTGGCCACAGGAATCGTGTTTGGAATCGCGCCGGCGTGGATGGCATCGCGGTCGAATCCTGCGGATGCCCTGCGTGGAGCGGGTCGCGCGAAGGGCGAAAGATCGTCAACTCTTCAGAAATCGCTGATCGTCGTGCAGGTCGCACTGTCGATCGTACTCCTGGCGGGCGCTGGGTTGCTCACGAAGAGTTTGCGCAATCTGGAGGGCCAGCATTTCGGTTTCGTGACCGACGGACGCCTCATCCTAAGTCTCATCAATCCGGAGGCCGCCGGCTATACCGACGAAAAGCTTCCAGCGCTCTATCAGCGGCTGGGAACGGCACTGCCGCGGATTCCGGGCGTGCTGAGTGTGAGTCTTTCGACGTACAGCCCGCTAGAAGGGAATAATTGGAACGAGCGTGTGTACATCGAAGGAAAAAGCCCGGACTACGGGGAGACGGCGCCGTCGTGGCTTCGCGTCGGGCCTCATTATTTTGAGACGATTGGCACTCGCTTGCTGCAGGGACGCACCATCGACGAGCGCGACACACCCGCTGCCACCAATGTTGCCGTTATCAACGATACATTCGCGCGCGGCTTTTTCCCAAATGAGAATCCCATCGGTCAGCACTTCGGAATGGGGGATGTGCGTCATAGCGGCGACTATGAAATCGTCGGCATTGTCGAGGATGCGAAATACCAGGACACGCGCGGCCCGGCGTATGCCACCTTCTTTTTGCCTCTGCTCCAGGTGCCTTCAGGAGAGCCGCTTCGGGGATGGGTCAGTGCTATCGAGTTTCACGTAGCTGGTAGGCCGGAGAACATCGAACCGGCAGTGCGCCAGTCGATTGCAGCGGTTGACCCAAATCTTACGATTTTGAAGATGCAGAGTTTTGGCGAGCAGGTGGCTCTCAACTTCAATCAGGAACGTCTCATTGCTCGTCTCACGGAGCTGTTCGGCGTGCTGGCGCTGATTCTTGCGTGCCTGGGGCTGTATGGCCTGACGGCATATGCCGTCGCACGGCGAACCAATGAGTTCGGTATTCGTATGGCGCTCGGTGCCGACCGCTGGAATGTGCTCGGTCTGGTGTTGCGCGCCACGCTGGCCCAGCTCGGCTGGGGACTGGCCATTGGCATACCTGCCGCCATAGCGGGAGGATACCTGCTCGCTCACCAGCTCTATGGTGTCAAGAGCTACGACCCGACGATATTCGGCGCAGCTGCCCTTGTTCTAGCAGCCAGCGCCACCTTTGCAGCATCGGTTCCTGCGCGGCGCGCGATGCGTGTCGATCCCATGGTCGCCTTGCGTTACGAGTAAGGGTCCACGTCACTTCTGCGAAACCCGGCAGATGGTCTCGTCCGAGCGCGTACCTTGCGAATGCCGCCGTCTGCAACATCTGCATTGCTTCCGAGTTGTCCCGGGACGACTCCGAGGCGCGGCTAACGCGCAACGAAGGGCACCGTTGCTTCCATCTGCAGGAGTTACCCACCATTTAACTCCTTTGGCTCCCGCCCATCATTTCTGATCGCGTGATACGCCACTCGACAAACTGCGCTAGTGCCTCGATCGCCCGTTCCACCCGTGCACGATTTCCCGTCGCGCAGAGGTCCAAAAGGAGACCACGGGTGGCCGCCAGGAGCAGCGTGGCCTCGACGCCGTCCGCCTTCGCGGAAATGCAAGCTTTTGATGTGAGCTTCTGCCAATAAGCGAGAGGATCTTCGAGGATACCGGGGTATGCCCGCGGATTTTTCAGCGCCAGCGCGTACAGTTCGAAGATGAGGCGCACCGCAGGTCGCGCGCGGGGTGCGCTCAACCGCTTCCAGTACCAGCTCAGAAACTCGAGCATGGTGCGCGGCTTCTCCCCGCTCTCGAACCAAGCCTGTATGCGAGCGTCCTCGAGTTCACGTAAGCGGCTCAGGATCTCGCGCATCAATCCTTCCCGCGAGCCGAAATGGTAGACCAGCATTCGAGCATTGGTCTTCAAGGCCTTTGCCAAGGGGCGAAGGGCCAAGTCTGCCACTCCATGAGTGAGGACATAGTCGACAGCTTGGTCGCGGAGCCTTGCGCGGATGCCGGGATTGGGTGGTCTCGCCATGTGGAGCTCCTTGCCTATTACTGTAACACACGTTACAGTATCTAGACGACTGAGCTGTGATTCTGAAATTCTACTATGTCGATTCCTCGGAATCTGAACACGGAGACACTCACCAAAACGAAGGAGAATCGTATGCGCAAGAGTTCGTCTTTGCTGTTGTTATTTGTGATCTGCATGCCCGCGATGGCGCAGCAGACCGGTGATCGGGAAAGAAACAAGCAGGTTGCCCGAACCTTTTTCGAAGAGGTGCTCGGCCAGGGGCGCCTGGACAAGTACGCGGAGTCACACTCCAAGGACTTCGTGGGCCACGGCGATAATCACGAGTACACCCTCGAGGAGGACCTGGCTGCAGCCAAAGAGGAACGCAAGGCCTTGCCAGACATGACGGTCAAGGTCAACCGGATCCTTGCGGAGCGAGATCTCGTGGCGGTGGATTGGACTGCATCGGGCACCAACACCCAGGCAGGAATGGGATTTCCGGCAACGGGTAAGAAGATCAAGATTGAGGGCATGACGATTTTCCGCTTCAAGGCGGGGAAGATTTCTGAGGAGTGGAGCGTTTGGGACATGCTCTCAGTCATGCGGCAGGCAGGTTTAATCTCTTCGCCGCAGTGACCGCACACGCGGAATCGTCAAATATTTGGCCGGGCCTTCAGCGCATCTAGCGCAACCTGAGTTTCTGCTAACCTTAACGAGGGTCGTACGTCTACCCTCGTTAAGGTAGAATGCCTACTGTCATGACTCCTAAAGAGTCTTCCAACCGAACCGAGCTCCTGCAGGGCACCCTCGATATGCTGATTCTGCGCACGCTGCTCTTCGGCCCAGCTCATGGCCATCAAATCGCAAAACACATACAACGCACTACGGAGGACGTGCTACAGGTGGAGCACGGCTCGCTGTATCCAGCTCTCCATCGCATGGAGCGCAAGGGTTGGATCATCTCGAAATGGGAAATAGCCAAGGACCGGAATCGTGAATTCAAGTATTACCGGTTAACGCCAGCAGGCAGGAAACAACTTGCTCGCGAAGAATCGAAATGGAAGCGACTGACGGCAGCGGTGGCGACGTTGATGTGGCCGGCTCGAGGAGATCCGTCATGAGGGTATGGAATTGGAATTGGCTCAGCTCGCGGCTCGAAGCGTTCCGGGAACGCCGCGATCGGGACAAGGAACTAGACCGGGAGCTCGAGTCGCATCTCGAGCTGGAAGCACAGGAGCAACTGGAATCCGGTTTGTCGGCCGAAGAGGCACGCTATGCCGCTCGACGAGCTTTCGGCAACACCACCATGGTGCAGGAGGACGTGCACGCAATCTGGAGTCTTGTTTGGCTCGGAGGGTTTAGACGCGACTTAAACTACGCTGCGCGATCACTTCGCAAAAATCCTGGTTTCACGCTCGTCGCGGTTCTTACCCTTGCCCTCGGGATTGGCGCTAATACCGCCATTTTCAGCGCCATTGATGCGCTGATGCTTCGGCCTTTGCCGTTCTCCGCAGCCGATCAGCTCGTTCGCGTTTATTCGATAAAAGATGGGATTGCCATTGGTGGAACCGGCGGACCCTCACCGATGGACGGACGGGACTTTGCGCAAGCAAGTCATAGTTTCCAGAAGATGGTCGTCTACGACACTTGGCGCAAGAACGTGAGCTTTGGGACCTCCGCGGGCGAGCCGGAGCAGATGCGAGTAGGGCTGGTTCCTGCAGCCTATTTCGAGGTCCTGGACGTACAGCCGATCATGGGCCGGCTGTTTACGGAAGAGGAGAACCAGCTCGGTAAACACTACGTGGCCGCGATAAGCGCCCGACTGTGGCGAGAGCGGTTCGCGGGCGACAGCGCAATCCTCGGGCGGAAAATTCGCATCAATGACGAGCCCTATACCATCGTGGCGGTCATGCCGGATTCGATTCCCGAGTGGATGGAGCCTTGGGGGCCCGGGCTGGTTGAGGTCTGGACTCCCTTCGCATTTGCGGATGTATGGTCGGAGAGCTCGCGAAGTTTGCGGGGTTACTGTGCGCTTGCGCGGATGAAGCCTGGCGTATCGCTGGAGCAGGCTCAGGCGGACCTGGCGACCGTAGCAGCCGGTCTGGCGGCGACGCATCCCGTCGATCAAGGCGTCGGCGTACTCGTTCGCAGAGTTTCCGACACCCGCGTGGGAGAGCTTCGCCCCATGCTACTTCTGTTGATGGGGGCAGTGAGTCTGATCTTGCTGATTGCGTGCGTAAACCTGGCGAATTTGATTTTGGCGCGAAATGCCGCGCGTCAACGTGAACTGGCCGTGCGCGCGGCTCTGGGAGCGGGAAGAAGAGATCTCATCCGGCAGTTGTTCGCGGAAACGTTCTTGCTTTCTTTGATCGGCGGAGCAGTTGGGTTGGTTCTGGCACAGATTGGATTTGCGTTACTGACGAGAATGCATCCCGCGGACCTGTCGCAACTAGATTCCATAGGAATCGATTGGCGAGTGCTGGCGTTCACTCTTTTGGTGTCACTGGCCACAAGTTTGCTTTTTGGCGTGGCCCCGGCGCTCACAGGAACGCGCTTGAACCTGGTACATGCATTGAAGCAAGGCGGGCGATCCGGTTCCTCAGGACGATCTACGCAGCGCTTGCGCAACGTTTTGGTTGTGACGGAAATGGCGATGTCCTTGATGCTTCTGGTGGGAGCAACGCTGTTGACGCGAAGCATCATAGAGTTGGAGCGCCAACATCTGGGAATCCGTCAAGACCATCTGCTGAAAGGACATATCTATGTTCCCGGGGTTCGCTATCCGAGCCCCGGAGCGATCGCGCGTTTCTGCGATGCGTTTGCCATGCGGGTCCGCGCCGTGCCCGGGGTGATTGAGGCGACAGTAACAACAGTCTACCCGCCGAACAACGGATGGACTCAGTTGCTCAACATTCCGGGGCATCCGTTCGCGCGAGCCCAAGATATTCCGTCAGCGCAGTTTGGTGTCGCGGATGCACATTTCCTGAGAACTCTCGGCATTCCCCTGATTCAAGGCAGAGATTTCGCCGAATCGGACAGCGCTACTAGTCCGGCCGTGGCCCTGATCAGTGAGGAATTCAAGCGCCGCTATTTCCCAACAGAAGATCCCATCGGTCGGCAAATCCATATCGGACCTCCGCCATTTATGCAGATCGCCCCCGGCGCGGGCATTACGGACTCCGCGGACGTTACTGTCATTGGCGTTGTCGGCGACTTCAGAAACGCTGGCCTTGCGCACCCGCCCGAGCCGCAGATCACGGTTCTGTATTCTCAACATCCGCTCGTGAACTATGGGTTCAAGGATATTGTGATCCGCACTGCTTCAGAGCCGCGCTTGCTAGTGCCTGAAATACGCAGGCAGCTTCATGATTTGGATCCCGACATGCCTTTCGCCGAGGTGCAAACGATGGAGGAGGTCGTCCAAAGGCAGACCGGCGGGCAGCGCTTCACCACCATGCTGTTGGCTTCCTTTGCCGCTGCGGGTTTGGTCCTTGCGGTCGTCGGAATCTACGGCGTGGTTTCTTTTCTGGTGGCGCAACGCAAGCAAGAATTGGCTGTAAGGATGGCGCTCGGCGCCAGCCGCGTAAATGTTCTCTGCCTGGTACTGAAGCAGGGCCTGAAAATGGCCGCGCTGGGAGCCACTATCGGGCTCTTTGGCGCGTGGACCACCCAGAATCTCGTGAAAGGCCTTTTATTCGGGATTTCGCCTGTTGATCCCGTGACGTTCGCGGGCGCGGCCGTCTTCTTGCTTGCCGTTGCGACGATGGCAAGTCTAATTCCCGGCACGCGAGTCCTGAGCATCGACCCGGCTCAGACCCTTCGCCAAGACTAAGGCTGCATTTCGTGGCGGACGTTCCGCCGGCCGTGTCTCACTTCATGGCCGAGTCGCAGGTGCCGGACGAGGTAGTTTTTAAGGACGATTTGCCGCTTACAAGCGCGTTGGATTATCCGTACCGCAGGGCGGCCATGGGATCGACACGCATGGCGCGCCGCGCGGGAATGTAGCACGCCGCCAGCGCGACGATAATGACCACGGCGGCGACAGAGCCGAACGTCAGTAGATCGAACGCGTGCACACCAAATAGCAGGCCTGCAATCAAGCGCCCGAGGAACAGCGACACGGCAACTCCAGCGAGGAGACCCAAAGCGACCGGCGCCATGCCTTGACGCAGAATCATCGCTCGCAAATTTTCGACTTGCGCGCCCAGAGCCATGCGAATTCCCAGTTCGTGCCGCCGCTGTTCAACCGAATAAGCAACCACCCCGAAGATGCCGAGCGACGCCAGGAAAAGCGCGCACGCCGCGAAAAGCAGCGCAAGGAGCATCTGGAAACGGCGCGTATCCACGGATTTGGAAATTACTTCCGTCATGGGACGCAGCGCGGTAATAGGCACGTTGGAATCAATTTTGTTGATGGCCTCGCGAACGGCCGATGCCGCTCCGTTTGGGTCGATCACCGTGCGCACAACGATGGAGCCGCCCATAGCGACGTTGTCGAACGGTAAATCCTGGATATAAACCATCATCACCGGCGACTTATCCATTTGAATGGTACGGATGTCCCCGACTACCCCGATCACTTGAAACGTTTTCCAACCACTCCAATTGATTAAGCACATCTGGCCGCTAGGATCTTTCCCGGGCCAAAGGCGTTCGGCAACTCTTTGCGATACAACCGCGAACGTGCGCCCTCGGTCAGCTTCTGTGTAAATCCGGCCCGAGATAACCGGGATTCCCATGGTCGAAAAATAATCCGGATTGGCGACGCGAAAATCCGCGAGCGGAAGATTTACAACATCTTCTTTATTCGTAGTCGGCAAGCCTATGACGGAAACGCTTCCTTCTCCTTCGAGCGGCAAAATGTTAATCCAGCCGGCAGAGCGCACGCCGGGAAGGGCGCGAATCGTAGCGAGCACCTGGTCGTAGAAGCGCAGGGACGCGGCGTTCGACGAATAACTCTCGAGAGGAAGCGCAACGTCTGCGGCAAGGACGCGCTCGGCGGAGAAGCCTGTATTCACGCGCAGCAGATGCGCAAGACTCGACGTAAAGAGCCCCGCGAGAATCAACAGCACGGTGCTTAGCGCGACTTCCAAGCCGATGAGCGATGAACGCAGGGTGCGCGTCCGTCGGCTTTCCGTCGTGTTGGTTGCCCCGGATTTGAGCGCATCCTGTGGTTCCGTGTGTGCGATGTGCCACGCGGGCAAGACTCCAAACAGCGCCGCGGTGACAACAGAAATGACGATGGCGAAGAGAAGCACTCGGCCATCGATGGAAACTTCGGTAAGACGCGGGACTCCGGGAGGCGCGGCGCTGACGAAAGCACTGACGCCAAAACATGCCAGCAAGATTCCGAGCGCTCCACCGAGAATTCCGAGCAGCAAACTCTCGGTAAGCATCTGACGCACCAGCCGCGCCCGGGAGGCGCCCAGGGCGGTGCGAATCGCGGCCTCTCGCATGCGCTGGGGAACGCGCGCGAGCAGCAAGTTCGCGAGATTGACGCACACGATAAGAAGAACCGCGCCGACCGCGGCGAGCAGGAAGACCAGGCTCTGACGCACCGGGCCGAGGACTTCCGAAGCGAGGGGAACGATCTCCGCGCTGAGATCCATGTGCTCATTGGCGTGCATGGCGATTTGCGCCTGAACCACATTCAGTTCGCTGAGAGCTTCGGCGAGAGAAACGCCTAGCCTGAGGCGGCCAATGGCGGCGTAGTTAAAGTCGCCTAGAGGACCAACCTGACTCGGATCTTCGCCGAGCGGTTTCAGGAACGCCAGGCGCGGACTGAAGTTCGTAAGCGCGCCCAGTTCGCTGCTTTGCGGAAAATGAAACGATACCGGAAGCACGCCGACAACCTCAAACGACTCGCTGTTGAGCGTGATGGCCTTGCCGACGATCGCCGGGTCCGCTTGAAATTCGCTGCGCCAGAAAGAATCGGTGAGAATGACCTCATGGTCGCGGCCGGGAGGATCTTCGTCCGCCCGAAAATTCCTGCCAAGCGCAGGATACGCTCCCAGCGTGTCGAGCAGGCTCGAAGATACTTTCGCACCGGGAAGTTCGATGGCGCCTCCGCTTCCGATGAAGTCCATCGAAATCCCATCCGCAATACCGATATTTTCGAAGGAGTGCAGTTCCCGTTGCCATGTACGAAAGCTCGGCAAGTTCACGGGAAAGGTTGGATAGAATTTCGTGAGCTGCGGAATGATTTCGCGGATCACGCAGAGCTGCTGCGGCTGCTGAAACGCAAGCGGCCGAAGCAGAACACTATTCACCACAGAAAAGATTGCCGTGTTCGCGCCGATGCCGAGGGCGAGAGTGAGTACCGCAACAGCAGTGAAGCCGGGGGATTTGCGAAGCACGCGGAGTGCGTAGCGAAGATCCTGAAGGATGCCGGAGAAAAAATTGTTGCTGTCTTTGCCCATCGCAATGGGTTCGCGATACCAATCCCTCTCGACAGGCCGCAGCCCTCGTGCGAGCAGGTCTTCCCCCTTCAATTCGTCGATAGCGGTGCGGAAAGCTCCGTCTTCAGACTGCCCGGTTGCGAGAAGTTCTTGATAACGGTCTTCGAGGTGCTGCGCGAGTTCGTCGGCAATTTCAGCTTCGCGTGCGGAGGAGAGTCTTAGCGGAGCTAGGCGGCGGCGAATTTCCGGCTTCCATTCGGGCATTTTTCGGCCTCCTAGCGCCTACTCGTAGTGCAAAGCAACCATAGGATCAGCGCGCATGGCGCGGCGCGCGGGGATGTAGCAGGCGGCGAGCGCGACCAGCGTAAGCAGAATGGCGACGGAGGCAAATGTAACAGGGTCATTCGCGTCGAGGCCATACAGCATGCTGGAAATGAAACGCGTAACGCCGAGCCCCGCGGCGATTCCGATGGCTGCGCCGATGAGCACGAGCAAAGTCCCCTGGCCGACGATGAGGCGCAACAGATCGCGACGCTGCGCGCCCAATGCCATGCGAATGCCGAGTTCACGCGTGCGACGCGCGACTTCGTAAGAAAGCAGGCCGTACAGTCCGATGCACGCGAGCACCAGAGCGAGCGCTCCGAAAAAGCTGGAGAGGCGCGCCATAAGGCGCTCCTGAAAGAGGATTTGGTCGATCTGCTCCGTTTGGGTGCGGACATCGGTGAGCGGCAAATTGTCTCCAGCCTGCGAAACGATTTCGCGGACGTTTTTCACGAGGGCTATGGGACTGGCGGCAGCGCGCAGTTCGAAGTGCGCTTCGTTGCTCACGAGCGGAAGAAATATGATCGGCGCAGTCTTTCTGCGCAATTGTGCATACTTCGTATCGCCGACGACGCCGATGATGGTGTAGCCAGGGCCGGGATTTGGAACCTCAGCATCGCCTCGCGGCGCGTCGCTCATGTGCAAGCCGATGGGATTTTGTTTTGCGAGAAATGTACGTTCGAATGCCTCGTTGACGATGAGGGGCACCGGCGCGGAGTGGTAGTAGGCCTCATCGAGCGCTGTGGGTGAGGCAGGCGTGGACGCCGAAGGCGCGGCTTTTGTTTTTTCGGCTGCTGTGTCGCGGGCTTTCTCGGCAGCGTTGGTCGCGGCGGCGGCAGCGAAATCGGCGGAAGTGAAGTTGCGGCCCGCGAGCATGGGAATGCGCATGGTGGAAAAGAAATTCAGGCCGACGGGAAGCTTGCCAGTATTTGCGTACTGCTTTGGCGGCGCGCCGTCGATATGGACACTGCCGGCGGACCAGCCTCCATCCAATAGGGCGTCTTCCGAATAGCTCACCGATTCCACTCCGGGAAGGGAGGCGAAGCGCTGCTGCAGATGGCCATAAAGCTGCTGCGTTTGCTGATCCGTGTAACCGGCGAGATGCGGATCGATGCCGAAGAGCAAGATATTTTGCGGGTCGAAGCCGGGATTGATGCTGTGGAGATTCTGCAGCGTTCGCACGAGAAGTCCCGCGCCGATGAGGACGACGATGGAAAGAGCGACTTGCGCGACGACGAGTGCGTCGCCGAGGCGGAAGCGGCGGCCCGTGTGCGCTGCGGTGCCGGGGAGAGAACAGGCGCTCTCTTTCAGCGATGGCGTCAAGTCGAGGCGTGAGCCGCGAAGGGCGGGGGCGAGGCCGAAAAGAACTCCGGTGGCGAAAGTGATGGCGATGGTAAAGGCGAGGACGCGCCAATCCGGCGCGACGATGGTCAGGAAGGGCGCACCGGGGCTGTTGGAAAGCAATTTGGAAATGGTGCCGACACCCCAGACAGCAAGGAGAACTCCGAGCGCGCCACCAACGAGAGAGAGAAGAACGCTCTCGGTGAGCAATTGTCGCACGATGCGCGCGCGGCCAGCTCCTAGCGCTAGGCGAACGGCCATTTCCTTTTGGCGCGCGGCGGAGCGCGCCAGTGTGAGCCCGGCGACATTGGCGCAGGCGATGAGCAAAATGAAAGCGACGATGATCATGGTGACATAAAGGGCAGGCGCGATCTGGCTGGTTTCGCCGTTGAGGCCAGCTTTCGCGGGAAGAAGAGTCAGGGCGGGAGCGTCTTCGGATTTGAAGAAAGACGGCGCGCCATGAAGCATTTCGTTGCGGAAAATCGCGGCGGCGGCGGCTTGCGCTTGGCCGATGGAAACGCCGGGCTTGAGGCGGCCGAGCATGACGACCCACCAGTTGGCCGGGTCGGAAAGGCGGTCCTGGTTGCGCCACCATTCGCCGCGAACAGTATCGGCGAGGGAGAACGGGGTGAAGAAATCGAGCAGCTTGCCGGGCGTGAGATGGGTGAAGTTCGGGTCGGCGACGCCGACAATCGTGGCAGTAGTGCTATCGAGTCGGACGGTCCGGCCGACGGCGGATGGAGCTGCACCGAAGGCGCGGACCCAATAGGCATAACTCAAAACGATGACTGGCGGCGCGGCGGGCGAATCATCGGAGAGCGCGAGCGGTCGGCCGATGAGAGCGTTGATGCCGAGAGTGGAGAAAAAATCGCCGGAAACGTAGAGGCCGCGAACCATGCTGGCGGCGCCGTTGCCGCTGAGGTCGACGTCGATCGGCCCGGCAAATGCAGCCACGCCAGAAAAGGAGTTGGATTGCGCGCGAACCGTTTTGAAGAAGGGTATGGAGAAAGAACAATCGCCGATGCCCGCTTGGTCCGCGCAGTCGCCGTAGTCGCTATGGCCGTGAAGGTCGGGCTCGCGATGCGCCGACCAATTGAAGACGACGAGTTGCCGCGGGTCTTTTACCGGTATGGAGCGCAAGAGCAGTGCGTCAATAAAGCTGAAGGCGGCGGTGTTCGCGCCGATTCCGAGGGCGAGAGTGAGGACGGCGACAGCCGTGAAGCCGGGGGATTTCTGAAGCATACGGAGTGCGTAGCGAAGGTCCTGAAAGATGCCCGAGAAAAAATTGTTGCTGTCGTTGCCTACCGCAATGGGTTCCTGATACCAATCCCTCTCGATGGGCCGGAGGCCTCGCGCGAGCAAGTCTTCGCCCTTCAGTTCGTCGATACAGATGCGGAAAGCTGCGGCCTCAGACTGGCCGGTTGCCAGGAGTTCGTGGTAACGGTCCTCAAGGTGCTGCGCGAGTTCGTCGGCAATCTCCGCTTCGCGTGCTGCGGAGAGTTTTAGCGAAGCAAGGCGGCGGAGAATTTCCGGCTTCCACTCATACATTTTCAGCCTCCGTAATGCGATTGATGCCGGCCACAAATTCGCGCCAACCGCGAAGCTGCGAAGCGAGGACTCTACGGCCTTGGCGCGTCAGACGATAATAACGGCGGCGGCGCTGTCCGCTTTTTTCAACCCAGCGTCCATGGAGCCAGCCGCGTCGTTCCAGCCGGTAGAGCAGCGGGTAAAGCGACGCCACATGGAATCGAACGGTGCCACCGGAGCGTTGCTCGATGAGTTTGCTGATTTCGTAGCCGTGGCGCGGGCGTGCTTCGACGAGAGAAAGAATGAGTAGTTCGGCGCTGCCTTTTTTCCATTCCATTTGTTAGGTTGTCTGCTCCATATATGGCATCGCAACATATTAACGACGGCACGGCCTGGCAGTCAAATGGATGTTTCACGAGCCGGGCTATCCCTCAGAGGTTAGTCGCCTCCGAAAGGCAGTTAGTCAGA
Source organism: Verrucomicrobiia bacterium (assembly GCA_035571045.1). Lineage (GTDB taxonomy): Bacteria > Acidobacteriota > Terriglobia > Acidiferrales > UBA7541 > Acidiferrum. Next base: position 31,408 of record DATMKS010000068.1, read on the forward strand.
TGCTTCAGGGATTGGGAATTGAACTTCAAGGAAGTCACTGATAATTTCCTCCAAACCGGACTATGCGGACCCGACGAGCTTTCATTTGTCCAGGGACACGTTAAAGAAGCCAAGGATTGCAGTCCGGTACTTTGTGTTCGACCTTAAAACGCTTTGAGTGAGCCGTTCTCCATCGACTCCACAAGTGCGGTCAGCCACGCCTCAAGGCCAGGATACTCAACAGGCCGGTCCTTGTCAGCGTGCCAAAAAGCTCGTAGCTGGCCAGGTGCGCCACCATCCTCGGCACTCAGGTCTACACACAGAAGATCTCCGCCACCATTCTCTAGAAATGGAACCCATCCTTGGCGCCACCATTCCGGGGTGTCAAAATCCGTCCCGATCATGCCATCCAGTGTCTCCTTGATGCTGGCGATTCCCTCCAGCGGCATGAACATACGATTGTGTTGCAGGCTCGCATAGCCGGATTGTCCGTTCCGCCATTGGTACAATTCTCGAAAATCCGGCGGCAAGCGCAGGTTGAACTTGGCCTCGAACCCGTCTAGCGCCTGGTTGGAAGTGCCGGGCTGCAATTTCGAATAATAGTCAGCCCGCTTTGTTGCCAGCCATTTATCCATACGCTCGACCAAATGCGCAACCATTGGACCTCCCTCCACTTTCTCTCCCTAATATAATGTCCAGCCTCTTGCTAATATAATGTCCAGCCAATTTCGACCAACGGACAAGGATCCGTTGGCGTCTCTTCCTACAAAGGGGCCTGGAATAACCTCCGGATAGTCCGTCGGCCAGAAGACAAAACACCATTGCCTATTTCGAAGGAAGCGCCTCTCGAAGAATTTTAACGCTCTGCGCCACGCTTCTGTTAGCGGTGTCAATCACAATATGTTCGCGAATCCACGGAACATATTCGCGCGAGATTACCTCCTGCCAAGTCGGCAATCTCAATCCAGAAATGTCCTGTAGCCGTGTTTCCACCCGGGATCGATGTTCACGAGTATCTGAACAAATAACCTCGATTTCAACGGTTTCTACTTGAGCGTTTTGCCCCACTTTAAGCCAAGCATCGCGCGTGATGAGCAGCGGATTAACCGAGTCCGCAACCGCTGTGCGTCCGATGCGAAGATTGTCTCGCGCAATAGCATACCCAATCCGATAGCCTGCCTCATCTAGAGGCGGTGAAACGAGAGGAGTGCAATCCCGGATCGCCTGTTCAATCGAGTCGATACGTACATGCATTGCGGCGATCTGACGCGCGAGCTCTTGAGCAATCGTTGTCTTACCGACGCCTGGCAGGCCGCCAAAGATAACGAGCACCGATCACCGCCTTCCGGCATCTTGCCTCTGGGGTTCTTTCGTCCGACATCCGAGAGTACATCGGAATCCCCGGCTGTACGGTAATCCAGCGGGCAATCGGGTGGATGTCGGCAATCCGGAAGTTACCTAGAACGTGCCGCGAGGGTGGCAAACTCCGCTTTGACAGTGCCGTGGCAAGTTGCGGATACTACCGACAGCGTGCGACAGGGCACCACCGACCCGCGGCAAGGGAACAATCCCACCTGCTTCGATTGAGACAGCGTGCATTGCACCTTCTTTCAGCCTGTATCAGCGGGTCACAGGCGCTCATGAAAGGAGGTCGTAATGACCACATCTAAGCTTCCTGCTCGTCCCTCCCTGGAATCCCTGCGCAAGCAAGCCAAGAAACTGGCGCGCGGCATCGTAGCCGGCCATCGAAGCGCCATCGCCCGTGCGCGGGCCCAGCTGCCGCAAGCGGAGTTGCCGTTGTCACAGCGTGATGCCCAGTTGGTGCTGGCGCGCGAATATGGGTTTCCAGGCTGGCAGGATCTGGTTAGAGAAGTGAAGCAACGCCTGGGCAAGGGGCTCGAGTGGGCCGTGTCCCAAGCCCGCCGCTGCATCCATGACAATGATATCGAACGTCTGCGGCAGCTGTTGGCTGAGTACCCGGCCCTATTGTCGTGGAGGGCGGATGAAAACGACGGTGGGCTGCTCGGAATGGCTACCGAGTCCTACGGTGACAGCTTCGACCCGTCCCGGGAGCAGATATTCACGCGCGCGGCATGCGCAGAATTCCTGATCGATGCAGGCGCAGTCGTCGCGCCGTCGGTATGCGATGGCCTCGTAGCTTCCCGCACAAAGGGCCTGCTCCATCTCTTCCACCGCAGAGGCCTTCTTCCCCAATCGCTCCGGTTCTTTGCCGCGCTTGGCGACGTCAATGGCGTTCGCGCCTGTCTTGATGCGAATGGCAACGATCTCGGAGCGGTGAACCAGGCGTTCATGTGTGCCTGCCGTTTCCAGCACGCGACCACAGCGTCGCTGTTGCTGGATCGCTCGATCACGCTCGATGCTGGGCTGGGAAGGCAGATCGATCGAGGGCCGGGACGTTCCGCATTTGTCCAATACATCATGGCAGAAAGTGAGACGCTCGCCTTCACCGACGCCGACCCGGCCGGGCCCTGGCAGGCTTTTGTCATGCGACAGGTCGTGCGCGCTGTGAACGAAGGCGACCTGGCATCCTTTGTCGGCGGATTGCAGGGCGAAGCATGGATGCTGGCAGACGCGTGCGTGAAATTCCAGGTCGGATTGATCGAGCGGGCGGTACTGCGTGATCGCCAAGCTTTCATTACTGCTCTTCTTGATCTCGATCCCGCTGTGCTGCGCCGTCGCATGCCGCCGCCATCGCAGGCCATTGAATTCGCGTTCACGTATGCGAAGACCCGTCTGCTTCCGACGCTGCTGCGCATCTGGCGCCTGCCCGACGATCTGCCACACGCAGCCGGGAATGGAGACTTGGCACGCGTGAAAAACTGGTTCGACGCGGAGGGCAAGCCTAGACTGGGCGACCTGGCGAATCATTCTCCCGGCAACAGCGTACACACACGGGAACCTGCATGGGGCGAGCCCAGTGTAGAGCAGGTTCTCGACACCGCGCTAGCCTGGGCGGTCATCAACAACCACTTCGAGATCGCCGACTTTCTTCTCGATCACGGGGCCGATATCAACACGAACTGGGGCTCCCATGAGCCCGCCAGCATCCTGCATGAGCTGGTGTATTTCCACAAAAACTACGAAGCGATGCAATTCCTCATTGATCGCGGCATCGACATGGCGATCGTCGATTATCGCTGGCGCTCTACCGCCCAGGGTTGGGCATCTTACGCTGTGAAGGACGAGAAGATGGCGCAGTGGCTGCGCGAGGCGCAACAACGGCGGGAGCAGGCATCGCGCTGAGAGGTCCCAGCTTCCTGAGCGAAGCTGGCGCTTGGTGCGAGTGACAAGATGATGCGCAGTTTTCTGCCGGCTGAGGACAAGCTGAACTTGCTAGACGCCGTAGGGGCTAACACCCGTGCCGGGGTTCGACTCCGTCCCCGATCACTTTACGGGTTCCCAACCCTCTGGCAGCATATCGAATGCCAGCGTGTCACGGTAGGCGTACTGATTGCCTTCCCGTACGGCCACTGGCGTCAACATATGCCAGACGCGATCATCGTCGAAGACGTAACACTCCCCCGATTCGCGCATCGTAAAGCGATCCATTTCCAGCTTGTCATTGTCCGTTATGACGACTTCGCCGCCCTGAGCGCCGCAGCGCCCCACTAGATGCGTGGCGATGTACTTTTCCCCGTCTTTATGCAAGCCCGGTGGACTCGTGTCGCACGGCCGGCCAGGCGCAGCCGTGAACCTTATGAGATGAACGTTGACCAAATACTTCGTACCCACCGTCGACAGCGGTAGGTAATACAGGTGGTGAGCAATCATCTTGCGAACCCCGATGGAACCGGCAATCGCCGGGGGCAGCGGAGCGTACTCTCGCGGCTGGCCGCCGATTGTAGTGTTGTATTTTTTCAGCTGCACATAGGGCGCGCTCTCTTCGGTCAACCAAACCTCTACACCGCCCTCAACAATCTCGGCTCTGACACGATTTAACGAACGATACCTGTCGCCCCCATCGTAGTATTTGTCCTTTGGAAGGGACCAAGCGGCATGGGATAACGCTTCCAGCGAGCGCGCTATGTCTACATCAACCCTGAGGGGCTGACGACTGAACCCGCGCTCGACGAGGTCGCTGCGCGACCTGGTATTAGTTGCAACCGGAATGAAACTATCTGGATCCATGATTGCTCCTGATAATTGCCGTGCGATTGCATGACAAGCCAGAACCGCAAGGGCCTTGCGCGCGCGCAAAATTATAGCCGACGTAGCCCATTGCAGAGGATGCTGACGATTCTCGGAGGATTGTCGGCCAGCCCCTATCCAGAAACGGGCTTCGAGGCGATCAATTGTAATCTCCCAGAAGCCGACTTCTGGCTCGGAAGAACTTAATGGGATGGTCTGCCGTCTTTGCCCAGCCAGCAACTGGATATTAAGGATGAGTGGAGGAGGCGTCCCATGGAGCTACACACGATCGGCATTGATCTTGGTAAGACAGTTTTTCATCTAGTGGGGGTTATCCTGCGCGGTGACGTTGTGGCACTTCTCCGTTAGTGTAAGTTCCACCCCTAGACGACTGCGATCATGTGCCGCTTTGCTAGAGCCTCAATCTCAGGCGCGGTCACCGCCGAGAGGTCTGCGCCTTCGGTAGCGATGACCCGTCGAGAAATGTCGGGATGATGGGTCTTCAGGTATTCTTTAAAGAAGTCGGCGGCGTTGCTTTTTCCAGTGGCGTGACCAATGAGGACGACCTCATTCGCCGGAGTGATATCTTTTGCGATCTCCTCATAAAACGAATCCTCTTCGGGTACGCGCTCGCCACGGTAATGAGCTTCCTTTCGATGAATCAGATGATGATGGAAATTGAAAGGATCGTAAGGTTTCACCTTATGTTCGTCTGCCGGACGACTTCCACCGAAATCCTGGTAAACATGGGCGGAGTGGTGGTCGATGACGACAATCATACGGCTGGGCTGGGAAGATTCTTCCACATGCGCACCCGGTCCGGCTTCCTTCAAGAATTTACGCAGCCGAGAAACTTCCTCCACGCCAAGATCATGGGTGTGCGGCCGCTTGAAAAACACGCGTTGGCTGCCGACGCGGAACACAAATTCATCGTCTCCGTGCGGTTGGACCTCACCCAGATGCTCGACCAGTTCGACGGCCTCGCTCCAACTTAGGTTATGGGGTAGCTTGCCGTTGAGAAGATTCTGATACAGCGATTCGAGGTGCTTGCTCATCCCACCAGTATAGTATTGCGCCGCTATAAAGCGGAATACGCGGTGGCTGCGCTGTACGGTTGATGTTGGGCTAATGCTTCCGTGAACCGCCTCACACTGCCTAAACAAACAGGGCGTAGGTCACAATAGCGAGCATGAGTCCGGTCGCGGACAATCCGGTCATCGTTCCAGACCGCGACCTTGAGGACGAGAAGAGCCCCGGCACCCCACGCATCCGCTGCCCGCTCTGCGGCTGGTCACCCCGAGAGGAAGACCTCTGGTCTTGCTCCTGCGGGCACGAATGGAACACATTCGATACGGGTATCTGCCCTGCCTGCCTCCCCCAGTGGACTTCAACCCAGTGCCTCAAGTGTGGCGGTGGTCGCCGCATTCGGAGTGGTGTACGAGTTGCGCTCGCTGCTTCGCCGCAAACTGGAAGTCAACCTCAAAGGTCTGTGGTAGATCAATAGTCTCAGC
>DATMKS010000069.1:0-6611 GCA_035571045.1 Verrucomicrobiia bacterium
TCCCCTTCCGTTGACGCCGGAGCTGCTCAAACGCGGCCAGGAACGCTACAAGATCTTTTGCGCGCCGTGCCACGGAATTCAGGGCGATGGCAACGGCATGATCGTCATGCGCGGAATGAAACGTCCTCCCAGCTTTACTGATCCGCATGAGCCGCGTCTGCGGCAAGTTCCCAACGGTTACTTATACGACGTAGTCACGAACGGATTCGGCGCCATGCTGAGCTATTCCGCACAGGTTCCGCCTGCGGACCGCTGGGCCATCATTGCTTATGTCCGGGCGCTTCAGCTCAGCCGCAACATCCCGGCTTCTGAACTTCCGCCCGATGTGAGGGAGAAATTGCCCAAAGGAGACTCGGCGAAATGACCGCGCAGGACTACATGGCGCCCGAAAGTGTCGGCCGCCTGCAGCAACGCGCACTCGGGGCGGCCATTGTCGGCGTGGTGGCCTGCGGGATTTGTTTCTTCCTGTACGGCGACCAGTACGCCGACCGTTTCTTCCATTCCTATCTCATTGCCTTTATGTTTGTTCTCGGATTGTCGCTTGGATCGCTCGGTTTGCTAATGCTGCAGCATCTCACGGGCGGCCACTGGGGCATCATGACTCGCCGGCCTCTTGAATCCGCTACCCGCGTTCTTCCAGTCGTCGCGGTATTTTTTCTTCCCATTGCCATTTTCGGGATGAAGCATCTCTATGGGGAGTGGCTCAACGCGCCTTCTTCCGGTGAAGGATCTCTTTCGGAACTCCAGAAGTCATACCTGACGAGCAGCGGGTTCCTCATTCGCGCGGTCGTTTATTTTGCAATCTGGCTTCTGCTCGTCTTCCTATTCAACCGCTGGTCAAAAGAACAAGATGCCAACCGCGAGGATCGCGCACTTCGCCGCCGGCTGAAGATGGCAGCGGGCCCCGGTATTATCCTTTACGTCTTCGTCATGACCTTCGCCGCGATCGATTGGGTCATGTCGCTTTCTCCTCACTGGGCTTCGACGATCTACGGTTTCCTCTTCGTCGTCGGGCAGTTGATCTCCTCGATGTCGCTGATGATCGCCGTCCTCGTCCTGCTCTCGCGAACCGCACCCATGGAAGGGGTCATCCAGAGCCGCCATCTGCACGACCTCGGCAAGCTGCTGCTCGCTTTTGTCATGCTCTGGGCCTATTTTGGTTTTTCGCAGCTTCTCATCATCTGGTCAGGCAATCTGCCCGAGGAAATCAGTTTCTATCGCACGCGACTTTATGGAGGCTGGGGCGTCGTCGCCGTTCTCGTACTGATCTTTCACTTTTTCGTGCCGTTTTTTTCGCTGTTGTCCCGCGATCTCAAGCGAAGCGCTCAATTGCTGCCCCGGGTCGCGATCTGGCTGATTTTCATGCGTCTGGTCGATCTCTTTTGGCTGACGCGTCCGGAGTTCACATCGAGCGCCGTTCCCGGTTTGATGGATATTGCCGCGGTGCTCGCACTCTCCGGAATCTGGTTTGCCGTCTTTGCGAGAAATTTGAAGGCCCAGCCGCTTCTGCCGCTGGGCGATCCTAAACTGGAAGAGGCTATCGAAGTTCATGAGTTCTGAGCATCAAAACACGAGCCAGCCGGGCGATCCGCCGGCGACAAACACGGACGTCGCGTTCGAGTCGTCGGATATCGATACCCGAACGATTTTGGCGTACCTGTTCTATCTGGCGATCTCTGTCGCGGCTGCATTCCTGATTAGTGTTTTTATATTTCGCTCTCTGACGAAAATGGCGGTTGATTCCGATACGCCCATGGCTCCCGTTCACCGGGGCATTGGGCCGACCGTCCCGAGTGGGCCTCCTTTGCAAGGCGTGCCCTATTCCCCCGATGATCCACAGCTCGACCTGCGGAACAAACGGGAGTCCGACGAAGCCGCGAACGAAAAGTTCGACTGGGTAGATAAGCAAGCCGGCATTGCCCAGATTCCCGTGGACGAAGCGATGAAAATCATCGTCACCAAAGGTTTCCCGGCTGTGCCTGCGCCGGCTGCGGAGAAGAAAAAGTAAGGCTATGAACTGGACGCGTGCCATTTCCGGTGTTTTTGCTTTGCTGCTGGGCGCCAGCGCGGCAAGCGCTCAAGCTGTGCCGACCGGCACAGGTCCAGCGTCGCAGAACGTGCCTTCTATCCTGCAAAACGTCGGATTCGAGCCGCCTCTGAACGGGCATCTGCCTCTCGATCTCGCTTTCCGCGACGAAGCTGGCCGCAGCGTCCAATTCCGGGAATATTTCTCGCAGAAGCCAGTGCTCCTCGCGCTTGTCTATTACGGCTGCCCCATGCTCTGCGATCAGACCGAGCAAGGGGTTGTCGGCGCCCTGCGCATGCTGTCCTTCAATCCCGGCCGGGATTACGAAGTTGTCTTCGTCAGTTTCGATCCGCGCGAGTCTCCCGACATGGCCGCACAGAAAAAAGAAGTGGCCATGACGCATTTCCGCCGCCCGGAAACGGCCGCGGGATGGCACTTCCTGACAGGCCCGAAAGAGTCTGTCGACGCGCTCACCAAAGCCGCCAATTTCCGCTATTCCTTCGATGAAAAATCCGGCCTCTTCGCGCATGCCGCCGGCATCATGCTGCTGACTCCCGATGGGCGCATCTCTCGCTATTTTTACGGCGTCGAATATCCCGCCCGCGATCTTCGCCTCGGCCTTGTGGACGCTTCCGCCGGAAAAATCGGCACGCCCATCGATCGCGCGCTGCTTTTTTGCTACCGCTACGATCCCACCTCAGCCCGCTACAGCGCTTCCATACTTAGCATCATTCGTTTGGCGGGAATTTTGACGGTTTTGGGCCTGGTTGCAGCGATATTAATCTTCCGCCGGCGCGATATCGCCGCGCGAGCGAAATTCCAAGGAGCTCACTAAGCCGTGCAGTCGCAACTGCCATTTTATCCGGATCAGGCTTCCAACTTCGCTCCCAGCGTCGACTCGCTGATGACGTTCCTGATTCTCGTTTCCGTCTTTTTTTCCGTGGCCATTACTGCCGCGATCGTTATTTTCTTTTTCAAATTCCATCGCAAGAGCAAAAACGAAATCGGCGTTCCCATTCACGGCGATATGCGCCTGGAAATCACGTGGATCGTGTTTCCCTCGATTTTGGCTCTAGCCATGTTTGGCTGGGGCGCAGCCGTCTACGTCGATTTCCGCCATGCGCCCCTGGACACCTTGGACGTCTACGTCGTCGGCAAACAGTGGATGTGGAAAATCCAGCAGCCCAACGGGCGCCGCGAGATCAACGAACTGCATGTTCCCGTCGGCCGTGACGTCAAGCTCGTGCTCGCCAGCGAGGATGTCATCCACGACTTTTTCGTTCCGGCGTTCCGCGTGAAGATGGACGTCGTGCCGGGCCATTACAACACCATGTGGTTCCGTCCGACAAAGGCCGGTCACTACGAGTTCTTCTGTTCGCAGTATTGCGGTACAAACCACGCCGTGATGGGCGGATGGGTCACCGTCATGGAGCCCTCCGATTACGCCGCGTGGCTTTCCGGCTCGACGGGCGAAAACGCGAATCCGGTGGTCGCGGGCGAAAAATTGTTTGCCGAGAAAGCGTGCAGCACTTGCCATCTGAGCAACGGCACGGGCCGCGCTCCCTCGCTAAATGGAGTCTATGGCGGCACGGTTCGCCTGGCCGATGGCTCCGCCGTCACCGCGGACGAAGCTTACATTCGCGAATCCATTCTGTTTTCGAACGCGAAGATCGTCGCTGGTTATCAACCGCTGATGCCTTCGTTTCAAGGGCAGCTGACGGAAGAAGACATTATGAGTCTGACCGCCTACATCAAGTCGCTGCAATCGCAGCCGGTGCCTGCGACCGGAGCGGGCGTGATCGCACCGGGGAAGAAATAGGCCATGAGCGCGACACCACCAAAACCGCCCGGTTATCAGCTGCCGGAAGAGCATTATCTCAACGCCACTTACGGCATCCGTTCCTGGTTACTGACCACCGACCATAAGCGCATCGCGCTGCTCTATCTTGCTTCGGTCACCTTTTTCTTTTTCGTGGGCGGCATCTTCGCCACCATGATCCGCATTCACCTGCTTACGCCCGCGGGTTACCTGGTTACGCCGGAGACTTACAACAAGCTTTTTACCATGCACGGCGTGGCCATGATTTTCTTCTTCCTGATTCCTTCCATCCCGGCCGTGCTCGGCAATTTTCTCATCCCCTTGATGATTGGCGCGAAAGACGTCGCCTTTCCCAAGCTCAACCTTCTGAGCTGGTACATCTACATCACTGGCGGCTGCTTCGTCCTCTATTCCTTCGCGACCGGCGGCTTGGATACAGGATGGACCTTTTACACGCCGCTCAGCAGCGTCTACTCGAATGCTGCCGTGACACCGGCCGTCATCGGCATCTTCATCAATGGGTTTTCTTCCATCCTCACCGGCTTGAATTTCGTGATCACTATTCACACCATGCGTGCTCCGGGCATGACCTGGTTCCGGCTACCGCTCTTCGTGTGGGCGCAATACGCCACCAGCATCATCTTTATCCTCGGAACGCCCGTCATCGCTATCACGCTTCTTCTCGCGGGTCTCGAGCGCATGTTCCACCTCGGATTTTTCAACCCGGCTCTCGGCGGCGATCCCATTCTCTTCCAGCACCTTTTCTGGTTCTACTCGCACCCGGCCGTGTACATCATGATTCTTCCGGCGATGGGTGTGATCAGCGAAATCATTCCAACGTTCGCGCGCAAACCCATTTTTGGCTACACCTTTATCGCCGCTTCGAGCATCGCTATTGCCGTCATCGGTTTCTTCGTGTGGGCGCATCACATGTTCCTCACGGGAGAATCCACCTACGCCGCGCTGGCGTTCTCCCTCCTCAGCTACTTGGTGGCGATTCCCTCAGCGGTCAAAGTCTTCAACTGGACTTCGACGCTCTACAAGGGTTCCATCTCCTACGACACGCCGATGCTCTACGCCCTCGGATTCATCGGCTTGTTCTTGATTGGCGGGCTGACCGGCCTGTTCCTCGCATGCCTTGGCCTCGACATCCACATCCACGACACCTATTTCGTCGTCGCGCATTTCCACTACATCATGGTCGGTGGCGCTGTCATGGGCTACGTCGGCGGATTGCACTTCTGGTGGCCGAAGATTACTGGAAAGCTTTATCCGGAATTTCTCGCGCGCCTCGCGGCGGTAATTCTGTTCGTGGGCTTCAACCTGACCTTCTTCCCGCAATTTATTCTCGGCTATCTCGGCATGCCGCGCCGCTATCACAATTATCCTCCGGAGTTCCAGGTGCTCAACGTGATGTCTACCGCCGGAGCCTCGATTCTGGCGCTCGGCTATCTGCTGCCGATGCTCTATCTGACGTGGTCCATGCGCTACGGCAAAGTTGCCGGTCCCAATCCCTGGCCGGCCACGGGTCTTGAGTGGACTACCGCATCTCCGCCGTTGACGGAAAATTTTGATGTGACGCCGGTAGTTGATTGGGAGCCGTACGACTATAAGAATCGCCCCGATCTTGGGCTTGGAGCTCCCGCTCCGCCGACGCTTGCGCCGGCTCACGGAGACGATTAGCAGTCGCTTTAAAGATTTTCGGGCTTTGTCGGACCTGAATTTGGCCACAGCCCGCCCGTGCCGCGGCAATCAGCGCGGCCCGAACTGAAGTCAAAGAGGAGTACCGAGTGCATCGCACCGGAGAACTATCTGGGCAATTTCAAACGCTGGAGCAGCAGAAGGAATCCGCCACGCTCGGCATGTGGATCTTTCTGTCGACCGAGATTTTGTTTTTCGGCGGTCTCTTCCTCACCTACACGATCAACCGCCACACCTACGCGGACGTTTTCTCTTTTTCCAGCCGCACCATCAAATTGAGCTGGGGCGCCATCAACACCGTTGTTCTCATCGGCAGCAGCTTGACCATGGCCATGTCCGTCTGGTCAGCCCAAGTCGGCAAGAAAAAGCTGGTCACCTTCTTCCTTATTGCCACCTTGGTTTTGGGCACCGTCTTCCTGGGCATCAAGGGCGTCGAATATCACGACAAGTTCGTCGAGCGCCACGTCCCTGGGCTTAGTTTTGACATGTATTACTGCACGAATAATCCCGGGGCCTGCGATCTCAGTCCCGCAGACCTCGCAAAGGAAAAAGTGGAACTGGATGCATTGACGAAAAAGATGGGCGGTGAGACTGCCGTCAATGCAAACTCCCAGCTCTTTTTCTCTCTTTACTTCGGCATGACCGGCCTCCACGCCCTGCACATGATTATCGGGGCCGGGCTGCTTCTCTGGCTGATCAAGCAGTCCATATCAGGCCGCTTCACGGCGCAGTACAACACGCCCGTCGAAAACGTCGGCCTCTATTGGCATTTCGTCGATATTGTGTGGATTTATCTTTTCCCGTTGTTATATCTGATTGACCGGCATTAGCAGAGTCACTCTGGAGAGGCACGCTTGTCCGAGCATATTGTTTCGCCAAAAATCTATATTCTGATTTTCACCGTGCTGATGATTCTGACCATCACGACCGTCTACGCCGCGACCGTGGACCTAAACGCGTATTTCGCCAGCTTGAACGTTATCGTCGCTCTGGTGATTGCCACCTGCAAGGCCATTCTCGTCATTCTCTTCTTTATGCACGCCTACTACAGCTCCAAACGCACCA
>DATMKS010000070.1:0-20011 GCA_035571045.1 Verrucomicrobiia bacterium
GACGCTGTTGGTTCCCACCCAGCAGTTGCTGCCCACATAAATCCTCGTGAACAGTTGAGGTTGGTCCCAGATGCGGCGTTCGCGATCCGCAAAACTGTGCTGATGCTTGCCGCTCAGGATATGAACATTATCTCCGATCAATGCGTCGTCTCCCAGGGTAGCCAATCCAACCCTGGAATAGGCGCCCATGTAAACACGATGCCCTACGACGGCGCCGGAGTGGGTGAAAGCCGATCCAAATTCAAAGCAGCAATCCGGCGGGCAGCTTTTCAGGGTCATCCAGTAATAAGCGTTGCGGAGGTACCAGCCAGTCTTGCCGGGGATCAAACCCAAAAACTGCCCGTGACACCGAAACCAGACATCTCGCTTCAGCAGCAGGCGCGCGGCACGTTCACCGAGTCCTAGAGGCGCGACGAGGCAAACCGCCACGCTAAACACCACTCTTTTAAAAAATTCACGCACTTTCAAACTTCCTTCTCCGGGCTGGGGTTCACTAGGCCTCAAAACAGCTGCAATGTTCACATTTCATTACAACATACCTTTATACTAGAGAGTTTGGGTCCACAATCAGGTAAAACCCGCACCTGACCTCAGGTAAGCACTGTAGGGTTCTCGGCTGGGTTAGACGATGAGATCCTCGTTTTTGTTTGGACTTGAGAGAGCCAACAATACGCCCGGAGTGCCCACGCGTCCCCCCATTTCAGAGGACACAACCACTGTCTTTTCAGAGACCTGGACCAAGTCTTCGATCCAAACAAACAGGCGTGAACGGTAAATCGTGGCAGAAGCAGTATCGCCGCGATGTGAGCTGGACACGCAAACTCCTACTTTCTTCCCCGGGTACGAGCCGGGTTCGACGGGTCAAGGCGGAATCGCGAAAGCGCCTCTCCGAGATTTTGAATGAACATTTCCGAACTGTAGACATCCGTGTCGACCCGCGTACTTCCCTCAGGTGCAGTCGGCTCAACTTCGTCGAGCTGAAATTCGTGGGCAACATCCTCAACGATTTTCGGCCCGATCGGCCGCTGCTGCTCAACATAGGCATTGATGAGCGAATGTTCACAAAGCAGATTTACAACACGCGGGATGCCCAGGGAATACAAATGGATGGTTTCAATGGTCTTCGCACTGAAAATTAATGCCCCGCTTGCTCCCGCGATCCTCAGACGTTCGGCGATATAGTCGTGAGTCTGCTCCTTTGTCAGAGGAGTTGTCTTGCAGCGCAACATGATACGCTGGCGGAGCTGCCGCAATTGTGGGAGTTTCAGCTTCTCTTCCAGCTCAGGTTGACCCGACAGTACAATCTGCAAAAGTTTATCCGTGGATGTCTCGAGATTGGTCAGCAGTCGAAGCTCTTCGAGGACTGGATAGCTTAGATTTTGCGCTTCGTCGACGATGAGCACCGTGGTTTCTCCGTCACGGTAGCGCTCAAGAAGCCATTGATTGAGTCGCATCAACTGCTGACTCTTCGTCGAAGAGTCGCAGGAGATGCCAAATTCCGCCAGAATGAAATCAAACAATTGATTCGTGTTCATCCGGGAATTGAATAGAAAGGCTGTCCTTACGCGCCGCTGATGTAACCATTCGAGAAGCCGGTTTATGAGGGTAGTCTTTCCTGTGCCCACTTCTCCAGTGAGCGTGATGAAGCCCTTGCGATTTTGGACACCATACATCAGGCCGCTCAACGCTTCCTCAGTCTCTTTGGTTAGGAAGAGGTAGCGCGGATCTGGATTGACGTTAAACGGATTGTCTTTCAGTCCGAAGTAGCTTTTATACATGATCGAGGGACTTTCACCGACATCGTCAAGATTGACTGGGATAACTCAAATGAGCTAGACGAATCGGATTCATTTTCTCAAAAAATATTTCACAACAAATCGACTCCTTCTCCTCCAAGTTTACCTCAATACGAGAGGCCGCGTATGCCATTGAAAACCGATTGAAATCTGCTGCTCCAAATGGCTTGTTTCGCAGATCCCGGCCACGCAAATTGGCACATTTGAGTTTTGAATGTAGGCCGCATATCCAAGAGTGAAGTTCGCGTTTCGGCCTATGGGGCGGGCTAGTCCGCCGCCGATGTACCAGGAATCAAAAGCTTCTGAAAGTTGAGAAGGGACGGAAATTCCGAGGCTCTTGTTCCTCGCGTATCCGAAAGCGAGGTTTGCTTGCCAGAGACGCGAAAGCGGAAAGACGATCCCTGCCTGCAGTTGATCCGCGGTTGAACCGGTAAACTCGCCGCTGCCTCCGCTGACGCCGTGACTGTACGTTAACGAGACAGTGCTCCGCGACAGTCCGTAGGTTAGATTTGCGCCGCCCGCGCCTGAAATCTGACTGGTTGAATTATTCACGGGCACTCGAAAAGTGGTTCGGTCGGGCCCCCCAAAGAGCTGGAAGGCGAGTTTGCCAGTGACTTTGCGGCCGTACGCGACCTCTGCGACTTGATCGTTGATTCCTTGGGGAGCGCCGATATAACGGTAGGCGCTGAAGCGGTATAGGAAACCAATTGTGTCTTTTGGGGACAACTCGTAGCTAAGACCACCGCTTAAGATTGAATTATTCGTGTCGATACTTCCTACGTCTGAGAAACGAAGAATTCCGTAGGATCCAACCAACGTCACCGACGCGCGTCGACTCAAGGCGTAAGCGACTTGAGCGTCGGCAGAATTGCTGTATCGCGGCCCGATCGATGTAAAGATGGTCTGAGCGGGTTGATAGCTGGTCTGTAGGCCCGGCAAAGCGGGCTCCAAGGATCCCCCTACGCCAGGAGTAGCCAGGTTCGTGGCAGCTGCGAATCCAAACTGGGATTGCGACAGGTAGCTGAATTGGTCAATCAGAACTAACTGCCACCTTTGCCATTCGAAACTTTGCACCACGCCTAGCTGCTGGTAATCATTGTTGCCTTGCCCCTGATCGGTCGAAATGCTGCCGCCTCCTGAATAGTTGACAGCGAGCTGTGAGCGGCTCCAAGCCTCCAGGAGGCTGACACTCCCTACGAGATAGTTCGTCGAATTCCAACCGGAAGGTACCGCTTGATTCAGTGAAGTGGATTGCACGAGATTGGTGTACTGAAAGCCAGGAATCCAATAGCTGTGCCGAATCCCTGGCGAACCTAGTGTTGGGATCTGCACGCCGGTAAGTGGCACCGTGTCTGGGTTCAAGCTGTTCGTCGACTGCTGGTCTGTACTCGTATCCTGGTCGCCGGTATTCGCGTCAATCAAAGGCGGATACTCGCGAGCCGCCGGTTTGGGTTTTGAATCAGGATCCTGCGCCATCGCACGAACGCTTCCGCCCGCCAGGATTGAGCCGGCCAATAATGCGGCTGTAATTTTTGTAGAATTTCTCATGGCTTTACGAGCCTTCAAGGAACCACGATTACGTCACCGGGTTGCAGCAGGATGTTCTGCTCCGGCGCTTTGCCGGATACTGTGTCTTTATAGTTGAAAGGGTGTTTGACCTGCTTTCCCTCTTCTACACGCAGAACATAAATGCTCTTGATCTTGGCGAATTGCGTGAACCCTCCGGAATTCGAAAGCGCCTGCAGAACGGTCATGTTGGGTAACAAAGGAAAAGCTCCAGCCTTGTTCACCTCGCCGGTCACGTAGACACGCCGGCTATTGATTTCCGCAACACCGACGGTCACTTGCGGGTTGGTAATATACTTCTTGAGTCCCTCACTGATCACCGCAGAGAGTTGCATCGCGGTTAGACCAGCAGCTTGGACATCGTTCAGCAGTGGCAAGGAAACTCTTCCATCGGGGCGAACGGGAATTGTCCGTGAAATCTCCGGCTCCTTCCAGACGTCGATACGGAGAACGTCCTGAGGGCCGATCTTGTATTCGGCGTCGTTTTGGGCGATTTGCGAAGCAGGCCTCGCGCCATCCTTTGCATCGCTTTGTTTCGCGGCCGTATCCGCTGACTTTTGTTGTGGGGTAGCTTGCGCCTGCGCGTTCGCTAAAGTCAGCCATACGGTCAAGAGCAATGCCATAGCAATTTTCATCACTTCATCCTTTACTTTCCTTCAGCTTCAGGTCGTTCCAAGCCCAGCAACCCTATCTATAAGAGCGATTTATAGCCAATCCGCAATTGGGAAGCGGGGGCGCTTCTCTTCCCAACATTTTCACGCCTTCTGACACTTCCCCGCCATTTATGTCACGCCAGCAGATCAAGTATATAGCCGTTCAACACCTGTGCCGGTTTTTTCGTCCGGAAGGTATGTTTAATAAAGGCGCAATCGAGTAGTGCCGAGATATCTTCCTCTTGTTCGCGCAAGGGCGAGAATCGCAGCGTCACCCGACCGACTCGAAAGTACGATTTCGCGGAGGAGCCCAGCTGCATCTGTCTCTCTGCGTATCGGGACGCCGTAGTCCGTGTTTCCACCAATGCTGTATGTGCAAGTTCCCTACCAGGAGGCCCATCAGGTTCGAAGAACTGGAGCTAACTATAAGTCATTTATTTTCTGTTGATTAGGGGATTTTCTCGGACTTTCGGAGGCCGAAAGAAGGGGCTCGGACTCCCTCACCTCTTCCACAAAGTGGCAAATTACTTTCCTGCAGGTCTTAAAGAGCCTAGAGAGGGTGCAACCTTGAATCCTCTCCAACTAACTCATTCGGCCTAGGGTGGTTCGAGCGAAGGGAGCACGGCCGCCCCGCGTGATGTGTTGCCACCCTCCATGAGCCGGTCGATAGACTAGGAGTTGAACTAATCGCGGGAAACACAGGCGGAATTGAAAAAACCGGAGAGGGGCGGCCATGCCGTCTGCTCATTAGAAAACGATTGCTGCAAGTTGGCAAGAAAACATGAAGCTAATGAGCAATGCTTTTGGCGAAGCCCAGCAATAGAATAAAGCCATCTGGAAATATCGGAATTGCTCTCATTGCCTCGAGCGATGCGTTACAGGATGAGTTTGCAACAGAAACACAAGTTTGCATAAATTGCATCCTATCGACTTCAGATCACCACTGAGTCGAAGGAGCACTCGTACACAGGAAATGAGTCCTCGATGTTGGCCCATCCGGGATCGCTGCTGTCCACCATGGGTGGTCATTCATTTTCTTCGGAGAAGGGCGATCTGTTGCTCGTGGTGAGCATCTAGAGAGTCAGGATCAGGCAGGTTGTGGTCCCGTGCGCATATAGCCTTCCTGTCGAGTCAAAAAGACGGCCCTCTGCTGTGGCAATGCGTTTCCCTGAGTTGATGACTTTCCCCTCCGCCCGTACCTCCCCCGTGTCAGAGGTAATTGCTCGCACATAATTGATCTTAATTTCCAAGGTTGCATAGCTGTATCCCACCTCTAGCGTGGAGTGCACGGCACATGCCATGCACGAATCGAGAAGGGCCGCGGCATATCCGCCGTGAACTGACCCAAGCGGATTGTAGTATTCAAATCTCGGAATGCCAACAAAGGCTGTATATCCACGCTCCACCTGCACTATGCGAAAGTCCAATGCCAGTTGGATCGGAGGCGCAGGTAGCGTGCCATCCATGATGTTGGTCAATAGCTGCAAGCCGGGCATGGTTTTTGCAGTTGCCGGCGGCACAACACCGTAACGATCAGCATGGTTGGGAATAGCCATCCGCCCTTCTTCCTGCAGGGTCTCCAGCAAGCTTTGCCCCGCCATCAAATGATCGCTCGGACTTGTTTCCGATAATATCAGGTTCTGATCTTCCGATCAGCGCATGGGGACTTTGCCGCCAGGTCATTGTTGTTTCTCTGGTCTTCGATCATCTGGATCAGGAATGTCGGAAACGATCTCCTTGGAGACTTTCTTTCCTGATGCAGTCTCTCTCGCTGCACGTTGTGCAAGAACTCGGACTGTTCCCATGGCTGGAAAATAGCTTAGTTCCCAGAAAACATGCGCGCAATTTATTTGATCCCCTTCACCCCCTAATCTGTCCCGTTTTCCTCAATGGACACGAAATAACAGGACGGAGAGCATCCAGGTCGAGGCATCAGATGCAAAAGAGCAAAGCGCGGGGGCACTCGGTAGATATAAAGACTGCGGCGAGAGCGTCCAGCGCGGGTCGTGGTACACTCGACGCCCTCAGATTTCAATTTTCGCTGCTGCGTGATTTCCGCGACCTGCAAGGAGATGAGAGACGATGGCACTGCCCGCGACCCCGGCCCCGAAGATTCTGTTTACACCCGAATTCGTACAAGACCCTTATCCCACGTACCGGAGGTTGCTCGATGAAGGACCGCTCCACTACGTTGACGTTAGCGGTGGGATGTGGGCGGTGTGGGCAGTTTTCAACCACGCAGATTGTTCGGCGGCCACGCGCGATCCAAGGCTTTCGGCAAAGCGCACAGGAAGACTACTTTTCACATTGCCGGAGGAGCAGCAGGCGGAGTTTAAGGAACTGGCGCGGATGATGGGGCAATGGATGATTTTCATGGACGCGCCGGAACACACACGGTTGCGCAAATTAATGAACAAGGGATTTTCGCCGGCGGTAGCGGAGGGGCTGCGTCCGCAGATCGAGGCGGTGGTGGATGTGATGCTGGGGCCTCTGGCACGCGGAGGCGAGGCAGACTTGATGCAGGCGATCGCGTACCCAATGCCAGTGCGTGTGATCGCGGAGATGCTGGGCGTCCCCGAATCGTTGCACGGCCGTTTCATCAATTGGTCTGAGGCGATCGCGAATTTTATGGGAAATCCTAACCGAACGGCGGAGCACGCGCGGGCGGCCCAGGAGGCTGTGTTTGCGCTCACCGAGTTTTTCAGGCAAGCCGTGGCGGAGCGTCGTCGTAACAAAGGCGGAGACCTTATCAGCCTCTTGATCGGCATCGAGGCAGATGGAGAGGTGTTGACGGAAGAGGAACTGTACGCGCAGTGTGTGATGTTGCTTTTCGCAGGGCACGAGACAACGCGAAATCTGATTGGGAATGGAATGTGCTCACTGCTTCAGAAACCTGAGAAGATGAGGGAACTGCGCGAGAATCCGGAGATAATCCGCACGGCGGTAGAGGAGCTCCTGCGCTACGAGAGCCCGATTCAGTACACGGCGCGGATTGTGAAGAACGAGGTGGAAATTTGCGGCGTCCTTCTGCGGCGAGGGCAGACGATCTTGTGCATGCTGGGAGCTGCGAATCGCGACGCACAGCAGTTTAGCGAGCCGGACAGCCTGAATCTGAAGCGGGCAAACAATCAGCACCTGGCCTTTGGAGCCGGCGCGCATTTCTGTATCGGGAATCAACTGGCGCGGTTGGAAGGGCAGGCGGCCATTTTGCGGATGGTGCAGCGGTTTCCTGAGATGAGGCTCAGGGTTCAGCCAGAGTGGGCGCCAAATTTCGGGTTCAGGGGATTGCAGGCACTGTCAGTGGCGTTGTGAGGTGCCGCTGGCGAATGCTGATTACCAATTTGCGTGTCTTGAATTGTCGCTGCAAGCGACCGAGGTTTTTAGAAGGTCGCTGACTTTTGGCTCGCGAAAACACTACCGCGTGCAACGCAGTTCCTCAATGTTCTGGAATACCAATACGCTCAGCAACTGTTCTTTCAGCGTGTGAACGGCTCGTTGAACGGAGTTGTTGAATTCCGGCTAGAGCACAAACGACAGCGAACTCTCCATGGCCGGGAGGCCGAATTCTGCCTGATAGTCGTTGATCATTTATTGGCGCTGTAAACGCGCCGGTTGGGGACGCTGTTTTTCCACTACGCTCGCCGGGTCAAGTCAGGGAAACCCTTTAAAACCCACGGAAATCATCAATGACGAGCGACTAAAGATGACGACGGTACTGGAGGCCGAGTTAAAACTGCATCGCCACAGTAATGTTTGCAGATTTCAAGGAGTTGTCGGCTTTCCGAAAAATCAGATCGATCTCGGCCCGTTGGAGGTTTCCGGGATTGATTAAAGCGGTGGTAATTGGAAATTTCACCAGTTGCGCGTTTGCGGAGGTAATAAGTATGACGTCATACATACTCGTCGTACTCAACGGCTCAGAAACATTGGTCCAACCGCTCGACAAAATCTTGGTGGCGATCACGGTATTCGGCCCTGACGCGTTCACTTGGCCGAGGGTCACTGTTCCTTGGATACTCGTGCCATCGTCCCAATGCGCACCCATGACGAGATTTGTTGTCGGAGTTTGCGGCCGCGCCGGAATGACAAAAACAGTTATCATGCAGAGTAAAATAAAAAAGCGATAGTTTTTCACGCTGGCTCCCTGGAACGGATTTGATCTTTCGCTGATTCGGTGCGTGTTTCGCGAGTTCCGGGGAGGGAGGGGGCCCGTTCTTCACTGTTCCGATCTCGCGATGAGGCTAACAGGGGAAGTATCATCAGGCTAGTTGGTCTTTGGGACAGAATAGGTACAGTATACTTTGTTCGCCAAGGGGCTGGCCTCGATCAACAGCCGAGTGTCGATGCGCTCGCCGAGTCTTCAGGCTGCACCTTTCAACTAGATGTTCATCGCGCGAGTGCGCCCCATTCATTTAGACAGTCAGGGCCTGGTTTTTAGTACACCTGCGAAAGCCATGAGGGCCGCTCGCGGAGTGCGGTTTTGGAAACTGCTTGAGGCCGATCGTGATATACATTGCGATCTAAATAGCGATTGATGGTCGTGCCTTCTTCCAAGCTCCGATACTTTGCGCCCAGACTTCCTCCTCTTTTAAGCTGGGATGGAACCGTTCGAGTTCGCTGTTTTCTTCCGGGTAATGATACGCGGTCTGCTGATGGGTGATTCCGAGCCGCCACAACGTCTCCGAGAAGCTCGAAGAAGTGAACTGGATCCGAGTCGCGCGAGGGACGATTTGGGTGTTTGACCGGGGCTAGCCGGACTTTGAGTGGTTTGTGAACAGGGTCGCGCCGGCGGGTTTGGATTCAAAACTAGAGGTTTCACTCTCGGTATGAGGGTCGATTGCTGCCGGGGCTCCGATGACATTCTACGGACACAGTTTCTAGCTGTAGAATTCTGATTGTTTTGTATGTTAACCGCCAGCGACGAACCACCGATTCACGAACTCCAGCATCTCTACCGGAATCGTTTCCTCGTGAAAATTTTGGCCCTCGAAACGGCCGCAATATGCAACTTTTTTAGCAACGCCGGCGACGTTCTCAACTTCGAATCTAATGATAGTGATATCTTTGCCGCCAGATTTGTGCCGAACAACGTCTCCGGGTTTAAAATCACTGTTCATAGAGTCCCTCTGGGAAGGGTGACGAGCTGCTCTGATGGTGCGGATCATATCACAGCGGTGCATTAGAAATTCAAGTTGTGTCTTTGCCCCAACGGGCCCAGGCCTTCGCGTCTCAACAAACAGCGCACCTGGGCTCAGATTCCGAACCTGAGAAGTAGCAACCGAGAAAGTAGAAGGGAATGCCACACCACTTCTACTGGACTAAATCCTCGGGCCGGTCGGGGTACGGTGGACCACAGGGAGAGGAGGATTTGCGCGGATATTTTGCGCGCGCCGCTTCGGGTCTTACTCACCGTCTCCATGCTGTCCGAAGGACTGTATAGTATTGTACAGACAACCTGCGACTGGTCCGGCTAGGGTTTGACCTATGGTTAAGGTGTTTTACTTCTCCCCGGCTTCGCCTATCGGAAGTTTAAGAGCGGTTCTGCTCGATTCCTTGCACGTTATTCGGTTGGCGAGCAGTCAAGCCTTTACCTACCTTGGTAATCGATTTCCACAACAGGACTTCGGCGATCCACCCGCAGCGGTCATCGAAATTTTGCCGGACACGCGGGAAACTGGATGGCCGGTGGGTTTCTACCGTGCAGAACAGCCGCCGCAGCAATTTGAGGAAACGCTCCAGAGAATGGCGCGTTAGCAGCAAAACTTCAGGGTACGCCTCCCCCGCGGTCCACAGTGAATTTTCGAATCGTATTCCTTTGAATTTAGATCCACTGATACCGGATTGATAGGAGCGCTTGTTATTCCTTTGTTTGCGTGCCAACATGTCGGTCTGTCCCGATGGTGCCTTCCCAGAGGCTACAGATGCAAAGAACCCGCTATCCCGAACGGAGGCGCAGTGTGCGCCTTTCTCTGCTAATTCCTCTGACGATCCGATGCAGTTTCTCCGAGGGCGAAATGATCGACCTGAAGGGCTCCGCCTGCGTGGTAAGCGCCCACGGTGCTCTTTTGGTTCTGGACACACCGTTGATTCCCGGCCAGAGCGTCCGGCTGATCAATGACATGACTTCCGAGACCGTGGACTGTCATGTTACTTCGCTACGAGAAAAGAGTGACCGCCACTTCGTTGGCATCACGTTTACAATCCCCGACGTTGATTTTTGGCACATCGTATTTCCCAGGTCCGGCACACGCCGGGCGTTCCGCTCCGCCCAGACCGGAGCGCTAGAGAGATGAAACTCATCTTACTGGACGCGTGGCGGCCCCGGTCTTTGCGGTCATGGCTAGCTCCGGTGGCGGAGGAACGCTGGCTTGGGGGTCTCGTCACTTTTGGAATTACCGAATGCATGCACTTTCTTCCTTCTACCTTCAAAGGGTCTAGTATTGCAATCGCTCTCCGCGACCCCAGGTCCTTGCGCTCAGTTGTCGGCAGTGTCACCGATCGAAAAATACGTGCAATCCGGGTGCTGGAACACGAGCGCACTTACGCTAGCCTCCGGATCCATCATGAAGCCATCGGTCAATTGCACGCCTATCTCTTCCGGCCGCAGAAGTTTCCAGATCCCAGCCTGGTCGTCCAGATTCGG
Organism: Verrucomicrobiia bacterium; assembly: GCA_035571045.1. Taxonomy (GTDB): domain Bacteria; phylum Acidobacteriota; class Terriglobia; order Acidiferrales; family UBA7541; genus Acidiferrum. The sequence continues at coordinate 10,659 of DATMKS010000070.1, forward strand.
GCACGCCGGGTAGCCAAAGCTGTACCGTTTCCCGCGGTATCGCGACGTAAAGCGTTGCGCCATCGTCATCTCCGGTGGGTCCGGGAAGCCCCAATCCTCGCGAATGCGGCGGTGCAGCCACTCCGCGCATGCTTCCGCGGATTCAATCGCCAGCGCCTGCATCCCGTGCGACTTGAAGTAGTAACCCTCGTTCTTCGCTCTTTCCGACCGTTCACGCACGCCCTCGCCCGCGGTCACAACAAAAAGCGCTATGTGATCCCGTAACCCACTCTGTGGCGGCAGCACGTAATCGCTCAGGCAAAGAAAGTCTCTCAAACGCTGCCGTGGAAAACGAAATGTATGGAGCGGCTCCGCTGCTCCCGGTGCGAAGAGATGCATCGCCTCGCCATCCGACTGCGCTTCAAAAAATTGCCACACCGCGCGCGGTTTCAGAAATTCTGCCGCTTCGTGCTTCACTTCCTCCATGCTCTCAAACAGCTCGACCGCTTTGGTCTCTCGTTCCGCAAACCGTTTCTCAAAATCTCCGCGAAATCCCATGTGCCGTCCATACAACATGAACGGATTGATGTAACTCCACACCTCATTCAAATCCGGCACTAGCCGCACTTTTCTATCGAGATAGGCCACCTTAGGAATCGGCAAGTCTGTCCGTACCTTTGGCGAGCGCGCAACCCGCGGTACTTCAGATACAGCCACCGCCGTCGCAACGGCAACCCCGTTTCCCGACGCTGCATGTTCCTGCAGAACCTGTTCCCGCGTCGTCGGGTCCATCAGCTGGTTCATCAACCGCAGTCCGGTCATGGCATCTTTCGCGTAACACACCGCTTTGCCATAACTCGGCGCAATCTTGGTCTGAGTAAATCGTGCGGAGAGCGCCGCGCCACCCACCAGCAGCGGAATCTCAATCCCCGCTCCTCGCAGGTCGCTCGCCGTGATCACCATCTGTTGCGCGCTCTTTACCAGCAGCCCGGACAATCCGATCGCATCCGGGTGATGCTGCAAATATGCCTTGATCAATTCTTCCGGCGGCACTTTGATTCCGAGGTTCACCACGTCATAGCCATTATTTTTCAAAATGATTTCGACGAGGTTTTTCCCGATGTCGTGCACGTCGCCCTTCACCGTCGCCAGCACGATCTTTCCGCGCTTCGCCGTGTCCGCCTTCTCCATGAACTGCTCGAGATGATTCACCGAAGCCTTCATGGCCTCCGCGGATTGCAGCACCTCGGCAACGATCAGCTCATTCGCGTTGAAGAGCCGCCCTACCTCCGCCATTCCGGCCATCAGCGGGCCGTTGATAATCTCCAGTGGCGAGGCGCCCTCTGCACGCTTGCGTTCCAGATCCGCGATCAAGCCGTCGCGCGTGCCCTCGATGATGTAATTGGCAAGCCGCTCGTCCAGCGGAAGATCCGCGGCAAGCTTTTTCTCTTTCTTTTTAGCGGTGCGAAAATATTCAGCAATCGCGGCGATGTGATACTGATTCACTGCCGCTCGCTGCTCTTTCTTTTGCTCGCGCCAATCCGCCGGAACGTTGCTCAAGAGTTCCGCTTGCGAATGCTCCGCAGGCACATCCTTCGGTGGATGCGAAAATAATAGATTTTCCGCAAGGTTTCGTTCGTGCTGCGGAATTGAAGCGAACCGTTCCAGCTTCTCCGTGTTCACGATTGCCAGGTCCAGCCCCGCTTTCGTGCAGTAGTAAAGAAAAACCGAATTCACCACTTCGCGGGCGCCCGCCGGCAATCCAAACGAGACGTTCGAAATCCCCAAAATCGTCCGCACATCCGGCAACGCCTGCTTGATCAGCCGGATGCCCTCCACGGTCTCGACCGCCCCGCCGATATAATTCTCGTCGCCTGTCGCGCACGGAAACACCAGCGGATCAAAGATGATGTCTTCGGGCCCCAACCCATATTTTTCCGTCAGCAGTTTGTAGCTGCGCTGCGCAACGGCCAGTTTCCGCTCCCGCGTAAATGCTTGCGCCTGCAGCTTGTCCTCATCGATGCACCCGACAACCACCGCAGCACCAAAATCGTGCGCCATCGGCACCACGCGCTCGAATTTCTCTTCGCCATCCTCGAGGTTGATCGAATTGATGATCGACTTACCCTGACAATACGTCAGCGCCAATTCGATGGCCGTCGCGTCGGTTGTATCGATCATCACCGGCGCCTTCACTTTTCGAATCAACTTTTCGTAAAACACGGGAATATCTTTTTTCTCATCCCGCTCCGTGCTTTGCAGGCACACATCCACGATATGCGCCCCACCCTTCACCTGCCGCCGTGCAATCTCGCTCGCCTCTTCCCATTTCTCTTCAGCCACCAAATTCTTAAACAGCCTCGACCCAATCACATTCGTCCGCTCGCCTACCAGCAGTGGCCGCGTACTGTCTTCCGCCTCAATCGTTTCGATTCCCGAATACACGGCCCGGTGCGATTCGCCCGGCCGCACGCGCGGCTTCTTGCCGTCGACCATCTGCGCAATCGCCCGGATGTGCTGCTCCGTCGTTCCGCAGCACCCCCCTACAAGATTCAGCCAGCCATGGTCCACAAACTTCTCGAGCTGCGCCGCCAGCGAAGTCGGTGTCTCCAAATATTTTCCTTCTTCGTCTGGCAACCCCGCGTTTGGATAGCACGAAACAAACTCGCTCGAAAGCTGGCTGAGAGTCCGGATGTGATCCGTCATGAACTCCGGCCCAGTGGCACAATTCATTCCAAACGCCAACGGCTTCGCATGCCGCAGCGACGCCCACATTGCCTCGACCGTCTGCCCAGCAAGCATCGTGCCCATCGGCTCGATCGTCACCGAAACGATCAACGGCACCTGCATGCCGATCTCTTTCGAAAGCTTCTGTACCGCCAGCAATGCCGCCTTGATGTTCCGCGTATCCTGACAAGTCTCAACCAGCAGCAAATCCACGCCGCCTTCGACCAATCCCTTCGACTGCGCGTAGTAAGCCTCGATCAGTCCATCGAAGGTCACGCCACCCGTCACCGTAATGGCCTTCGTTGTCGGCCCCACCGACCCCGCAACAAACCGCGGCCTCGCTGCCGTAGTAAACTCATCCGCCGCCTGCCGGGCCAATTCTGCCGAGCGCCGATTCAAGAAATGCGCATCAGCCGCGAGTCCATACTCCGCCAAAACGATCGTCGCCCCGCCAAAGCTATTCGTCTCAACGATGTCCGATCCCGCCTCGAAATACTTCCGGTGGATATCCAGTACCACATCCGGCCGCGTCCGCACCAAATTCTCGTTGCAACCCTCGAGCGCCGCCCCGCCGAAATCCTCCGCCGTCAGATGCCGCTGTTGCAGCATCGTCCCCATGGCTCCATCGAGCACAAGTATCCGTTCCGAGAGCAACTCTCGCAGAATCTTCAGGGATTCATTCAAGTTTCGCATGCGCGGAAAACCTGCAACTCCTTACCGGACTTCCTCTTAAACGGGGGACACCAGCAGAGAAGGCCGAGTTTCGGGTACGCCTCCATTTTACGCAGCTTTACTCCCAGAATCGAACGTCTTACAGCGAACTAGCGCTTTATTCGCGCGAATGGTCATTCCAGCGCCCCGAACCGCCTGAACCGCCGACGCGAACAAAGCCTTCCGCGTGCCGAGGTCTTCTTCCTCTGCATCGGTGTTCCCGAGCTTGAAAATGGCGAATCGGACTTCGCGGCGACGCTGCGGCAAATCAGATCTGGCAGAGCATTCGCAACACCGTGGCTCGCCCTCTGGTCCTGGACGGCTGCAACCTTCTCTTGCCCTCCCACATGAAATCGTTCAGTTTTGAATGCCATTCCGTCGGACGGCCAGACTAGGCTCGCCGCCGCTTCTGTTTACCAAACCATTCCGTCCGTTTGTTCTTAGAAAAGGGTGTATCCATCCAACCATTAGGAGGCAACCCGGTGTGCTGTACTATGGTTGATTCGAACGTAAATCGTTCATACCCATGCCACTGAAAATCATAAACATAGCAGGCGCACGTCCCAATCTCCCCAAAATCGCGCCTCTCATGCGCGAGATGCAGCGCCACCCAGAGATTGAACCCATCCTCATCCACACCGGTCAGCATTACGACGCCGCCCTTTCCGACATTTTTTTCCGTCAGATGGGCATCCCCGCGCCTCTCGTCAATCTCGAAGTCGGTTCGGGCACGCACGCCGTGCAGACTGCTGAAGTTCTCAAGCGCATCGAGCCCGTACTGCTCGAACACCAGCCCGATCTCGTTCTTGTCGTTGGCGACGTCAATTCCACTATTGCCGTTTCGCTCGCCGCTGTGAAGCTTGGCATTTCCGTCGCCCACGTCGAAGCCGGCCTCCGCAGCTTCGACCGCGGTATGCCCGAAGAAATCAATCGCATCCTCACCGATGCCCTCGCCGACTATCTTTTCGTAACCGAAGAAGACGCCATCCAGCATCTACTCAAAGAAGGCCGTCCTCGCGACTCCATCTATCTTGTCGGCAACGTGATGATCGATTCTCTCCGCCACTTTTTACCCATCGCCCAGAAATCCCTCATCGGCGAAGAACTGGCATTGAAAAACGGCGCCGATTGGCAACGCTTCGGCGTCCTTACCTTGCATCGTCCTTCCAATGTCGACTCCACGGAAAAACTCGCCGAACTTCTCGGCGCGATTGATGCCATCGCCGCTCAAATTCCGGTAGTTTTTCCCGTTCATCCACGCACGCAGCAACGCCTCACCGAGGCCGGCATCAAGACCCATCCTCAACTGAAACTGATCCCTCCGGTCGGCTATCTCGATTTTCTCTGCCTGCTCAGCAAGTCCACGCTGGTCCTCACCGATTCCGGGGGCATCCAAGAGGAAACTACCGCTCTCGGCGTCCCGTGCCTTACCCTGCGCGAAAATACCGAGCGCCCCATCACGATTTCTGAAGGCACAAATCAGCTCATTGGCACCGACCCTCGAAGGATCCTCGCCGCCGCCGAAGCCGTTCTTGCTGGAAAAGGCAAGCCCGGGCGCATTCCCCCCTTCTGGGATGGTCACGCCGCCGAGCGAATTGTCGAGGTTTTACTTCGAAAATCGCCCCTTGGACCCCATCGAAAAAGCGCCCTACCTGTCACGTAACAATTCGAGAACAGACCCTTCCAAGAGACTTGCCCCTAAGGACAGTTTTCACTACGCTGACACATAGTGGCTACCAAGCGAGCTTCCGCAAAACTGTCAGTTTGCATCCTCTCGCCGCACCCCTTGGTGCTGAGCGAGTTCGAGCGCGTGTTGTCCAAGGCGCAATTCAAGGTGGTCGTCAAGCAACTCGAATCCACGCTCGCGCCGGACATGCGCAATCTCGAACCGCCTGTCGCGCAGGTCTACGTTATCGATGGCCATGCCGCGCGTCCTGCCACTGGCGCGCTTCTAGCAAATCTTATGGAGCGCCATCCCGAAGCGCGCCTCATCGTCGTCGGCGAACAGCATAGCGACGCCAACAGCTATCAGTTGCTGCGCCTCGGCGTGAAAGGTCTTCTCACTTACACCGAAGCCCGCGATCAGTTGGTTCGTGCCTTGCCGCTGGTTGCCAGCGGAGGCTTCTGGGTACCGCGCTCTGTCTTGTCCGGGTTCGTCGATTCTATCCTCACCAATCAAGGCCGCCGCCTCAAAACCGATTCCGTCACCAATCTCAGCCGCCGCGAGCAAGAAGTCTTGGACTCGCTGCTCGAAAATCTTTCCAACAAAGAAATCGCCAGCAAGCTCAATATCGCCGAGCGCACCGTAAAATTTCACGTCTCGAATTTGCTCAGCAAATTCGGCGTTCGCCGCCGCGCCGACTTGATCCTCCTCACCTTCCAGCGCCGCATGTCAGCTCCCTGATCTCTTTCGCGGCCTGGCAACTGTCACTTTCCCTTAATTCTCGGCAATTCTCCGCTGACAATGCGCCTCCATCCTGATAGTTTTAATATTTGAGCCAACGCATAATACATTCCATGTCCGAATCGGAGAGGTCACTTCCTTGAATGTCCTTGTTACCGGAGCAGCAGGCTACATCGGCAGTATCTGCGCGGAGGTTCTACTCGCCCGCGGCTACCAGGTCATCGCCCTCGATAATCTTCAGGAGGGGCACGCCGCAGCCGTCCCTCCCAAAGCGATTTTTTGCCGGGCCGATCTCGGCGTGCGCACGCAGATCGAGGAAGTCTTCTCTAACCACAAAATTGACGCCGTCATGCATTTCGCCGGAGAAGCTCTCGTCGCCAAGTCCGTCCGCGAGCCCAGCACCTTCTACGCCGCCAACATCGCCGCCGGCGTCAATCTCCTCGACGCCGTAACTCGCCACGGCGTGAAAAAATTCATCTTCTCTTCGACCGCCGCTACCTACGGCGAACCCCACACTGTCCCTATCCCCGAAGATCATTCCAAAAATCCCATCAATCCCTACGGCAAATCCAAACTCCGCTTCGAAGAAATCCTCTCCGACTACCGCGTCTACACCGGCCTCCACTACGCCACCCTCCGCTATTTCAACGCCGCCGGCGCCTCCTCCGAGCGCGGCGAAGCCCACCGCGTGGAAACCCACCTCATCCCCAAAGTTCTCGATGCCGCTCAAGGCGTTATCCAGCACGTGGAGGTTTTCGGTTCGGACTACCCCACACCGGATGGCACCTGCGTCCGCGATTATATCCACGTCCTCGACATCGCCGATTCCCATCTCCGCGCCCTCGAAGCCATCGAAACCATATCCGGCGAAGCCTTTAACGTCGGCAATAGCCGCGGCTTTTCCATCCTCGAAGTCCTCGCCGCCGCCGAAAAACTCACCGGCCGCAAAATCGCGCGCAAATTATCTCCCCGCCGCCCCGGCGATCCCGCCGTTTTAGTCGCCAGCAAGGAAAAACTCCGCCAGTCCCTCGGCTGGGAAGCCCAACACTCCTCTCTCGAAGAGATCATCACCTCTGCATGGTCGTGGAAACAAAAACATCCCCGCGGCTACGCTGAAGCCGCCTCACACTAGTCCGCAGCTCGAAGACTAAAATCGGCGAGCCCGGGAGTAATTTGTTTAGATTGTCTTTCGGCGTCCGACCCTGCCCTGATCTTGTTTCGGCAAAGGCGCTACTCACTATTCACCAGCCGCCACTCACTTCCCATCAATCCGCAATCTTAAACCAAAAGATACACCACAACGCCTTCACGCCGTCTTTCCACGTAATCTTCTTGCCCTCCTCATAGGTTCGCCCCGCATAACTGATCGGCACTTCGTAAATCCGCCACTTACCCTTCGAAATCTTCGCCGTAATCTCTGGCTCAAATCCGAACCTGTTCGACTTTAGCCTGATTCCCTGCAAGACCTCTTTGCGAAACACTTTGTAGCAAGTCTCCATATCCGTCAGCTTCAAATTGGTCATCACATCCGAAAGCAAGGTCAGCATTTTGTTCGCCACATAGTGCCAAAAGTAATGCACCCTCTGCGGCCCGCCAAGAAATCTCGATCCAAACACTACGTCCGCCCGCCCATCGATAATCGGTCCCAGCAATGTCGGATAATCCTTCGGGTCATACTCCAAATCCGCATCCTGCACCAAAACAATGTCGCCGCTAGCTTCCGCGAATCCCCGACGCAAAGCCGCTCCCTTACCCTGGTTCTGCTCCTGAAAAAAGACCCGCAGCTCCCGCACATCTACGGGATCGCCGCCGTCATGCGCCGCCGCCCAAGTCTCGCCTTTCCTCTGCGCCTGCACCATGCTTTCCAAGTACTGCCGGGTCCCATCCGTCGAGCAGTCATCTACAATCACGATTTCCTTGCGCAGCCCCGTCTCCGAAACGCGCCGCAAAATCTCCTCAATCGTCGCCTTTTCGTTGTATACGGGAATCACCACCGAAATCTTGGGGTTGTCCAGCGCAGAGGGGTGTCGCCGCAGAGCACACATTTTCAGCAACAGATTGTAACGGCCCCCCACTCACCGAGTAAAGCCGCCCTGCCAGGGATTACGGCAAGAGTCAATCTATAAGCTATCGTTCGAAGTCTCCACCCGGCCCGCTCTTCCCGTAGTCCCTCGATCCAGTTATCCTGTTTCTGTCCACGGAGCGCATTGCCGCGCCAGGTCTGTTTCCTTTCCTGTTCTCTGTGCCCACCGTGTACTCCGTGAACCCTGTGTAAAATGGTTTTCTGATGCCGTCTCGCGAAGCAATGACCACCTTCTACATCCAACAATTCGGCTGCCGCGCCACCCAGGCCGACGGTGCCGCCCTGGAACGCCAGCTCCTCGACCGCGGCTGCACGCAAACCCCCGACCCCGCATCCGCCTCCATCGTCGTCCTCAACACCTGCACGGTCACCGCCGCCGCTGATGCCCAAGCCCGCGACTCTATCCGCAAAATCCACGCCCAAAATCCTTACGCTCGCCTGATCGTCACCGGCTGCTACGCCCAGCGCGCCCCCGAAGAACTAGCCTCGTTACCCGGCGTCACCTGGGTCGTAGGCAATTCCCACAAACCGCAAATCCCCAATCTTGTAACTCAAATTGCCGCCACCGCTTCCACTCACGCCACTGACCACCAAACTGTCACGCCGACCGAAGCGAGGAATCCGCTTTTTCCTCCGCCCTTTCCCGACGCCCACTTCCACTCTCTAGGGGCGGGGCTAGCCCCGGCCTCTGCGCCCCAACTCGCCAATGCTTCTCCTCTCGGCGCGCTTTCCGCACCCGCCCAAATCCTAACCGGCGACATCTTCGCGCACCCCGAATTCCTCTCCGCCCCCATCCAAGGCGGCGAATCCCACCACACCCGCCCCATCCTAAAAATCCAAGACGGTTGCAACAACCGCTGCTCCTTCTGCGTCATCCCCCACGTCCGCGGCAAATCCCGCAGCCTGCCCCCCGACCAAGTCATCCGCGAAATCCAATCGCTAGTGGGGCAGACACTGTCTGTCTTCTCCTCCCCTTCCCCCGCCCGCGAAATCGTCCTAAGCGGCATCAACCTAGGTACCTACGGCCGCGATCTAACCCCGCGCGTCGAATTCATCGATCTCCTGCGCCGCATCCTAGACGAAACCTCGATCGAGCGTCTCCGCATCAGCTCCATCGAGCCTCAAGACGTCACCCAAGACTTAATCGACCTCTTTGCCAAAACCGACCGCATCGCCCACCATTTCCACATGCCCCTCCAATCCGCCTCTGACCCCATCTTGGCCGCCATGCACCGCTGGTACCGCTCCGAACATTACGCCCGCCGCGTGCAACTCATGCACGACCGCCTCCCCAACGCCGCCCTCGGTGCCGACGTCATCGCCGGCTTCCCCGGCGAAACCGAGTCCGACCACGCCTCGACCCTCGACTTCATCGAGCGCCACCCCTTCACCTACCTCCACGTCTTCTCCTATTCCCCCCGCCCCGGCACCAAGGCCGCTACCGCCCTC
>DATMKS010000071.1:0-108392 GCA_035571045.1 Verrucomicrobiia bacterium
TCCGTCGCGCAACTCCAACGCCCCGCGTCCCCAGCTCGCCATCACCATGGACGACCCTCGTCTGAAACTCGAATCCAACCTCCGCTGGCCTGACGCCAACTCCCGCATCCTAAAAGCTCTCGACAGCCGCAACATCAAAGCAGCTCTCTTCGTCTGCGGCATGCGCGTCGACGAATCTGACGGCTCGAAACTCCTCTCTGCCTGGGACCAAGCGGGCCACCAAATTTGCAATCATTCCTATTCCCACCTCAACTATTGTGGCCCCACTCCTTACGCCGACTTTGCCGTCGACTTCCTGAAAAATGAAAAAATCATCGCCCCCTACCACAACAAGACTCTTCTCTTCCGCTACCCGTTCCTCAAAGAAGGCGACACCGCTGACAAGCGCGACCGTTTCCGTACTCTTCTCAAGGAAAGCGGCTATCGCGTCGGCCACGTCACCATCGATGCCTCCGACTGGTATGTCAACGAACGCATGGCCGATCGCTTGATCAAAGAACCCAAGTTCAACATAAAGCCCTATCGCGATTATCTGATTGCGCATCTCCTCGATCGCGCCTCCTTCTATCGCCAGCTCGCCATCGACGTCCTCGGCCGCGACATCCGCCATACACTGCTCATTCACTACAACACTCTCAACGCCCTCGTCCTTCCCGACGTGATGGCGGCTTTTGAAACCGCTGGCTGGCAATGGATCGATGCCTCCCTCGCCTTCCAGGACGAAGTGTTCCACAGCGCCCCCAAAACCCTCCCCGCAGGAGAGAGCTTGGTCTGGGCTCTTGCGGCCGAAACCGGCCGCTTTAAAGACCGCCTCCGCTACCCCGGCGAGGACGACATCTACGAGGAACCCAAGATGAAGGCCCTCGGACTTTAGCCCCGCGGACCTGATGTTACGGAGCACTTTTTTCACTTTTCCTTCGCTGTCGGTATCTCCTTCTAGACACGCCTTTTGCCCCATTTCTGCGCTCGAAAAGGCACCCATCTCCTTTCCTTTGTATCTTTTAACCTTTGGGCACATCCAATCAAGGTATAATGGTTCGTTCACGTTTTTAACGCATAGCACCCATCAAAATAATTCGTGGGGCGGCCCCGGTGAACAAGGCTATCGTTGTAAGTGCAGGGGGGTACTGGCACCGCACTCAGGGCGGGCCCAATTCGCCAAAGGCGAGCATACAAGTGAGCAAGAAGGAGTACTAGAACATGGTTAAGCACTATTTACTGGCGAGCGATTTTGACCAGACATTGAGCTTCAACGACTCGGGAGTCGCTCTCTCCGAACTCATCGGCTTTCACGGTTTCCACGACAAGGTCAAGGGCCTTGCGGAGATGAACCTCGTCCAACAGGGCGCCGAACTCAGCTATTTGATTTTGCACGACCCGGACTTCCGGCGCGTTCGCCGCGATCATCTGGTTGAAACTGGCAAGCGCATCCGCCTGAAGCACAACGTCGCTTTATTTGCGCGCGCGTTGGCTAATCTGGCCGAAGGCTACAAGTTTCATTTCAACGTGATCTCCGCGGCTCCTCAGGAAATTATCCAGTCCGCACTGGAAGGAATCGTCCCGCCGCAAAATATTTTCGGCACGCGCTTCCGCTACAACGAGTCCACGGGAGAAGTCGATTCCATCATCCGCGCTTCCGCTGGTTGGGGCAAAATCACCGTTCTTGAAGAGCGCCGCGCCGAGCTCAGCATCAGCCACGATCACATCATCTACATGGGCGACGGCAGCTCCGACATTCCCGTGATGATGCACGTCAATCAGCACGACGGACTGACGATCGCCGTCTCCGAAGCCAAGTTCATCACGCGCGTCGCGAAACGCACCGTGCTAAGCGACAACGCCATGAGCGTTCTAGTCCCTGTTCTCGAAAAGGTTCTGAACTGGGACTCCGCGCACATCCGCCGCTTGTTCACTTCCTACGGTTTGAACCTGCTAGAGTGGGACAAAGTGCGCACCGACATGCTCACCATTCAAGATTCCGCGGAGCCGGTTGCCTCTTCTTCCGCTCACGCTCATTAATCCCTCTTAGAAATGAAAAAGGCGGCCGTCTTTAGCAAAGACAGCCGCCATTTTTTCAAAAAAATCCCGGAGTTTACTGCGGGCCGAATTTGAACTCGATCACCTCTGTCGTTTCCTTCGGACCAGGCTCGAATTCACTTTGCATCGCTGCTCTTTCTGCTTCCGTGGCGAGTACAGGATGCCCGCCGACAACGTGCGTTCTCTTCACCTTGCCATCGGTGCCGATGGTTACCTCCACTTTGACGACGCCAGCAAGGTTTAGCTTTCTGGCGAGATCTGGGTACTGAGGTTTTCCCAGCGATTTGACCTTGCGCTTCGATCCTGCGATCTCTGCGTCTTGAGCTCGAAGAGAAACTGTCCCCAAGCTTGCTGCGGCAACTACTGCGAGCAGACACAGCGCGAGTATCCCCTTAGCTCTTTTCACCATTCTGTCCTTGAAGCCGGAAACTCCGGCGGAATTTACGCCCGGCTTATATTTGCATGTTAAGAGCCAGACACCCAAGCCGGTCGCCCGGGAGGAAGGGATCCAGTAAATTTATTGAAATCAGGTAATTAGCAAGGGTCGCGAAATGAGACCGTCGCAATTGCCCCCGCCTAGAGGAGCATGTCCATCTCAAGCTCAATCGATTTAGCGACATCTGTATCGAATTGAGACGCTCAGCTCTTCGGCGTACCTTCTCAGAGAAGAATCCCCAAGCCTCCCATCAGCCTTCGTGCTCCCTTCTACAGTGTGCTTCCTCGTTCGTTTTGAGCAATCTCCTTCCTCGGTTACAATCCCCCAGCGGAGGCATCATGTCCAAGAAATCCATTCTCATGCTGATTGGCGATTACGTGGAAGACTACGAAGTGATGGTGCCGTTCGAGGCGCTGCAGATGGTTGGTCACACCGTTCACGCGGTGTGCCCGGGCAAAAAAGCTGGCGAGTTCGTGGCGACCTGCATCCACGATTTCGAGGGCGAACAGACTTACACGGAGAAGCGCGGCCACAATTTCGCGTTGAATGCCACTTTCGATCAGGTCAAGCCTGAAGATTACGACGCACTCATGATCCCCGGCGGCCGCGCGGTCGAATACCTTCGCCTCAACCCACGGGTTATCGAGATCGTTCATCACTTTTCAAAAACCAATAAACCGCTCGCGGCTATCTGCCACGCCCCGCAGGTTCTGGCGGTTGCGGGAGTTCTCCAAGGAAAAAAGTGCAGCGCCTATCCGGCCACCGGCCCGGACGTTACGCTCGGCGGCGGCACGTATGTCAGTCTTCCCATGACTGAAGCGCTCGTCGACGGCAACCTCGTCACTGGCCCGGCCTGGCCTGCGCTGCATTCCTGGCTCGCCAAGTTCCTCGGCATCCTCGGCACACGCATCGAGGCCTAACCGGAAGGCACCTTAGAAAGTGAGTTCTCGCTCCAAACAAGTACTGATACTTTTCTAAGTATTACTTGAGGGCGGCATCCGTTGTGAGTTTTTATTGTGACCAACTTGAAGCTCACCATTGGACCTACTGCCGAGAGGAACAGATTTTAGGCGAACGCAGAGTTATTTTTCTTCGGAACGAGGATACGGCAATTATCATAGCGCCCTGCGGCCCAATGGAGTTCCAGTTTAACTAGGACTGATCGTTCACCGAGGATCTGCTCTTCCTAATCCTCCCCGCCTCATGGATAATTGTGGGCTCATCATCCCCCCGGAAAGGGCTCTGCATCATGGCAAACATCAATACCAAAAAAGGCGTCATCGGCATTCTCACTGGCGGCGGCGACGTCCCCGGTCTCAATCCCGCAATCCGCGGCGTCACTATCCGCGCGCTTCATGAAGGCTATCAAGTGATCGGCTTCCGCCATGGTTGGGCCGGTCTCGTCGATATGGTTCGGGAAAAGGACTACGACAATTCTGATAATTTTCTGGTTCTCACAGAGGAAGTCGTTGAGCGTGCCGCACGCACTGGCGGCACTTTTCTTCACTCCTCGCGAACGAATCCCGGCCGGGTTAGTAAATCGAATGTGCCGGCACATTTGAAAGACAATTTCACCGCGGAGAAAAACGATCTCACTCCCGAAGTCCTCAAGAATCTCGCATGGCTGGGCATTGACACGCTCATTCCTATCGGCGGCGACGACACGCTGAGTTATGGTGTCCGACTGCACAAAGAAGGTTTCAAGGTCATTGCCATTCCCAAGACGATGGACAATGACGTCCCCGGCACGGATTACTGTATCGGCTTCAGCACCTGCGTTACACGCACTCTGCAGCTTGTCAACGACCTCCGCACTTCCGCTGGCTCTCACGAGCGCTTCATGGTCATCGAAGTCTTCGGCCGCTACGCCGGTTACACAGCGATGCTTCCTACCATGGCCGGCGCCGCCAATCGTTGCGTCATTCCCGAATACAAATTCAATATCGAGCGCCTGACCGAGCTTCTCGTTCACGATCGCAACAAGAATCCCAGCCGCTATTCGACGGTTCTCGTTTCCGAAGGTGCGATGTTCGAAGGCGGCGAAATGATTTTCGAAGGCGAAGTCGCCGATGCCTATGGCCACAAAAAACTAGGCGGCATCGGAGATATCGTCTCGGACAAAGTAAAGGAACTCTCGAAGAAATTTAATAAGGGCAAGACCATTGAAGTCGTCAACCAAAAACTCGGCTACCTCGCCCGCTGCGGCGATCCCGATGTGGTGGACTCGATCGTTCCGATGGCTTACGGCAACATCGCTCTCGAATTGCTATTGAAGGACATCCACGGCCGTCTCGTCGTCCTGCATAACGGGAGCTACGGCAACATTCCCATTGAAACGATCACGTCGACCAAAAAAGTTGTGGACATCAAGGAACACTACAACACCGAGCGTCTCCGCCCGCAATTCTCCAGCTTCGAAGCCAAGCCCCTGTTCCTAATGGGCAGTTAACCCGCATTTCTCGCACGAATTCCTCCGGTTAGCAGATGCCGACCGCACCTGGGCCATAGGTGTGGGAAGTCCAATTATTCCTAAAGCTTCTTGAGGCTTCCGAGAAGGCGATCTCTGCGGAGCGCGCTCACTCGCGGCCCACTTTTTGGCTGAAAAAGTTCGACATGATTTGGAGGGCTTCCTGCGTTTCGGGGAGCTGGAAGTGATACCAGAAGGCATGGGGCAGGGCTTCGAAGACGACGAGCTGGGAATTGTCGCCGGCGCGTAGCAGAGCGCGATGGAAAAGGGCGGTGTCGCTGAGGAGCAGGTCGCGCGTGCTGGTGACGAGGAGGCTCGGAGGCATGCCTTTCAGGTCGGCGAAGATGGGGGACAGAACCGGATTTTTGCGCTCGGTGCTGCGCGCGTACTCTTCGCCGGTCGGAGCACTGGGGTCTTGGGGTTTTAGGCTGCCGGGGAAACCGTTGAGAGTGAAGAGCTGGTGAGAGTCGGGCGTGCGGGAGAAGTCGGCGAGGACGGAGAAGAGACCTAGAGCGGCGGGAAGCGGGAGATTGAGCTGCTTGAGGCGGACGGCGACTTCGGCGGTGAGGATGGCGCCTGCGGACGTGCCGAATATGCTTATGTTATGTGGTTTATAGGTCTTGAGTAGTTCCTTGTAAACGGCAACTACGTCGTCGACAGGGGCGGGGAAGGGATTTTCGGGAGCGAGACGGTAGTAGACCGAGACGATTTTGATTTTGGTCAGGTTGCAGATGGGGTCGCCTTCGATGAGCGAGCCGGAGTCGGAATTGAAGCCGCCGCCATGGAGATTGATCAGGACCAAGTCGCGGTTGGCGGCGGGCGTTTCAAGGGGCGTGATGATGTCGGTGGGAACGCCGGCGGTTGTCGTGGACTCGATGTTGACGGGGAAGAGGCGTTTCGCTTCGGCGGCCTGGCGGACGCGCCATTCGTCGGTGCGTTTGCGGCGCGTGGCTAGGTCCTCGGGGCCGGGAGTCGATTGCACGAGCGAGGCTAGCCATTTTTGAGTTTCGGGACTGATCGTGGTGGGCATGGGGATAGTGCGGGTGATGTGGGCGGTGCCGTCGGGATCGAATGTGGAGGAGTCTTGGGGCCCGGATTGATTTGGATTGCTCCAAGCAAGGAACGACGCAAAGACTACCAACAATGCTGGGAAAATGATCTTTCTCGACATTGAAAATGCCTCCGAGCGGTTCAGCAGAGATGGAGCAGAATGCCGCAGCAGTAAAAGCGGAATACTACCTACGAAGCGACGCGGTAGCTAGAAATTAAACGGAACCGGAGAAAAGATAACCCAGAGGAGCGCAGAGATTCGCGGAGAACCTTGCGCTGCAAATGACGGCTTGAGTTGAGGAGGGGCGAGAGAGCCTTTGGACGGGAGCCGCTTCGCTGGCGTCAGTGGAGTTTGGCGAATTCGGATTTGGCTTGTTGAAGGACGGGGATGTCGGAGTCGGCGTCTTGCCAGAGAGTGAGGAATTGCTGGTATTCGTCTAGGGCTTTGGTGCGGAAACCTCGTTGCGCGTCGGCGGATGCGTCTGGGGCTGCGGCCTGCAGAACGTAGGCGCGAGCCAAGCCGACGTGAGCAAGGGCACCCATGGGGCAATTGAGGACCAGGCCGGGATGATCGAGGATTCTTTGAAACTCTGCGGCTGCGGCTACCCCCTGGCGTGAGGCGAGATAAGCTTCGGCGCGAACCTCAATCGGGAAAAGGCAAATGTTGGCCGGCAAGTAGAGTATGCCGCCAAGATCGGTCTGTTCCGTGGCCTGCAGTTCCGATTGAGCGGCGGCGGGATCCTTTTTAGCGAGTGCGGCGGCGGCTCGAACCGTCGGAACCGCGTAAGATTGAACAACGGTGGCTTGCGGATACTGCTTATTGAGATCTTGTGCTAACGCCAGCGCATGCGTCATGTCGCCCGCCTGCGCTTCGGCAATCGCGGCCAGAAACCCGACCGATTGGCTGCCGGGTGAAAGAGCGATGGCTTCGGCGGCTTGTTTGCGAGCTTCGGCGAAATTACCGAACAGCGCTTCGCGGTAAGCGCCAAGCGCCAGCCAGGTTCCTGCGGCTTCTTTGTTGTCTGCGTGAGAGGCGGAGTCTGCGGCGTGACGGGTGAACTTGCGGGCCTTCGCTTGATGCCCGTAATAAGCTTCCGTGTCAGCCTCAGCGCCAAACAGCTCGTGCTGAAGATCCGGCTTGTCATCAAACCATGCCGACTGCTTGGCCATATCGGCCGTGTTGCGCTCCGCAAAGTCCACCATGTACAAGGCTAAATGCAATCCATCCGCGTTGGGCTTCAGCACCAAGCCTTGCTCAAGCAATTTTCGAGCCTCGGCGGGGCGGTTCAAGCTCATCAGGTTTTGTCCCTCGTTGGCAATGCCAGTTGGGTCGCCAGGATTGATGAGCAGTTCCTGTTGCTGATACTTGAGCGCACCTTCATAGTGCCCAAGAGTTTCTTCAATCATGCTCACGTTTGAGTAGGAGGAATTTGCTTTGGGATAAGCTTCGATCTGTTCCTGAAAAGCGCGTTCGGCCTTCGGCAGATCCCCGATGCCCAGAAAGTAATAAAGCGATTCGATGTGAGTCTTTTCGCGCTGGCTGGTGTGTTCGCGGAGAGCAAACGCTCGAGAGAGAGATTCAGTGGCGCGCGCCGTTTGGCCCAGGTTGCTGTACATCACTCCGATGACGGCGTGTGCCTCCGCGAAGTTCGGATCGATTTCCACCGCGCGCTGGTAGTGGCGCAGCGCCGCGTACGTGCCCTCCTGATACTCGGCGCGAGCGCCCAGGCTCATTTCGCGCAGAGCCTCGAAGGAAGCCGTCGTCGCGCCAATGAGGGGCACGTCGTATTTCTGAACTGTAGCGAGAGATTCACCCAAATCGCCGCGAAGTTTTGCGGCGGCGACGCCGAGAACGTCCAAAACCTTTTCCTTACTCGCAGCGGTAGCTTGGTTCTGGGCAATGACTTCACCATCGGTGCAATTGACCGCTTTCAGCCCGACCACAAATTCGCTGCCCAGACTTGCGATGGAGCCCGCGATGTACCCTTTGCTGTTGGTGCGCGCGCAGACTTCACGGGCAAGAACGGGCGTCAGAGGAGTGTTTGGTGGCTGCTTCATCAGTTTGAGCGTGGAACTGACTTTCGCGTCGGAAAGCACGTTGAGAAATGGAGATTGGCGAAGCGCGACAGAGAGAGCTTGTTTGAGAGTATCGTCGAAAACGGGATCGCCGGTCGCGTTGGTGAAATCGGTGAGGACGACGATGTCCCGATCGGTGAGTTTTGGGGTGGGTGCGTGCGAACGAAAGAGCGCGGTGCCGATGGCGAGAGCAATGAAAAGGAGCGCGGCGCCCAAGAGCAGTGAGCGGCTGAACTTCGCGCGTCCCAGGGGAACTTGCGCAGCGGAGGCGACGGAAACTGCTGAGAGGTTGCGCGCGGATTCGGACGCAGCCATCGCAGAGGCGCGGCCGGAATCGCTGTCGCGCTTGAGTCGCTGAAGGTCACTGCGAATGTCCGAAGCATGCTGATAACGAAGGGCGAGATCTTTTTCGAGGGCTTTGTTGAGAATACGTTCGAGGTCGGCGGGGATCTCAGTGTTGAGACGGACAGGAGCTACGGGTGCGTGATTGAGAATGGCGTCGAAGATTTCTGCGGAGCTGTTGCCGCCGAAAGCGGGGCGGCCGGTGGACATTTCGTAGAGCACAACGCCGAAGCTGAAGAGGTCGCTGCGAGGATCGAGTTCGCGGCTGCGGGCTTGTTCGGGAGACATGTAGGCAATCGTGCCGAGGATGGTGCCAGGGCTGGTGAGATGTTCGTTTTTTAGCGTGGCAGAATCGTCAGACGCAGTTGCGGTGGCTCCGGTGGGGGTGTGAGAAGCGGTTTTAGCCAAGCCGAAATCCAGGACTTTGGCTTGGCCGCGGGCAGTGACGAAAATGTTGGCAGGCTTAATGTCGCGATGGATGATGCCTTTGGCATGCGCGGCGTCGAGCGCGTCGGCGATTTGCATGCCGAGACTCAGCGTCTCCTCGAGCGGAAGAGGCTTGTCGCCTATGGCGTGCTTGAGAGTGTGGCCTTCGAGGCACTCCATGACGATGAATGGGTGGCCATCCACTTCGCCGACTTCATGGATGGTGCAGATATTGGGATGATTCAGAGCGGAGGCGGCCTGGGCTTCGCGCTGGAAACGCTGAAGTGCTTGCTCGTCCTGTACTATGCCGTCAGGAAGGAACTTCAGGGCAACGAAACGGTGCAGCTTGGTGTCTTCGGCTTTATAAACGACGCCCATGCCTCCGCCGCCGAGTTTTTCGACGATATGAAAATGTTCAATGGTGCGACCGATGAAGTGCGTGGAATCCGGCATGTGAGCCCAATCTTAGAATTGCGCTGCGTTTCAAGTCAACGCATCCGGACACGCATCCGGACACGGATGGACCCGGGGCGGATTCTGGAGGACGTTGTAGCGGCGGAATCCGGTGATGAAATCTATCTTGCGGAACAGACCGGGCGCTGGGCCTTGAGCACGACGGTCGTGAGTGCGCCTACAACGAGGGCGGACTCAATCCAATAGTTGGCTGGATTGCGCTTGAATAGGAAAGCCGCAGCCAGGATGCCAACAGCCCACACGAGTGACCAAAGAATGGGCGATGTAACAAGCTTTTTGGGGTTGAGCGTCATGTTAGGACTGTAACACGCTTTGTGGCTCGCCCGAGTTAAATCGGCGGCGGTTGACCCGTTGCGGTCGAGAGTGGAGTGAAGAGGTGAGCTGTGGGCTCCGAGTTGGGCGATTGGAAACAAGGCCGGTGTCAGCCAGGACGCAGGGAAGAGTGAGTGGTGCGGCGTTGTGTATAATTGAAGCCTTGGGGAATTTGCGGAATTCATGCCAGAAGAGACAAAAACTGTAAAGGCAGGCGCGGAAGTGCTGCGCGAACGGCGGCGGCGGTTTCGGCGGACACGTGTGCGCGAACTGAAAATGATCGCCAAGGCGCTGGCGTCCACGAAACATCCGGTTTTGGTGCATATCATTCCGATGCGGCGATGTAATTTGGACTGCGGGTATTGCAATGAGTACGACAACGTGTCGAAGCCGGTGCCGCTCGAGGAGATGAAGAAGCGTCTGGATATTTTGGCGGGTTTTGGGACGTCGATCATTACGATTAGCGGGGGCGAGCCGCTGATGCATCCGGAATTGGAAGGGGTAATCCGGCACATCCGGAAGCGCGGGATGATTGCGGGGATGATTACGAATGGGTTTTTGCTGAGCAAGGAGCGGATCGGCACTCTGAACGAGGCGGGCTTGGAGCACTTGCAGATCAGCATTGATAATGTAGTGCCGGACGAAGTGTCAAAGAAGAGCTTGAAGACGCTGGACATCCGGCTGGAATGGCTGGCGGAGTTGGCCGTTTTTCAGGTGAACATCAATTCAGTGCTTGGGAGCGGCGTGAAGGATCCGGAAGACGCGTTGAAGATTGCGCATCGTGCCGTGGAGCTGGGATTTACGAGCACGGTGGGGATTATTCACGACGGGAATGGGCAGCTGAAGCCGCTGGGCCCGCGCGAGTTGGAGATTTTTGAAGAAATTATGACCTTGGGGAAGCGGTCGTTTTCGCGATTTAACGATTTTCAGCACAGCGTAGCGCGGGGCAAAGAGCACGACTGGCGTTGCCGTTCGGGAGCGCGCTATCTGTACATATGCGAGGACGGGCTGGTTCACTGGTGCTCGCAACAGCGCGGGTACCCAGGGATTCCGCTAGCACAGTATACGGATGAGATGCGCCATCGCGAGTACTACACGGCTAAGCATTGCGCGCCGATGTGCACGGTGTCTTGTGTCCAACAGGTGGGGATTATTGATAACTGGCGCGGGCCGCAGACCCTGAAGCCAAAGCCCATGGCCCCTCCGTCGCCGCAGCCCGAGCTGGTGCAAATCGGCGGTACGCGAAGCGACTCGTAGCTGCAATGCACGAAGCGGCCCCTGATCGCAACTAATTTCCTTCCTGTCACGCACTCTCTAGTTTCTCTCCGCGCACATGGTTGGGTGTGATTGATTGACGGTTAAGCCCGTCTTACGAAGAATGAGAGCATGCCAGGCGCAGCGATTGAAATTGAAAATCTGACCAAGGACTATCCGTTCGGGTTCCTGCACCTTAAGAAAAAGAGGTCGTTGGAAGGCTTGACCATGCAGGTCGAGAGCGGCGAAGTGTTTGGTTTTCTCGGGCCAAATGGCGCGGGGAAATCGACGACCATAAAGCTGCTTGTCGGGTTGATTTTTCCGGATGCGGGCACGGCGCGGATTCTGGGAAGACCGATTACGGACATCGAGATGCATCGCGACATCGGGTATCTGCCCGAGCAGCCCTATTTCTACGATTATCTGACGGCCGCGGAAGTGCTGGATTATTTCGCACAGTTTCACGATTTGACGGCGGCGGACCGCATTGAGCGCGTGGCGCGCATGCTGAAGAAAGTTGGCCTAGAGACGGCGCAAAAGATTCAGCTGCGCAAGTATTCAAAGGGAATGTTGCAGCGTGTGGGTTTGGCGCAGGCGATTCTGCACGACCCGAAAGTGGTGATTTTGGATGAGCCGATGTCGGGTCTCGACCCGATCGGTCGACGGGAAGTGCGCGACATCATTTTGGAATTGAAGCGCGAGGGGAAAACCGTGCTGTTCTCCACGCACATTTTGTCCGATGCGGAGATGCTGTGCGACCGCGTTGGCGTGATAGTTGGCGGGAAGCTGCGCGGCGTTGGCGCTCCGAATGAGATGGTTGGAATGAAGGCGCAGGGCATGGAAATCCTGTTCGAACTGCCGGGAGGCGGCGCGAAGGTGGCGGCCATCAGCGCGAAAGCGACTAAAACCGGCGATCGTTACCGCTTGCAAGTTTCTGAAGAGGAGGTGTTTGCGGCGCTGGAGCAGCTTCGCGGCGCGGGAGCAAAGATTCTTTCCGTGGCGCAAATCAAGGCTTCTCTCGAAGAATATTTCATGAACTTGATCGAAGCGGATCGGGCGCAAGCAGCGGCGGTTGAGGTGAGCGGGAAATGAGGCGCGCTGGCGCGGTTGCCTTGAATACATTTCGCGAAGCGGTGCGCGACCGCGTGCTGTATAACCTGGTTTTTTTTGCGCTGTTGATGATGGCGGCGGCGATCTTCGTCGGAGGAATCTCGATAGGTATCGAAGAGATGGTGATCAAGAGCCTGGGATTGAGCGCCATCAGCGTGATTGGGCTTTTGATCGCAGTGTTTATCGGAGTAGGCCTCGTCTACAAAGAGATGGACAAGCGGACGCTGTATGCGCTGCTGGCCAAGCCGGTGCGGCGCTGGGAATTTCTTCTGGGAAAATTCGGCGGACTGGTTTTGACGCTCGCGGTAAACACGTTGGCGATGGCCGCAGGATTGTTCTTGGCCCTTTTGTATGTGAAGCATCATCTGGAGAGCACGGATGGCGTGCTGCTCATCGCAGTCTATTTTATTTTGCTGAAGTTGATGCTGGTAGTAGCGCTGGCGTTGCTGTTTTCCTGCTACACCACACCTTTGCTGGCCATTTTGTATACGTCGGCGCTGTATATCGCCGGACTGTTCGTGGAGGAAATGCGAACTTTTCATTTTGCCATTCCAAACCCGGCGATGGAGGCTCTGCTTCGCGGGCTTTCCTACCTGTTGCCCAATTTTGAGAATTTCAATGTGATGGCCGCGGCCGCGCACGGGCGGGGAATTCCGGGCGCTCTAATTATCCAGAACACGGCTTACGCCGCGCTGTACAGCGGGATTGTCTTGCTTGTGGCCGCAGCTGTCTTTTCACGGCGGAATTTGAAATGAACTCTCGGAGTTCGAAGAATTGGCTGCTGCTGGTGTTGCTCCCGTTGGGATTTCTGGGTGTTTGGCAGTTGCAGCAACGCGTCGACCGACAGCGCGCTGCTTTGCACCAAGAGCGTGACGAACTGGTGCTGCGATCCGGCAAACTGATCAAGGCGATGAGCCTCGAGTACGCGCCGTTGATGGCGGACATCTACTGGACGCGCGTAGTGCAGTACTACGGTGACAAGCGCGCGAGACATGATCCGAATTTCGAGCTGCTGTGGCCGCTCCTGGACATCACGACGACTCTCGACCCTAACTTGCTAGTGTCGTACCGCTTCGGCTCGACATTTTTGAGCGAACCTTCTCCGCGGGGAGCCGGTCATCCGGAACTCGGCATCGAGTTGCTCGAGCGGGGAATCAAGGCGAATCCCGAATACTGGCGATTTTATGAAGACCTGGGATTCATCTACTATTTCGAGCTGAAAGATTATGCGAAGGCCTCGGCGGCGTTCGCGGAAGGAGGCAAGAATCCCGACGCGCAGATTTGGATGAAAATCATGGCTGCGAAAATCGCGGCCGAGGGCGAATCGCTCTCGACCTCCATCTTTTTATGGAGCGAGGTCTACCAGACAGCGAAAGATCCTAAGGTGAAGGAAAATGCGCTGACGCACCTGCAGTTGCTCCGCGTCACTCAGGATTGCAAGCAGCTCGATGCGCTCGCGGATGAATTTCAAAAGCGAACCGGTCGGCGCCCATCGCGCATAGGGGAGCTGGTGCAAGCGGGGCTGTTGCCGAGTCAGCCGTTGGATCCCACGGGCTATGTCTACGTTTTCGGGACGGATGGTAAAGCGGAGCTGAATATCGACAGCCCGCTGCTCGAACAACAGCTTCTCCAGCAAGACCAAAAGTGAAGCTGTAACACGCGCCGCTTATTCTGGGGTTTTTTCCGTTTGCTCCGTCGTGCACAGGAGCGTCATTTGGGGATCGATAACGATCTTGTGCGGAGCAGCTTGTGTTGTGAAGTGGAAGGAAGTCTCCGGGCCAGCGGCAACGACAGTGCCGAGAAAAATGTTATGACCCATGCCGTTGCTGGCGTAGAGCGGCACGCTGACGATAAAAGAGCGCGGCACACCGGTCTGAAAAAGCTTTCCACGGACGACTTCGCCTTTATCCGTATGGTGTGTGGAGTACTCTAGGCGATAGCGCGGGATTCCCGTGCCGCGCACCCATTGTTCAAAGAACCATTCCATGGAACGGCCGCCTTCGAGGTCCATGGCGGGCGTCATGACGGCTTCAACTTCGCGCTGTAGATCGTCCGTGGAGAAGGCGCGGTACGCGTATTTTGTGGAGATGGTGCGAAGCAGGGCTACAAAACGTGCATCGGGGTCTTTTGCGCCGGGCTGGCGCAGCATCTCGCGCAACATGTGAATGATCCAGGAGCCCCTGCTGTAAATCACTTCTTCGAAACCCATCGGCGACTTTGAGGAGTTCAGACGGTTGCCAAGAGGCAACGCTCCAATTTCGCCGGCCGGCGCGTCCGATCCGGGAGCCTTCTCCAATAGTTGCTTTCGATAGCGTTCAAGCCAGAGACGAAGCTCATGCTGGGAGGGTTTTCTACTGTCCGCGAAGAGCAGCGCGAGATAGTTGGCAATGGCTTCATCGATCCACTGATCCCGGTAACTGGACCAACCGACAACGTTGCCCCACCACTGATGAGCGACTTCGTGAAAGGGCACAATGTCTGTAAACGCCTCCTGCCTTGTTGTGGAGAGTCCGGCGCGGTTTTGCGCTTCGGGCGACAGGAAGGAGTACGTCGAAATGTAAAGCAGACCGGGCCAGCCCTGGCCGAAAGTGCCGGGAATCTGCGAAACGCTTAGCGTACGAAAAGGAAACGGCCCACTGAAACCTTCATAGAAGCGAATGGAAGAGTCGATTTCTTTGGCTAGCTGCTTGAGTGCATCGGCGGGGCTCGGGGCGGGCGGTTGCATAGCCGTGCGGCTGCTTCCTCCCGGAATCCGGAAGGGAACATCGGCCGCGGCAAGCGAGTCGGGATTTGTGGCATCGAGACGATTGGTCAGCGCTTGTTCCAGCTGGCGGTTGGCGTAGACGTCGATGGTGCGCGTTTCGGCGGTGATGGAACTGGAAGCGTATTCGCCCAAATTGAATCCAGCGATGGCGAGGGGCCTGTCGCTTCGCCAGTGACCAACGCGAAAATCTCCGGCGCTCTGTTCATCGATCTTGGCGCCGGTGGCGACTAATTTCAAATGATGTGGCCAGCGCATGGTGAGGTCGTAGGAGGCGAACTCCGCTTGATCGCCGAGGTGGGGATACCAGCTTTCTCGGGCGCCGACGAAGAGTACGCCGTTGCCAGCGTCTTCGATGACATTGCCGCGGTAGTGAAAATGAATCGTAATCTCCTGGTCCTTCTTCGAGGGTTGCGGCAGCACGACATGCAGATAGTCATTGCCCCGAACGCTGCGTTCTTGCAGGGTCATCCCTTCGTTTTGGAAATAAGCCAGCGGCTTGCCTTGGTCGTCCGAAACAGTTTCGGCGTGGAGCGCGCGGGAGAGCTGAAACGTCAGAACGCGCTCGCCGGAAGTTTCAGCGCGCAAATGGACCGTTGCCCCGGCGTCGAGGGAGTTGTCCGTCTGAACGGTCGTATCGATCGTGTAGTCGAGTGCGTGAAACTGGATCGGCGGAGGGACTGATCCGGGGACGCTGTAGGATGCCCAAACATCGTACTGCATGTAGTTGCCGGATTTGCGCCGCTGGCCTAGAAGGACTTGCTCTCGCCGCTGAGGGTCGAAGAGAAAATCGAAAGGGCCGGTCTCGACGCCTTCGAGTGCCGCATAGAAGTAAGGCTTTGGGTTTTGCGAAAGGCGGTCTTCGAGAATGCGAAGGGACTGGGAGGCGTTGAGCTGCGCGACGAACGGGTCTGAGAGAGAAGCGAAGGCGGTGTCCAATTGTGGAACGAGATTGGCGGAGTGAAACTGGCGAAGGAGATCGTCAGCGGCGTCATCGGTGAAACGCACGTAGGCGTTGAGGAATTCCTGATCCAGTAGAGGAGCGCCGAGAAAGTGAGCCATCTGCTGCTTTTCCACTGGCTCGCGGGGAAACGCTAAAGCGTGGCCGCGGCCGGAGAAGACGAAGCCGGTGACGCGGCCCTCGATGGGTGCGAAAAAGGCTAGTTTCCCTTCTTCAAGATAGATTTCCACGTCGCCACGGCGGAGCTCGATGCGATTGACTATATCGAGCTGATAGGTCGTCGCAGGATCAAGACGCAGGGTGTTGATGGAGTCGTATAGTTCGTGGGGCGACTGATCGGCGACGGAGGATACGGGCAGGGCAATGACACACCAAAAAGCGAAAAGTGCCCGACCTGGCCTCATGCAAGAAGTGTAGTCACTTTCGGCATGGCGGAACAAGGCCGCGAAGAGCGCGAAGGCGAGGAGGATTAGAATTGCGAGATGGGTCATTCCACCTTATTTAGACGCGCTCTGACGCTGTCTGCCGTGATGATTTTCTCGGTGGTTGTGGGGCGTGCGGACACGATTGTCCTGAAGAACGGACGGCGGATTGTTGCAAACAACGTTAGAGAAGAGGGTGACAAGGTCAAGTATGAGACGTCCGCCGGCGAACTGAGTCTGCCAAAGTCGATCGTCGACCATATTGAAAAAGGCGGCGGCGTGCCCATGGGAGATTCTCCTGCGGCTGCCGCAGCCAATCTGGCCATTACGCCTCCAGCCATGGAAGCGACAAGCGGGAGCACGGAAATCGAGAGCGGCGCGGTGCATGACGGTGCGATTGACCGGGACTACATCGCGAAACTCGAAGGCTTGGCGAGAGGCGGCGACATTCGCGCGAGTGCAAGCGTTGCGCTTGCGCATCATGCGGCGGCGCAGTTCGAGCTTTCGCGAGGCGATATGGAGCACGCGCTTGCTGACGAACGCACGGCGCTCACGTACGCTCCGGAAGAGCCGGCGCTACTGATGAACGTGGCTTACCTGCACTTGCGTCGAAGCGAGTACAAGCAGTCGCTGGATTATCTGGAGCGCGCGCGGCGCTTTGCACCGGAAAACGCCGATGTCGCAAAGCTGGCGGGCTGGGCGTATTACGGCATGAACAAAATGGATCAGGCCGTCGCGGAATGGAAACGCGCGCTGGCTTTGCGGGCTGATCCGGAAGTGCAGGCGGCGCTCGACAAGGCGCAGCGCGACAGGCGGGAAGAAGAAGGTTACAAGGAGAATGAGAGCGCGCACTTTACGTTGCGTTACAGCGGCGCGGCGGAGCCAGCATTGGCGCGCGAAGTTTTACACACGCTCGAATCCCATTTTTCAGCTATTGAGTCTGAGTTGAATTTTACGCCGCCGGATTCCATCGGCGTGGTTCTCTACACGCAAGAAGCTTTTACCGACATTACCCGAGCGCCCGGCTGGGTGGGAGCGCTGAACGACGGACGCATTCGCGTGCCCGTGCAGGGATTGACCGGCGTGACGCCCGAGCTGTCGCGCATCTTAAAGCACGAGCTGACACACAGTTTTGTGGGGCAGAAGACGCGCGGTCACGCGCCCACATGGATTCAAGAGGGATTGGCGCAATGGATGGAAGGAAAGCGCAGCGGAGACAATGCCGACATTTTGGCGCAAGTTTATAAACAAGGGCATGCGGCTTCGCTTGGCAATCTGGAGGGATCGTGGATGGGCTTGCCGGGCGATGCGGCGGGTTACGCGTATGCCTGGGCGCTCGCGAATATGGAATACATCGTGCAGACGGGCGGAATGGGTGACGTGGAGCGGATCCTCGATCGCATCGCCAGCGGAAGTTCCACGGAAGCTGCGTTGCGCGAAGTGCTGCACAGCGATTACAGCGATTTGATGCAGGCCACCGCGGAATACCTGGGCAAGACTTACGGACGATAGTTCCGGAAATGAAATGAAAACGCCGATGAAAACGACCTTACTGGCAGCGGTTTCGTTTCTCACAGTCAGTCTGTGAGCCGTCAAACATTCAACAACAAACCGGCTAGGAGCGCGGCGCGGGCAGGCATGGTGTTGATGAGGATATGCTCGTCATTGGAATGGGCGCCATGGCCGACGGCGCCGAGACCGTCGAGAGTTGGCACGCCGACAGCAGCGGTGAGATTGCCGTCCGAGCCCCCGCCGGCAGTGCATTCTCCCAGCGAAAGACCCATTTGTGCGGCCAGCGTTTTGGCTTTGGCGAAAAGCGCTGTGCTGTATTTACGTTCGAGCGGGGCGCGATTGAAACCTCCGCGAACTTCGAGCTTCGCACCGTGAAGAATCGGACGGAGCGCCCGCAGCTGGCGCTCGATGCGGCGCATATCCGCGATGCGCAGTGCCCGGAGATCGAGGACGGCGCGGGCGTACTCGGCAATGACATTTACGCGCGTTCCGCCTTCAATGAGGTCGGCGTTTACAGATATTCCGCGGCGCAAATCGTTCCACTCCTGAATACGCTGGAGCTGTCGCGCCAGTTCGTGAACCGCGTTGATGCCTTCTTGCGGTGCTAGGCCTGCGTGCGAAGCGCGGCCATGCACGATCAGTTCGGCCTCGCCGACGCCTTTGCGAGCAGTCTTGATCAGGCCTTTTGGCCCGAGCGATGGCTCCAGCACGAAGACGGCTTCGCTCTGCCGGGCTTCCGCTTCGATGAGCTTGCGCGAGACATCGCTGCCGATCTCTTCGTCGGATGTCCAGAGAAAAACTAAACGATGTGTGAGCGGAGCTTTGGTTTGCTGCAGAGTTTCGAGAGCGAAGAGCGCTTGCGTGATGCCGGACTTCATATCGAAGATGCCGGGGCCGTAAGCTTTTCCACCGGAAATACGAAACGGCATTTTGGTAAGAGAGCCGGAAGAGTAGACCGTGTCGTAATGGCCGAGCACAAGGAATTGGCCCGCGGGCCGGGATTTCTGCGGCCACCAGGTGACGCGCAGTTGATCGCCGCGGAGCTTCTGAGCGATACGCTCGACCTTTGCGCCGCGCTTGCGCCATTCAGCGGCGAGAATGTCACAGCAGCGGTCGGCAGGAGCTTTTTCAAGACTCGGAGATTCCGCGAGGACAAGCCTCTGGACCGTGGAAAGCATATCCGGCAGACAATTCTTCAGATGCCGCAGGAATTCTTTGGGGTAGTTGGTGTCCGACATGGCCGGGACATGCTAACAATGTGCAGCTCAGGCGGCAATGTTTCCGCTTGAGATTGGACAGAGCCGCGAGATTTTGTTCACCCTATCGTTTGGCGGATCGCCGGGCAAGCCTAAAGAGGCGGGCTTTTCAAATTGAAATTGGTAAGTCTCTCTCGCACACGGCGCATGAAATCGTCTCCAGGATCCGACTTTCCAGTCCGGTAGCCTGGAACCAATTCCAGAAACAGGGGCGTTTTTTCCATGCGGCGATATTCGCTGTGGCCGAGCAGGTAAGAGATCGAATATTTTCCGGCGAGGTAGCGGACCAGGGCGGCGTCGGCCTCCACCTGGCGATCGGTGAGAGGGTATTTGTCGGCATCGCCTACGTTTTCGACCCCGATGGCTACGCGGTTCAGGCCGATGCAATGGCGGGCCATCCACGTTTCGGGCATGAGGCGATAGACGGTGCCGTCGCGATCGACCACGAATTGGGCAGAGACGTTGAGTTCGCCTTCGCGTTGAAGCTCCGGACGGGCGGCCTCGATCCGGGTGTGGCTAAAGTAGTTCCAGGTAGAATCAAACGCGTTTATTGCCGTGTAATGCAGCACGATAGCCTGCGGGGTGATCGTGATATCTTGCGCATCGGGTGAGTAGTGTTTACGGATGTATTCGAGAGTGAGCTGGATGCGTTCTTTGTCGAACGGGATGGGCTTGTCGACGATGCGTAGATCGCTTGGAGTTTGCGCCGCGCTGGCTGCGATGAGTGCCACTCGAGCGAACGCGATGCCAAGGGCCAGCGCCGGCAGAGGCCGGGCCAGCGGCGTATGTTTGCATTGCATCAGGGCCAGAATAGCAAAACGAGGGTTGTCGGCGAATGCGCACGACGCTCTGGGTGCAAGATCGAGCAACATTGGCGGCGCGCAGAACGCTTGGATTCGCATATAATAGAAAGTTTGTTAGGGAAGAGTGGGGCGCCGCAGTAAGGATCTGTGGCGCGATGGGGAGCAGGGATGATACTCGACGTGGTGGAAATCCAGAAGATCTTGCCTCACCGCTATCCGTTTTTGATGGTGGACGCGATCCTCGAAATCGAGCGGCTGAAGCGGATCGTGGGCGTGAAGAACGTAACGATCAATGAGGCGCATTTTCAGGGGCATTTTCCGGGCCAGCCGGTGATGCCGGGGGTGCTGATCATTGAAGCGATGGCGCAGACGGGCGGGCTGCTGCTGCTGCGTGAGGTTCCAGATCGAGACAATAAGTTGCTGTATCTGGTGGCTGTGGATGGTGTGCGGTTTCGGCGGCCGGCCGTTCCGGGAGACCAGTTGCGGATTGAGCTTACTGTGCTTTCCTGGCGCGGCGATTTTTGCAAGTTGGAGGGCAAGGCGACGATTGAAGGGCAACTGGCTACGGAAGCGACGCTCATGTGCAAAATGGTGGACCGGACCTTTGGCGCGAAGGCGGAAGAACCCGCGAAATGAGCAAGCCGGAGATTCATCCGCAAGCCGTCGTGGCATCAAGCGCGAAGCTTGCTCCCGGAGTAAAGATTGGGGCTTACGCGATTGTGGGCGAGGAGGTGGAGCTCGGCGAGGGTTGCATTCTTCATCCACATGCTTTTGTAGGCGGGCCTGCGAAGTACGACCGCAACAACGTTTTCTATTCGTTTTCTGCGGTCGGCGGCGATCCTCAGGATTACACCTTCCGCGGCGAGCGGACCGAGTTGATTGTGGGCGAGGGGAATATCTTTCGTGAGTACGTCACCGTCAGCCGAGGCACGAAAAAAGGCGGAGGCGTCACGCGCGTGGGCAACGAGAATTTTTTCCTGGCCTACTCGCATGTAGGTCACGACGACCAGATCGGGAATCAGACGTTGTTTGTGAATGGCGCCACGCTGGCGGGGCATGTCGCGGTGGATGATTTCGCCACCATCGGCTCGTTTTCGGTCGTACACCAGTTTTGCCGCGTGGGGCGGCACGCCTATGTAGGAGCTTGCACCGTGATCGTGCAGGATGTGCCGCCGTTTTCGCGCGTGGTTACGGAACGCAAGACGAAGAGTTACGGCGTCAATACCATTGGGCTTGAACGCAAAGGCTATTCGAAAGAGCGGCTGCAGGTGCTGGATCGAGCCTTTCGTTTGCTGAGCCGCTCGAAAATGAATACCACACAAGCTCTCGCCGAGATGCGAACGAAGCTGGCTGGCTCGGACGATGTGCAGGAGCTCATCCGGTTTATCGAGAGTGCCGAGCGCGGAATCGTAAAGTAAGAGTCGCCGCCACCATACATTTCATGCCGGACACCAGCGCAAACGTGACAGGATGGGGACTCATCGCCGGAAACGGGCGATTTCCGTTTCTGGTATTGGAAGGCGCGCGAACTCAGGGAATTGAAATGGCAGTGATCGCACTAAAAGAAGAGGCTTCGCCCGAACTAGAAAAAAGCGCCAAGAGATTGCACTGGGTGAGCCTGGGCGAATTGAGCAAAGCCATCGACTTGATGCATAAAGAAGGCGTGACGCAAGCGGTGATGGCCGGGCAGGTGAAACACAACAAGATCTTCAGCGTGATACGGCCGGATTGGAAACTAGCGAAGCTGCTCTTCTCGCTGCCGCGCAAGAGTACTGATGCTTTGATTGGCGGGATCGCGCGCGTGCTCGAGGACGAAGGGATTCAACTTGTGGATTCAACGCTGTTTCTGAAGCCGCTGCTGCCCGAGCCGGGCGTGCTGACGCGCAGAGCGCCCAACGAACAAGAATCCGCCGATATCGCCTACGGGCACAGCGTCGCGCGCCAGATCGCGGGCATGGACATTGGGCAGACCGTGGTGATTTCCGACCAAGCATGCGTCGCCGTGGAAGCCATGGAAGGAACGGACGAAACCATCGCGAGAGCTGCGCGTATCGTCGGGGGGAAACCTCTGGTTGTCGTGAAAGTTAGCAAACCGCGCCAGGACATGCGCTTCGATGTACCCGTGGTCGGTTTGCCAACCATCGAACAGATGAAGAGCTCCCGAGCCACCGCCTTGGCGGTGGACGCGGGACGCACCTTGCTGTTTGACCGTCAAAAATTGATAGAACTGGCCGATCGGGCGGACATCGCCATTCAGGCGTTTGCCGCACCTGCGATTGCGGAACCGAAGAGCGCTTCGGGGGGAATAAACAAGGAATGAGCGGCGGCGGAACAGAAACGAGAAAAATACGAGCCGCCGTTGTGGGCACAGGGGAGTTTGGGCGCAACCATGCACGTGTCTATCGCGAGCTGGATGGCGCAGAACTCGTTGGCGTCTTCGATCAAGACCAGGTGCGGGCAGAAGCGGTCGCGGCCGAGTTTCAGACGCGCGCCCTCCGCAGCCTGGAAGAGATCCGAGAACTCGCCGAAGCCGTCAGCGTTGCTGTGCCGACCGTCGCGCACGCCGAAGTAGGTTGCCGGCTACTCGAAAGCGGGCTGGACGTGCTGGTTGAGAAGCCCATGGCCCTCAATCTGGCCGAGGCCGATGCGCTTCTCGATGCGGCGCATCGCCACCAACGGATTTTGCAAGTAGGCCACGTCGAAAGATTCAATCCAGCCGTGGCGGCCGTCGAGCCGATTCTCAATCGGCCGCTTTTTTTTGAAGTACATCGCTTGGGAGTTTTTACTCCGCGCAGCCTCGATGTCGAAGTGATTTACGACGTGATGATCCACGATCTGGACATCCTGCTGGCCTTGGTAAAGGAGCCGGTGACCGAATTGAAAGCGGTAGGCATTCCCGTGTTGACGGACAAAGTGGACATCGCTCACGTCCGTCTGGAATTCGCTGGCGGCGCGGTCGCCAACGTGACGGCTAGCCGCGTCTCGACGGAACGCGTGCGCAAAATGCGATTTTTCCAGCAGCATGAATACATTTCGCTCGACTACGCCCGTCGCGACGCTCTGCGCGTCGGCGTGAAGCGGCCCGGCCCGTTGCCCGAATTTTCCTTTGAAAAATTGCCCGCCCCGAACGTGGAACCTTTGCACGCGGAACTCGATGCCTTCCTGGAAGCGGTGCGCACCCGCCGCGAGCCGCGCACCAACGGAGCCGCCGGCCGCGCAGCCCTCGAATTGGCAAGCCGCGTCATGGCAAGCATCCAGGAACATGGAGAGCGCGTCCAAGTAGCAGCATTCGCCTCACCAGAGAAAGCAGGAAAATGATTCCCCGCACCCTGGTCCCGGAAGGTGCCCGCCTGTCTGCTGCGGCGGACACCGCGACGCAGCGCCGGCGTCCGACGACGCTGGATGAGCGCACGCTCGTTCCGGCGATGTTGCCGATCGTCGAGCTGGATGGGAAATCAAGCATCCCCAGGTCGTTGCCGCTTGAATCGATTGCCGCACGCGTCGTCGTTCCGCGCGACGTAAATCAGGAAGCGTACCAAGTCAAGGAAGACATTTCGACTCCCGTACAGCCCACGGACATGGACGAGCGCATCGCTGTGCCGCAGGGCGGGGCGCCACTAGAAATGACGGAGGGTCCGCTGGTCCCCCCAGCGGATATCGTCGATCTCGACGTCTTCATGACCGGCGAAGTGAACCTCCTCACCAAGCCGCAAACGGAAGAAAAAACAAAGTGGGATCTGATAACGCGTGTTTCGTCGGTGGCGTTTCACATTGTTCTGATTGTGACCATCCTGTTGTGGGCCAGGATTTTTCCGGCCCACGCACCGACGCAGCAGGAAATTGATCTCGCCAACAGGCAGTTGACGTGGATTCCCCCGGAGAGTTCGTACGCGCCCAAGCCAAAAGCGCAGCCGCGACCCGCGGAGCCCCCTGCCGTGCACGTCGACCCGAAGGTAATCAACAAAGTTGCTCCACCTGTCCCACAACCTGCGGTCCGGCCCGAGCCTCCCAAGAAAGAGTTGCCGGATGCTCCTGCTCCGAAAGTTCCGGTAACCCCGCACGAAGTGGA
The DNA here is from genome assembly GCA_035571045.1 of Verrucomicrobiia bacterium. Lineage (GTDB taxonomy): Bacteria > Acidobacteriota > Terriglobia > Acidiferrales > UBA7541 > Acidiferrum. Next base: position 23,769 of record DATMKS010000071.1, read on the forward strand.
AACGCCCGCGCCCAAGCCGGATGCCCCCAAGCCGCCGCTGAAATTGGATACTCCGGATATGCCAAAGCCGCATGGCGGGCTGGTGCTGCCGAAGGCTCCCTCGGTGGAAGATTCCATACATGATGCGCTCAAGTCGCCTAGCCCTGGCTCGCCTTCGATCGGGGGTGGCGGCCGCATCTCGGGCCGTGGCTCGTCGCGTGGAGGCGGCGGCGGAACGGCCTTCGGCGGAATAGAAATGCTTACGCCGACGGAGGGTTTAGACTGGAGCAGCTATCTCCAGCGCGTGTACGTCACGGTGAAAGGCAACTGGTTTGCCGTAATGCCCGAGTCCGTCGAGCTTGGTGAGAAAGGCGTAGTCGTCTTGACGTTCAAGATTATGCGGGATGGCAGCGTACCCAGCGCGGAACCGGTCATCAACCGCAACTCGGGCAAAGAGCCGCTTGACCGCGCCGCCTATTCTTCCGTGCGCGCCTCGAACCCTTTCGAGCCGCTTCCTTCGCAATTCAGCGGGCCCTACATCGAATTGCGCTACACCTACCTCTACAACGTTTCGCCAGAGAGCTACAATCAGCAGAAGTGAAGATCGCGCGACTTCCGCGCTTGGCATATTCTCTTTCGATGATCCCACGTACACCCGAACTGCCGCTGGTCGCCGTGGTTGGCCCCACGGCATCGGGAAAGTCCGCGCTTGGCGTCTGGTTGGCGGAGCAGTTTGGCGGCGAAGTGCTGGCCTGTGATTCGACGCAGCTCTATCGTGGCTTCGATATTGGCACCGCAAAACCGGGCGTACCGGAGCGCCGAGGCATCACCCATCATCTCATCGACGTTTTAACGCCCAGCGAAGCAGCGACTGCTGGCGGATACCGTCAGATGGCTCTAGCTGTTCTCGAGGACTTGCGGAGTCGCGGCGGGCTGCCAGTTCTTACCGTTGGCACAGGTTTGTATTTGCGCGCGCTGCTTGAGGGCTTGGCGGATGTTCCACAACGCTCCGAAGAATTGCGAGAAAGGCTGCGCGCCAGCGCCGAGGAGCATGGCGCGGGTTATTTGCACAGGTTGCTCAAACGCCTGGACCCGGAAGCTGCAGGAAAAATCGCGGCTGCGGATCAACAGAAATTGATTCGCGCCATTGAGGTTTGCGTCCTGGCGCGGCGGCCGGTCTCCGAAGTCCACCGAACCGGACGTACGCCGCTGGCGGGCTGGAGTGCCTTGAAAATTGGTTTGATGCCGCCGCGCGAGGCGCTCTACGAGCGCATTCACGCGCGCACGGATATGATGCTGGCGCATGGCTGGACGGAAGAAGTGCGTGGTTTAGTGCATAGCGGCTTGCCGGAGCACGCCAAGCCTTTCGATTTTATCGGTTATCGCGAATTGCGCGAAGTTCTGCGGGGAGAGAGGGATCTCGAACAGGCTCGCGCAGCAATTCAGCAAGCCACGCGGCGCTACTCTAAACGGCAATTGACCTGGTTCCGCAAAGATCTCGGCGTTCATTGGTTCGCTGGTTTTGGCGACGATCCGCGCGTGCAACACGAAGTACGAGAGTGGCTCCGTCAGCAGGGCTTGGCAGATTCGCCGCAGGCAAGCTGAGCGGGTATAATGGCGCAGGCGAGGCGAGACCCCTCCTCGATGGCTCCCTCGGCGCAATGGCTTCAGGACTGACTTCGTGACCAGAACTTCGCAGCCTATCTCTACCTCCACGGCGGATCGCGCTTTGCTCGTTGGTTTGGGCTGGAAGCGCAAGCCGCGGTTTCCCGGCATGCCTGCGGGCGAGCGGGGCAGAGAATCGCTCTTGGAACTCGTCGAACTGGCGCGCAGCGCAGGTGCGGAAATCGCGGGCACGGTTTTTCAAGTGCGCGAGTCGGCGGACCCGGCAACGCTCGTGGGCCGTGGCAAGCTGGACGAAATTCGCGCGGAGGCGACCGCACACAAGGCGCCGCTGATTATTTTCGACAGCAACCTCTCGCCGATGCAGCAGCGCAACATCGAAGAAGCGACCGAGCGCCGCGTCATCGACCGTACGCAGTTGATTTTGGATATCTTTGCGAAGCATGCGCGCAGCCGCGAAGGACAGCTGCAAGTCGAACTCGCACAGTTGAATTACATGCTGCCACGGCTTACCGGCAAGGGCGCTTCGATGTCGCGGCTCGGAGGCAAAAGCGGCGGCGGCGGTTCTGGTGGAGCGGGCGGCGGAGCGGGGCGCATCGGCGTACGCGGACCTGGAGAAAAGAAACTGGAAACAGATCGCCGGCGGATTCGCGATCGCATCGGCAAAATACAGAACAGCATTGAAGATATTCGCAAACAGCGCGCTTTGCGCCGCGAGGCCCGCAATGCAGTGCCGCTTGGAACGATTGCACTCGTGGGCTACACCAACGCCGGAAAATCGACTCTCTTCAATGCGTTGAGCCGCGCCGAGGTGCTGGTGTCCTCGCGAATGTTCGCCACGCTGGACCCGACCATCCGCGCCATTCGTTTGCCGTCCAATCGCCGAGTCCTGGTATCCGACACTGTAGGATTCATCCGCGATCTGCCCAAAGGATTGCTGACGGCGTTCCGCGCGACGCTTGAAGAAGTGCAGGAGGCCGCGCTGATTCTGCATGTTAGCGACGTCTCGAACCCTCATCACGCCGAACTCGACGAAGAAGTCGACAAAATTCTGAACGACCTCGGCGTAGCGGATCGGCCACGACTCCGCGTGTTCAATAAAGTGGACCGGCTTTCGCCAGAGCAAAGGGCGCCGCTCGCCCACGCGATCGGAGCAGGGACAAACGGAGGCCCTGCGCTTGTGTCTGGGCTTACGGGAGAAGGCGTGGAGGAGTTGTTGCGCCGCATGGACGCGGATCTTCCGGTCGATCCTGTCGTTACGCTTTCGCTGCGGCTGCCGCTCGCCGAGGGCCGCACGCTGGCGCTTGTTCATGCGCTTGGCCGCGTGCTACATTCCGAGGTCGAAGACTCTCACATGTTGCTAGATGCCGAAGTCCCTGTGTCGATCGCGCGGAAGCTGAAGCTAAGCGCTTTTACAACGGATGGAACTTCGAGCCGGGCGCGTGCGTAATAGGGGGTGAGAGGGTTGCCATGATTACGTTCATCCTGTGGTGCATCTTGTTTTGCTTCTGTTGGCCGCTTGCTTTGCTTGCGCTCGTGGTTTATCCCATCGTTTGGCTGATTCTCTTGCCGTTTCGCATTGCAGGAATCGCCGTGCACGGAGTCTTATCGTTTTTGAGAGCCCTTTTTTTCCTGCCAGCGCGAATGTTGCGAGGGCCGCGAGCGATCTGAGGGACTTCCTTCCTGTTTGCGTCATAGTAACTCTGTCTCGACAACCAAAAAACCAGGAGTTTTGGCTGCTAAATGGGTCTTTCTTGAATGGTTTGCGCAGGTTTGGCAAGCCGGCGCTGCTGTGGAAACCTTGTGGAAACTGTTTTTCGCAAAAATGCGGCGGTTCAAATTGAAAAACCAAAAAATCAGCATTTTCGCCAGACCGACCCTTAATCTATTGATTATAGGCAGTTTACGGGACCTCTAACCCAGGTCCCGAGACGCATCCAGGCGTTGACTTGCTCGTAACGGGTTTTCGACATTTGCACAGCTTTGCAGCAGAGAGAGTACCGATGAGTACAGCTTCGAGCGAAGCGCAACTCATTTTACTTGTTGGCGTTACAGTACCGCTAGGGTCGCTTTCCGGTTCCTCCGCGGGCTTTGACAGACGTTGACGCCTGCCAAGCAGGAGTCTATAGTCAGGCGAGTGGTGGCCGAAGCCTAAGGGGCGGCCTCCCCGCCGCCATGTTTCTATGAATCTCCCCAACTCACTGACGGTTCTGCGCATCTTTTTCGTTCCCCTGCTGATTGCGGTCTTGCTCACAAAGAGCCCGAACTTCGAATTCCATGGTTTCCCCATGCATTTCGAGTTTTGGGGAGTCTTGATCCTGCTCTTGGCCGCGGCCACGGACTGGGCCGATGGTTATTTCGCGCGGCGACGCCTGCAGGTGACGACTCTCGGGATTCTTCTAGATCCCATCGCGGACAAACTTCTTATCTCGGCCTCGTTCGTTTCTCTTGTGGGTATGCAACTCGTCCCGGCTTGGATGGTCGTCATCATCATCGGGCGCGAATTCACTGTGCTTGGTTTGCGGAACATCGCATCGGCGGAAGGATTCACGATCGCGGCATCGTTGTTGGGCAAAACCAAAATGGTTTTGCAAGTGTGCGCAGTAGCTGTCCTAATTGCCGGAGCGCCGCAGGAGCCACACCCCCTGCTGAACAAGCTGGGGCTGTACCTTCTCTGGTTGGTGGTAGTAAGCGCGCTGGTATCAGCCGCTCAATATTTTCTGAAATTTTGGGGCCAGCTCGACGATCGTATCAAGCAACGCCGCAAGCTGCGTATGATGGAGAGCCGCAAAAAGTCCGAGGATGCCGTCCCTCTCTGAAAACGATCGACAGTCTCTGCTCGATTTGGCGCGCAGGGCGATCGCAGACGCCGTTTCCCTCCAGAAAAGCGCCGGAGGAAACCCTCAAAGTGGGATATTTATGGAGAAACGCGGTGTGTTCGTGACTCTCCACGCTCGCGGCCGGTTGCGCGGCTGCATAGGCGTCATCGAGACCGTAGAGCCGCTGGCTGAATCCATCGCGCGGTGCGCGGCCGGTGCGGCCCTGCACGACCCGCGATTTTCGCCCGTCCGCGTGGAAGAGCTCCCGGAGCTGCGAATCGAAATCTCCCTGCTATCTCCCCTCGAGCCGATTCTTCCTGAGAAAATCGAGATTGGGAAACACGGTTTGCTGATTTCCCAAAGCTCGAAGCGCGGTCTTCTGCTCCCACAAGTTGCGGTTGAGCACAAACTTGCCCGCGAACAGTTTCTCGAAGAGACCTGCCGCAAAGCTGGTTTGAGCGCAGGAGCATGGCAGGAGCCGGAATCAAGAATTCTTGGATTCACTTGCGAGGTCTTTAGGGAAGGCGGAGACACCGAGGAACCACCCCCGGCGGTTGTTTGAACTCTCCCCCAGCCGCCAGGCGTGCCGCCAGGCGCATCCCAAAGAAAAGGCCCGTGCGAGCAGTGTCTCGCAGCGGGCCGGAAGCTTCTGTTTTGCTCCGAAGCGGTTGGCTATTCGATTTCGACGTAATCGCCCGTGTAAATATCGATCGTGCTGTAGGTGATCAGCACGGTTGAGGAGTTGCGGCTTACGTTGATGACGATGCCTTCGCCCAGCACTTCGCGCGGTAGGTCATTCCACGTATATCGCCCGGGCGAACTGCCAAAGCCGTACATACGGTCTTGAAAATCTTTAGTTTGAGGAGCGAGCTCGGCCAGCGTGCCCTGGTACCGGAATATTCGATAGTAGTCGCCTACTTTAACCCCCTTATTGGTCCCGAGGTTCACGTAAACGGTGTTGCCGCGTCCGGCGGATTGTTGATAGTCCTTTGATTGAACCACCATGGCTACCGGCTTGCCACTGATCGGCGCGAAATGGTCAAAAGCGGCTGGGTCCTTGAAAGTGGGCTCCGGTCTCTCTTGGAACGGCAGCACGATATCGCCTCGCTGCATGTAGTCGCAGGACAGCGTCACTTCCGCAATCGCTACCTTCGGCTGAACGTTAACGACACGAAGCTGTCCAGCGTCCAAATAGTGCGTCCCCATCGCCTTCATCAGCTTGGTTTGCCATTTGAACCAATCCACAGCCAGGGCGTCGCCTTCCGCCCTAACGACGGAATACCGATCCCCGACGCGGACGCCTTTGTCCGTGCCGCGGTTGATGTATACATAATCTCCGCGGGCGAACGTAATTTTATTATTTGACTGCTCGCCGGAAACCAGCCGGGTCGCATCCGGGACCTTTTCGTCCGTGACAAAGCCTGAGCAGTAGACGGTCGAAAAATTCGCCTGCGCGGGGGCAGGAGTAGTCTGCGCCGAGCAAATCCCGGCGCCTGCAAAGACAATCGTGCTTAGAGCAGCTAATTTAGCGCGCATTTCAAGGCTCCTTCAAACACGCCTACGGGCCGTGCGGGGACGATTCTTAGCGAAAATAGCAGGGCCGCCCCCATGCGTCAACAAATACGCCGGGACCGCTTTACACTTTTGCTACGGGCATGCTAGAAGCCTAATTCTCACTAACATGGCAAGAATCACGCAGCGGAGAAGCTTGTTCGGGGAGGGTATAAGACGCGTCTGCGCGGTCGCGGCAGCCTCCACGGCTGCGGAAATGGCCCGTTTGGTCCGCGCCGGGCTTCGCGAAACCCCTACGATCGAGTTGCGCCTGGACTGGCTGCGGAACGATACGGAGCGCTCCGGCTTCCTCCACTGGCTTAAACGGAACAAGCCGCGCGGGGCAACGTTCCTTGCCACCTGCCGTCGACGCGAAGGAGGCGGCAAGCTACGAGCAGGCGTTCAAGCCGAGCTTTACTGGCTGAAGGAGGCCCGCCAGGCGGGCTGTTCCTGGTGCGACCTGGAAATCGAGACAGTTCGCGAGTTACAAGGCCGATCTCTGCCAGAGGGCCAATCTCTGCGAGATTTGGAACTGCCGCGCCGCATTCTGCTGTCTTTGCACGACTTCGCCGGAACACCATCCTCGAAACGATCCTTTGGCCCCGTGGAGCATTCCGAAGCAGACGCCGTCAAAATTGCAGCCTATTCCGAGACTGTCGTCGACAGCCTCAGCCTCTTGCGGCTGGCTCGAAACCCACCCCTATTCCAGCTTGTTGCTGTGCCGATGGGCGAGGTTGGCCTGCCGGCGCGCATTCTCGCGTTACGCGAGGGGAGTGCGCTGGCTTATGCGCCGATTGGTAAAGCGACGGCCCCTGGACAAGTCTCCCTGTATGCCTTGAAGCATCTCTATCGAGCACACGAGTTGACTCGGCGCACTCGGGTTTACGGTGTAATCGGGGACCCGGTTGGCCATTCCTTGTCGCCGCTGCTTCACAACACGGGATTTATTGCGCGTGGAATCGATGCCGTTTATTTGCCTTTTCTGGTGAAAGACCTTCGCGATTTTCTGAAGGCGGTGCCGGAGTTTGGGATGCGCGGCTTCAGCGTCACGATACCGCACAAGCAATCCATCCTGAAGTATTTGCGAGAAATCGATCCGCTCGCGGCCGAAATTGGCGCCGTCAACACGGTAGTCGTCCGGCGCAACGGTTCACTCTTCGGCTGCAATACCGATTACCTCGGCATTCTGCGTGCCCTCGAGAAAAAGCTCGAACTCTCTGGAAGCCGCGTTTTGATATTCGGCGCTGGTGGAGTCGCAAGAGCCGCCGCTTTCGCCCTCGCGAAGGCTGGTGCCCAGGTCGGAATCTGTGCGCGCCGCGAAAAACTTGCCCGGGAACTAGCCAGAGCCGTCGGCGGCGAAGCCGTCCCGCGCCGCGCCTTGAAAAGCGAAACCATCGACGCCATCCTCAACGCCACTCCGATCGGCATGCATCCCCATGATGGAATTTCTCCGCTTTTGCCACATGAGCTGAACTGCCGCGTCGTGATGGACCTAATCAATCGCCCACAGAGGACGCAACTCCTCAAACTCGCCGCCCGCAAGGGCATCGCTACAATTTCCGGCGTGGAAATGTTCGTTCCGCAGGGCGTCGCTCAATGGGAACTCTGGACCGGTCAGCACGCACCGGAATCCGCCATGAGAAAGGCCGTTCTCGAGGCGCTGCGCGCCGAAGAAAACTCCCGCCAGCACAGTTAATCCGAAAATGCGATAATGCCGTGCTCGGAAACCAAATTTTCGCCGTGAGCTGTGAAGTGTGCCCATGATTCAGCCGGACTTTCACGAATTTCAGCGTCTCGCCAAGCAGGGAAATCTCATCCCGGTCTACGAGGTTTTTCCTGCCGACTTGCTCACACCCGTAAGCGCCTATCTGCGCATTGCCCAGGGTGCGAGATACTCTTTTCTACTGGAAAGCGTCGAAGGCGGCGAAAAAATCGCCCGCTATACCTTTGCCGGCGCGAATCCTGAAGAAATATTTCGCTATGCAGGCGGCGCCTGCGTTCTCGAAAGCCAAAACCGCATCCTCTGGGAAGAGCGCGATCCCGTCACGTTTCTTCGCGCCCGCATGGAACGCTTCCGTCCCGTGCGCCTGCCAGGTTTGCCCCCGTTGGTAGCCGGCGCCATCGGCTATTTCTCCTACGACATGGTCCGCCTCATCGAACGGCTTCCCAAACGCCTCCGCGACGACATCGGCCTCTACGACGCCATGCTGATGTTCTATCACGGCATCATTGCCTTCGATCACGTGCAGCACCGGCTCTGGATTGTTCGCAATGTTTACACCGACGGCGAAGGCACCCTTCGCGCAAAATACAACGCTGCAGTCCGCGAGATTCGCAAAACTCGCCAGCTCCTCGAACAAGTTTCTCCCGCCGAGCAACCAAAAAAGAAAGCCAGGAAGCGCAGCGCACCTCTGCGCGTTACTTCCAATTTTCGCCGCCCGGAATATCTCGAAGCCGTTCGCAAAGCCAAAAATTACATCCGAGCCGGCGACATTTTTCAGGTAGTGATCAGCCAGCGTTTCTCAGCCAAAACGTACGCCGAGCCGTTTGACGTCTACCGCGAGCTGCGCGCGATGAACCCGTCCCCTTATCTTTTCTATTTGCAGATGAACGACATCGCCGTCGTTGGCAGTTCGCCTGAAATGCTCGTCAAAGTGCAGGGCCGCGATGTTTTCTACCGGCCGATCGCAGGGACCCGCTGGCGCGGCAAGGATGAAGCCGAAGACCAGCGACTCGAAAAGGAAATGCTTGCCAGCGAAAAGGAACGCGCCGAGCACATCATGCTGGTCGATCTCGGCCGGAACGATCTCGGCCGCGTCTGTGAATACGGCACGGTAAAACCCGAAAAACTGATGACCGTCGAGCGCTACTCGCACGTGATGCATTTAGTATCGAGCCTACGCGGTCGGCTTCGCGAAGATGTCGATTGCTTTGATGCCCTGATGGCTTGCTTCCCGGCGGGCACCGTGTCGGGCGCTCCCAAAGTGCGCGCCATGGAGATTATCGAAGAGCTGGAACGCACGCGCCGAGGCATTTATGCCGGTGGCGTTCTATACTTGGATTTCGCGGGCAATCTCGACTCATGCATCGCGCTGCGCACCATGGTCATCAAAAATGGTGTGGCCCATGTGCAAGCAGGCGGCGGAATCGTCGCGGATTCCACGCCGGAAGGCGAATACGAAGAGTCCGTGAATAAATCGAAGGCTTTGCTCGCGGCACTGGAAGCGACGCATCGAAAAGGGAAGTGAACGAAGCTTTGACAGTTTGAGACGAAGGTGCCCAATAACGTGATTCTGCTTCTCGACAACTACGACTCCTTTACCTACAACCTTGCCCAGTATCTCGGCGAGCTGGGCTGTCAGGTGGAGGTGCACCGCAACGACAAAATCTCCGTCGAAGAAATTGCCCGTCGCAAACCGGAGAAAATTGTCATTTCGCCGGGCCCCTGCACGCCGCAAGAAGCTGGCATCTCCGTCGAGCTAGTCGTACGTTTCGCCGGAAAGTTTCCGATACTAGGCGTTTGCCTCGGTCATCAAGCGATCGGAGCCGCCTTCGGCGGCAAAATCATCCGCGCTCCAAAGCTCTTCCACGGCAAAACCAGCGAAATCCATCACGACGGCAAAAATATCTTCCGCGAATTGCCCGAGCCCTTCACTGCCACGCGCTACCACTCGCTTATCGTCGAGCGCAAGTCCCTCCCTCGCGAGCTAACCATCACCGCTGAAACCACTGATGGCACCATCATGGGCCTCCGCCACCGCCGCCACAAAATCGAAGGCGTCCAATTCCACCCCGAATCCGTCCTCACCACGTCCGGCAAACAGTTGTTGCAAAACTTCCTGTCTCTATGATCTCTGCGTTCTTCCTGCCTTCGGCGTAAAACTCTTTCTTTTCACCACTTCAAATCCGCCAAAATCGCCGCATACACTTCCATTCCGCGCCACAAATGTCCCAACCGCAAATTTTCATCCGAACTATGCTGGTGATTGTCGTAATTCACGATTGGCACTCCGATCCACGGCAACCCCAAATCCTCAAAAATATACATTGGTACGCTTCCGCCAAGAGTCGGCGCAATCACGGTATCGCCACCCGTCGCATCCTGCACCACCTTCACCAACGCCTTCGACGCCGGCAAATCCATCGCCGTGCGCGAAGCGCGATACCCTCCTTGATCGATAACTTTCGCGATCAAAGCATGCGCGCGCCGTTCTTCCATCGTCGGTTCATGGTCAATAACAAAATATCCCTGCTTCTTGATAAACGCCACGATCTGCTCGAATTTGTTCTTGGGGTCTTCGCCTTTCACGAGCCGCGCGTCGATGGAAGCTTCGGCCTTGTCGGGAACGACGTTCTGTGCGTGCTCCCCAACGTATGCGCTCTGCAATCCGCGGATGTTGAGCGAAGGCTCCTGCAACAATTCGACTAGCTTTTTTCCCGAGCCTTCCGGTTTTGCGATACCCAGCTCCCGCTCGAGGTCGGCATCGTTCACTGGCATTTCCCCAAGCGCCTTCGTTTCTAGCTCGCTCAGCGGCGTGACATCATCGTAATAGCCGTCGATCAGCACTCGCCCATCCGCATCCTTCATCGAAGCCAGCAGCCGCGAAAGTCCCATCGCCGGATTCGGCGCCCAATTCCCATAATGTCCGCTATGCAGCGCCCGCACAGGTCCATACACCGTAATGTCCAGTCCGATGTCCCCGCGATTCCCGAAGAAAACAAGTGGCCGCCCTGATTGATGCACCGGTCCGTCCGCCGTAATCAGCAGGTCGCCGCCCAGCAGGTTCTTATGCAACTCCAAAGTGTGCGCAAGGTTTGTCGATCCGGCTTCTTCTTCGCCCTCGAAAATGACTTTCAAATTCACTCCAAGCGGAATCTGCTTCGCGCGCAGCGCATCGAGCGCCGCAAGCAGCGCCACGATCGGCGACTTGTCATCGGAGGCCGATCGTCCATAGATCCGCCAATCATCTTTGTAGACCGCGGGCCGCTTCGCGCTATTCTCCGGAAATGGAATGCGCTTCCCGCCGGCTTCAATCGCGTCGCTTCGCAAGACCGGTTCGAACGGTGTGCCGTCCGTCCACGCGGCCGGATCGACCGGTTGGCCATCGTAATGCGCGTAGAAAATAACGGTGCGTGTCGCCGTCGGTGTGATCAGCTTGCCGAAGACCACCGGCCCGCGTCCCGTGATGGGCAACAGATGCGTCTCAATCCCTCGCGCTTCCAGCATCTCCACGAGATGCTCCGCATTTTTCTGGATGTTCGGCGCGTCGCTGGCTACATTCGGGATGGCGACGAACTCCGCAAGCTCCCTCACGATGCGATCTTCATTGTCGAGTCGGTAGTCGCGCACTTCTTGAGCCACCTGCGCCGCGCCGATCGGCGCCTGCTTCTGACCCATCGCTGGACAGATCCAAAGGCCGGCAAGCAAAATCACTGCAATCACTCTCAAGGAGTTTCTCCTCAGACTATCTGAACCGCATTCCTGCCGCGGTCATCCTACGCCTCAATACCGCCATCTCTCGCTCGCATTTTCTCATTTTACCTGTACCAACGGACAGCCGTCCTCTCGGGCAGTCTGAGTTTCATTTTGTGCGGAACTCGGTAACAGCCGATTGCGCAAAGTACCAGTGCGCCCGTCGTTTCATTAACCAAAACTAAGAATTCGCTTTCCCTCGGAGGATTCGCATTATTATGAGCCGTCGCATTTTGTCTGTTGCTCTTTCGTGCCTGCTGTCCGCGGCTGCGCTGCTCGCGCAAGCCGTTCCGGCTGGCGTCGTTCTGCAGTCCGCCAGCGCGCGTTTGAATACTACCGATGCCGCCGTTGGAACCACGATCTTTGACGGCGACCGCATGGAAACTCAGGAAAAAGGCGCCCTCAGTCTCCGCTCCGGACAAGTGCAGCTGACTCTCTCCGAGCAGACCACCGTTTGGATGAATCACGAAAATTTGATTCTCACTCCCACGCTCCAGCGCGGCACGGTAACATTCCGCGCGGAAAACGGAACGGGAGTAGAGATTAGAGCCGACGACATCCGCGTTCGGCCGAATTCTCCGGTGCTCACGGTTGGCCAAGTGACGCTCGAAGAGTGCAACGTGATCGTCACTGCTCGCACGCAAGACCTCGAAGTCACCGCAGGCAAGGAAAACAAGATTATCGAAGAAGGAAAAACCTATCGCGTCGCGCGCAAAGGCGTCTGCGGCGCGGCCGTGAACCACGCGCCTCTTGCCGTCGGCCAGAGCCGGTTTTTCCTGCTCCCTCTCGCGGTCGCCGTGCCCATTGTCATTTGGCTCACCACCCGCTCCAGCGAGAGCCCCGACCACCCGTAGGCAATTCTTCTCCTCAAAACTCCTCAGCCGGACAATTTCACGGGGGCAGCCGCGTGAAGCCGACAAGCGCGGCAAGCTTCTCTTTGGCCTTGCCTGTCGCGAGCGCCGCTGCTGCCAGCCGCGCGCCCTCCGCGAAACCTGGCGCGACCTCCGCGGCCACTAACGCCGCTGCCGCGTTTATGATGACGATGTCCCGTTGCGGACCGTCTTTCCCGGAAAGAATATCGCGGATCGTCGCGGCATTTTCCAGCGCCGTCCCGCCGCGGACGGCATCGATCGGCGCCCGCGCAACTCCAAAATCCTCGGGCGTCACCGTGAAACGGCGCACGGCTCCATCTTTTACTTCCGCAACCAGAGTTTCTCCAGCCAGTGCAATTTCATCCAATCCCCCGGCTCCATGAACCACGAACGCGTGTTGCGCGCCAAGTTCGCTGAGCGTCGCCGCGACCAAATCGATCAGCTCCGGCGATGGAACACCCACCACATGGCATCGCGCCCCCGCCGGATTCGTCAGCGGTCCAAGAAGATTAAAAACCGTCCGCACCCCAATCTCCTTGCGCGCTGGCGCGGCATAGCGTGCCGCCGCGTGCGCCGCCCGCGCAAAAAAGAAGCCGATCCCGATCTCGCGAATCGCCTTGCCAAAATGCTCCACTGGCAATTCAATGCGTACACCCAGCGCCTCAATCACATCCGCCGAACCGCTCCCCGAGTGCGAAGCGCGATTCCCATGCTTTGCGACTCGCGCGCCTGCAGCCGCCGCAACAATTCCCGCTGCCGTCGAAATGTTGAACGTCCTAAATCCCTTGCCCCCCGTCCCGCACGTGTCCACGAGGTTTTCTGGCTGTGGCTCCCCATCCAAGAACACTCGTGCCGCGTACCTCCGCATCACGCTCGCAAAACCCGCCAGTTCTTCGACGCGCACCGGCCGCGCGTTCATTGCCCTCAGCAGCCGCACGATGTCAGGCGTTTCGACCCTCCCTGTGAGCAGCTCTTCCATCACTGCTTCCGCATCTTCCCGGGAGAAAATCTTCCCGGATACGGCGCCGTCAATAAGAGATTTTGTCATTTGGATTCAACTGCAATTCCGCCGCAACCTTGCTCCGCTTTATACTTTCCGAGTACACTCTTATGTTTCGGACGACAGGAAAATTCTAACACTACGGAACCCCGATGAAGATTCATGAGTATCAGGCCAAGGCCATTCTCGCGCGCTACGGTGTCACCACTCCACGCGGCGAAGTCGCCTTTTCCAAGGAAGAAGCCCGCGAAGGAGCGGCAAGGCTGAAATCGAACGTAGTCGTCGTTAAAGCTCAGATTCACGCCGGCGGCCGAGGCAAAGCCGGTGGCGTCAAGCTCGCGCACTCTCCCGACGAAGCCGCCGACATCGCTTCGCACATGCTGGGCGTGAATCTCGTCACCGCGCAGACCGGCCCCAGCGGGCGCACCGTCAAGCGCGTTCTCATCGAAGAGGGTCTGGACATCAAGCGCGAACTTTATCTCAGCATTCTCGTCGACCGCAGCGTCGGCAAAGTCGTTTTCATGGCCAGCGCTTCTGGCGGCATGGACATCGAGGAAGTCGCCAAGACGCATCCCGAAGCCATCATGCGCGAAACCATTCATCCCGCGGTTGGCTTGCAAGCCTATCAAGCGCGCAAGCTTGTCTTTGGACTTGGCTTGTCCGGCGATGTCGCCACGAAGGCCGGCCCGTTTCTCCAGGCCTTGCACCGCGCTTTTGTCGATACGGATTCCTCCATGCTCGAAATCAACCCCGCCGTGGTCACCGCCGACGGCCGCCTCGTCGCCCTCGACGCCAAGATGACCTTCGACGACAACGGCCTCTTCCGCCATAAAGAACTTCGCGAATTGCGCGACCTCGACGAAGAAGATCCTCTCGAGGTCGAAGCCTCCAAGTACGGCCTGAACTACATCAAGCTCGACGGCACCGTCGCCTGCATGGTCAACGGCGCTGGCCTCGCCATGGCCACCATGGACATCATCAAATACGCCGGCGGTTCCCCGGCCAATTTCCTCGACGTCGGCGGCGGCGCGTCTTCCGATCAAGTGAAGAACGCGTTTCGCATTTTGATTGGCGATCCCGCAGTCAAAGCCGTCTTCATCAATATTTTCGGCGGCATTCTGCGCTGCGATGTTCTAGCCACCGGTGTAGTGGCCGCCGCAAAAGATTTACAAGTGAAAGTCCCGGTCGTCGTTCGCATGGAAGGCACCAACGTCGAACTCGGCCAGCAAATTCTCCGCGAAAGCGGCCTCAACTTCACCATTGCCAACGGCATGAAGGACGGCGCGCAAAAGGTCGTCGCGCTTGCAGGAGGTGCGCGATGAGCGTCCTGGCGAATGAAAAGACGCGCTTGATCGTGCAAGGTTTCACCGGGCGCGAAGGCACTTTCCATGCTCAGCAAATGATTGAGTACGGCACCAACGTAGTCGGCGGAGTCACGCCCGGCAAAGGCGGCACGAAGCATCTCGAACGCCCTGTCTTCGACACCGTTCAAGAAGCGGTGAAGGGAACCGGCGCTAATGCCAGCGTCATCTTTGTTCCTCCACCCTATGCGGCCGACGCGATCTTAGAAGCGGCCGATGCGGAAATTCCGCTCGTCATCTGCATCACCGAAGGCATCCCCGTGATCGACATGGTTCGCGCCGCCGCAACGGTAGACTTCAACAAAACGCGCCTCATCGGCCCCAACTGCCCCGGCGTCATCTCCCCCGGCAAATGCAAAATCGGCATCATGCCCGGCCGCATCCACAAACAGGGCCACGTCGGCGTCGTCAGCCGCAGCGGCACGCTGACCTACGAAGCCGTCGACCAACTCACACGCCTCGGCATCGGCCAATCCACCTGCATCGGCATCGGGGGCGATCCCATCATCGGCACGTCTTTCCTCGATGCCATGCGCCTCTTCAACGATGACCCCGACACACACGCCGTCATATTGATCGGCGAAATCGGCGGCAATGCCGAAGAAACTGCCGCGCAATGGATCGCCTCCAATGTAAAAAAACCGGTCGTTGGCTTCATCGCTGGCCAGACCGCCCCGCCGGGCCGCCGCATGGGCCATGCCGGCGCCATCATCAGCGGCGGCCAAGGCACCGCCAAAGACAAATACGCCGCCATGGCCGCCGCAGGAATCCACACAGTTGAGACCCCCGCGGACATGGGCTCAACAATCGCCGCCGTCCTCAAATAGTCGTTTTGTTTTTGTAGGCGCCGGGCTTTAGCTGGGCATCTTGCACTTAATAACTCGGAGGATTGTTTCGTGTCACTCGAACGCACATTCGCAATTATCAAGCCGGACGCCGTTGCTCGCGGCCAACAGGGGGAGATTCTCTCCCGCATTCATAAAGCCGGCTTCACCATTGTCGCTATCAAATCCATGCGCCTCACCAAAGAAGAAGCCGGCGGCTTCTACGCCGTCCACAAAGCTCGTCCCTTTTTCGGCGAACTCACCGACTTCATGAGCTCCGGCAAAATCTTCGCTATGGTCCTGGAAGCCGATGCCGCCATCCTGAAATGGCGCGACACCATGGGAGCCACCGATCCCAAAAAAGCCGCGCCCGGCACCATCCGCCACGACCTCGGCACCAGCATCGGCAACAACTGCACGCACGGCTCTGATGCTCCGGAAACGGCCGCCTTCGAAATCAACTATTTCTTCGCCGGCCTGGAACTCATCTAGGTAGCAAAGGCTTCCAGGTAGCGCAGACTTCAGTCTGTGCGTTGTTCACCAGCATCCCGCTCCCGCGGAACTGAGAGCCATCTCAATGGCCCTTCTAGGTGGCGTAGCATGGCGACGCCCGCCGCGGTCTACCCGGCAACCGCGATCGCCTGGAGCGCTTTCCCGCCTTTTCCCCGCTTTTTTGAGCCTTGCTCTCCCGATGCCCCATCGTCCGAAGGATTCAGCAAGTAGATTTTGAGGGCTGCTCGCGGGTGGCAGGCTCCCTCTTCTATAATGCTTCTGTGGATCCGCTCCGCGACCTCGGCCGCACCCTCCTGCTACTCGGTGCTGCTCTAGTCCTAGTCGGCGCGCTCTTCTACTTCGGTGGGAAACTCCCCTTCCGGCTCGGCAGACTCCCGGGCGACATCGTCTATCGCGGCGAACACACCACTTTCTATTTCCCCGTCGTCACTTGCCTTGTCCTAAGTCTCGGCCTCTGTTTTCTTTTCTGGTTCTTCTCGCACTTTCGACGGTGAGTCGCTGGAAGAACCGCGGATTTTCCCCGCGCCGGCGCTCTCCTGATATATAGTTCCCGCGTCCAAAAGCGAAGAACCTTAGCGCGCACGACCAAACTACATCGGAGAACCTCTCATGAAATTTGCCGTCCTCACTCTCGTCGCGGCTCTCGCCGTTTCACACTCCGCCTCCGCGCAGACCTCCTCCGAGAAGCCCGCCCAGCAAAACGCCGCTCCTGCGCAAGCTGCCTCAGACCCATTCGCCAGCGTTCCCACTCCAAAGCCCGAAGATGTGAAGTCCATCGACAGCATCATGGCCGCGGTCTACGACGTCATCTCCGGCCCTCCTGGCGAGCGCGACTGGGGCCGTTTCCGCTCGCTCTTCCTTCCCACTGCGCGCCTCACTGCCGCCACAAAAGGCCCTGATGGCAACGTCCGCCTTCGTCCCATGACCGCCGATGAATACGCCACGCGCGCTGGCGGCTACTTCCTCAAGAACGGTTTCTTCGAACACCCCATCGTGAGTCGCGTCCAAACCTTCGGCAACGTCGCCCAGGTCTTCAGCAGCTACGAATCGCGGCACACTGCCGGCGAAGCCCCTTTCGCGCGCGGCATCAACAGTTTTCAGCTCCTCAACGACGGCAAACGCTGGTGGGTCGTCAGCATCCTCTGGGACGAAGAGCGCCCCGACAATCCCCTTCCCAAGGATTTTGCCTCAAAGCCGTAGCCCGTTTGCTCTGCCGTCTGCCCCTCGCTTTACAGACTCGACTGCTCCACCTATAGTCGTAATTGCATGCTGTTGGCCTCTTCCAAGCGTCTCTGTGTGACCGCGCGTATTTTCCTTCCGCCGTTTGCCTTCTTTTTGCTTTTTTTCGCGCTCGCCGCAAACGCCGAGAACATCAAAGACATCCATCCCACCAGCTACGTCACCGATCTCGCGCACATCATCGCCCCCGACGTGAAAACCCGCCTCGAAAGTCTATGCCTCGAGCTCGAGGAAAAGACCGGCGCCCAGATGGCCATCGTCACCGTCCGTTCCCTCGACGGCCAGGACGTCGATCAATATGGCAATGACCTTTTCAAGCAGCTTGGCGTCGGCAATAAAAAAGACAATCGCGGCGTCCTCCTCCTCGTCGCTCCCACCGAGCGCACCTATCGCGTCGAAGTAAGCTACGGTCTCGAGCCGGTCATCAACGATGCTCGTGCCGGCGACGCCGGCCGCCTGATGCGCTCCTATTTCCTTCAGGGAAATTACAGCGCTGGCATCGAAGCTGCTGCCTGGCAGCTCGCAAAATTCGTCGCCGACGATCGCGGCGTAACACTCACCGCAACTCCTCCCGCCAGGCCCGCCCACCCGCGCCAGGACGATTCCCGCTCTTTTCCCATCTGGCCGCTTTTTATTTTCATTTTCATCGTGATTCAAGTCATCAGAGCTGCCTCGAGAGGCGGCTCCGGCCGCGGCGGAAGAGGCAGCGGCTGGTGGATCGGCCCCATGATCGGTGGCATGCTCGGCGGCGGTGGCTTCGGCGGCAGTTCCGGCGGCGGTGGTGGCGGCGGAGGCTTCGGAGGTTTTGGCGGTGGCAGCAGCGGCGGCGGCGGCGCCAGCGGCAGTTGGTAAACGAAGCTTATTAGCCAGAGTTTACGTATACAGTTTGTGGACGCAGCCCTCGAGTTTCGACAAGGAGCGGTAGCAAAATGCTGTCGACGGAAGCAAAACTGACGGATCTCGTAAGCCGCATGAAGGAATACGCGGCCGACAATCTCGAGTCCATGATTCTTTATGGCTCCGCCGCGCGCGGCGACTATAAGCAAGGCCATTCCGACCTGAACATCCTCTGCGTCCTGCGCAGCGTCGCCGCCCGCGAACTAACACGAGTCACTCCCGTGGTCCACTGGTGGTGCAAAAATCAAAGCGAACCCGCGCCCCTCTTTTTCACCGCCGAAGAGCTGCGCCGCTCCGCCGACGTTTTTGCCATCGAGCTTCTCGACATGCAAGAAAGCCGCCGCGTTCTCTACGGTGCCGACCTCGTCGCCAGCATCGCCGTGCCCATGAATCTCCACCGCGTCCAGGTCGAGCGCGATCTCAGCACGCTGCTTCTAAAACTCCGCCAGCATTTCCTCCTCAACGGCCATAAAGAAAACGAATTGCGCGCGGCCGCGGCTAAATCGGCCTCCAGTGTTCTCGCCCTGCTTCGTCACGCCCTCATCGCGTTCGACGAAGAGCCTCCCGCCACTGCCTCCGAGGTTTTCGCGCGCGTAGCCGCTCTCACCGGCGCCGACGCCGAAGCTTTCGCAGCCGCTTTCAAGCTTCGCGAAAGTCACGTCCATGCGGACGACATCGTGCGCACCTACGGCCAATACGTAAATGCTCTTACTGTGGTAATTTCGGTTTTAGACAAGATTGTCCCCAAGCGCGAGTGGCAGCGAGCCGGCAAAGCCGGTTCCTGACTTGTTTGCAAGGATTTGTTTGCGGAGGAAAGCATCATGAAAGCAGCTCTGATTGTGCTCGTCGTTCTCGTCATCATCGCGTTGCTCTTCGGCAGCTCCTTTATTTCGCGCCGAAACCAAATGGCCATCAAACGCGAAGCCGTCAACGCTTCCTGGGCCCAGGTGGACGTCGTCCTGCAGCGCCGCGCCGACTTAATCCCCAATCTCGTCGAGACGGTCAAAGGTTTTGCTACGCACGAAACCGAAGTCTTCAGCGACATCGCCAAAGCACGCGAAGGCTACATGAACGCCACCACGCCCGCCGATAAAATCGCGGCCAATAGCCAGCTCGAAGCCTCCCTGGCCAAAGTTCTGGTCCTCACTGAAAATTATCCCCAACTCAAATCCAACGAAAATTTCCTCCGCCTCCAGGACGAACTCGCCGGCACCGAAAACCGCATCGCCGTCGAGCGCCGCCGCTACAACGAAACCGTCCAGGACTACAACACCTACATCTCCCTCTTCCCGAACAGCTTCATCGCCAGCATGAGCGGGTTCACACGCAACGACGCCTACTTCAAAACCGAACCCGGCGCCCGCCAAGCCCCCAAAGTCAATTTCAGCTCCACTCCAGCTCCCTCATCCGCGCCGGCTCCAGCCCCGGCGAAGCCCTAGCGCGGTCGGTCACGCATCCGCCCAAATTGTAGGGGCCGCCACACGGATCACGAGTCACGGATCACGCTTCCATGAGCCAGCTCACCTTCAACCTCCAGCCCACCCGCCGCGCCCTCACCGTCAGCGAGCTGACCGCCCGCATCCGCGATCTTCTCGCCAAGAATTTCAATGACCTCCTGGTCGAAGGCGAAATCTCCAACTGCCGCGAAGCCCAGTCCGGCCACATCTACTTCACCCTAAAGGACGACCGCTCCCAAGTCCGCTGCGTTTTCTTCAAGCAGCAGCAGCGCGGCATCAAGTTCCGCCCCGAGGATGGCTTGCACGTCACCGTTCGCGGCTCGATCAGCGTTTACGAAGGCCGCGGTGAATATCAAATTTACGTGGAGAATATCGACCCCGTCGGGCTCGGCGCGCTGCAGCTTGCATTCGAGCAATTGAAGAAGCGCCTCGAAGCGGAAGGCCTGTTCGCCGCTGACCGCAAAAAGCCGCTCCCGATGCTTCCCAGCCGCATCGGCTTGATCACTTCTCCGCGTGGAGCCGCCGTCCGCGACGTTGTCCGCATCTTGCGCCGACGATTTCCGAATGTTCACTTGACAGTTTTTCCCGTGCGCGTTCAAGGCGAAGGTGCCGCCGCCGAAATCGTCAAAGCGCTAAGATTTTTCAATCAGAAAAAACTTGTCGACGTCCTAATTCTCGCGCGCGGCGGCGGCTCCATGGAAGATCTCTGGGCCTTCAACGAAGAACCTCTAGCCCGCGCCATCGCCACCTCCGAAATTCCGGTTATCTCCGGCGTTGGCCACGAAACCGATTTCACCATCGCCGATTTTGTCGCTGACGTTCGTGCTTCCACTCCGTCCGCCGCCGCCGAGCTCGTCGTTCAGACGCGCCGCGAATTCGATAAGCACATCGCCGATCTCCGCGAAACGCTCGCGAGCCTCTTCCGCTACCGCCTCCTCGATCTGAGCAAGCGCGTCCACGAACTTTCCGCGCGCCGCGGCTTCCGTCGTCCGCTCGATCTGCTTCGCCAGCAGCGGCAGCGCGCCGACGAAATGACTTCGCGCCTCGCGCTCGGCCTCCGCGCCCGCCTCGAACAATCGCGCAGACGCTTCACCGCTCTGCACTTGCGCATCGCCACTTTCGATTTTCGCGTGAAAATTTCCGCGTTCCGCCTGCGCCTCGAAAAACGCAGCGCCGACCTCGGCGTCCGCGCCGAACGCCTTCTGCGCACCAAACGCGAACGCCTCGAGCGTCTGACTCTCCAACTCGAGGAACGCAGCCCTCTGAAAGTTCTGGAACGGGGCTACGCCATTGCCACTGACGCCGCCGGCAACCTCCTCCGCGACGCCGCCCAGGTAAATGTCGGCGACGCGGTAGCCATCCAACTCCACCGCGGCCGCCTCACGACCGAAGTAAGCAAGAAGGAAAAGTCATGAAACCGTCTCTCTCGCGCGCCCGTTCATTGGGGCTGCCGCTTGGCTCGTTTTTGTTTGATCTCTTTCAGCGTGTCGACCAACTCGTCAGCCATCTTGGTCAATTCATCGCGTTCGGCTTTGCTCGCGACGGTGTCGGCTTTTAGCCGGTAAAGCAGATTCAAGTACGCCATCGCGTCCTCGTAGTCTGGTTTCAGCTCGATCGCGCGTTTTAGAGAGGCAATGCCTTCCTCGATCGTGCTCCCATAACCCTTCTCATATTGTTCCCGCAAGTCTGTGGGAAGCGGTTCAACGTTACTCAGTTTTATTCCGCCCGCCGACTCGTTGAACCCTTTTCGCAGTTCGCCGTTCGCGCGGTAAGCCAACGACCAGTCAATTACCCCTATTCAGTAATACGGTTCGGGATCGTCCGGCTTGATCTGAATGTGTTCTTGCTGGAAGGTCTTAGATTCCCGGAATTTGCCCGCATCGAAGGGCTGCCCCGCCATCTGGAACAGAAGCGATCCGATTCCATCGACCGCGGAAAGATTCTCCGGCTGGAGGTTCAAAACGCCTTTGAACTCGGCGATTCCGGCTTCACCTGTTTGCCGATTTTCTTCAGAGGGAGCACCGGGAATGTATTGCGAACGGTAGGTTGCCGCAAGATACAGCCGCGCGTTCAAAAGATTGGGATCCAATTGCTTGGCATGGCTGAATAGCTGGATTGCTTCTTCGTACTGACCGTTCTTGAACGCCCGTAGGCCTTGATTCAACGCAACCCGCGCCTGAATTTGCTCCTGAGTCTGAGGATCTGGGTCTTGCTTGGTGAGATTCCCATGAGGCTGAATAAAAAAACTGCAGCGACACAGCTGAAGCAGAGAAACGAAGACACACGAATATGCGGAATCAACATGAAGAACTCCGATCTTCCCTGCGGAGCTTCATTCTAATCGTCGTCGGAAGAGGAGGCAACTTTGAGGACCGCAAGAAAGGCTTCTTGCGGAATGTCGACTTGGCCGACGCGCTTCATGCGACGCTTGCCTTCTTTCTGCTTTTCAAGGAGTTTGCGTTTGCGCGAGATGTCTCCCCCGTAGCACTTGGCAAGCACGTTTTTGCGTATCGCCGCCACGGTTTCGCGCGCGATGACGCGGCTGCCGATGGCCGCCTGGATGGGCACTTCAAACATTTGCCGCGGAATCAGCTTGCGCAGGCGCGTCACCAATTCGCGGCCGCGTTCCGCCGCAAAATCGCGGTGAATAATCAGCGCGAGCGCGTCGACGGGTTCGCCGGCGACGAGCACGTCGAGTTTGATGAGGTCGGATTCGCTGTATCCGGCAAGATGGTAGTCGAGCGAAGCGTAGCCGCGTGAGACGCTTTTCAGGCGGTCGTAGAAATCGAGCACGATTTCATTGAGCGGCAGTTCGTAGGTGAGCATCACACGCGTCGGCGAGAGATACTCGAGATTTTTCTGCGTGCCGCGTTTCTCCTGGCAGAGCTTCAGAATCCCGCCGACGGACTCGTTGTTGGTAATGATCATCGCCGTGATGATCGGCTCCTCGATTTTGTCGATATCGCTGGGGTTCGGAAATTTCGCGGGACTGTCGACTTCGATCACTTCACCGCTCACGCGAGTAATGCGGTAACGCACGCTGGGTGCCGTAGTAATCAGGTTGATCCCGAATTCGCGCTCCAGGCGCTCTTGCACGATTTCCATGTGCAGCAAGCCAAGGAAGCCGCAGCGGAAACCGAAGCCGAGCGCCACGGAATTTTCCGGTTCGTAGAAAAACGCGGCGTCGTTCAACTGCAATTTGCCGAGCGCGTCGCGCAACGGTTCGTAATCGTCGGCGAGCACGGGAAACAGTCCGGCGAAGACCATCGGCTTGATGGCTTCAAACCCAGGCAGCGGCGGCGCAGGCCTCGCAGCTTCGGTGACGGTATCGCCCATGCGCGCATCCGCCACGCGCTTGATATTTGCGACGATAAAGCCCACGTCGCCGGCGCCAAGTTCCTCGAGCGCGACGGGCTTGGGAGTGAGCGTGCCGAGCGTTTCTACTTCGTGGACTTCGTTGCTGTAGCAGAGCCGGATTTTTGTATGTTTGTTGACGTGGCCTTCCATTACGCGCACGAGGACCACGGCTCCGCGATAAATATCGAACCATGAATCGAAAATCAGCGCCTGCAGCGGATTTTCCGAGCTGCCTTTCGGCGCCGGGATGCGCTGCACGATGGCTTCGAGAACGTCTTCGACGCCGAGGCCGCTCTTCGCGCTGATGAGCAGAGCGTCCGCCGCGGGAATCGCGAGCACGTTTTCAATTTGTTCTTTGACGAAGTCGGTTTGCGCGGCAGGCAAGTCGATTTTGTTGATGACAGGAACGATCGTCAAGTTATTGCCCGCGGCGAGAAACGTGTTCGCCACAGTTTGCGCTTCGACGCCCTGGCTGGCGTCGACGACGAGCAGCGCGCCTTCGCATGCGGAAAGGGCGCGCGACACTTCGTAGGAAAAGTCTACGTGTCCCGGCGTGTCGATCAAGTTGAGCTGGTAGGTGTTTCCGTCTTTCGCGGTGTAATGCAGCCGGATGCTTTTCGCTTTGATGGTGATGCCGCGCTCGCGCTCGAGATCCATCGAGTCGAGCACTTGTTCATGCATCTCACGCTGCGTAAGCGCGCCCGTCATCTCCAGCAATCGGTCCGCGAGAGTGGACTTGCCGTGATCGATGTGCGCGATGATACAAAAATTGCGTATGAACTTAGGGTCCATGTATGTCGGTTATCGCTTCCGCTTGCGACCGCTTTTATTTTGTTCAGATCCCGGCAGGAGCCGCATGCTTCGAGGAGCCAAGACACCAGGCTGCGCAAAACCGTGCCGTGTGACAGTTCAGTTTGCCACAAGGAGTGAGTAGTGGGTAGTGAGTAGTGAGCAGGGGACAGGTGGCGCTGGCAAAATATCCAAAATTGCGCCGAAAACCGCGGCGGAAAAGGCGCGTCTAAGAAAACGGAGGTGTTCTCGAAATGACGAAACGAATGGCGTTTCTCGCGTTGCTGGTCATGGCAATTCCAGCGTTTGCTCAGGACCAGAAGCCGGCGCCCACGCTGAAAAGCGTTTTGCTGCAACAGTTGAAGGACACGCATACCAACAGCAATTGGTTCGTATGCGCGGATGTTGCTTTGGCAGGAGTGACGCCCGAGCAAGCGAACTGGAAGGACGGCAAGGGGAATCACTCCGTCGGCCAGTTGGCGTATCACATCTGGTTTTGGAATGAACGCAATCTTCGCAACATGAAAGGCGAGCATCCGGAGAAATTCAGCGGCAACAACGACGAAACCTTCGACAAGTTCGATGCGAAAAGCTGGAACGAAACCGTTCAGAAGCTGGACGCGGTACTGACGGAACTGGAAAAGATGGTCGAGAATGCCGACGAAGCAAAGCTGAAGGCTATCGCTCGGACGATCGCAAACATCAACGCGCACAATGCCTACCACATCGGCGAAATCGTGATGGTGCGCAAGGAGCAAGGCTCCTGGGATCCGAGTAAGGGAGTGAAGTAAGCCCAACAGAGACACGGAGTTTCCCGTTCTAGCTGTTTGAAGGCTCCCGAGAGTTTGGTGGCGAACTCGGCTATTCGTCGCGAAGAGTGCAGATGGGCTCGACGTGAGTGGCGCGGTACGCGGGAACTGCGGTGGCGAGAACGCCCACAGCAACAAGAAGGACGGCGACCGTGGCGAAGGTGAGCGGGTCGGTCGGGCGCACACCGTAAATAAGAGACGAGACAACGCGACCAAGCCCGAGGGCTGCGGCGAGGCCGATGGCGACGCCCAGCAGAATGGGTTTCAGGCCATCGGTGACGACCATCTTCATGACGTCGGAGTGGGAAGCGCCGAGAGCCATGCGAATGCCGATTTCGCGGACGCGGCGGCGAACGGCGTAAGAGAGCACGCTATAAATGCCGACGGCGGTGAGGACCAGCGCGAGCGCGGCGAAAGCGGCCAGCAACAACATGTTCGAACGCTGCGGCGTCAGGGTATTGGAAATCAATTCGTTCATGGTCATTACGTCCGTGACCGGCGTTTCCGCGTCGACTTCATGCACGGCGCTGGTGACGGCAGTGACGATGCTCATGGGGTCGGTGCTGGTGCGCACGGCAAGGCTCATGGGGAACGAGCGCCAGGTTTCAGAAGGCGGAGCGAAGATCTGATCCAGCGGCCAATACACTGTCGCAACCGGCCGGGTCTCATCGAGAGAATCCAGCTTCACGTTTCCGACCACGCCGACGATTTCGCGGGCCGCACCCGGAAAGAAAGTTAGCGTGAGATGTTTGCCGATCGGGTTTTGGTTGGGCCAAAAGCGTTTGGCCATGGATTCGCTGATGATCACGGCGGGATTTCTGCCTGCCACGTCAGCCTCGGTGAGGTCGCGGCCGCTCAGGAGCGGGATGCGCATGGCATGCAAATAGCCGGGACTGGTGAGGCGGACGTCGACTTCGGGTTGGTCGGCCATGGGCACGACGGGCTGGCCTTCGATGGCGACCGGCTGATGGGAACCGCCATCACTCATGGGAAGGTCGTCGATGACGCCGGCGGACTCCACACCGGGAGTGGCGCGAACTTGTTGAAGGACGCGTTCGAAAAAGGAGATATAGGCGGTTGGAGTGGTGAACTTATTGGCGGGAATAGAAACGGTCATGGTGAGCAAGCTATTGGGATCGAAGCCAGGCTTGACGTTGCTGAGTTCCCACAAGGTGCGAACCATGAGTCCGGCACCGATCAGCAGCACCAGGGAGAGAGCAACTTCGGAAACTACAAGAAGGCCGCGTGTTTTGGCGCCTCCGGAGTCGGAACTGCCGCGGCTTTGACCTTGCTTGAGAGCTTCGTTGACATCCGCTTTCGTAAATCGCAGCGCCGGGAGAAGGCCGGCGAGAGCGCCTGCGAACAGGGCTAGAAATGCGGTGAAGGCAAGCACGGGAGCGTTGAGTGTGATTTCCGCGAAACGCGGGAGGCGGTCGGCGAGGAATTTGACGATCAGAGCAGTGCCAAAGCGGGCGAGAAAGAGGCCCAATACGCCTCCGGCAAGGGAGAGAAGCAGAGTTTCAGCCAGCACAAGACGGAGAATGGCGCCGCGGGTAGCTCCTAAGGCCGAGCGGATTGCGATTTCTTTTTTTCGGGCCAGGATTTTGCCGAGAACAAGATTGGCAACGTTGGCGCAAGCGATCAAGAGCACAAAAGCTACGGCGCCTACCAGCACGAGCAGAGCGGGGCGGACATCGCCAATCGTTTGTTCGCGCAAGGTAAGGATCTTGGCGCCCCAGCCTTTGTCGTCCTCGGGATAAAGCTGTTCGAGGCGAGCGGAAATGGCACTGAGTTCGGCCTGCGCCGCGCGGATGTCTACGCCGGGTTTGAGGCGGCCGATGACCAGGTAGTTGTGATTGCCGCGTACCGCGCGCCTTTCGTCGGTCCAGGCTAGAGGGATCCAAAGCCGGGCCCAGCTGGGGTATTTGAAATTGGGAGGCATGACGCCGAGGATGGTATACGGCTCGCCATCGAGAACGATCTTTTGGCCAATGACGGCGGGGTCAGCCCCATAGCGTTCGCGCCAAAGGGCGTTGCCGAGGACGACGACATGACCCTGGCCGGGGCGGTCATCGTCGGGGGTAAAGCCACGGCCGAGAATAGGTTGAACGCGAAGGATCGAAAAGAAGCCCGCAGCGACGGGGGCGGCTTCGATCGATTCCGGGCGTTCCTTGCCACCGACGTTGAAACGAGCGCCGCCGAAAGCGGCCATGTCCTCAAAGGAGTGGTTCATGCTCCGCCAGTCAAGGTAGTTTGCCGGGGAGACGGAGAAAGAGGTCATTCCCGGGAAGCTTTTGGCGGGGGGGACGTGCCAAATTTGCATGATGCGGGAGGAATCCTGGTAGGGGAGGGGGCGGAGGAGAACGGCGTTCACCACGGAGAAAATGGCGGTGTTCGCGCCGATTCCCAGGGCGAGCAGGAGGATGGCGGTAACGGTGAAGCCTGGGTTGCGAACCAGGATGCGAAGGCCGAGTTGAAGGTCGGAGAAGAGGTTACGCATAAGAAGGCACTCCAGGCCGCCAATGAATGGCAGTTGGGCGGTGACATGCATAGGAGACGGACGAAACGGCAAAAGGTTCCAAGGATTTGGCGAGAATGGGCGTGCCGGATACCACAAGGCGGGATTGCACGAGTTTTGCGGGGCTCGCAATCGCGGTATATAGTTGAAAGTGGGCGTGCACACCTCTCGCATCGCGCGCGACCCGGCACAAGATTTTCTAATCAGCCGACAGGCACAGCAAAGGCAACCCGGACGGATGGCCGCAGACGTCAGCAAGCATTTGGACCGCGCCAAGCGATTCCTCGAAAAGAACCGCGTCGAGGACGCTATCGAAGCGTATCTGGCCGTGCTGGACGAGGCGCCGCAGCACCAGGAAGCGACGCAAGCGCTCGGAGATCTTTACGCGCGGATGGACCAGCCGGAGCGCGCCGCCGTTTATTACGGTTTGCTGTTTGATTTGCTGATCGAGCCGCGCGACGAAACCAAAGCGCTGGCCATCTACAATCGTTTTCTGCGAAGCGGCTCCACTGCACAGCCTCCGGAACGCATCGCCCGCTATGCGTTCTTGCAGCAAAAACAGAATCATCCCGAAGAAGCCATCGATCAATACACCAAGGCTGGGGAATTGTTCACGAGCGCGGGACGGCATGAAGATGCGCTGTTTTGCTGGGAGCGCATCGCACAGCTCGATCCGGAAAACCTCAGCCGGCAGCTCCGGCTGGCGGAGGGGGCGGAGCAGATCGGGAAGAATGCGCTCGCGGCGCGCACCTTTCTTAGGGCCGGTCAGCTTGCCTCGGCAGGCGGCGCCGAAGTCGATGCGCTGAAGCTGCTGGGCCGGGCTCACAAGCTAGCGCCGCAGGAGCGGAGCGTTGCGCTGCTCTATGCGCAAGCCAAGCTGCGCAGTGACGAGGCGGCGGAGGCGGCTACACTTCTCGAACCCTTTGCGGCGACCGAGAGCGACACCGTCTTTCTCGAGACCTTCGGCGATGCGTTGATTCGCGGCGGAAATCTCGACCGGGCGCGCGAGATTCTCGAAAAATTGTTGCGCGAAAAAAACGCAGGCGTGGAGCGCCTTTTCGAACTTGCCGACGCTTATGCGGCTTCCGCGCAGACTACCAAAGGCGTGGACGTGCTCCAGACGCTCAAGCGCCGCATGTTCGCGGACAAGCGGCAGAATGATTTCGCCACGCAATTGGACGCCGTAGCCTCGAAGCACCCGCACTCGCAAGGAATGATGGAGTTTTGGGCCGCGGTGTACAACGAGCTGAACCGCGAATCGCAGTATTTCGAAATTCTAGTAAAGCTATTCGATGTTTATTTCAACGCCGGCGACTTCCGGAAGGCTTGCGATTCGCTCGAGCGGCTTGTGGACATCGACGCCTACGACTACCGGAATCAAGAGCGGATGGAAAAGCTTCGCGGACATGTGGATGAAGCGTTTTTGAAACGTGTGGGCGGCAGGCTGGCCAAGTCCATGAGCACGGCGCCGCCACCGCCGGCTAACACCGGCGCGGGAGCAAGCGTCTCGCAAACCGCGCCAAACACGGAAGAAGGCCGGCATGCGCAAGCGCTCGAAGACCTGATCGTGCAGACGGAGATTTTTCTGCAGTATTCGTTGCAGGCGAAGGCGCTCGAACGGCTGCAAAAGATTGCTGCCATGTTTCCCGGGGAAGAAGCGCGCAACGCACGTTTACAGAATCTGTATCAAATGGCCAATTGGTGGCCTCCCGGTGCAGCGAAGCCCAAGCAGGAAGCCGTCGCGCCTGCTCCGCCACAAGCCGCGGCGGCGCCGGTCGTCGAGGCGCAGCCGGTGCAAGTCACGACGCGGACGGGCGTATACAGCGCGGAAACGCTGCGCGATTTGTCGAAAATTTCCGAAATCAACCAGAAGATTTTCCGCCAACAGACGCCGCGGGCGATGCTGAACACCGCCGTGAGCGAAGTGGGTTCTCATCTGCGGACCTTGCGATGCATCGCGGTTGTCGGGGCGCCCGGCCGGCCCCCAGAGATGTCCGCGGAATTTTGCGGCCAGACGAGCAAGCCTGCGCCGGGAGCACAGGTGGTTCTGCTGCTGGCGCAGATGGAAAAGGCGGAGCCGGATGAACTCGGTGGATTGGTGGTTGACGCTACCGAGGGATCGATTGTCGCCGAAATGGGATTGGCGACCGCGCTTGGGGTGATGATCACGGACAAAGAGACGCAAGCGCCCGCGGGGATGCTGATTGTTGGCCACGCGGAACCGCATAAGTGGAAGCCGAACGAAGCTTATTTTTTGCAAGCCATTGGTGATCAGATGCTGATGAGCGTGAGCCATACGCGGCTGCGTTCGCTGGTGCGGCGCATGGGAGTTTCGGATGAACGAACCGGTTTGTTGAGCCGCAGTTCGTATCAGAGCTGCTTATTGACGGAGGCGGACCGGGCGCGCAGCCAAGGGACGCCATTGGCTCTGGCGATTTTGCAAATTGATCGTGGCGCGGAGATTTTGCGGCAGCAGGGGGAGTCGCCGCTGGAGCGGTTTTTGGAGCAGTTGGCGCGGTCGCTGCAGCCGATCGTGCGGCAGAACGACGTGGCGGTGAAATATACGTCTTGGTCGCTGGCGTTCATTTTGCCGGATACGACGCTGGCCGGCGCGCAGAACCTGGCGGACAAGTTGCGGCGCGCGGCTTCGGGCTTGCGGCCGCCTTGGGATACGACGCAAATCACGCTTAGCGCTGGGATCGTCGAAGCGGTGGCGAAACACGAGTACGACAGCGAAGACATCGTGACGGATTTGATCAATCGCGCCGAATTTAGCGTGGAAGAGGCGCGGAAAAAGGGCGGGGATACCGTCGTGACTCTGGATACGCCGAAGGTCTAATTCTTATAGGTCCACTTCGGATCACAATTTCTGAAAAGTGAGGCGAGCATGTTTCCAACGGATGTGGTGATTGTGGCGGGGGCGCGGACGCCGATGGCGCGGTATACGGGGGCGTTTTCAGAGGTAAGCGCGATTGATCTGGCGGCGCATGCTTCGAAAGAAGCGATTCGGCGATCGGGAGTGGACCCGGAGGAGTTCGACCACGCGATTTTTGGGAACGTGATGCAGACGAGTGCGGACGCGCTTTATGGTGCTCGGCACGTGGGATTGAAGGCGGGATTGAAGGTGGAGACGCCTGCCGTGACGGTGAACCGATTGTGCGGGTCGGGCATTGAAGCCGTGTCGCAGGCGGCACAGCGGCTTTTGCTTGGCGAAGCGACGATGGTGTTGGCGGGCGGGATGGAGAATATGACGCAGGCGCCGTTTGTTATTCGCGGCGCGAGGACGGGATTGAAATTGGGCGGCGGGGCGCTGGAGGATTCGTTGTTTGTAGGATTGACGGACAGTTACTGCGGACTGCCGATGGCGTTGACTGCGGAAAAATTGGCGGAGCAGCATGGAATTACGCGTAAAGATGCGGATGCATATGCTTTGCGGAGCCAGCAAGCGGCGGATGCGGCATATAAAGCGTGCCGGATTCGGGAAGAAATTGCGCCAGTGGAAGTGAAACAGGGGAAGAAGACGATTGTTTTCAGTGAAGACGATCACCGGCGGCCGGAAACGACGATGGAGACTTTGGAGAAATTGCCGCCTTCGTTCAAGAAAGATGGAATTGTGACGGCGGGGAATGCCAGCGGGATTGTGGATGGCGCGGCGGCGGTGGTGGTGACGCGCGAAGCGACAGCGAAGGAGCGCGGG
The DNA here is from genome assembly GCA_035571045.1 of Verrucomicrobiia bacterium. Lineage (GTDB taxonomy): Bacteria > Acidobacteriota > Terriglobia > Acidiferrales > UBA7541 > Acidiferrum. The sequence continues at coordinate 54,547 of DATMKS010000071.1, forward strand.
CTGAAGCCGATAGGACGAATTGTGGCGTGGGCGACCGCGGGAGTCGATCCAAGCATTATGGGGATTGGGCCGGTGCCTTCCTCGCAGAAAGCGCTGAAACTGGCGGGGTTGACTTTGGAGCAGATGGATCGCGTGGAAGTAAACGAAGCGTTTGCCGCGCAGTATCTGGCGGTAGAGAAGGCGCTGGGGTTGAACCGCGACAAGACGAATGTAAATGGGGGAGCGATTGCGCTGGGGCATCCGCTGGGAGCGAGCGGGACGCGGCTGCTGATCACGATTTTGAACGAATTGCGGCGGAATAATTTGCGGTATGGGCTGGCCACGGCTTGCATTGGCGGCGGACAGGGAATTGCGATGATTGTGGAAAGCTTGCACTGAAAATCGTGCCCGCCAAGACAATTCTAATCTCGCGATTCAAAACAACCGGGTTTCCGACAAGCCACACACCAAAAGGATTCTGGTAAACTTTCGGGGCCCGCGAAGGGCTTCGACCGCGGTATCTACGAGGAAAATCAATCATGGCAATTCGGAAGGTGGGAGTTGTGGGGTGTGGTTTGATGGGGTCGGGGATCGCGCAGGTTTCGGCGGCTGCGGGATTCCTAACGGTGGTACGAGAAGTGAGTCCGGCGATTGTCGAGAAGGGGCTGAATATTATTGAGAAGAATTTGGCGCGGTTGGTGGAGAAGGGGACGATCACGGCCGCGGCGCAATCCGAAATTCGTGGGCGACTGCAAGGGACGATCCTGCTCGAGGAACTGAAGGATTGCGATTTAATTATTGAGGCGATCATCGAGCAGTTGCCGGCGAAGCGTGAGCTTTTTACCACGCTCGATGCGCTCTGCCCGCCATCGACGATTTTTGCGAGCAATACTTCTTCGTTGACCATCACAGAAATTTCCGCGGCCACCAAACGGCCGCAGAGGTTTGTGGGTTTGCATTTCTTCAATCCGGTGCCGGTGATGAAGCTGGTGGAAGTAGTGCGTACGATCGCGACGGATCCGGATGTGTATGAAGAGATGGTGGTGTTTGGGACGAAGCTGGGGAAGACGGCGGTGCGGGCCCACGATTCTACGGGATTTATTGTGAACCGTTTGCTGGTGCCTTATTTGCTGGATGCGATTCGCGCGCTGGAAGAAGGCGTGGGATCGATCGAGGATATTGATAATTCGATGAAACTCGGTTGCGGGCATCCGATGGGGCCGCTGACTTTGCTGGATTTTGTGGGATTGGACACGACGTATTACATTTCGCAGATTATGTTCGAGGAGTTCCACGAGAAGAGGTTTGCCTCGCCGCCTCTATTGAAGCGCATGGTTTTGGCAGGATGGAATGGGCGGAAGTCCGGGCGCGGATTTTATGACTACAGCGATCCGCAAAAACCAAGGGCTTCGAAGCTTTGATGTGAGACATAGTTTTTCCTGATTTTTGTCGTTTTGGCTGTGCCGCTCCTCCCGGGTTATCATCCATGGTCTGAACGAATTGAAGGACTGAGTAAGTAGGCGTCTTAGAGAAGATTAGTCGAGGATCCGATGTCATCCGAGTTGATCAACCTGCTGTACGAGAAGAGAGATGGGATTGCGTTTGTTACGTTCAACCGGCCGAAGGTTTTGAATGCGTTGAACCGCAAGACGATGGAAGAATTGCAACAGGTGCTGCTCGATGCGCGCGGCGACGAAACGGTGCGCGTGCTGATTTTAACTGGCGCTGGAGAAAAATCGTTTGTGGCTGGGGCGGATATCGGAGAGCTTTCGCAGCAGACGCCGGTCGGTGGGAAAGAGTTTTCGTTGTTTGGGCAGGGAGTGATTCATTTGCTGGACACGATGGGGAAGCCTTCGATTTGCGCGATCAACGGGTTTGCGCTGGGCGGAGGTTGCGAGATCGCGCTGGCGTGTTCGATTCGAATTGCTAGCAAGTCGGCAAAGCTTGGGCAGCCCGAAGTAAAGTTGGGAATCATTCCTGGCTATGGCGGAACGCAGCGGCTGGCGCGCCTCTGCGGCAAGGGCGTGGCGCAGGAACTTTGTCTTGCCGGAGAAATGATTGACGCCGAAGAAGCTCTGCGCATTGGGCTTGTGAATCATATTTACGAACCGGCAGAACTCTTGGCGGCGGCCGAGGCGTTGGCCAAAAAGATCATCGCGAATGCGCCGGTCGCGGTGCGGTACGCGATGGAGGCGATCGAGCGCGGCATAGAGACGCCACAGGAGGAAGGGCTATTCCTCGAGGCGACGCTCTTTGGTTTAGCTTGCGCGACGGAAGACATGCGCGAAGGGACAAAGGCGTTTTTGGAGAAGAGGCGGGCGACATTTGTGGGGAAGTAGCTGAAGGCAGAAGAGAAAAACAGAAAAGATAACGCCGGAGCGCAGAGTTGACAGAGTTTAGCGGAGAACTGGGAGCCAAGCGGAGAAGTATGCAAACAGGGAAGATAGACGGCGGGTTCAGCGCAGCGGGATTGCGGTTCGGGATTGTTGTGAGTCGCTTTAACAGTTTTATTACCGAGCGGCTATTCGCTGCGGCGGTGGACGCGCTGGAGCGCGTGGGCGCGGCGGGAAAGGACGTGGATGCGGTGCATGTGCCGGGTTCCTTCGAATTGCCTCTGGCGTCGAAAAAACTTGCGCTGACTGGAAGGTACGACGCCTTGATCGCGATCGGATGCGTGATTCGCGGGGAAACCTCGCATTACGATTATGTTTGCTCGGAGACGGCGCGCGGGTTGCAGCTTGCGCAAATGGATACGGGCGTACCGATTATGTTTTGCGTGCTGACTTGCGACAATTTGGAGCAGGCCATCGACCGCGCGGGGCTGAAGGGCGGCAACAAAGGATTTGAAGCAGGTCTCGCGGCGGTTGAGATGGCGAATTTGTCGCGTAAATTGCGCGGCGCGCAGGCAAAGCCGACCGCCAGCGGAAAGCCGCAGCGCAAGTAACATGTCCCTGCGCACAAAATCACGCGAGTTTGCGATGCAGATGCTGTTTCAGTGGGACATGAGCGAGCAGGAGCCTGCGAAACTGGAAGCGAAGTTTTGGCGGGCCGCCAAAGCGACGGATTCCACGCGCGCGTTTGCGAACCGGCTGTTTGAAGGAACCGTGAAAGACACCGCGGTGATCGATGGGCTCATCGTCAAGCAAGCGGAGAACTGGCGGCTTGAGCGGCTTGCTGTGATCGACCGCGCGATTCTACGGCTGGCGATTTACGAACTGCGAACCACGGACACTCCGCCGAAAGTGATTTTCAACGAAGCGGTTGACTTGGCTAAGAAATTCTCTTCCGAAGATGCCGGATCTTTTGTGAATGGAATTCTCGACGCCGTCCGCAAGAGCATGGCGGCAAAATAAATTAACATCGATTGGGAATTATCTAGTTTGAATCGGCGCGTCTACCGATAGCTTTTGCTGAGCGCCGTCCGCGTCCCGTGCGGGTTAGACCGTTATCGTGCCTTCGAAGACTTTGACGGCGGCGCCGCTGACGCGCGGAACCAGCTTCTTGCCACGTTGCGTCACTTCCACTTCGATGTGGCTTGGACGGCCCATTTCTTCACCTTGAAGAATACTGAGTGTGTGGCCGGCCGCGAGCTTGCCATGCTTCACGAGATAGGCGCCGAGGGAGCCAGCGGCAGAGCCGGTCGCGGGATCTTCGTAAATTTCCCAAGGGAGCATGCCGCGCGACAAGACTTTGCTGCTTCCGCTCAACGCAAAGCAGTAGGCCATCGTCGCGTTGCTTCCGAGCAGCTTGCGCAGATCGAACATATTCATGACGATTTTGCCGAGCGCAGCGCGATTGCGGAGCGGCACCATGAGATTGAAGATGCCGGTCGAAACGTATTCGGGGTCGAGATGAGGATCGAAGTCTTTCGGGGTCAGCCCGAGCGATTTCGCCAGAGCCGCTTTCTTAAATTTGATGGGGCGAAACGCCGCCTCGGTCTGCGTCATCGTGACGCGCTGCGGTCGGCCGTCCTTGAACCGGATCTCAACGGGAAGAACGCCAGCGCCCGTTTCCTGCATGACGTGCACGCCGCCTTCTTGCGCGGGAACGACGCCCAGCTCCGCAAGAAGAAACCACGTGCCGACGACCGGGTGGCCGGCAAGCTTCAGCTCTTCGCGCGTGGTGAAGATGCGCAGGCGAGCCAAGGCACGCTCGTCGGTCGGTTTTTGCACGAAAACCGTTTCGGCGAGATTCATTTCGCGCGCGATGGCTTGCATCTGGTCGTTCGAGAGGCTGTCGCCGTCGGTGAATACAGCGAGTGGATTGCCTTCGAAGCGCGAGTTGGTAAAAACGTCGAGAGTGTAGAAACGATGTTCCATTGGATTTTTAGCCGGGCTGGAGCGGTTCTGGAAATCAGATGTGCTCGAGCTGCGCGACGGTCCTTTCGTTGGTGATGTTTCCCGTATTGAGTGTGGATTTCGGTTCCATCAGGATCAGGTGCACTTCTTCGTCCGCAGCCGGGCAATGCTCGGTGCCGCGAGGCACGATGAGGAATTCGCCTTCGCGAACGAGTGTTTCGCGATCGCGGAACTTCATCCGCAGAGTCCCTCTGGCGACGAAAAAGAGCTCGTCTTCGTTGTCGTGATGATGCCAGACGAACTCACCTTTGAGCTTGACGGCCTTGATGTGACAGTCGTTCAGCTCGCCGATGATGCGAGGATTCCAGTAGTCCGAGAAGTGGCTGAATTTGTCTTTCAGGTTGATCGTTTCCATATGTGCACCTACAAAGCCCGAACAAGTTTGGCTGCGGCATCAAGAGCACGCTGCGTGGTTTCCTGTTTCGACGTCTCGCAATAGACGCGAAGAAGGTTCTCCGTGCCGGAGGCACGGACCAGGAGCCAGCCAATTTCGCCGAGATAGACTTTGATACCATCCATGTTTTCGCGGCGCGCAATGGGCCAGTCCAGGAGTTGCGTCAGCTTGGCGTTGGAGAAATACGCGATTGCTTTTTCTTTCTGGGACGGCGTGACGTCGAGATCGTCGCGGCCGTAGTGGAATTCGCCGAACTCGGCATAGAGTGCGCGCAGCATGTCGCCGAGAGATTTGCCGTGCCAAGCCATCAGTTCGGCGAGGAAAAGCGCGCAAACCGTGGCGTCACGTTCAGGCAGATAGAGGCTCGTGCCGATGCCGCCGCTTTCTTCGCCGCCGATCAGGATGTTTTGCTCGAGCATCAGCTCGCAAATGTATTTGAAGCCGATAGGAACTTCGTGGAGTCTGCGGCCGAATTTGGCGGCGAGTTTGTCGATCAGTTTGGTGACGCTGAACGTCTTGGCGATATCGCCGGGCAAGTTGCGCGTGCCGGCGAGGTGCCAGACGAGAAGCGCGAAGATCTGGTGCGGATTGACGAATGAGCCGTCGCGGTCGACGGCGCCGATGCGGTCGCCATCGCCGTCAGCGCAGAGGCCGGCGTCATATTTTCCGGCGAGCACGGCTTCTTGAAGCGGTGCGATGTGCGGTGGAATGGGCTCCGGATGCACGCCTCCGAAACGCGGGTCGCGCTTGCCGCGAATCTCGTCGCAAGCGATTCCGTTGCGTGCGAAGAGCGCGGGCAATAAACCTGTCGCGGAGCCGTGCATCGGATCGGAAACAAAACGCAGCTTTCGATCGCGCAATCGCTGCCAGTCGATCAGTTTCTCAATGGTGTCGAGATAGGGAGCGCGAGGTTCGAGCGATTGAATCAGTTCTTTCCGGGGCGGAAGCGGAGTTACGGCGTTCTTTTTTACTTCGGCGAGTTCGATTTCGATCTGCGCGACGATGGATGGCAGAGCGCTGCTGCCGTAGCTCGCTTTGTATTTGATGCCGTTCCACTGATAAGGATTGTGGCTCGCGGTGATGAGGATGCCGCCTGCGGCCGAGCGCTGGCGAACGAGCAGTGAAATTGTGGGTGTGGGGCAGGGTTTGTCGGCAAGCCAAACGGGCGTACCGGTCGTGGCAATCACTTCAGCAACCGCCGCGGCCACGCTGTCGGACGCAAACCGGTGATCGTAGCCGACCAGCACGCCTTTGCGCGCGTCTTCGCAGCGCACGACGTAGTGTGCGATGGCTTTGGCTACAATTCGCGCATTCGCAAACGTGAAGTCTTCGGCGATAACGTCGCGCCAGCCATCCGTTCCAAATTTGATCTCAGTCATAGGGGACAGAGGAAAGTATACGCGAAGCGAACTATCCGCAAACAGCCGCATTGGCATCCAGTTCGGTGCTGGCCTCCCATGCCGCCTACTCTTTATTTTTCACCGAGCGATAGAGGTCGTTCCACCATCGGACGAGCTTAGCGTGTTCTTCTAGGTTCACCCACGCGGTGTTCTCTCTGGAGGAGGGATCACCACCGAACACAATGGGCTTCAGATACCACTTTATTTTGCCCCTGAAACGCGCATCAGGTTGGAGGTCATCCGCGCGCTCGGTAACGCTACATGGCGCGATGTACTTTAGGTCCAAGGGGACAGTGGGAATAGAAAAGGTTCTCCTTTGCGAATCACGAACAATGAAGTCGTCCCAACCACGCAGCCCCAAAACGTGGTAGCCAGGTAGCAAGTGGGAAAGTGCGTAACGGTCTGTCACGGTCGCGACTTCCGACTCGTCAAAGAGAATCAGATAATCGTCCCCGATCCACCCTTCTTTCATCTGGCAGGGCTCCGAGCTTGTACTACAGCAGTTTGGCGAGCTTTCGCTCTTCGAGGGACTTTACGATTTTGGCGACGTCCTGCGCGCGGTCGCGGGGAACGATGAGAAGCGCGTCGGAAGTTTCTACGACGATCAAGTCGCGGACGCCGATGGCGGCGACGAATTTCGTTGGGCTGTAAAGAAAATTGCCTGAGGCATCGAGAGCCAGGCCGTGACCCGCGAGGACATTGTCGCCGGAATGTTTTGTGAGGAGTTCGTAGACCGCGGCCCAGGAGCCGATGTCGCTCCAGCCGACGTCCGCGGGGATGACGTAGACCTGCGGCGCGCCCTCCTGGCGCGTAGCGTTTTCTAGGATTGCGTAATCGACAGAAATATTTTCCAGTTTCGGATAGATGGCGCGCAGGCGGCGCTCGTAGGTTTTCTTGCCGATGGTTTCTGCCAGCGATTCGAGAGCTTCGTGCGTTTTGGGAAGGAAGCGCTTCAGATTGTCGAGAAACGTAGAGACGCGCCAGAAAAACATTCCAGCGTTCCACTGGAAATCGCCGGAGGCGACGTATCCCTTGGCGGCTTCGAGCGCTGGCTTTTCCGTAAAGCGACGGACGGCGAAGGCGGGAAACTCGCTCGGTCCTAGTGCGTCTCCCATGCGCTCGACGTAGCCGAAGCCGGTGTCCGGGCGAGTCGGAGGAATGCCGAGGACGACCATGCGGCCCGGTTCGCGCGCGAATTCGAGTGCGGTATTGACGATTTTGCGGTATTTGTCCGGCTGCGCAATAAAATGGTCGGCGGGCAGCACGGCCATCAGCGCGTCGCCTTTTGCGGCGTGGCGCACGTGGAGCGCCGCTAGCGCGATGGCAGCAGCGGTGTTGCGGCCAATGGGCTCCGTCAGAACGCGCTTACTCGCAGCAGCAGGAAGCTGTTTCTTGACGGCGGCAGTTTGCTCGGCATTCGTAACAGTCCAGACGCGATTGGCAGGAATGATCGGCCGCAACCGACCGACGGTTTGCTCGAGCATCGTGTCATTCCCGACGATGTTCAGCAGTTGCTTTGGCGTGCGTGTGCGGCTACGGGGCCAAAAACGCGTGCCGCGCCCGCCGGCTAGAATTACGGCGTGAATTTGGAGCTTTTCTTCAGGCATGTGACGAAGAAGAATTTAACACAGAGGACACGGAGGTCACAGAGAAGATGACTGGTACAGACGTTCCGCAGCTTCGATGTGATTTCCGGCGCGCCTGAGCTTCTTCCACCGAGACTTTCAGCATCTTGGCAACTTCATTGTGATGGACTTTGAACGTTTCAAGGTGCGGGTGTGGCCCATCAATGGTGCTCAAGTCTCACCGAAGACGGATTGGGAGATCGCAGAGCCGGTTAGGCCGGCGTGGTGCAGGAACTTGGGGAGCGCCGCGATATCCGGGACGTAGGCGCGAAGAACGGTGGTTGGCTGAAGGGGATGGAGCGCGGCGAGATCCAGCGACGCAGGAAGCATCCAGCATTCGCCGGCGTTGTAATGCGCGGCGCCAGCCGGCCAGCCCAGATTGCCGCGACCGGAAAGCACAACAAGCAACTGAAAGTGTTCCGGATCTGCAGGAAATTCACGCCGCTCCGAAAATTGGAACCACTCAGCGGCGAAGTATTGGCACGCGCAAAGTAATCTCCGATGCTGCCCCTTCGCGCTCAGGCTAAGCGGAGGAATTTTGCTCTGGTGAGCCTTGCCGAATTGAATGACTTCGAGCGCTTTCTCAATGTGCAGTTCGCGCGGCTTGCCGTGAGCGTCGAGGCGATCGTAGTCGTACACGCGATAGGTGATGTCGGAATACTCCTGGATTTCGCAGATCACCATTTTCGGGCCGATAGTGTGGGGCGTTCCCGCGGGGATGAAGAAAGTATCGCCGGCGCGAACTTCGTAAGATTCGAAGACGTCTTCCAAGGTGCGAGCGGCGAGCGCTTCGAGGAATGTCTCCTTGGTGACGCCCGATTTCAAGCCGGCGAGCAGTCGAGCGCCGGGCTCGGCTGAAACGACGTACCACATCTCCGTCTTGCCGCGCCCGCCGGCTGCTTTTTCGTGGACGGAGGCGTACCTGTCGTCGGGATGTACCTGGATGGAGAGTTTATCCGCGGGGAAAATGAATTTCACGAGAATCGGAAAATTCGCCGTTGAAGCCAGTTTTGTTCCGCGCCACTCGGCAGGCATTTCGCGCCAGGCCGCGCCGAGAGTTTTTCCGGCGAACGGTCCGGTAGCTATCTTGCAATCGAGGCCGGTGAGCCAAGCTTCGCCTAACGGTTCGGCAAGATTTGTCTTCCCAGGAAAAAGAGGGGCAAGCGAGCGCACGCCCCAAATACGCGGACTGAATACCGATTCGATGCGAAACGGCTCAGGGCTTGTCGGAAATGGGGTCACAATCAGGCTGCAGCTTCGACGCGCGTGAAGAAGCGTTCTAGGCGGCGCAGGCCTTCGTCGATGCGTTCGATGGACGTCGCGTAGGAGAGCCGCAGATAGCCTGGCGCGCCGAAACCTTCGCCGGCGACCAGTGCGACGCGCGCTTGATCGAGCAACAGCTTCGCAAGTTCGCCGGTATCTTTCGCGATGGCATGGCCGCTTTCGCCGTTCGAGAGGTGCGCCGCGACATTCGGAAACGCATAGAACGCGCCGCCGGGCATTTCGCATTTCACTCCAGGAATGGCGTTCAAACCTTCGACGATGCGCTTCCGCCGGCGATCATACTCGGCGAGCATCACGGGGATGGAGTCCATCGGGCCGGTCATGGCGGCGACAGCCGCATATTGGGCGATGGACGTGGGGTTCGATGTCGACTGGCTCTGCAATTTCGTCAACGCCTGAATAAGTTCGGCGGGCGCCAAGGTGTAGCCGATGCGCCAGCCGGTCATCGCAAACGTTTTCGACACCGAGCCTATGATGATGACGTTGTTCTTCGAGTCCGGCGCGCTGGCAATCGAAAACGGTTTGTGGGGCGCATACGTAAAGTGCGAATAGCATTCGTCGCCCATCAACCAAACATTGTGCTTCTTGCAAACCGCCAATATCCGCGCGTACTCGTCAGGCGGAACAACACCGCCCGTCGGATTGCTCGGTGAATTCAAAATCAAAAGCTTCGTTTTCGGCGTGATCGTCTTTTCAATCGCAGTAGCTTTCACGCTGAAACCGTCTTCAGGCCGCGTCTGCACGTACACCGGCGTGCCGCCTGCGTACTTAACGATGTCCGGAAAACTGACCCAGTATGGCGCGGGAATGATGACTTCATCGCCCGCCTGAACCAGCACACTCATCACATTAAAAATGCCGTGCTTGCCGCCGACGGTGACAATACTTTCCTTCGGCAGGTAGTCCGAGCCCAGCTCGCGCTTATGCCACGCACAAATCGCTTCGCGCAACGGCATGATTCCGCCCGTCGGCGTGTACTTGGTTTTGTTTCCCTCGATGGCCGCAATGGCCGCCTTCTTGATGTGGTCGGGAGTCGGAAAGTCCGGCTCGCCTGGCCCGAAGTCGGCGATATCCACGCCCTGCGATTTCAGCCGGTCCGCTTCCGCGATGACCGCCGCCGTCGGCGAGATTTGTATGCGATTGATGCGTTCGGTAAGTTGCACTGCTTTCTCCTCTGGGACAGGCTTCAGCCCGTCTCTTTCGTTATATTTCCCGTCGCGCCACACTCAGCCGGCAAACGCCTACAAAACTTTCGCCCGCAGCCGCTGCTCCACTTCCGGCGGCACAAGGTCCTTTAAGGGTCCACCCAGCTGGGCAATCTCGCGCACCAGCTTCGAGCTCAAATAACTAAACGATTCGCCCGGCAGCATGAACACTGTCTCGAGCCTCGGCTCAAGCTTCCTGTTCATCAAAGCCATCTGCAACTCGTATTCGTAATCGGAAATCGCGCGAATGCCCCGCAGAATCACCCCCGCGCCGCGCTTGCGCGCATAATCTACGAGCAGCCCGTGAAAAACATCTACTTCCACGCCCGGCCATTTTTGCGTCACCTCGCGCAGCATCTCCACGCGCTCCGGCACCGAAAACAGCGGCTGCTTTTCGGCGTTGTTCAAAACCGCGACGATCACGAGATCAAACATCTTCTCACCCCGCTCGATCAGGTCGAGGTGGCCGTTCGTGACCGGGTCAAAGGACCCGGGATAGATGGCGATGGATGTTTTCATACAGGGTTCAATACTCCGGTAGTTTACCCCAGCCACCGGGATGCTGGAATCTTTTCGCGCTTTTCCGAAAAACACAACTTTTTGGAACCCGTCGGGTTGCAAGAACTATCTCAGAGTGTGTCATTGACATGAAGAGATTCTTGCACGACCACGCTATCGCCCCCTTATGGTTCTTGTGCTTGAGCTGCCTTTCAGGTTGCTCAAGCGGCCGCCACATTCCACCTACCCCGCTTCCCACAATAGAAAGCTTCACAGCCTCCTCCGCTTCTATCATTGCCGGGCAGGACGTGACGCTCAGTTGGAGCGTGACAGGCGCCAGCTCGCTCGAGCTGAGCGGCGTCAGCAGCGTCAGCGGGACTTCTGCGATTGTGACGCCCGCAGAGACGACCACCTACACTCTGACCGCAACAAACGCCGCGGGTTCGGCAAACAGATCCGCGACCATTACGGTACAGCAAGGAGCGCCACTCGGCACTGCAAGCATTGACGCCGCCAAGCCCGGCGCGCAAATCCCGGCAAGTTTCCTTGGCTTTTCACATGAGTGGAGCGGGCCTCCAGTCCTGATGGGCCCGCCCGGCAACACGAATCCGATCTATCGTCAATTGGTGAAAAACCTGACGGCCTACGGCGGGGGCCCGTTGTTGATACGAATTGGCGGCAATAGCACGGACACCACAACGGCGCCCACGACGGGAGTTGTCGCTCCAATGGCGCAGCTTTACGCCGATCTCGGTGCGAAATTCACGTTGGGCGTCAATCTTGGCTCCGATGACGTCGCGCTGGCCACTCAGCAAGGGCAATACTACCTTGCGAATATGCCGGCCGGCTCCCTCGAAGCCATTGAAATTGGCAACGAGCCCGATCTTTATCACGATAATGGCGACCGCCCCACGACCTACACCTTTGCCGATTACCTCAGCGATTTCGCCACGTGGAGAACTGCGATCCTGCCTCTGCTTCCCAACGGAGTGAAACTGATGGGCCCATCGTGGGCCAGCACCAGCAGCCTATCCAATCTTCCAGCATTCCTGGCGCAAGAAAAGAGCAACCTCTCCATTGTCAGTCAGCACTACTATGCGGGAACGCAGTGCAACGGCATTACAAATCCTCCCGATTATCTCTTGCAGGATTCGGCGGCCACAAAGGGCGCTACTGCTGTTGCTTCGAGCGTGACGCTGACGCACGACAATAACCTGCCTTTCCGCATGGGCGAAATGAATTCCATTTCCTGCGGGGGAGAAACCGGCGTCAGTGACATCTTCGCGTCCGCGCTTTGGTCCATCGACGTAATGTTTGAGTTCGCAAACGTTGGCGTGGATGGCGTGAACTTTCACAACGGCAACGGCGGCGGATATTCGCTCTTTCAATTCAACACAGCCATCATGGGCAACACCACAACGTATTCGGTCGCATCGATTCGCCCGGAATACTACGGCCTGCTGTTTTTCCAGATGGCCACCGCGAATACGCCGAAGCTCCTGCCCGTGACGCTCAACGCAGCCGCGAATCTAAAGGTCTGGGCGACGATAGATGCGCAGGGCGTGGTCCGAATCGTGCTTATCAACAAAGACGAAACGCTGCAAGGCGTAGCAAGTGTTTCATTGGCCGGATACGGCACCGCCAGCGTCACACGGCTCACCGCCGCAAACTATCAGGCCACGAGCGGCATTAGCATCGGTGGGCAAACGTTTGACGGCAGTCAGGATGGAACGCCGCAAGGCACGGCGTTCACGGAGGCTGCACCAGCAAGCGCCGGCGTTTACTCCGTCGCATTGGCGCCGACCAGCGCCGCGCTTCTAACTATTAACCCGCCATGAAGCGTAATCCGCGCCGCGAGGCCATTTCCGTGAACCAAAATCCTCTTCGCAACACCATCGATCTATGACACACTTTTGCGCTTATTGCCGTCGAGCGGACGCTGCTCTGTAACTATTTTTTCGCCTTCGGAGGCTTTGCCTTGATGGTGTCTCATCGAATCGCGCGAGGTCTTTTGTTTATGTTGGTTGGTGGCGCCATGGGAACTCCCATCGTAAGATCGCAGGGTCAGCCAGCGCTTAACTTGATGCCGTACCCGTCCACCGTGCAACCAAGTAACGGCCGCTTGAAGATTGACTCCTCGTTTACAGTTGGATTCACGGGTTATACAGAACCGCGGTTGGATCGGGCCGCGGAGCGTTTTCTCCGCCAGCTATCCCGGCAGACCGCAATTCCGCTGGTTGGAAAGCCAAGCACCTCAGCAAAAGCTGTCCTCCTGATCCGCACCGACCACGCTAGCAAGGAAATCCAGGAACTCGGCGAGGATGAGTCATACATTCTCGAAGTCAACGCGGACGGAGCAAAACTCACCGCGCCAACTCCGCTCGGAACTTTGCACGGCCTGCAAACTTTTCTGCAATTGGTCAATGTCTCGCCCGACGGCTTTGCTGCCCCCGCCGTCACCATCAACGACAAGCCGCGTTTTCCGTGGCGCGGGTTGATGATCGACTCGGCGCGGCATTTTGTTCCTCTCGATGTGCTCAGAAGAAACATCGATGGCCTCGAAGCCGTGAAGATGAACGTCTTCCACTGGCACCTTTCCGAAAATCAGGGTTTCCGCGTCGAGAGCAAGAAATTTCCGAAGCTTCATGAGATGGGCTCCGACGGCCTTTACTACACGCAAGATGAAATCCATGACCTGATCGAATACGCGCGCGACCGCGGCATCCGCGTTGTTCCTGAATTCGATGTGCCTGGCCATAGCACGGCGTGGTTTGTCGGCTATCCGGAACTCGCCAGCGGGCCTGGCCCTTACGAAATTGAACGCAAGTGGGGCGTCTTCGATCCTGCGTTCGATCCCACAAGCGAACGCACCTACAAATTTCTCGACCAGTTCTTTGGCGAAATGGCGAAACTCTTTCCGGACCATTTTTTTCACGTTGGTGGTGATGAAGTGAACGGAAAACAGTGGGATGCCAATCCCAAAATGCAGGAATTCATCAAGGAACACGGGTTGAAGAACAACGAGGGCCTGCAATCCTATTTCAACAAACGGCTCGAGCCCATCATAAGCAAACACGGCAAGAGCATGGTCGGCTGGGATGAAGTTCTCGATCCATCGCTGCCGAAGGACATCCTCATCCAGTCTTGGCGCGGCCCGGAGGCGCTCGCCGCAGCTGCCAAGCAGGGCTTTCGCGGGATTCTTTCGAATGGTTACTACCTCGACCTTGGTTGGTCCGCGGCGCGCCACTACGCCGTGGATCCGCTGAGTGGCGCAGCGGCGGGTCTCTCTCCCGAAGAAAAAGCCCGCATCCTTGGCGGAGAATCCTGCATGTGGGCCGAATACATCAGTCCTGAAAATATCGATTCGCGCATCTGGCCGCGCAATGCCGTCATCGCGGAGCGACTTTGGTCTCCCCAGGAAACGACCGACGTCGCCTCCATGCATACGCGCATGGAATTGCTCGGCCAGCGCCTGGAATGGCTCGGCCTATCGCACTGGACATATCACCGGCAGATGCTTCAGCGCATCGCTGGCCCCAGCACTCCCGAGGAATTTCTAGCCCTCACCACGCTTGCCAGCGTCGTCGAGCCGGTGAAAGACTACGCGCGGGAAGAAACTGCGACCGCCGAAGCAACCAGCGCCACGCCCCTGAATCGCCTCGTTGATGCAATCCCGCTGGAAAGTGCGACCGCCCGCCATTTCGGCGAATCAATCGATAAATTCATCGCCGCCTCTTGCCATGACGCTAATGCGGACACCCGTCTGCGCGCCCAACTAACCGCCTGGCGCGATAACGACGCAAATCTTCAGCCCTTAGCCCAGCGGTCTTTCCTTGTAAAAGAAGTCTCAGCGACTTCCCAGGATCTTTCAACGCTTGGAGCGATCGGTCTTGCTGCTTTGGATTTTATTGCCAAGAAGCAACGAGCCTCGGATGATTGGAAAGCGCAACAGCTTGCGGTCCTTCAGCAGATACAAAAGCCAAAAGGGCAACTCTTGCTGATGCCGGCGCCGGCCGTTCAAAAGCTTGTGGAGGTCGCCGCAGCTGGAGGCGGTTGCTCTTCGCCGAACTAATATCAGTTGACCTAAAGCTCTGTAATGGCGGAGCGCTTTTACCCTGTAAGGCTCCCGCCCGAATAGGCTAGTTCTTAGGGGCGGCTTGCTGCGGGCACTCGCCAGAGCCCGCGTCGGTGAATGTCTTTCCTTCGACCGGAAGGAATTGCCAAGTGTAGTGCCCGGGCGTCAGCGTCAGCTTAATGACGCCATACGTATCTGTGTTGCGCACCTCGCTATTCGCAATCGCAAAGCCCAGCGGATCATGGCTCCGTCCGCCGGTACCCACAACAATTTCGCGAATACCGTTCACCGGATCGGCGTGCCCGTCCGGATCTTGCGGCGCAAATCGCTCGTAGGAATGCTCATGTCCCACCACGACCAGCGCGGCATGAGCCGCATAGAGGTCTTTCCAAAGCTCCCTCAATTCCGGATGAATCGCGTGACTCTTGAACACCCCGCTGCTGAAAAGCGCGTGATGGCCGTAAGCCAGTACGCAGGCATTCGGGTGCTCCGCGAGATCCTTCCGCAGCCACGTCTCTTGCGGTGATCCCGCACCGCATCCGCCCAGATCTTTTGCCGCACAATTCGTGTTCAGCGCCACGATATGCCAAGATCCAAGGTCGTAGCTGTAATAGCCCTTTCCTGTAGGTCCCGCCTGCGCTCCCCAATACTGAAAATATCCGGAAGCAGTGGCATCGGCGTACTCATGATTCCCCAAGGTCGGCTTCGTGCGGGCCTTAAATTCTCCCCAAGTTGTCCCATAGCAATTTTGAAATTCGGCTGCGCTGCCTCTCTCGTAGGCTAGGTCCCCTGCGGCAAAGACGGTGCCCGGTATTTGTTCGATCAGCTTGGCCGTAGCCCGAGCCCCCTCTGGCTCCTTGCAGCTCGCGATATCGCCTGCACCGACGAGAACGAAAGTCTTCCCGTCAGCCGAAGCTTGGGAAGGCGACGGGTCTACACGATGCTCGATCGCCGCTGGCTGGGCTGACTGAGAGCACCCAACTGGGCAAAGCGGAGCGAGCAACAGGCCGAGCCAGGAAATCGGTCCGAGCAGGGTGGCAGTCCAAAGCGAGCTGTTCAAACTACAATCGAGACGGCTTCCGACACTGTTCATTTTCGTCGTCTTTTCCCTGGCTAGCCTAACACGACGCACAATAATCTAATCAGAACGGCGGTTCACCTCTCAAATTATGCCGTCCGCTGCTGAATTCGACCTTTCGCAGGAAATCCCTGGCAAGTCCGACTAATTCAGTCTTATAATGGGATAAGCCGCACGAAATAAAGGGTTTGGAAGGAATTACCAGGCCCTTTAGTTTGACTTGGAGGGCAAGACGGAGTATCCTCTCATTGCGACTGAATCAGTCGCATATCCTGCGGGGGCAGGAACCAGAGTGAGAAATGTTTAAGCTATCCAAGAAAGCCGATTACGGCCTGATTGCCGTCAAGCATTTGGCGATGCACCGGCAAGAACATGCGTGCAGCGCGAACGAAATCGCGGAAGAGTACGGCATCTCAGTCACGCTGATGGCGAAAGTGCTGCAACGTCTGGCGCGAGAAAGTGTCGTTGTTGCGAAACACGGTTCGACGGGGGGGTATCAGCTGGCGAAGGACCCCGGACAAGTTAGCGCGCTGGATGTGATTTCGGCCATCGATGGCCCTGTGCTCATCACATCGTGCGTAACGAGCCACGGAAATTGCGAAACCACCGAAAGGTGCTCGGTTCGCGAGCCGCTTCGGAAGGTGAACGAAAGTATTTTAGGAGTTTTAAGCACTGTAACGATTGCGCAGATGAGCGAGGACCCGAATGAGCCCGCGCTTGTCGCCCTGTCGGGCCCTATGCGTTCGGGTTCGCACATGAGTTCGAGTTAGGAGACAGAGGAAATGGCCGTCAAACTGCCGATTTACATGGATAATCACGCAACCACGCCAGTCGATCCACGCGTCGTGGATGCGATGCTGCCGTATTTCACGGAAAAATTTGGCAACGCTGCAAGCCGCAACCACAGTTTTGGCTGGGCTGGCGAGGAAGCCGTCGAAACGGCTCGTCAACAAATTGCCTCGCTAATCAACGCCACGCCGAAAGAGATCATCTTCACCAGTGGCGCGACTGAATCCGACAACCTGATGATCAAGGGCATCGCGGAGATGTTCCGCGAAAAGGGCAATCACATCATCACGCAGGCTATCGAGCACAAAGCCGTGCTGGACACCTGCAAGCGCTTGGAAAAAGAGGGCTTTGAAGTTACCTATTTGCCGGTGCAGAAGGACGGCCGCGTCAATCTCGATGAGCTGAAAGCCGCCATCCGCCCGACCACCATTCTGATCACCATCATGTACGCCAACAACGAGATTGGCGTGATCAATCCAATCCCGGAAATTGGCAAAATCGCCAAGGAACACGGCATTTTCTTTGCCTCGGATGGCGTGCAAGCGGTCGGAAAAATTCCGGTCGACGTGCAGAAGGACAACATCGACCTTCTGGCTATCAGCGGCCACAAAATCTATGGCCCCAAGGGCGTTGGCGCGTTGTACGTTCGCCGCCGCAATCCGCGCGTACAGCTCTCGGCCATCATCGATGGCGGTGGCCACGAGCGCGGCATGCGTTCCGGCACCCTCAACGTCACCGGCATCGTCGGCCTCGGTAAAGCTTGTGAGCTTTGCCAGCAGGAAATGAAGGAAGAGGCGATTCGGCTCAGCGGGCTGCGTGATCGTCTGAAAAAGGGCCTGGAAGCCAAGCTGGACGAGGTTTTCATCAACGGCTCGTTGGAGCATCGTCTGCCGAACAATCTGAACATGAGCTTCGCCTATGTCGAAGGCGAATCGCTCCTCATGGGCATCAACGACATTGCGGTTTCGAGCGGCTCGGCCTGCACTTCAGCCACCCTGGAGCCCAGCTACGTGCTCAAGGCTCTCGGCGTCGGCGAAGACCTGGCGCACACCTCGATCCGCTTCGGCCTCGGCCGCTTTAACACGCAGGAGGAAGTCGACTACGTGATCGAAAAGATGGTCCAGGTCGTCACTAAACTGCGCGAGCTTTCGCCCCTTTACGAGATGGCCAAAGAAGGCATCGACATCTCCAAGATGAAGTGGCAAACGGCCTAGACGCTGCATCTAAGGGTTTAGGCAGCACGAGATCTCAAGTACAAAAGGAAACACGATGGCAAACGAAGGCACAATCCGAATTCACCGCTCGATCGGCGGCACAGGAGCCGCTTTTCGAGTAACGTTCGTACCCTATGAAGAAGGCGAAGAAGCCCCCGCCGCAGGCGAGCGCTCTTTCCACGAACTGCAGCAAGTTCGCGCCTTTTTGAAGATGCTCGGCGTTGGCGCCGAGTTCATCAAGGACGCTCTTCGGCAGCTCACCGCGGGCCGCTCGGCATCGGTGCCGAACGTTTCGCTCTCTGAGAAGGCCGTGAAGAGCGCTGGCTTTGGAAATCTCGTTAATTTGGCAAGGAGCAACAGCTAATGGCATATAGCGATAAGGTGGTTGAGCACTACAACAATCCGCGAAACGTCGGTAGCTTGCCGAAGGAAGACCCCAATGTTGGAACGGGTCTGGTCGGCGCTCCCGAGTGTGGCGACGTGATGAAGCTGCAAATGAAGATCAATCCCGATACGCAGGTCATTGAAGAAGCCAAGTTCAAGACCTTCGGCTGCGGCTCGGCGATTGCTAGCTCATCGCTTGCAACGGAGTGGGTCAAGGGCAAGACGGTCGAGGAAGCTCTCTCGATCAAGAACACGGACATCGTGCGCGAGCTTTCGCTTCCGCCGGTGAAGATTCACTGCTCCGTGCTTGCCGAAGACGCCATCAAGGCCGCCATCGGCGACTGGAAGAAAAAGCACGGCATCGAAGTGCCGGTTGCCGAGAAGGCCGCGCACTAATTCTCGTAGCCCTTTCCTCGTAGGGGCACGGGATACCGTGCCCGTTCGCGGCGAAGCTGATCTCTAATAGGCCCCCGGAGCGTTTGAAAATGGCAACAGAAGTCGCCAATCCGACAATCGCAAAAATCTCCCTAAGCGAGCGAGCCGCGAAGAAAATCCGCGAGCTCCTTGAAAAGGAAGGCGTCTCGCCCGAACAAGGCGGCCTGCGTGTCGGTGTGCAAGGCGGCGGTTGCTCGGGTTTGTCCTATGCGATGCGCCTGGATACGCAAGCCCGCGACCGAGACAAAATCTTTGAAGAATTCGGCGCACGGCTCTTCGTTGACCCGAAAAGTTTCCTGTATCTCAACGGCACAACGCTCGAATACGAAGAGACTCTAATGCGCCAGGGATTCGTTTTCCAAAATCCCAACGCCGCCAGAAACTGCGGATGCGGCAGCTCCTTTACGGCTTGAAGTAGCACAGGCACTCTTGCCGGTGCTTATCGATTTTAGCTTTTTGGCGTTATTGCCTGTACCAGCGGGGGAATTCAAAGGCGAGTCAGTCCAGTGGTTGGCAGCCGCACCCGCCAGCCACTTTTTTTGTGCCCGGTTAGAAATGATCGATTCCCAAATGAGCACGCCTGCCACATCCAAGACGAACGCCCCGGCGCTGGACTATTTTGCCATTTTCGGCCTCCCGCGCAAGCTGCGGATTGAAGAGAATGCGCTCGAGCAAAAATACCTGCAACTTAGCTGGAAGCTCCATCCGGACAATTTCGTCAGCGCCCCTGAAGAAGAACGCGAGTTGTCGCTTCGCCGGAGTTCGGAGCTGAACGATGCCTACCGCGCGCTGCAGGATCCCGTCGCCCGCGTCGAATATCTCCTGGGCCTCGAGAACATGCGCAAAGAAGGCCAGCACAAACAACAAGCGCCTCCCGAACTCCTCGAAGAAGTCTTCGAGCTGAATGAATCGCTCGACGAGCTGCGCGAAGCAAAGTCCGCCGGCGACGATCTGACGGCACTGAAATCGCGCTTGGAGTCCGCTGAGAAGAATTTCGGCGAAAAGCTCGCCGAAGTCGACGCCCAGCTCCGAGCCACGGCCTGTGACTGGGACGCCGCCATCGACCGAAACGCAGACGACGCGACGCGCAAAAAATTAATGGCGCGAATGAACGAGCTGTTGAATCGCCGCTCGTATATCAGAAATCTAGTCATAAACGTTCAAAAGGAGCTTTTGTAGGGAAGGGGCTTGCCCCTCCCGCTTTTCCTCATGGGCAGAATCGTTGGCATCGACCTGGGAACCACGAACAGCCTGGTGGCTTATATAGACAGCCAGACGGGCCAGCCGAAGTGTATCCCCGGTCCGTACGGCAGCACCTTGTGCCCGTCGGTCGTCAGCCTCGATGCCGATGGCAGCATCATTGTCGGAGAAGCTGCGCGCAACCGCTTGCTTACGCAGCCGGAGCGCACCATCTATTCGGTCAAGCGCCTCATGGGCCGCGGCCCTGCGGACGTACAAAATGAACTGAAGCTTTTCCCGTTCCGCATCGATCCCGCGAGCAAAAACGTCATCCGCGTCATGCTCGGCGAAAAAGTTTTTACGCCGCCAGAAATTTCCGCATTCATCCTGCGCGAACTAAAGAGCTGGGCCGAAGCCTTTTTTGGCGAGCCCGTCGACCGAGCCGTCATCACCGTCCCTGCCTATTTCAACGACGCCCAGCGCCAAGCCACCAAAGACGCCGGCAAAATCGCGGGTCTCGAAGTTCTTCGCCTCGTCAACGAGCCAACTGCTGCCGCGCTCGCCTATGGCCTGCACGAAAAGCAACGCGGCCGCGTAGCCGTTTATGATCTCGGTGGTGGCACGTTCGACATCTCCGTCCTTAAGCTTATTTCCACCGCCGAAGGCGACATCTATCAAGTCCTTTCGACAAATGGTGACACGCACCTCGGCGGCGACGACATCGACAACCTGTTGCAAGCGTTCGTCCACGACCAAATTCTTCAGTCTGACGAGATTGACTTCTCACCTCACGGCGAACTCGCGCAGGAACTGCGCAAAGCCTTGATCGCCATTAAACATCAGCTATCTGAAGCCGACTCCGCAAGGCTGCGTTTCCCGTTGCCTGATGGCGCAGTCTACGTCCACGAATTCACTCGCGATGCTCTGGATGCGCTGATTCACCCGGTCGTCGACCGCACCATGGGCCCGGTGAAGCAAGCCCTCTCCGATGCGAAGCTCAAACCAAGCGAGATCGAGGAAGTAGTGCTCGTCGGCGGCGCCACGCGCACACCGCTGATTCGCCGCACGGTACAGGAATTTTTCGACCACAAGCCCCACACCGAGCTGAATCCCGACGAAGTCGTTGCGCTCGGCGCGGCCGTCCAAGCCAATATTCTCGACCGCGGCGTCACCAACATGCTCCTGCTCGATGTAACGCCGCTCTCGCTTGGCATCGAAACATACGGCGGCGCCGTTGCGAAAATCATCCCGCGCAACTCCACAATTCCCGCGAGCGCGCAAGAACTCTACACGACGGGCGTAGACAACCAGACGGGCATCGACATTCACGTCCTGCAAGGCGAACGCGAACTAGCAAAAGACTGCCGTTCGCTAGCCCGGTTCGTTCTGAAAGTCCCGCCAGCTCCCGCCGGCCTGCCGCGCGTCGAAGTCAAATTCCTGATCGACGCCAACGGCATCCTCCAAGTGGCCGCAAAAGATCTGCGCACCGGTGAGCAGCGCACCATCGAAGTGCAGCCAAGCTACGGCATCAGCGACAACGAAATCGAGCGCATGCTCGAGGAATCCATCGAATACGCCGAGCAGGATTTCGCCGAGCGCCAGCTCATCGAAGCCCGCACCGAATCCGAATCCATCCTTGTGGCCACCGCAAAAGCACTGGCTAACGAGCAGTCGAACAATCTGCCTCCCGAAGAACGCGCAAAAATAGAAACCGCGATCGCCACGCTGAAAGAAGCCGCCGCAAGCACGGATTACAAGCTAATCCGCAAACGCATCGACGACTTGAATCACGCAACGGAGCACCTGGCGGAATTACTCATGAACAGCGCCGTAACTAGCGCGCTGCAAGGCCGTAACCTGGCCGAGGTTTAACATTTTGTTGGCGTGGTACCAAAAGATTCCGTCATTTCGAGCGAAGCGAGAAATCTCTCTTCGATCCTGCGATGACGACAAAGCGATTGAGGGAGAATAAAATATGGGCGGCAGCAATCCTTACATCGAAGAAGTCAAATACACGCCCGCCACGAGGAAATACAAAGTCACATTTCTTCCCAGCGGCAAAACGATCGAAGTCGATCCTACGAAAATTCCCTACGGGCACAACGGCCTCCCCGGTAGCATTCTCGATATCTCCGAAGGCATCAAAGCCGGCCTGGACCACGCCTGTGGAGGCGTCTGCGCCTGCTCCACGTGCCACGTCATCGTCAAGCAAGGCCTCGAATCCTGCAACGAAGCTACCGACGCCGAGCTCGACGAACTCGACATGGCTCCCGGCATCACCCAAAAGTCCCGTCTCGGCTGCCAAACCGTGCCCGACGGCACAACCGACATCGTCGTGGAAATTCCCGAGTGGAACAAAAACTACGCCAAAGAAGCCGACCACTGAACCGTGTTCGGTGAGGTGTCGCTCGCAACGGGATCGGTTCTGCCACTGATCACGGGTCGCGAGACACGATCTTCCAGGAGCAAAAAAATATGCCCCCCACATTCGGCTGGGACCAAACCGAAGATATCGCCATCGGACTAACCGACAAATATCCCGACACCGATCCGCTCACCGTCCGTTTCACGGACATGCACAAATGGGTCACCGAGCTCCCCGGTTTTTCCGGCGACCCGGCCGCCTCCAACGAAAGCAAACTCGAAGCCATCCAAATGGCCTGGCACGAAGAATTCCTGGACCGCCAAACGTAGCGAAACGCACGCTGTGGAAATCGAGAAGTGATGGCATAATAGCCATCTATCCGGGGAGTGAGTTATGAAGACAATCTCTCTTCCGCTGCTTGCAGCATCCCTTTGCTTAGTGAGTTCTCCTGCTTTCGCCCAAGCCCCGCTGGCCCCGCAGCACGCGCCAGACGGGGGTACTCGCGAAACGTTTGCCAGCATTACGATTCCCCCTATGCTCAAGGCGCCCTTCGCCGCCACTGTCAATACAGAATGGATCCGCCAACTGCCCGATGGCAACAACATCACTCTCATAAATCACAGAACTGTTGCCCGCGATTCCCAGGGCCGCATCTTCGAGGAACGCGCGTGGTTCGTTCCTAACGACGGCAAGCACGAGTCAACCGCCTATCAGATTGAGATCAGCGATCCCGTAGCCCACGAACGTTACGTTTGCAGAATTGCCGAACACGTCTGCCGCCTTGAGCAGTTTTTCGCTCCTAATTTTGCTGTTTCGCGCACAGCCGCTGCTTCTCCGGGCCTGCCCGGTGCTCCGGCCATCGAGAATCTCGGTACGCAAGACGTCTCCGGCCTCGAAACGATTGGCACGCGCGAGACGACCCTCGTCGAAACTCAAACCATTGGTAACGAAGCCCCAATTCTAGAGAGGAAAGAATTCTGGTATTCCCCGCAGCTAGGGGTCAATCTCATAACCAAGCGGCAGGACGCGCGGTTCGCCACGCAGCAGAATTTTGAGGTCACCAATGTCGCTTTGGGCGAGCCTGACGCGCAGCTCTTTGAAGTTCCCGCCGGCTACAAGGTGATCGACCTGCGAAAGCCGCCGGAGATTTCTCCTAAGCAGGACACCTCTCAAAATTAATCTTCTGCTCCGAGCAGTTCCGCGGGGCGCGGGGCTCGAGCAGCCTTCGCCATTTTCCGCCCCTGCTTGTTCATTCCCCCGATTTCTCTTATTCTAGATAGGTTCCACACTCCGCAAAATGTGGCGCTATGGTGCAACGGTTAGCACGCGGCCCTTTCAAGTCTTAAAACAGCATCCCAAACACAGGACTTACCTGTAGAATCAGCAGTTTACTCACGTATTGCAACGCTTTGAAACAGGGTGAAAAGAGCTTTCTGGGTGCAACTCAGGTGCAACTATTGGCAAACCGAAGTGGTCGAGGCGTCAGTCTGCAAAACTGATCTTAGTGGGTTCGAGTCTCGCCGACTCTCGATAGCGATGCGGGGTAAGCCGCATGTGCCCAACGCACGGTGAGTGCGGTGGATTATGAATCACACGCTGACTGGCTGATTGTCGGCAGAGTGCAATATCTGCCGGACGCGTGATGCTAGGTATGCTCCTACGCGTTCTTCGTAACCGCTCACCGTGGCTCCTCGTGACGGATGCTGAAGGATTCCGGTAAGCAATGCTGTGTGAGTTGCCGGAAGCATCAGCGAGCAGCTTTTCCAGCGATAACGTTTTCCGTCTGCCTGCTCTTCATGAGGCTGTTCGTCCGAAACACTGGTGCCTGGTGAGATCGCACCGCTGCTGGCACCCTCCTTAATCGTCTCGTATGTTCTCTTTGTGAGGGCTATGACGAGACGAGGTTTCACCCTTTCGAGAACAATCCGGAGCCGAGTTAAGCCGTTGCGGAGTTTCCCCTCAATAATTCGCGCCTCAAGTCCTTCAGGCGATATATCAAGGTTCATGTGAAGGAAGAGGCTCTCCGCGGCGAAGTCGGATAATCCAGTTGGTTGGAATGCTAGATGCACGATCTTGAAAAGACTTTTGCGGAAGGGACTGTCCCATTCCTTGAAAAAGCTGCAAGGCGCACCGAGGCCCGGCAGATGGACGGTAGTAGATTTTCGGTCTGGCTTCTTCAGGCGCTTGCCCAGACCCGGGCTTGGACCCACCGATAATAGCCAAGCGTTCCGTGACCCGTTGACCTGAGGAAGCGACTGCCAATCGCTGAGAAGCTGCTGCTTATCTGCCGCAGTAGCTTTTTGAGCTGCATCGAATCGTTGCACGGGGTCTGTAGAGAAAAATCTCTTCAAATCGACGTGGATTCTACCAGTGTTCATCGCCGCCGTGTGACCTGCGCCCATTGTATCGTTTATCCTAAGTCGTGCGCGTCTGCCAGTTCCGCCAGCCCGGCACGGACATCGGAATACCACCGCATGCTAGACTAGCTCAGATCGTCTGAACGGCCATGAAGCGCCTGCTTTTGATCTACGAACAGTTGGAGGAAGCCAAAGCTTATTTGGTTAGCCGCTCACGCTTTGATTTACGACTGGCTCTGATTCTCGCAGACAACGTCGCTGAACTGATGATGTTCAATGTCTTACGAGAGACCTTCAGCCGAGACGACTGGCTCCGTCCATTGCGTAAGAATGCCGAGCAGCTTGGGGTAACGCTTGATTCGGCCTTGGAAGTGAAATATACGACGGAAGAGCGCAAGAGAGCAGAGCAAGAATTTGAGCCGATGGTCCGGTTGCTCCATCGTCTGTCAAAGCTATCCTCCTCCGACGCGACAATACTTCGAATCAGCCATCGCTTGAGACGCGATGCGTTCCACAGAGGACAGCTACGCGAAGATATTTTGGAGCCTCTCGTTTGCCTGCTATTCAACACGGTAGCCGTTTTAACGGAGTCCTTGGCATTTACAAACCTCGGCTACGTCGCCCCGCTCGATGATGAAGATCAAGCATTCGTGCGTAGATATGAGCTCACCACCAGTATTCCGATGTTTAATTCCGATGAAGCCCGAAAGAACTGCCCAGCCAAACTCGTTGAAGGCGTTGAATTCGATTTGGATTCATTTCGTAACGCGTTAATAAACGATCACGTTGGCCGAGTCCAGGAATCGTTGAAAGGGCTGGACGGCTTCTATCAGACTGATGACGAGAAAGATCTGGAACTCCTCAAATATCAGTTTTGGAAGGAGATGGCCACCCAAGGCTGGCAACCTAAGCGAGATGAATTCGACGCGGTTTTCGCAACATGGCAGCACAACGCTATTCCTATTGTGACGACAAAGTGGTTACGGCAGTTCGAAACCAGTGTGTCGCGAAGACTCAATTCACGGCATGCTTCACAGGTCCTGGCGACTTATTGGGGCCTGGACGAAGACTTTGTGCCAAAGGAAAGATTCATCGATGACCACATCTCAGCCGTGGATGAGGCAATACAGCATCAGATCGATCTTGCGAGAGGAAAATAAACAACAGAGGTGGGCGTGGTATGTCAGCTTTTGAAAATGTTCTCAAACTGGTCCGAGCATGGCCGTGCGAACCACTGCCAACCGAACTGAAGTACCGTGACTCGCTCATCGCATATTTGCGTGAGAATCTTCCAAAAGCGAAGATCGAGCGCGAATTCCGTCATCTCGGAACCACGACCGATGTTTATGTTAGGGAGGAGGGTTTTTTTGGGAAGTCAGAGGTCTTTCTCGAACTCAAAAGGAATCTCCTGACGAAATCAGTGCTAGATCGGTTAGTGGGCCAAATCGAATTATTAGAGCCGAAGGAACATCCCATCTTGGTTGTTCTCTGTGGCGAGATAGACCCGGCATTGCTAGGAAGGCTGAGACAAGACAGCGATACAAGGTTTCAGAGCCAGGAATCTATTTGGCGTATCGCATAATTCCTTTAGAGATCGTATTGAAGGAACATGCTCCGTACCCACACGTACCGAAGAGAAAGCATTCAAACGTTGATGATCGCAACGAAATCCGCGTTCTTGTTGAACAGCATAAGCGAACAATCCGAGAAACGCATCTTGCGAGTAATTACTTCCCGGAACTGACCCGCTTTCGCAAAACTTTCTTGAGATACGATTTGGCCGATAAGAATGCCAAGAATCGCGCATTCTTCGATAAGTGGTTGACACATCCGGTTGTGGAGGCAGGTTGGTCGCCCGCAGGTGGATGGACGCTTGAACGAATTTCAGAGCTTCATGCCGACGTGGAAAACGTGAAAGCTTAAATATGCCCGAACCTCAGCCCTGCCGCCGCTTCAAACACATGAACCCAACTCCCGCGTTCTTCAAGCATCTTCCGAAGTGCGCAGCGTGCAAAGCGGTCATCGCGCATCTCAATCACGAATCGTATATTGTGATGTGGATTCACCAGCACAGGAACTAAATTGGTTGTCCCAAGTCCTATAATTTGTTTCCCGTTTCCCTCTTTGGCCTCACCAAGGGCGTCCGTTCGAAGACCTGCTTAAATAAAGTGATAACATCTCGTTAATGCCAATCAGCGACATCGAGCGACAAATAATACAGGCGGTAATCCATCGATTCCTTCTTGATAGGGAACCCACGCAGCGACTGTGGGTAGCCAGAGAGCTTAGGAATCTGGACGGTCTTCAGAATCTGATGAGTATGAATGTTGTGAAAACGAATAACGGTGAAGACTTCTTTCCGACGGCGCTGGCATTTTATTATTCTGGCGATACGCAATATCAGCGATCAGCTAAAGAATCCGTGGAAATTGTTGCATCTGTCCTTCAGGATTTGTTTTTGACGGAACCCGCCCAGACAGACTTCACGGTGGCAGAAATAGAGGCCCGAGCCATCAAACTGAATCAAAACGGTAACCCGGAAGCAATTCGTCTTGGGCTGTACCTGTGCGGTGAATTTGGCTGGCTTGCGGGATGGGGCGGTAATTTAGAGAAATACCAGATCACAAATCTTCGGATTAGCGAGCGAGTTGTTACATTAAAGGAGTTCGATAAGCTCTGGGACGAACAGATAAAACTGCGCACGCCTAAAGTTGGAGGGTTTCGGTCAGAACCACAGCAGAATAGGAAATCCGTACCTCCTCCGGGGAAGACAAAGCGAGTTGACTGGGAAGAAATCAGGAAGTTAGGTGAAGGCGGTCAAAGCGAAGTCTTCTTGGTTCGCACTCCAAAACGCGTAGCTGATCGCTTTGATTTTCTAGGGAAAGTACAGCAGCACGCTGGCGGCTGCGGAATTGACGGCGCTGGTGAACTTTCGGAGGCTGCATTCAATTACGCCCGTCCTGAACAAGATCCCGAACTCGGTGCCTTGAAGGTGTTTATCCCGCGTGCTGAGGGTCCTGATGCAGAACAGCAGATGATGGTTCGTTTACAAAATGAGATTGCTGTCTTGAGCCAGAATCGACCAGGACTTATCCGAATGCTGGATTCAAATATTGATGAGCGTTGGATTGTGACGGAATATTATCCGAATGGAACGCTTGAGGCGCACCCACTACATTATCGCGGCAATGCTCATTCTGCTCTCCTTGCGTTCCGTTCGCTTGTCTCGACTGCAGCGAACCTACATAAGGATGGGATTGTTCACCGAGACATAAAACCAGCCAATATTTTCGTCGATTCCGACGGCCAGATCGTCCTGGGCGATTTTGGAATCGTTTTCACCCCAGGCAATCAAGATCGAGCCACTTTAACAAACGAACGGGTGGGGCCGCGTGATTTTATGCCGCCTTGGGCAGAAGCGGGACGCCTGGAGGATGTCGGTTTCGACTTCGACGTATACATGTTGGGCAAGCTCTTGTGGTGCATGGTCACAGGCAAATCAAGACTAGTTAGAGAATATTACGACCGAGAGGAAAACAATCTTACTTCGATTTTCAAGCACGACGCGAATATGCACGCTATCAATCAGATTCTAGATCACTCCGTCGTTGAAGACCCTCGTAAATGTTGCCGATCAGCGGCGGACCTCTTGCTAATCGTCAACACCCACCTCGCCATAATCGAATCTGGCGGACAACTTTTGAATGATGGTGTGCCTCGACCTTGTCATGTGTGCGGACTTGGTGAATACAAGCCGGAACGTTTGAATACTTGGAATATTCGGCTTTGGCCTGATGGTACTTCCACCCAGACCAACACAACGCTCCTTGCTGTTCGACCTTTTGCGTGCAGCAATTGTGGGCACGTTCAATTTTTTAAGCCCCGACCTGGTTAAGTACCGAAACTAAAACTGCTTACGCGCTAGGCAGTCTTGGAATTCACCCTCTCTTTCCCTCCGTTTACGCTGGGTTCTGACCATCAAGCCCATGTCGCGCCGACCAATCGCACCGAGAATCGGCGGCTCAATCTTGATGACGGTCGCATGCGGACGATAATCGGCTCTCGTGTTATGCACGGTGTCGATATCGACGGCACGAACTCGGATTGTCTGTTTGCATCCGGGGCAAAGAACATGCACGCGAGATAGAAGCGGCATGGTTCGAATCTTCCAATCAGGGACCAAATAAAAATCAAGACAAATTGGGCACTCAAAGAAGCCGAAAGTCGCTGTAAGCATGAGTCTCCTAGCTAAGGTGATTTACAACCGCGTGCGGGAATCGCGACTCGCCGTCTGCAACCGGAACTAGCTCGACTGCGATGAGGCAAAGAGAGAACGCACAGCTTGGACAATCTAGCCAAACGACTCTGTGTAAAGGAATGTGGAGGATGTATTCCGGCCACATCAAGCACACGGTTTGGTTACACCGGGGGCATTGCGTGGTTTGAGCAGACAACGTTTCAGAGTCGCCCACACGAATACGGGAGCGTAATACGGTCAAAACTGGTTTCATGGAATCCTCAAGGTAGGAAACGGAGGATTCGTGGAGGAACAGGAGAGAAGATTCTACCGCCAAGGGAAAGTTTTTGGAAGATGGGACCCTTCAGTGCAATCCGATTTCTTGTTCCGTGCGTTCTACGTCCCAGTCTTCCCCAAGGGCTTGCGCCAAGAGGCGTAGCCGTATGCGGTTATTTTCTAGAATGTTCAGATAGTCTGTCCTATCCAGCCCTACCATTCACGACTTTAACTTCCTCTAGACTCTAAGTTCCCAGCCGTCGTACTCGCCGCCAAGTTGGGCCGCGAGCGACTCAACTTCAGCGCGGAGCCTTCCCATTTCGTCGTCATTTGGAGGGGGCTCATGCTTGACGAGCGCAAGCCAATTTTCATCGTCGGCACTGCGGCGAACTTCAACCGAAAAGCCTAGGCTTCGGAACCAAATTGCCGCCTTTTCCGCGTTGGATTTCTCGCGGAAATAAAGGTAGTGCTGCAATTGCTTGAGCGAAGACTGATCTGAGTCAGGCTCTTTAGATTTAGCTTCTTCGGCCTTAACGACTGCTTGGAGGCGAAGTTCTTCGGCTCGTTCGGGCGTCCAACCCTCCGCGAGTCTTCGGACCATGTAAGGATGTGGTCGTAGCGCGTTTATAGATAACTTTTCCTGCTCCGGGCTGAGTTGCTTGAACTTCGGCGTCCTCTTTAGGAATTCCAAGGTGAGGGGGTTACCAGCGGGAAAGATCATCCAGTACTGCGGTTTTCCACTCATGTCTTCCAGTCCTGGGTGTCGCATGAGCGGAAGTGGTTTTGCCCAATCAGGGACAGGCTGGTTGGAGACTACTGTAGCCTGCTTCTTTCGAAGCGCACCCTCCAGCGTGTAAAAGGTAAAGTAGAGCTCTCTCTCCTTAGCTAGGTCGCCAAATTGTAGAGGCCTTTTGTTAAACAGGCCTGGGAGCACTCGCACAAGCTGCCCCATTCCCTCATCCTCATGCGTATACTGAACATAAGCGAGGCCAGCGGGAGTTTCGATCTCGCAAATGTCGCCTATTACGGGCTTCTTGTATCCCATTGGGGCCTGATCTTACTGTACGCCAATGGGATGAAGCAATTTTTGTCCGAAGAGGTTTGCCGTGGCGGGGCCTCTGTCGGCGCTGGTCCATCGGGACCTAGACTGGATGGCTCTTCATTTTGTAGTGTTGGGAACCATCATGGATAAGCGACTCCCAAAAGCTGTTGCAATAACATCAGGGTTGACGGTCGTCGGGGCGATTATGGGCATCCCGACCCACAACGTTCATTCTTGGTATCAGTCAGTGGCAAATGACCTAGCGCCCACTCTTTGGGGAGCCGTTTTGGGCTTCATTATTGGATTGGTCTTGTCTTTGGCGCTGGTCCGGTAATCGCCCGTTTCGCGGTATCCGCTGCCATGAACAACAGCATCTGTTCCTTCAATTGCGCATCCACCTCGTCCGCGATGGTCACAACATCGGGGAGCAGCGCGCTAAATTCCAAATTGTGCGCGTTTTTGTGCAGCGTCTCAAAAATGGTGACTTGCAGCAGGCGCGACTCTTCTACTGCCATCGCTACCGTGTAGCCTTGTTTATGCCGCAAATCCCCATGGTCAGCCGCAGCCTTCGAAGTCTGAGCTTTCGCCCCTGCGGGCAGACGCAAGCGCGCAATCACTTCATGCAAAAGGTGACGAAGATGGCCCGTGCGGTCTTCAAAGCTCAGCGGGATACTTGCTAGGTCTGGTTCCTTCTCGACGCGAGCAAGCCAATCCTTAATCACTGTTTGAAGTTCACGTTCGAGAATGTCTGCTACGCTCTCGGTAGCGGCAGCCCCCCCCCACCAGTCCCTTTAGCTGCTCCAACCGACCCTTGAGATTTAGTCACTATTTCCTCGCTTTGTTTGCCACTCTATTTATCAATCTTGTTTGGCTTTGTCGCTGACGACCTCGACTCTAGACAAGCCAATTCAATCTTATTGGTAATTGTTGTGCTAACCATAATCTTAATATATTTGAATGTGAAATGTTCTATATAAACAGCCCGTCATCCGTTAGAGTTTTCTAATGCGCGAGGAATAGGGCATCCTTGCAATTAACGTGCTTCAGAAATCAGTCAATTCCTCTTCCACAAATCTGTGAAGAGCTTGACCGTCGCGGGTCCGTGGCCTGCGTATAATGCCGCGTCGCGGATTATGCCGAATTCCCTGATGTCGTCAACGCCGTTTCCTGTCTATTCCTGGCTTTCCGCGCACACCGATGCTTGATTAAGTCGGCATAATCCCGCGGAGACCGGAGTTCTCATCCCATCTAGTGAGTCCATCCCAGTACCCTATTGCAATTTGTCAGACGCATTAAAATCCTGGTCAATCCCGCGACGAATGAGACTCAAGTTTGGTTCGTTGGCCCATGTGATGGGACAAGGTGACCAGGAAGCAATCCACTCTTCGCTCGAGTCACCTCGACTACGAAACAGGACCAGCCTCGTTCCAATAGGGAGTTTCAGGTTCTCGCGAAAATTACCTCCCCGGATAGGTACTTCCCGAGTTGCCCTGACATTCCAATCGGTGACTCCTTTGAGTCTTTGCAGGAGGCGCGCTTTTGCCACCCCCGAGTGGTAGCCCTGAGGATCGACTGTATCTCGGTAGTTAAGAATCTCAACCATCGCAATATTGGCACTATCCCTGCCAAGAATTTCGAGGAAGGATGGCGAACATGCAACTTCACCGCGAGAGCCGTCTACGGCAGGATACTCGGCGAGATACTCGGCCCAGGCGACGGGCATGATGTCACTCTGAGTGAGGCAGTGATGCCAACGAGTGAGACAGGAGAGGTTCAGTTCCATCAGGCGATGAATATCCGCAGGTGCGGCATAAGGGGTAAACATCGTCCATCCTGCAACGCAGACCGTGCACCCACTGGGGCGGCCTATCGAGTAGTGCGGGTGAAGCATCAATTGCGGGTCAATCAGACCGCCAAAGTGTCGTTCAAATCGTGAAACGCTGTACGCAGATGCAAGGAGAGCGAACTCCATGCGGTCATTTCCGGACCGTCCGACTGGGTGCCCGTAAGTCTCGATCTCCACATGAAACCCTTTGCTCCAGACCACGCCCTCGCGCATACCGATGTTGGCCACGACTCTCGCAGGATGGCCCCCCAGGCGGACGTAGGCTTGAAGCAACGAATACTCCATGCGCTCAAAGGGCCCTTGGTTGTAAGACAGCTTTAGCCGCCAGCGAAAATAATCATCTAACTTGACGAATAGATTTCGCTGGATGAAGTAACCGAACACGAATTCGTTGAGAGTTACTGTGAGAGAGCACTCGTGTGTATCACAGGAATTTCCAAATTCCCGGCTTGAACCCCAGTTCTGGAATTGGGCCTGGGCATCCGGCCACGGCGTCTTGCGCAATTCGAGCGATTGAACCTGAGACAAGAGAAGTTGAGCGCGGCGTCGAAAAAGGTGCTGCTCGATCTTGCTAGCTACCACCGTCAGGAACAGTAGTGCACACAGGCTCAAGAAGAGAGCGAAGAGGAATTTACGCAGAGAACGAAATCGTCCCACAGAAAATTAGACACCATGGCCAAAGGTCATGTGCCAACCTTTTGTTTGAAAGTGCCCGGCTAAGTACCCGGGTGGACCCATTTCTAATTCCGGCGCCTGCTGCGCAAACCGGCATTATCCCTAGCTTAAAGGCTCTTCAGGAAAACCAGCAAGCGGTCGTCGGGTCGGTAACGGCCGTTTCGCGTTTTGCTGGAAGTGGCCTTGGCTAGTGCCTTCTCCTTCATCGCCATGCTGGCGTGGAGGTACACCTCAGTAGTCTCGATTGATTCGTGGCCAAGCCAAAGAGCGATCACTGAGCGGTCCGCTCCAAGTTGCGAGCCTAACTTGGCCGCGGACGGCAAACGATACAAGCGCGAGCCAAACATAGTGTTCGGGCACTTCAAGCCTGACGGCCCGTCTCCCACGCCCGCAGATGCAGTTCTCGCGAGTCGGTTGTTTTTAGAAAGTCAAGCAGCCGGGCGATCTTCCCGACGTTTAGGAACTAAGGCGAAGTTATAGGTGACCAAAGAGAAGCTACTGCAGCCCGCAATTCCTTCTCGTCGAGCCCCGCGTGTGAGAAAACCACTTTCCCCGAGGAATCGATGAGCACCAGGAAAGGGATGCCGTGTGAAGGCAACCTGTCTAAAG
Organism: Verrucomicrobiia bacterium; assembly: GCA_035571045.1. GTDB lineage: Bacteria > Acidobacteriota > Terriglobia > Acidiferrales > UBA7541 > Acidiferrum. The sequence goes on from DATMKS010000071.1 coordinate 87,851, forward strand.
ATTCTTGTTCAATGTGGTAATTGGGCCACGGCATCTTTTGCTGAATCCAAAAGTCGTCGGCTTTCTGCGGCACTTCGTCTTGATCCAAGCTTAAGAGGACAAGCCCTTTCTCTTTGTTTTCCTGATAGAGCCTTTCGAGGTCTGGAAGTGCCTCGCGGCACGGGACGCACCAGCTAGCCCAAAAATCCAACAATAGTGGTTTACCTCGGAACGATTGCAAGGTGGCATCCCGACCGTCTGAACCTTTTACTTTAATCGTCGGGAGCGCTTGACCGACAAACTTTGCCAGTTCTTGACTCTGTTTTTCCTCGAATTCTTTTACCAGCGCCGCCGTGACGCGGGGAGTGAAAACGAAGGCCCCCTCTGGAAACGACATAACGTTCAGTTTGGCGACGGAATAGACTCTGTCGTCTTCGCTTACATAGTTGCTACCTGGATCAGTCGAAAGGAGTTCCCCCTCCATGCGAATCTTCTCTCGGCGGATAAGGCCCGATTCCTCGTCGATCCAATAGGTGATAGTTCTGCTGATCGGACTTCCTGAACCCGGAAGCATCGCTTCGGAAATCACCACGATGCAAGTCACTGCTTTGTTGCCAACCTGGAGTTGCTCGTCGGGTGCGAATTTAGCCGTCCGGATCGAGTGGCCGAGACTGGCTAAGGATTTTGCCGCAGTTTGCGGCTCCGTCAGACGTTGTAATCCTGTGGAAGCCAATGTCCGGAGTACCGTCGGGCCGGTGCCAGGCGTAGCCCGTTGTGCGTACTGGTTCAGGCCAGGTGAATACACCCATTCGGTTTTGCCGTCGGAAATTTGGACCGCGCCCCCACCTTCTCCACGTAGCTCAAAATGATATTGATTTTCGACGCTGACCATAGCAATGGTAACGGTTCTCGTCCAATGCTTGAGGGACTCGCCCTCCATTCGACTCTCCCTGGTGTATTCGAGGTGGAAGGTAGTGGCCGTCGCGTATTGTGACAGCACACCGCTCAAGAACGGCAATGCGTCCGAGCCCGGCGGCCCCGGCTTGTTAGGAGTTGGCGGGGTCTGACCACCAAGCAAGAGGGCGAAGAAAAGCGGAAGAAGAGCGCACAGACACCAAAGAAATCTGAAGCGAGTCCGAGTAGGAAAATAGATCATTAGAGCCTATGATGGCGCGATCTTAGCACGTTTTTCAGCCTATGACCGCGTTGAGAAAATGGTTGAGAAAATGGCAGAAGGCAGAGGGCCCCACCCCTTGCGGCCACGCCCTCAAAAGGTGGGGCGGTCTGCAGCTTCGATTACATACGGCTGTGGACTATTCGGAATCGGCCTTCGTTAGGAACAAGAAACGTTAGTCGATCCTCGGTCCAGCATCCCAGCATTCCGCGCATCGCGCTAGGGTCGAACGACTCAGTTGCAGTGGGAGAGTTGGCGCATGAAGACACCTGTCAGGCCCGTTCGAATCGACGATGCCTTGTGGAAGGCCGCTCAGCGCGTCGCAGAGGACGGTCCCGAGGCGAGTGCATCAATCAGAGTTGTTGATGGCGTTCACATCCTCGACTTGGTTCTACCGCGCGCTGAAAAAGGCGACAAGGGAGACACCGGCGCACAAGGACCAGCAGGAAAAGACTCCGATAAAGTTGGCCCGATGGGAAAACCCGGCAATATCGACCAAGCCGTGCATAACGCACGCCTCGCCATTTCCGAAGAGTTAAAAGAGCTGATCGCCAGACTACAGAAGCTTGAGGAGAAGCCGTGAACGAAGAAAAAGACTTGTTAGAAGAGCTCGCTAAAGACGCGGACGATAACTTCTCGCTCGATGATTTGGCAGCACAGCCTGTTGCTGTAGAAATTTCATTAGAGGAGCTGGCAGGAATCCCTCCACAGGATTAGTTCAAAACTCGGAGGGTAATATCAAGATTAGGCGCAGACCGATCAAGTTACTTAGCGTACCGAGGTGGGTAAGAAGTCGTGAAATTACTCGTAGCTATTAAGTCGTGCAAGAAAGATCGCGATGCAGGCGGTCACGATTCCATTCGCAAAACGTGGGGACGCGACCTTGCTGCAGCCGGTATCGACTTGCGATTCTTTGTCGGTACAGCATCCACGCCACTCGCGCAGCGGGAGGAGAACACATGGATGAGAAAGAATTGAGGAACTGAATACACGGCGTTGGGCTGCGGCGACGCCGTCTCGCAACAGGGATTGCCCGGCCCATCCTGCGATTCATGATCGAGGACTCATGACACGACTTCAGTGCGAGGCGGCTTCGGTCGCCCTTTTTAATCTTGGAGAAAACTATGAGTCAAATTTTGGAAGCACCGAAGTCACTCTCTTGCAGCATTAATGACAACACGACACGTACTGTGTTTGATCGTGGGGGATTGCGTCGTTATCTCAACAACACCGAAGACAAAATCTTGTGGGTTGAGTGCGCGGAGGGTGATCGTACGCCTATTCGAGTGGGGTTTCTTCGGGAGACGGAGTTCGGGGGAGATTCGGTTTAATCTTAGCGCTGCAAGCGTTCGTTATGATTTCGTATTCCTCAACAGGTCTGCCGTTCTCTATTTTACGATTCAACACTGCGTGTTCATAATGTATGTAGACCGTTTCCTTTTCTTTGCTCCCGGAAATAGGGTCTTTGAAGTCCTCTACCTTGAGCCCACGTTCGTGGCAGTAGGGACATTCGACAATCTTACCGATACGGTTTGGTGCCAGAGGTCCGAGAGGCATCTTCCTGTAATCACTCATTGGTGAAGCTCATAAACCCTTAGACTGCCACTCAGCACTACTTCTTACGCCGTCCCCGTTCGGTTCGGTTCATTCGCTGACACTGGCCGCAAAGTCGGTAGTTATTGCCACCCGGTCGTCGATTGCGGGCGGGAATCTCGCCACCCGGAGGGCAGCCCTCGTTGTCGTGGTAGCGTCGTTTGTTCGCGGGCTTATCTGCTTCGTTTATGGAGTAATAGCTAGACATAGAGACCTCCCACACCCACTACTATAGCGCGGGCGTTCAATTTACAGATGCCTCCCGGCTACCCGAGCTAACCCAAAAGGCTATTAACCGTTATGAATAGTCCTGCTGACAAGCGGCAGAAGAATGGGCGATAGTCGATTTCAGACAGCAGTGAGCCCTACGCTAAGAAATGAAAATGAGACTTGCATACGTGACCGTGGCGGTCCTGGTGCTATCAATAGCATCGGTCGAGGCTGCCGCGCAATCGACCTCGCCCGTGGCCACCTCGCCGCAGGATGTTGTGAATAAGAGTGCTGACGACATCTATACGGTCGTTAAGGAAGTCCCCGGCAGCAAAACAACATGGACAGTTATTTATTCAGGTCATCCAGTAATTCGCATAGGAGAGTACAACTACCCAGGTAGTCCAAAGCTACGATACACACTTCAGTTCAGTGATGGGTGCCACTTTAAAAGTCCAGAAGAATACGACTGCGATCACCCTCTCACGGTCGGCCAGACATTCGGTCACCTCGACATCCAGCCAACCGGCAAGATCACGGGAGGGTCAATGGTGGACGTGAATGATGGCATCGGCGAGATTAGCATTCGCGAGTTCAAAGAGAACGGTAGGGATATAAGCCATTTTTACAAAGTATTGCGAGTCGAGGTGGTTAAAGACGCGCTTAAGTCTGACGCACAATCAGCACCGTCCGCCCAACCTACCAAACCAACCTTCGACCCGAATGCGCCTTATTCTGTCATACCGCCGCCGGTGCAACCTGCACGACAAGCGAAACAGCAATCCCCGTCTCGATTGGCACCATCTCGCAAGGACATACCCACGATAGCCAAAGCCGCGAACGGAGCAATCGTAACCATTGTGATGGCGAATGACGATAAACCTTTCGCACTGGGCAGCGGGTTTCTTGTGAGCCCAGAGGGCGTGATTGTGACGAATTACCACGTCATCGCTGAGGGCAACGTCGCTATCGTTAAATTTCCTGATGGCACGGCGTTGCCTGTTGACGGTGTACTGGCAGCCGATAAAGTTCGCGATCTTGCTGTCATCAAAATACACGGGAAGAGCTTCAGAACGCTCGTTCTTGGTAATTCAGATCAAGTCCGAGTGGGTGAAGAAGTTGTTGCAATCGGTAATCCGCTCGGCTTGGAACTCACAGTCTCAAACGGTATTTTGAGCGGAGTTCGAACGGTTGAGAAAGAAGGCGGCAAGTTTCTGCAGGTCACGGCACCGATCTCACACGGCAGCAGTGGCGGACCCTTGTTCAATATGCACGGGGAAGTCGTCGGTATCAACACCATGTCTTATGAAGGTGGTGAGAATCTGAACTTCGCGATTCCTGTCAACGACGCGAAAATATTGCTTTCGAATCAGTCCACGAAACTCCAAAATTTACCCAACGAAACTGAGCCGGTCAAAGCGCAAACGCAGAGCGGTGATGCACCCCCTTCGGTCTCCGTCCCATCGCCGCAGACCACTCCCGGTGCCCGCGATTATTATCAACAACTCTACAATGCCGGTGGTTTCTCCAACGGCCTCCCGAACGCTGTCTGTTTCAGTGATGACGCTCACTCAGGTAGTTTTTTCACTTTCGTAGCATACGCCTACGATAAGGACTACTACGACGCCCAAGCTAAGCTGCCTACATTTGAGCAGGCGCAGACCGCAGGCTACCCCGGCGTCACCCCGGAGCAGATGACACAGTTCAAAATCATGGAGAGAGTTCAGCGAACCGCGCCATACGTTAGCTTTCTCATGAAAGGGTGGTTCGAGACTTTCCCCCGAGAGGCTCAACAATTTTTCCGAAGTGGGGGACGAGTTTTGGACGAGACAATCTATGAGAAAGGCGTCAAAGTCAACACCATTGAGTATCGCTGGGATGGAAGTTCATGGTATTTCTCAATTCCTCCGGCAGACCCGAACGCATACACGAAGACGTTAAAAATCCTTCGTCTCGCCATTGAACCGACTTCAATGCGTTATGTCGATTCAACCACAGTTACGATGACAGTCGGAAGTGGTGCAACGGCGGCTACCCACACAGACCGCTATGGCCCTTGGGGTGGCGTCTGCGAAAAGGTTCCAAACCCAAAGTAAAGTAGTCGCGGACAAACTTTGGCAGAATCGAATCAGTCTATGAGCTTCGTTTTCCACTGTACAAGTCAGCCAGCCGTTCCGCCAACGAGTACCGCCGCCAGCACTCTGCACGATACCGTTTGTGCTCGGCAGTCTGGCGGGCCATTTCTTCGATCTCCGCAGTCGCCCAGGGCTGAGAAAGGATATAACTTTGTGGCGGTGAAGGGGGACCGGAAGGCAAGGCTCGCGGAATGCTTGTTGCCACAACATATCGTAGCAGGACGTTATTGATTATCGGTTGAAAAACTATCCTTTCGACCAGTAGATTTTTCCGAGACATGAGTTCACACTTTTGAGTGCATCAACACCCAACCGGCTGGCCCGGGGGTGAATAGCAAATAGGAGGAAGTACGCTGTACATCTAAAAATCTATTCAAGATGTAACCCCGACCGACCGTTGCAAGACGGGAGAGGGGCAGCCGAAACAAACCCGCCGTGCCAAGATTGAAAAAGAAGTGGACAGTCCCGCCTGTAGCAGAAATTCCTAAATCAAGTCAAATGCCTCCCGACACTCCTGCGCACCCGAATGTTGTACAAGCCTCTCGTCACTTCGGCACAACTCCGTCTGCGTTCCGTCGTTTAGCAATCCGTGAAAGATTCAAGCGCGTTCGAGTCGGCAATAAAGACACTTACGATTTGAAGGAGATGAACGAGTGGTGGGAGAGACAGGCGAAAGCGGCGTGAGCCACAAGAAAATTGTGAGCTAAACTTGCGCCGAAAGGGCAGGGTGGAGCTCGTTGCGTGTTACAAGGAAACCCTCAGCCAGTGCACCGCAGGCCACACATCGACCGCGGTACTGATTGTCCTTACCAATCTCCAGGACCTCAATTGGGGTGTTTTCTCGTTTGCACATTGGGCAGTTGCCGATAGCTTGCATGACGGCTCTCCGAATTTTGGTAGCGCCAACGGGAATCGAACCCGTAGTCTTTGCCTTGAAAGGGCAACGTGTTAACCGATTACACTATGGCGCCACCGCGTCCGACCAGTTTACCGTGTTCTGCTCACAGCGCCAAGTGCGGTCCGTTGAACTTGAGCGCCGCCGATCTTGTAACGTTTATGCGCTGATGCTGTTTTGTGACCTGTAACGCTCATTGACGCATCCTCGTTGACGCCTTTTTCCGCGAAGTTGGTGATCGCCGTACGACGAAAATCGTGAGGTTGCGCTCCTCGATAGTTGCGGGTCTTCGGGTTGAACCAGCCGAGTTTTAATTTCGCGCAAGCCATGCGCCACTCCTGCCGGAAGTTTGTCATATCGAATACAGGAGAGCCGTGCGGACGAAGTTTCATATTCACTAAGAAGGCCGTCTCAGCGTACGGCTTACCACTCTTATCTGTTAGTGCGAGGGAGTACGCCTCTTTGTTCTTCGTCAAAAATCCTGGCATTCGCAGAACGTTGTCTTTGTCGACCATGTCCCACGTCATCGCCGCCGCTTGACCCGAGCGCATACCCGTCAGATTCAGGAACCGAATGAGTTGACGGTATGCGGGTAGTTCTGCCAGCAGATTGCTCAAATCTTGGTCGGTGAACTTGCCCTGTTTTACGTTATCGACCTTGGTGCCGAGAATTGGAAAGTACGGGATGTCCGCCTTCGAAATTTTCTGAGTCTTCTTGAAGGCGTGGTGAAAGATAGCACTCAGGTACTTAAGCCGTTTGTCCGTGGTCGCCTTCACCCCATTCTCAACCCACGTGGTAGCCTCTTTCTCGATCTTCGCCTTCTCCACATCTGACAGCGGCTTGCGTCTGCTGCCCGTCGCCTTCATCGTCCGCAACGCGATTTCTTTCTGCAAGGTTTCTGCTTGGCTCTCCAAAACCTGCGCTAGCGATTCCCGCCATTTGCGAAACTCCGTCAACCGTCCGCCGATTGCCGATACCCGGATGTTCTTGAAGAACATATCGAGGTCGCGTTGGATGGCGGACGCGCCTCCGTTCTTCGGCACGTGCCCGAGGTTCTTGCCGTTGGCGAGATAATCGTCTCGAATCTCCTCGTACCTCAGGCCGCTTGTCTCTCGATGCCCGATCTTCGCCTGCGTTTCCCACTCTTTCAACTTCTCGGCTGCTTCCTCAAGGTCGGACGTATCCGTGGAGCGAAAGCGCTTCTGGCCATCGATAGTCAGATACATCTGATACGTCTTTGACTTTGCGCTAGGGAGCCTTACGCCGCCGCCTTTGACTTCGTGATCCATGCAGCACCTCGTATTCCGCCCGTTTTCGGTACGAAACCAGTCCAGTGCAACTCAGGTGCAACTGTCAAGAGAAACCTTCATACTACAATGATATTGTGCTTGTTTTTCCGCCCTTTCAAGGCCGAAATACGGGTTCGATTCCCGTTAGCGCTACCAAATAATCTTTCCCTCATGGATGGTCGAGGCTGTGCTATACGAGTCAGCGATCCGGCTATAATCGTGCCACTATTCCTAGGATTGAATAACGCCACACGTCCATGAGGAGCCGCCTTGAGCTTTGCTGAAAAACATCTCATTCAGGGTGAAACGATCCAATATCAGACCAAGCTGCATTGGATCGTCATGCTTGGCCACGCAGGCCTTACGGCGTTTTTCCTCTTGGCGGGCGCCGCTCTTCTGGTATTTTCCTGGAACACCAGGCACAGTGCCGATTCGCATTCCAATATTTTGGTTTGGCTGGCTCTCGCCGCATTCCTTGTCGCGGCAATTCTCCTTGGAGTTGGCCTCATCAAGCGTAGCGCCACGGTGATGGTGCTCACCAATAAGAGAGTGATCGTAAAAACCGGCCTCGCAAGCCGCCGCACCATCGAACTGCTACTATCAAGAATTGAAAGCATCGCCGTGGAAGAGCCTGCGATCGGCCGAGTCCTCGGCTACGGAACGGTCGTGATTCGCGGCACCGGCGGCACTCCTGAAATCTTCGAGAAAATTTCCCACCCGCTCGAATTCCGCGAACAAGTCCAAAGCCAGATTTCAAGCGGCCAAAAACAAGCCTAATTGGTTTTCGAGCGAACCCGCCCCGTTTGGAATTATAGATAGGGACCGAGTAAACTTAGGATTGCATCTGTTCGGAGGCCGCCATGGCAAGTCTGTTGCGCACGTCTAATCCAGCTCTAAACGAAAGAGCTTTCAAAGGGCAGGTAGCGATCGGCGAGGCCATGACGCTACAAGGCACCGTCAACAAGACAGGCCTTCTCTTGCTATGCGTCGTTGCTACTGCCGCATGGACCTGGGGTCTCGCACACTCCGAAACGTCGGGAGCCGCCATCCCCTGGATGGTAGGCGGCCTCATCGGTGGTTTCGTCGTTGCGCTGGTGACTATTTTCAAGAAAACCTGGTCGCCTTTCACAGCGCCGCTTTATGCCCTACTCGAGGGCTTGGCCCTCGGAGGCATTTCCGCGGTCTTCGAGAAAACCTATCACGGCATCGCCGTTCAGGCCGTAGGCCTCACGCTCGGTGTACTCTTCGTCATGCTCCTCGCTTATAAAACGGGTCTAATCCGCGCCACGCAAGGCTTTAAGATTGGCGTGATTGCAGCGACAGGCGGCATTGCCGTTTTTTACTTAGTCGAAATGGTCTTGAGCTTCTTCTTTCATTTCCAATTTTCGGCGATCAACGGCGGCAGCTTCTTGGGAATCGCTTTCAGCCTGTTCGTGGTCGTCATCGCTGCATTGAATCTCGTCCTTGATTTCGACATGATCGAAACCGGTGTCCGGGGCGGTGCTCCGAAGTACATGGAGTGGTACGGCGCATTTGGCCTGATGGTCACTCTGATTTGGCTCTATCTGGAAATGCTCCGGCTGCTTGCCAAAGCGAACCGCAGGTAGCCTGGCCGGGGTGCCCAAGAAGACTCAGCAGCAACCTGAAATGTCGGGGCCTTAGCGGTTCCGGACTAGAAACTTGTCTGTAAGCGAACCGCATAACTTCGCGGCGGCCCAATCGCGTTTCCCGAAAACAGGCCCGCGAAATCAATCACATTGAGCCGGTTGTTCAGATTCGTAGCATCAAACTGCACTCTCACATTCAGCTTATCGGTTTTCCAAAGCTCCGCGCCGAGCGACGCGTCAATCGAAAGCGACGGCCGCACTCGCCCCTTATCGAAGTTCACGCGGCTCACGACGGCAGGCCCATACAGGGCAAGTGCCAGGGCTTCATCGCCGGAAAATTCAAAGGGCAATCCGGATCCGTACTCTCCGCCGACGCCTCCCCACAAGCGCTTTGTGAATTCGTACCGCACGCGGGTTCGCACGGTATTTCGCTGATCCTGCGAATCCCAAAAACGGCCGGTCAGCTGGCTCAAAGCGTTGCTTGCATCGTCGCCCAAAAAAAGGCCGCCGGTCACGGGCAAATACGCCGATCCCACAATGTAGGAATAACTCAGAAAACCACTGAAACGATTCCAGTGAGGAAGTTCCAGCTTTCCTTCCGCCCCGTAGATGTATGCCTTCGCAAATGCGATGGGAAAGCTTACTGCCGTGCTTAGCAGCTGATCGTCGTCTGCGAAGTTGTTCACGCGGCGATCGAAAACATTGGCGTCAAATCTCAACTGGCCAAAGAAGTCTTTGGTCAGCCCAACTTCATAGTAGTTCCCGTGAGAAGGCTGCACGGGCAACCGCAGCACAATCGGATCGAGTGAGACTACCGCGGATGAACTCGAGATAAGAATGTTTTCGAACGAGGGCGTTTGGAATATTCGGTCGTAGGACGCGTGTAAAACGATGCCCAGGCTGGGAATGTAACGCCCCACGCTCAGCCGCGGACTGACGGCATTCTGATTCAACAGCAATTGGTAATGATCCCAGCGCAGCCCGGCGCTGATCGTCCAATTGCCCAGGCGGATTTGGTCCTGCACAAACGCAGCCTGCTCCAGGTCCGGTTTACTGCCGGTGAAACTGAACGTGGCTGGCGTTCCAGGATCGAATTGCGCGAAGTCCGTAATCACGTCGCTGAAATTCTCGTGCAAAAACGCCGAATCGGATTCAACCCCGGCTTTCCACTCTTGCCTGCCGTGATGCACGGAAACCGTTCCCTTGAAATATCCTTCGCGAAAGTAATTGTGCTGGAAGGCTATGACAGGAGTGGAGTATGGATTGGAATAAAGATCGTTTGAGTTCTCGCGCACCATTCCGCGGAAATCAGCGACAGCATTGGGCGAAAAAATGTGCTCATACGAAACGATTCCCATGGTTTCGAAATTGTCCGCGTTCTGAAGCTGAGCCTCGAGCGGCTGTGTCGGATCAAATGGGTCCGCGTGAGGAGTCTGTTGCACCTGTTCGTTAGGGATTTCATACCGTGAGAGTTCGTGACGAACCGAAAATGTCAGCCGGTCCCGGCTGGTCAAATCTCTCTCGTAGCGGACAAAAAAATCGCCCGTCGTACCCGTATTCGTGAAATTCTCCGGCACCACGGGATTCAGGTAATGACTGGTCATGTCTCCGCTGGCGCTGACGCTCAGGGTATTTTTTCCCCAGACGTACTGTCCCATCGCGTAGGAGCCAGCCGTGTCGAAACTGCCTCCCGACAGGACGATTTCGCCGTGAAAGCCGTCGCGCGTGTCTCTCGCCGTATTCAGTTCCACTATGCCGCCCATCTTCCGTCCGTACTCCGCGGGAAACGTCGCGGTGTAAATGCTCATGGACTCAACGTCATCCGCCCCGATTTCCGGCCCAAAGCTCGGCGATCGATTGTCGGTCAGCGGAATTCCATCCACCACAAATTGCGTCTGATATTCCGAGCCGCGCGGATGCAGCACGGCGTTCCCCTCATACAGCCAACCGGGCTGAGAATTCACCAAATCCTGCAGCGACCGTCCAGGAAGCGATCCCACTCGGTTTTCAATCGTGTCCGTACCAATGCGATTGATCGTTCCGGTGCGGTAAGGATCGATGAGCGTATCCGAATCCTTCACAACCATGGTGTCACTCGCTGCGGCGATGCTGAGCTTGGCCGTGAACGCGAGTGGAATCGCAGAACGAATCTGGACGGAATCGGTAAACGCCACGAAACCGGAATGCTCGACGCGCAGCCGGTAAACTCCAAATGGCAAGCGCTTTGCCACAAGATTTCCGGCGTCATCGGTCTCGAACCTCTCTTGAAACTGGTTCGCCTCGCACACCAGCTCGACTGAGCTTCTCGTCCCAAGCCCGGAGGGGTCTGTCACGCTCAGCCGCAGCTCACCCGTATTGCTCTGCCCAAAGAGCGGAGAGACGCTGGCCAAAAATAGCAGTAGACATCGCTTCATTCGTGACTGGCCCCGATGGAGAGATCCCTAATCGCGCTGCGTGAGGTGCCTGGGCAGTCGAAGTCCCTATTAGGATGGCACACCGCTCCCCGGCCGCCCCTCAGCGTGCTCATCTGAATATTCCCCTGCTCCCTGTCTTGTTCAGGTTTCTTTTCATATTTAAGGTAGCGGGTAGGAACAGTATCCGCAATCGCGGCACCAGAGATCATCACCCCATGTTAAGGATGCTCTCGAAGACCGCCTTCACATATGGTCTGTTCTGGACAACCTGATTTAGCCACCGCGCTGGGCGATATCGCCACGGACTGGATCTCCGCCTATAAAAAATATTTTCACACGCAAAGCCCCCTTTCCAGCCATTCCAGCTTCACTTCCGACCATCTCTAACAGTTAGATAGCCGAACCTTGTGGGATTCATCGGCCCTGCCGGACTCCAACGCTTCTTGTGCGAAGCTTCCGCCGGCACCGCAATCGCTTGCCCGTTCCGAGCACTTTCGGCAAAATACCAGCCTGCTATATTCGGAATGCAAAGTGACGCCTCCACATGCCAAGCCGGGCGCGATCTTCACCATCGGCCACTCGAGTCTCGATTTGGACGATTTCGTCGCTATCCTTGCTGGCCGCGCAATCAATGTCGTCTGTGACGTGCGCAGCCGCCCCGGCAGCTATCGTTTTCCCCAGTTCAACCGCGAGTCTCTGGAAGCCTGCCTCGCGGCCTCAAAAATTCAATATGAATTTCTGGGCGAGGCTCTCGGCGGACGGCCTTCCGATCCGCGCGCCTACTACTCGGATGGCATCGTCAATTACGAAGAACGCCGCAAAGCCGCCGATTTTTCTGCTGGAATGGATCGCGCGTTAGAGCTTGCCCGCGCTTCTAATATCGTTCTGATGTGTGCCGAGGAAGATCCACTGCAATGTCATCGTTTCCTGATGGTCTGCCCCGCGCTACTCGATCGGAGCGTTGCGCCCGTGCATATTCGCCGTGGAGGCGAACTGGAATCGCAGCGCGAGGCCGAAGACCGCCTTCTCAAATTGCATGACCTCACGGCTTTCGACAGCAGCTCCCTGTTTGTCTCGGAGCGCGACACGGCCGTCAAGGATGCGCTCCGCCTTCAGGCGAAAGAATTTGCTTTCCGTGCATCTCCTGAAGCCATCGAGTACTTCTGACTTTATGGAGATCCTCCTCTCTACGATCGGATTCGCTGGAAAAACTGCCGAGGAATTCTTCCGCCTTCTCGAGCAGGCCCAAGCGGAAAAGGTCATCGATATCCGGCTGAACCGGAGCGGGCAGCTTTCCGGTTTCGCCAAGCATCCCGACCTTGAATTTTTTCTGCAGAAAGTTGCCCGCATCGATTATTCCCACGAGCCACAGCTCGCTCCAACTTCCGAGTTGCTCGACGCCTATCGCGACTCCCGGGATTGGCCGGCCTACGAAACTGGATTTCTGAGCCTGATGCGAGAGCGCGGAGTCCCGCAGACGTTCGACGCGGGCGTATGGCCAAGGCGAGCGACCCTGCTTTGTTCTGAACCCGGTCCCGAGCAATGTCATCGCCGTCTTGTCGCCGATCTGCTTGCCGCGCATTGGCGAGGGCAGGGCCACAGCGTCGAGATTCTCCATCTAGTCGCGGCTCGCCTGCAATCTTCGAAGCTTCGCCGCAAAAAGCCGAAATCTTTGCCATGAACAAGCTGCTTATCACGGAAATCACGCGTATGGGGCCGGCCTTCTGCGTCATCGGCCTGCATCGCGAGAATGGCAAAATTCGTTCCGTTCGTCCCGTTACCTCGACGGCCAACAGTTGGCTGCATTTTCCCTATCATCGCGGCGATGTGGTGCAATGCGAACTCGCTCCTTTTTGCGGCGCCAAGCCGCATATAGAAGATCGTGTCTCGACACGCGGCTTTCAGAAAGAATCAGCTGTTCCCGAACCGGAGGTCGTCGCTTTTCTGCGTAAGGCGGAAATCGCGGGCTCTCTGCCCGATCTTTTTGGCTGCGCACTCCATGAAAACAGGAACGGCACTGGATTGCATGCGACGCCTCTCGAACCAATGCGCTCCATTTGCGGAACCGAGACCAAAAATCTTCGCCTCGAACTTTGCGCAAACGAACTTCGCGCTACTCTGGTTCTTTCTTCGGGCGAGGTCTTGCGCGATCTTCCCGTCGTCGACCGCGATTGGCGGGACTTCATCGATTCCGCCCTGGCCGAGGGTAAGGGCGCGAATCGCGTCGGCCGCCTCCAGCGCTTCCTCAACTCCCAATTCCATTACAAGATCCTCTCTTGCCCGCACCACTTCATCCGTCTGGGACTGACTCGGCCCTATCATGATCTCTGCTGGCTTATGCTGGACACCTTGTTCCCGCTGCCCAAGCAGGAATGGCTGGAGGAGTTGTGATGGCCCCGATCGCGGATGAAGATCGTTGGCAGCGCCTTATCGAAGAATGTTTCCAGCGGGAGGCCGGCTCTCAAGCATCCCTTCCCAGTTCCTCGCAGAATCTCATCGAAACTGGCGTGCTAGACTCCATGGGTTGGGTTGGTTTCCTGCGTGCTTTGGAATCCGCCAGCGGCGTGAGCGACTTGGGCGCGCTGCTCACGGAGCAAACTCCATCTTTCGAGAGTATCTTTCGGGCCTTCAAGAACGCTCGATCCGTAAGATCTTCTGGGACCGGTCCCTCCTCGAAACAGGAACCCGTAACGCAATCCGCGGTCATTATTGCAAGTTCTTCCGCGGCCCTTGGCTCCCGCAGAATTCCTTCCGAGCAGGTGGACCGGGCCTTCGGCATGCCTGCCGGTAAACTTCGCCTTCGTGCAGGAATCGAATCGCTTGCTTATGCCGCGGAAGACGAAAATGAACTCACCCTCGGCGCGGGCGCCGCGCAGCGAGCGCTTCGGGCCGCCGCTTGCGGCCCTGAAGAACTCGATTGGATTATCGCTACCACGGAAACCCAGCGCGGTTACCCTTCCCTCGCCGCGCAGCTTCACTCTCAACTCCTTCCTCGCGAAAACTGTGGGGCGCTTGATGTCGGAGGCGCGTGCCTCGGCCTCGTGAACGCGCTCGCTGTCGCTCAAGGACTCATCGCCTTGGGACAAGCCCGCACCATAGCCGTCATCACCTCCGACGTTCATAGCCGCACCTTCAAGCCTGGCGTGGTGGCGGGGGAGTTCGGAGGTTTGTTCGGCGACGGCGCCAGCGCATTTCTTTTGCGCGCAAAAAACGGCGTCGCGCCACAACCAACTTACGGCCTCGGAGAATTTTTCTTTGGTTGCGCGGGGCAATACGCAGGGGCCATTCGCGTAGCGGATGTCCCCAACGGAAACATCGAAGTGCACTTTGATGGGGAAGCTCTCTCCCGAGCGGCCATCACCAGGTTGGAAAACGTAATCCGGGACATCGAACTCCGCAGCGGCATCGCACGGTCCTCGCTGCAAGGTCTGGCAACTCACCAGCCCAATCCACGTCTTGTCACCCTGCTCGCCAAGCAGTGCGGTCTCCCGCTTGGAAAATTTCCAGTTGTCGCTCGTCAGTTCGGTAACCTGGGCTCTTCCACCTGTGGAGTTGCCCTTGACGCGATTCTGCAATCGACGTCGAGCCGGCAGGCCGATAAGTGTGGACCTATATTCATGGCATCCCTCGGTCCAGGCCTTCTTTTCGGAGGTGGATGGCTTGTTCCCGCCTAGCTCTGCACCGTGTTTCTAAGGTAGCGACCTGTAACGTTTTGTTACATCCCCCCGGCTCCTTGATCGAGCTCCATTCCAAACATCCTCATAAGCAACAGAAAATAAACGTGTTATCTAGATGTGCCTCTTGGCTCCCTTCGTGCACATCTCTGTGCGACTAAGACGGGATTCATCCCGGTGCAGAGGTGTAAGAATGCAGCGAAGAAGCAAAAGGGCGCAACAAGGATTCTCACTGGTGGAGTTAGTCACCGTTGTCGGGATCACATTTGTCCTGGCAAGCATGGCCATCATGTCGACCAGAAGTTCGACCTACGCCTCGCGGGCCAATGATGCCATGTTCGAAATCATCACCCAACTGCGCACGGCGAGGGAAATCGCTGTTACAAAGCGCCGCAACGTATTGATTACATTCACCGCTCCGAACCAGATTCAGATTGCGGTCCAGACGCTCCCGGGCGAGGCCGCGGCTACGGTCATTGCACCTGTCTTCCTCAACGACGGGGTTCCTGGTGGCAACACTTTCTACGTTTATCCCGGACTGCCCGACACACCTATGGGCTTCGGCAATGCCACTGCACTTAACTTCTCCCCCGCGAGCGGCGGCACCGCAGGCCTGGCCATCATGTTCAGCACTTCCGGAAGCCTGGTTGGAACGACCGGATCTTCCGGTTTCAGCACGGTTGGAAATAACAATCCGGTCAACGCCTCGATCTTCACCGGCATTGCCGGCCAGCCTAATACCGCGCGCGCCGTCACTGTCATGGGGACCACTGGGCGCGTTCGCTCTTATTCCTGGACTGGCGGAGCGACGGGCGGCACGGTCGCGAATTGGCAAGAAGAGCAGTAGGAGAGAAGCCCATTTATGAAGACACAGCGCAAACGCTCTCGACACTTAGCTGGTTTCACGCTTCTGGAAGCCATGATCTCGATATTCGTACTGACCTTTGGCGTGCTATCGCTGGCCGCGGTCTACGCCCAAGGCATCTTTTTCGCCAGCCTTTCTCAATACGACTACGTAGCCGAGAAGAAGGCCGAGCAGGCCGTCGAAGCCATCTTCACGGCCCGCGATATCAAGCAGCTGACCTGGGCTTCTATCCAAAATGTCAGTAACAACGGCGTTTTTCTGGATGGCCCGCAACCCATCCTGCTTCCTGGCACCGACGGCCTAGTAGGTACGGCTACCGATCAGGCTTCCGCCAATGAAGTTATCACCATCGGCCCTGGCCCTGACGGAATTCTCGGCACTGCCGACGACCAAGTCGTGAACCTTAATCCCTGGATGAAGCGCACCATCGCCATTACGGCTGTGACCGGTGAAACCAACCTTCGCATGATCACCGTCACCATCACCTATCAGGTTGGCAAGATGAGTCGCAATTACACGCTGATCAGCTACATCTCAGCGTTCGCTTAGAGGACTTATGAGGACTTTGGACATGAAGAAACAATCGGGCTTCACGCTAGTGGAATTCTCAGTGGCCATGGCCATCACCTTGGTCTCCCTGTTGGCTACCGTCATGGCCTTCAGAATGGCCACGTATTCAAACCAGAACGTCACCCAGCGCGAGGATATGGCCGACAACATCCGCGCCGGACTGAACCTTCTCGAGCAGGACGTCATCATGACCGGCATGGGCGTCCCCACCGGCGGCATCACGATCCCGACCTTCACGGCCACTACGTCTTGCCCGGGCGGCACTTCCAACCTGGCCCGTCCGCTCCCGACTGGAGCAGGTACCTTTCCCGTTTGCAACACAACTTTGCCGGCCATCGAGCCTGGCAATGGTCTGGGACCTTTCATTACTGCCCCGGATGCTACTTCGAGCGTGAATACCGATGTTCTTACGGTCGTCTATGAGGACAACACGGCAAGCTCCACTGGAACCATCATCGGCATGAACGCTCAGCCGATCAACGGGACCAGCTGTCCCGCCGGCGCCATTTCGGCTACCGGGAATTCGGTCACATTTGACTCTACCTGCTTCAACCTCACCAGCCTCGCTGCCAGCGGCGTACAGATCAATCCCGGCGACCTGATCATGTTCAGCAACGCGAACGGCAAGGCTCTTCAGGTAGTCACGAGCGTGTCCGGCCAAACACTGGGTTTCTCCTCTGGCGATGCCTTCCATCTCAACGGAATCACCAGTGCGAACGGCGGCACGATCAAATACCTGCAGAACACCACCGTCAATGGCGTGACCGGGGTTGTCACCTATCTTGGTACCTATCCGCAAACTTCGGCCACCCGCATTTGGATGGTTTCCTACTGGCTTGATAACGTGACCGACCCGATCCACATCCGGCTCGATCGTGCGGTTAATTTCAACGCTCCGCAGCCCGTCGGAGAAACACTTGAGAACCTGCAATTTACCTTCAATTTCAACGACGGCATTGCTGTCAATGAGCTCACCGTACCCACCGGCTATTCCGAGAGCCAGATTCGGTCTGTAAATCTTTTTATGAGTACGCGCTCGACCAGCATGCTCGGTCAGACCAAACAGTACGCCCGTGAAAATTTCCAGACGCAGCTCAGCCTTCGCAGCATGGCCTACGTCAACCGGTATCAATGAGGAGCCTTACAATGAATGCCCCGAATAAACTGATGCGACGCGATTCCGGCATCGCTCTGCTCACCACCCTGTTGCTGATGCTGCTCATGTCCAGCCTGCTGGTTGGCTTCGTCCTGCTCATTAGTTCCGGGCAGAAGCTCAGCGGCTACAACAATGACTACAGCAAGTCTTTCTATGCGGCCGAAGCTGGCATGGAGAAGTTGACGGCCGATATCGGCACGCTCTTCGACACAAACTATTCGCCCACCGGCGCTCAGATTAGCGCTTTGACTACGACTCCCCCGGGGCTCGCCGGCATCAACTACATTCAATACAACGGGGCCAGCGGCTACAACATCAGTTTTCCGACGGACGCCAACGGCAACCCTCTCGCCACCACCAACGTGATTGACTCCGGTGCGTACGCAGGTATGACGGCGCTCCAGACTCTATACACTCTCAATGTGACGGCGCGCACGACCTCTGGCTCTGAAGTGAAGCTGCAGCGCACCACGCAAACAGTCGGCATTCCCATGTTTCAATTCGGCATCTTCTCGGCAACCGACCTGAGCTTCTTTGCCGGCCCAGTCTTCAGTTTTGGCGGCCGCACCGCGACCAATGGAAACCTGTTCCTAGCCGCGAACCCCGGCCCTCTAACCCTTTCAGAGCCGGTCTCGGCCTATCTAAACGTAATCCGCACCAATCTTTCCAATGGGTATTCCACCTCCAGCTCCTACAACGGCACCGTAAACGTTTTCAACGGCAGCGGCACCCGTCCGCTGGCAGAGACCGAAGGCAGCTTGGTGGGGACAATCGGCTCTGCGACGAACACCAACTGGCCGACTATCTCTCTCGGCAGCGCCGATTACGCCGGCAACTTGCGGAATGGCGCCACTGGCGCGGACCAGCTGAATCTAGGCATCGTGCTGCTTGGAAATGGCACGACGCAGCCCGTGGACATGATCCGTCGGCCAGTCGTCGGCGAGAGCGCTTCCGTCACGAACCTACGGTACTTCGCTCAGGCCAGTATTCAAGTTCTGCTCTCGGATAACCCAACAGATATCATGTCGATTCCCTGCGTCGATACCACCACACAGCCAGTTAACTTGGCACAGCTCACCGTACCTGTTACCGGTTGGACGGCACTTGGCGGCAATCCGGCGGCGCTCTATACGAAAATGAACACCAATAATACGGCTGGTTACCAAACGCTGCCCGTCCCCCTAGCAGCTTCTGGAGCCGCATCGGGCGCGTCGGCGTACAGCGCGGGCGGAACCGCGAGCCTCAATGGAAATGGCTACTGGTTGACGACTCCCACCGGCGCCGGCTACACCACCGCTTCGGGCCTGCCTGTCATTCAAGGCTTTATCAAGATCGAAGTCCAAACCGCGTATGGGAATCCTTGCGGAACCTGGAAAGACGTGACCCTGGAAGTCTTAAGCTATGGTTATGCAGGCCGCAACATCAACCCTCAGGGCACTGGACTCGCGTCGGGGACACAATATGGCGCATCCGAGCCGCTGCTCGCGCTGCCAACGACCCAAGTGCTTTCCCCATATAGCGCGACTTTCCCCTGCCAGTACGACGTACATCCGAACGCGATTATCCGATTGGAGCGCGTGCGCGACAATCCGTCCAACTACACGCCGGGAAATCAGTGCGGCGTGACTATTACGGCTAACAAAGTCACGGGCGCTCCGTCGAGCCCTGCGGATTACTGGCCCAATACGCTATTCGACACGCGCGAAGGTACTCTCCGCGATGCGACCCCTACCGGCAGTTTGGGCGCGGGCGCAAACCTCATTAACTATTCGCAGATGGTCACATTGGGCGGCGTCATGCAGTACGTCGAAATTGATGCCAAGAACCTAGCCGCTTATCTGGCCGGAACAGGAGTCTACTCCGGAGGCTCTGGCCATCTTGCTTATGACAGCGTCAACGCGCCTAATGACTATCTGCTTTACGTCTCCGACCGGCGCGGCAATTATACGGGCTCCGCGCTGACGAATGCGTGGCCGCCGCTTTCCCCCAGCAATCACGAAACTGGCGAATATGGCTGGGATGATTTTGTGAACCCTGCCAGCGCAAACGGATGCCCGAACGGTACCCAAGATACTGGCGAGGATCTCGACGGCTTGGGCACCACAGGCTTCTACACCTACGGGCAGAACCCCACCTACGTCATGGACGCCGGAGTCGTGCCCACCAACTCGACCTGGGTCGCTAACCAAATAGGCGGTGGGACCGGCCTCAGCTATGGGCAGTACGGCACGTTTAGTCTGGCTGGACCTGGCAATCTGTATGGCATATCGACCACGGCCAATGCCATAACAGCTAATCCAGGCTGTACTGTCACTTCGCCCTCGACGATATGGCCCATGGATTACGTCATTCATGCCAATGAAGCCCGCGAGAATCCCAACCCGTTTTTCCGCCGCGCCGTCAAGATTATGGACGGCAATCTTTTGACCGCTCTCGGAACCTGCCCGGGCGCGGTTCCTTGCGGCTTGGCCATTGCCACGGAAAATCCCGCATACATCCAGGGAGACTTCAATGCCAATTCCGCCGGTGGCGGCTTCGGCGACCCTAACGTCGCGGTCTCTGTAAACGCGGACGCTGTCACGTTTTTGTCTAACGGCTTCAACGACGTCAATACCTTTGCCTTTCCTTATGCGGACGCCGCTGGAAACATCGTGCGCATCGCCACCAACACCGGGAACAATGCCTATTATCGGACCGCTATTATGGCCGGCAAAGGTGTCTCCTTCCCGCAGCCGACCGGCACAGCCGCCGACTTCGGTACCGACGGCGGAGTCCACAACTTCCTTCGTTATATTGAAAACTGGGGAGGCGGGACGGTTGCGGGCGCCACGATCGGTGGCCAAGCTCTGAATTATCGCGGCTCCATCATCAGCATGTATTACAACCGCCAGGCAGTTGGTCTTTATAAATGCTGCACCACGGTCTATTCACCGCCGTCCCGCGGCTACGCCTTCGACACGGAGTTCCTGACTCCTTCTCTG
>DATMKS010000072.1:0-9010 GCA_035571045.1 Verrucomicrobiia bacterium
GGAGTCGAAATCAAAGCCCCTTCAAAATCCACCGCGCCAGACTACAAGGCTTTCGCGCGCCTCTATATTCCCGAAAACCAAGTCGCCGAGCACGTTTCCCTTCCCCTCGCCGAAGAAGTCAAAGTCACCCTCAAAGTCAGCCAGAACCTTCACGCCAGCATGGGACCCTATCTTCTCGGCGTGCTCGTCGCTAAGAATTTCACTGATCCGGTCCATGCAGGCTTCAAAGTTGAGCGGACCTTTCTTCAAGACGCCAAGCTCGATCTTTCCGGCGCCTCGCAAGGCGACGGCGAAGGCGGCGATTGGGCCGACCTCTTCAGCCCGGATTTCATCGCCCACTACATGGCCTACTGGAGCACGCGCCCCGACTTCCCCGTCTTCTTCAAAGCGCTTCCGATTCTTGGCAAAGACGGCACGCTCGCCAAAATTCAAGTCAACAATCCCGGCGCTGGTCATGTCTTTGCAAAAACCGGCACCTTCGGCTCCGAAGACAAGCTCAACGGCAAAATGATGCTCAACGGCAAGGGACTCGCCGGATTCGTCATCACCGCCAGCGGCAAAAAGCTGGCCTTCGCCGCCTACGTCAATCACGTCTCGCTGCCCCCTGATCCCGATGCAGCGCAATCGGTCGGCGGACAAGCTCTCGGCGAAATCGCCGCAGCCGCTTACGACGCGCCGCTCGACGCTCCCTCAACGTCGGCTTCGGCCGTCCCAGACAATCGGACGATGACAACCGCCGTCGGGCTATACGACATCATTATCCGCAACGGCCACATTATCGACGGCACCGGCAATCCCTGGTACGCCGCCGATGTGGCCATCCAAGGCGACCGCATCGCCGCCATTGGCGATCTGAGCAAGGCTGCCGCCAAGCGCGAAATCGACGCCAAAGGCCAAGTCGTCTCCCCCGGTTTTATCGACATGCTCGGCCAATCCGAATGGTCTCTCCTGCTCGACAATCGTTCTCTGAGCAAACTCTCCCAGGGCATCACTTCGGAAATCACCGGCGAGGGCGGTTCCATCGCTCCACAAACGGAAAAAACTCTCGCTTCGATGAGGCCCCTCCTCGAGCAATTCAAGTTCACGGTTGATTGGACCACGCTCGACGGCTATTTCCGCCGCCTCGAAAAGCAGGGCACGCCCCTCAACATCGGCACCTATGTCGGCTCCGCGCAAGTCCGCGAAGCGGTCATTGGCGATGACGATCGCGCTCCCACCCCGGCCGAACTCACTCAAATGGAGTCCCTGGTCGAGCAAGCCATGAAAGACGGCGCCCTCGGTGTCTCCAGTGCCCTCATCTACCCGCCAAATTTTTACGCGAAGACCGAAGAACTCATCGCGCTCGCCAAAGTCGCTTCCAAATACGGCGGCCTCTACGCCACGCACATGCGCAGCGAAGGCGCTTCGGAAATGCAGGCTCTCGATGAAGCCATTCGCATCGGCCGCGAAGGCAATCTTCCGGTGGAAGTGTTCCATCTGAAAGTCAGCGGCAAAGCGCGCTGGGGCAACATGAAAAAGGTTGTGGCAAAAATTCAAGAAGCGCGGGATTCCGGGCTGGACATCGCCGCCAGCATGTATCCATATCCTGCGGGCGGCACGGCGCTCGCCTCGGCTCTTCCACCATGGGTTGCCGACGGCGGCACGCAAAAGCTCCTCGCCCGTCTGAAGGATCCTGCCGTGCGCGCACGCATTAAAGAAGAATTGAAGGGCGATCATCCCAACTGGGAAAATCTCTATTATGATTGCGGCGGCGGCGCTGGCGTCCTGCTCGCATCCATCGAAAAGCCCGAACTAAAACAGTTCGAGGGCAAAACAGTTGCGGACGTCGCGAAGGTCTGGAAAAAATCACCCGATGACACGCTGATGGATTTCGTCGTCGCCGACAACGCGCAAACCGGCGCGCTCTATTTCATGGCCAGTGAGGAAGATATCCACACCGGTCTCGAACAACGCTGGACCAGCATCGGCCTCGACGCCAACGAAATGTCCCTCGATGGCCCCATCTTCGAGGCGCACACGCATCCGCGCGCCTTCGGCTCCATGCCGCGTTTTCTAGGCCACTACGTTCGCGACGAACACCTCATGCCGCTCGAATCCGGTATCCGCAAAATCACGTCGTTCCCCGCGCAGCGCGAACATCTCGAAAGCCGCGGCATACTAAAGCCAGGCTATTTCGCCGACGTAACGATTTTCGACCCGGCGACCATCATCGACAAAGCCACCTTCGTAAGCCCCGCGCAACTTTCCGAAGGCATCGCCTACACCATCGTCAACGGCCAGATTGAATACGATCACGGCAAACTCACCGGCGCCACCGCCGGCAAAGTCCTCCGTGGCCGTGGCTGGCAACCCGACGTACACTAATAGTCGAGGGAGTCGCCGCCGATCATGGGAAAAGTCTTTTGCGGAGTCTCCGGCTGGGCTTACGCGAAATGGAAGCCGGATTTCTATCCGGCCAAGTTAAGCTCGGCCAAATTTCTTGGCTTCTACGCAAGCCGCCTGAACTCTGTGGAAGTGAACTACACATTCCGAAGCTTCCCCACGGAAAAATTGCTCGGCAACTGGATTGCCGCAACTCCTCCCGGTTTCAAGTTTGCCGTAAAGGCGCACCAAAACATCACGCACATTAAGCGCCTTAAGAACGCGGGCGACGCGATAGCAAAATTCGTCGCCTCTCTAAAACCTCTGCAAGAAGCAAACAAACTCGGCCCTGTGCTTTTTCAACTGCCGCCCAATCTGAAATTTGATCTGAAACTCCTCGAGGACTTTCTGGCAGAACTGCCGGGCAAAACCCCTTGCACGATCGAATTCCGGAACGCATCGTGGTTTAACGAAGATATGTTCGGCGCTCTAACCAAGCAAAACGTCGCGCTCTGCCTCGCAGAAAGCGATGACCTAGTCACGCCCGACAAGCGAACTGCCGACTTTTGTTATTTGCGTTTGCGAAAGGAAGGATATTCAGCGAACGATCAGAAAGCCATCGCGCGCAGAGTGCGAAGTCTAGCCGGGCACGGCGAAGCCTTTGCCTACTACATGCACTTTGATGCGCCAGAATGCCCGTTACAAGCCGAAGAATTGCTACACGCCACCGAATCAACTTAGCGAAGTCTTCCCCATCTCCGCGACGCGCCGCTCATACGTCATTTCCGCCCATCCATGCTTCCCGAAATACCGCAAGACGATCTTATGTCCCGGCTCGATCTTCGCCCGCGCCTTTGTCAGCGCATCGGAAAGCTCCACCCACGACCCATCCACCAGATAACTCCCCTCCCAGCCTCGCAGCTCGAAATGCCCGTCGTTCTTCAGGATCAGCGGCGCCGCCGTGCATCTGATCACTTTCCCCTGCACCACAGCCTGTGTGCACTGATAACTCCCCGATACGTCCACAGTCTGAGCCTTGGCTGGAGCATTTAAGACCAAACAAAGCATTGAGTAGGCCACGTACCTCAAAAAGCTCTGCGCAACCCGTTCGAGTCCCATGGGGTCTCCGTAGCCAGGAGGCGTAGCTGCGGGGCACCGTCCCTGGCCATTGGTACAGGTGCAAGTCATCAGCCAAGCCCGTACCTCGTAAATCATTCACAATAAATGCCTTAACAAATACATGGACCTGTACCAGAGTGTCCCTCGGGAACATTCGTTCCGCTTTTTCGCACTCCGAAGGAGTTGCCTCCCCGGAGAGTTTCCCAATCACGAGGAGTAGTAACAATCGGCCAACTGTTCACTCAAATGGCAACTCGGCCACCGCCTGCCCGTCCTTCCGCGGGTCCGAAGCCCCATAATTCACGCCCGTCAGAAAATCGCGCAACACCGCCTGCCCGCCGCCCACCCTGCTGGAAAACGTCCCCAGCACCTTAATCTGGTGCCCCTTGGCCGTCAATTCATCCCGCACCTTCCCGTTGAAGCGGTTCTCCATCTCCACGTCGCATCCCGTAAACGTATATTTCGTGAACCGCGCCGCCTCCACCGCAGCCTGAATGTTCATCTTGAAGTCGGCAATGTTCGCGATGAACTGCGCGTGCGCCTGCGCCTGATTCCAGCCACCCATGATCCCAAACGCGATGCGCTTGTCGCCATTCTGCGCGAACCCCGGAATAATCGTATGCCTCGGCCGCTTGTGCCCCGCCAAAGCATTCGGCGACGCCGGATCCAGCGTGAACAACCCGCCGCGGTTGTGCATCACAAATCCTGTCCCCGCGGCCACAATCCCCGACCCAAACGCCGAGTAATTGCTCTGAATCAGCGAAACCATATTTCCGTCGCGGTCCACCACCGTCAGATACGTCGTATCGCTTCCGCCCGCAATCTCTCCCGCGGCGATGTCGCACGCCGCCTTATCCGGATCGATCAACTTGGCCCGCTCCGCTGCCCAATCCTTCGAGATCAGGGTGGCCACCGGAATTTTTTGCCCTCGCGGATCGCCCAAATACTTCCCCATGTCCGCATAGGCCAGTTTCTTGGCTTCGATCTCTGTGTGCAGCGCCTTCGTCGACCCAAACCCCGAATCCTTTTCCCCTAGCGGAAATTTCTCCATGATGTTCAGCATCTCGAGCGCCGCCATGCCCTGGCCGTTCGGCGGCATCTCGTACACCGTCCAATCGCGATAGGTGGTCGAAATCGGCTCCACCCATTCGCTCGAATACTCCGCCAAATCTTTCTCCGTCATCGTCCCGCCGTGCCGCTTCATGGCGTCCAAAATCTTCTTCGCAATCTCTCCTTTGTAAAACGCATCTCTTCCATGCTCCGCAATCTGCCCGAGCGAAGCCGCCAAATCCGGGTTCTTGAAAATATCCCCAACCTTTGGCGCATGATCCCCCGGCAAATAAAGGCTCGTCGCCGCATCATCCGTCCGCAAAAGATCCACTTCAGCAGCCCAATACGCCCCATCCCATTCCGGCACCGGAAAACCGTCCTGCGCCGTTCGAATCGCGGCCGCCAAATCCTCTTTCAATTTCTTCCGCCCAAACTTGTCCGCCAATTTCTGCCAGCCGTCCACCACTCCCGGCACGGTGATCGAGTTCACGCCCGTCTGCGGCATGCTTTTCAATCCCTGCTTCTCCAAAAACGCAATCGTCAACCCCTTCGGCGCCCACCCGCTGGCGTTCAATCCATAAAGCTTGTTGGCCTTCGCGTCATACACAATCACAAACAAGTCCCCGCCGATCCCATTCATCATCGGCTCAACCACACCCATCATCGCGTTCGTAGCAATCGCCGCATCCACCGCGTTCCCGCCCCGTTCCAAAATCCGCACGCCAGCCTGCGATGCCAGCGGCGACTCCGAAGCCACAATCCCGCCCTTCGAAATCACCATCGACCGCGTCTGGCCACGATCCTGCGCATCCGCCTCGACGCTCATCAGCGATAAGCCTCCCGCCAAAACGAAAACTCCAAATCTGCGCCACCACCGAGAATTTCGCATGATCCCTCTCTTCTCTTCGCCCACAACGCCACGCATCTTACGTTAATTTCACCCGCTGGGGTTACTCAGAAAGCTACACCCACATCTCCGCGCCTCAGGCAGTCGGAGCTAAAATAGAAAACCTCCTCGTGCCGAGCGGTTCGAGGAGGTTTTCTGCTTTTGTATAACTTCTCTTTAGAAGTGATGGTCTCCATTGTCGTCATCACTCTTCGGTGCAAACGCCACTCCGCGAAACACCTCTCCTGCCCGCGCAGAACGCACCGTCTGAAAAGTCCCCAGCCAACCGCCGGCAGGAGGCGTGGTTGCGGAGATTAGGTCGGTCACCTTCACCAGCTTGTTCGGATCCGCACCGTTGTCGCCATTCGCGCTCACCGTTGACGTGATGGCCCAAATGGTAACCGTACCGTCATGATTTACGCGTCCGGCGATGTTACGGCACCCACCGGTCGCCGGATCAATCGACGCCGGATAGTGGTCCACGCTGTATTGCACACCGATGTTCAGGCCATTCTGCAGTACGTAGACCATGGTCCAGACGCCATTCTGCAGCACCCACTTTTGCAAGCCCGCCGTCGCCTGTGACTGCGCGTCCGCGACGTTTCCGTTCACCGGCGGCGTCACAAACGTCCCATCGCCCTCGTCGCACACATACAAAGTGTTGGCATTCGCGAAGAACATCCCGAATGGAAAGTTGGTGTTCGTGCTGTTTTCGGTGTTTGGAAAGCCGGGCAGAATTGTCAGCGGCACGGTCGCCAACTCTGCTGCCGTGCCCGTTGGTAGCGTGCCTTGAGTGCCCTCTTGGAACACCGAGTTGATTCCATTGCCTCCGCTGCCTTTGCTGACGTACACGGTGTTATTGAAAATGGTTAGGCCGCGGAAATTTGTGTCCTTGCCCGGCTTGTCGCCGGATAGGAACTCCAGCCTCCCGATCATTTCGATGCCGAGGCTCGGGGGTGCTGGGGGCACGGGCGGCGTAAGCCCTGGAATCAACAGCTCTGCGCCTGTCGCATTGATCAGTTCAAATCCCGCCACCGTAAGTGCAAGCTGCTTCTTTCCGATATTCCCGCTGTTGTCGTTGCCCACCATGTAGTAGGTGCCGTTGCTGCCCTTGATCGCCGCGCGGCCGTTGTCGCCGCTATACGCATTTCCGTCGGTGATGCTGAGATGACCATCCGCATCCACTTCCGCCACCGCCCGATAATAGGATGTGGGGATATTCGGCGTACTCTGCAAGCTCGAGGTGACCGGATTCGTCGGATCGCATATCGCCGGAGTATTAGAAGCCGAAACGTCGATCAGATTTGGCGCCGTCGGAGAAAGGTCCGTACCGCCGCATCCCACGCCGCCGTGATAGCCCATAAATGTCAGCGACTTGCCGTCCACGGAGAGGTTCAATGCCAGCTCCGACTTCGAGCTGAAGCTAGTCACGATCTTGTCGCTTGGGATTGGCAACGTGCCGAGCACCCAGCCATCCTCGGTAATGTTGTCCAGAAAAATCGGTGAAGTAATTCCAAAGCTGCCATCGCTGCCGGAGTTATTCCAGACGTTGTGCGTATCCTGATCGTTGGGAGCTTCGCCGTTATCGCTGGCGAACCCGCATGGAACCGCCACGGGCGTGGCGCCTCCTGCGATCAATGGCACTTGCACCGTCAATCCGGTTGCGCCTCCCATGCATCCCGGAGGCAAAGCCTCGCCCGCGATCACGGTGGAAGCATTTCCCACATACACGCTCTTGCTCAACACCAAACTATCCGGAGCAAACTGGAAGTGTCTCGAATGACCATGATCATCGTCATCCGCAGCCATCCTGCTGACCAATACTCCTCCCGCCAGACCAAATGCTGTTGCCACCGCCAAAACCGCTAAAGCACGCCGTTTTTTCACAAGTGTAGCCCTCCAAGGCGCACGAATCCTCCCACACCCGAAGAACTACAGCTTTGCCCCTCCGTTAAGAATCCGTGAACCCTGCGTTGCAAGTACTACTACTTGCAGGCCGGAGTCCGTCGACCGTTCCCACGCTCACCCACAAATGAGCCCTTCTCGCGCGCCTCACGGCGTCGGCTGGACGTGTTCTAAAGGGCTCCAGTTTCCGGTGAAAACGGACGCCGGATTGAAATTCGGATTATCACTCAAGACGACCTCATTGTTATTGTTGCCATTCACCCAGGCGTGGCCATACATATAGCTAAGCTCATAGGTTTTCCCGGTTGCCGGGTCGCGATACGGCTCCACGCCGCGAGTGATGCGATCAGACCCGACAGCCGCTTGGTCGGCGCCTCGCTGCTGGTTGGCGACGACTCCCTGGATAACTTCGACTTCGTGCTGTTGAAACTGTCGAATGATTTCCGCTCGTATTTGCCGCTGGCTTTGTTGGGCTTCAGATAGCTTGTTCACCATTCCCAGGTATTGACGCATCCAGTCGGGTTCCGAGCTCACACTGTCGCGAATCGTCCGGAATAGCTTCTCGTTGGCCTCCAGTTGTCCTTGCGGTGCCCGCATGGCGAACAGCATGACCGCGCGGCAATCAATTCCTTGTGTCGTGGCCCCGCCTGTCGCGATGGCGGTGGCCTGCGCGAAACTCACCGCCGTGATCCACTCTTCCACAGGTTGCCCATCGAGATCGTATTTGAGACGAGCTCGGGCGGCGTCCGCCCGAACCTGCACCTGCTGCCCCCCGCGCAGGGCCTGCTGTTGCACACCTGCCGAACGGCTGTTCATCGCTTGGTTCAGTTCGGGCATGGGCTCGACGGAAACGATTTCCTTTCCTGGCCTATAGCGCGGGACGACCACCTTCCGAAGAACATCTTCCGCAGGAACGGGTGCATTTACCGGGCAGGGTTTCAACCCCACCTTCCCCCCTGCCTGATTTTCCATCACCAGATATTTCTGAACCGCTGGATCCTTCGAGAACTGCCACGAGAACGAGGGGAACGCCTCGATCACTAGCCGCCCGTCGGGACTCTGCGCGCGAAAGCTGACTGCGGCAAGGTCCGTGAAGCATCCGCGGTTTGCCCATTGCACCTTGCTCTCAAATTTCCAGTCCGTAGGAATCAGCAGATCGGCGGCCGGGACAGGCTTTTCGAACCCGCCCTGGTCGATCACCTGCACATGTTTCATTCGGAAATAATCCTGAGCGCCAGCCGTTTTCGTATCATTGCCCGCCGCCGACGCGAGCGCCCCACAAACGACCATTACCGCCGCGCCACTCGTTCGCATCCATCCCGCATTCCCTATCATGGGTCCCCCAGAAAAGCCTCACCAGCCGAAACTTCAAGCTAATCCATCAACCTCTCGCGCGCGTACAATACCATTCCCGACGAGCATCGTCCAAGAGCGGCAGCTCTTGGCAATCCTAGTGGACCAGCCTTGAGTCCCGGCCCGCCAAGAGAGGAGGGTGGACGATCCCGCCCTTCGCAATGCGGCAATGCACAGCACGTCCGCAACCCCTTTCCACTCACTCCTCACTACCCACCACTCACTGCTCCTTGTACACTGTACCCCGCCTCCGTAATCGGCCAGATCCGGCCGCTGCGGAGCCAATCCCCATGCCTGAAGAAAAAAAGCCAGCGCCCTCTTCGCTCGCCAGCGTCT
>DATMKS010000073.1:0-46522 GCA_035571045.1 Verrucomicrobiia bacterium
GGAAGCGTTTTCCAATTTTGAACCATCCTTCCTCGCGGCTCTTCACGACGGCGAAAAAGAAGCGATAGCAATTCTGGTGGCACAATCCAGTCCTGATCTCGTGTTCTGTACTGGCGATGTAATCGCCATACAGTCTGCCGGCATGCTTGGACTCAGCGGCAAATGCATTTCATTCGAGGAACTACTGGAAAAGGCGGGCTTGCTGAAGGGTGTGGGACGATTGAGACCTAGCCTGAACCGAGTCACCCATGAAACACATTCCCAGAAGGGAAAGCAGCGACGCCTCACTGGCGAGTGCTTCAAGAAGCCTCTGTTCTAGCCCCTCTAAACGTCCCCCTTCTCCCACCTTGATTTAGCATCGAGATTCGTAGGTCATCGTCAGATATCGGCGAACCGAGCTGGTGTCAGTTCTGGTGTCACTTGAATTTGCGATTCCATGCGACGGGCCGCGCGTCCGTGCAGTCCGGTGCTCTAACCCTGGTCTCTTCATATGCTTTGCGTGCCGGTGCGCTTGGATGCGCGATCCTGCAAGGCATTTTTGGATTTTAAGTCCTCAGCGTCTGCCATTCCGCCACCCGGGCAGGGCAGCTAAAGAAAAGTAGCATGTATGGAGACGGCACTCAACGCTTCGCCGAAATCCATCAAGGGCTTCCTCGGTCTCTGTTCAGCGCAGCGTGCGATCGCTCATGTAAACGCTTTGTAACTTGATTGACAACCGCGGGAGGGCGCGGTAATTTTTCTTTCTATCCCTGGACGGCCGCAAAACTCTGGGGAGTGTGATCGCGAGAGAATCTCGTACGACGATTCTACGCCCCAGCGAGTGTTGGCATTCATTGGGGCGCAAAATCACTTCATCCGTTCTGTAGCGCGGTGCATCAAACCTTAGCGAAACGTCCGCGGGAGCCGTTCCCGCCCGCCACAGGAGCCAAAGTGAGCCAGCCGAATCTCGACCTGTTGAGCATCAACACCATCCGCACGCTGGCGATTGACGCCGTGCAGCAGGCAAATTCTGGCCATCCCGGCGCGCCCATGGGTTTGGCCCCGGTCGTCTATGAGCTGTGGCAACAACACCTGCGGTACGATCCCGCCGATCCCACCTGGCCCAATCGCGATCGCTTTGTTCTTTCGGCCGGCCACGCTTCCATGCTCTTGTACGCCACGCTTCATCTCGCCAGCGTGAAAGAAGCCAAGGACGGCAAAATTCTGAATTCGCTCGCCGTTTCCATGGACGAAATCAAGCGCTTCCGCCAAATCGGGAGTAAAACTCCCGGGCATCCTGAATCGCACATCACCACCGGCGTTGAGACCACCACCGGCCCGCTGGGACAGGGCGCTGGGAACAGCGTCGGAATGGCTATCGCCAGCAAGTGGCTCGCAGCAAATTTTAACAAGCCTGGTTTCGATATCTTTGATTTCAAGGTCTACGCCGTTTGCGGCGACGGCGATCTCATGGAAGGCGTCTCCAGCGAAGCCGCTTCGCTCGCCGGCCATCTCAAACTCTCGAACCTCTGCTGGATTTACGATAACAACCACGTCACGCTGGACGGTCCCGCCGATTGGTCCTTCAACGAAGATGTCATGACGCGTTTCTTAGGCTACGGCTGGAGCGTTACGCACATTGCCGATGCGAACGATCTGGATGCGCTGGGGCGCGCCTACGAAGTGTTTCAGCACACCGTAGGCCGTCCTACTTTAATTGTGGTCGACAGCCACATCGGCTACGGCTCCCCTCATAAGCAGGATTCCTATGAAGCGCACGGCGAACCTCTCGGCGAAGCCGAAGTGAAGTTGGTGAAGAAGAACTATGGTTGGCCCGAAGATGCAAAGTTCCTTGTGCCGGATGGCGTCTACGATCAATTCAAGAACGGCATTGGCAAACGGGGCGCGGAAGCTCATTCGGCATGGAACACGAAATTCGCAGAGTATAAGAAACAGTTCCCGCAGCTCGCCGATCAGTTGATTTGCATGCAGAGCGGCCAGCTTCCCGATGGCTGGGACAAAAATCTCCCCTCTTTCCCCACCGATCCCAAAGGAATGGCCACACGCGAGAGCTCTGGCAAAACGCTAAACGCGCTCGCGGCGAACATTCCATGGATCGTCGGTGGCTCGGCCGATTTGGCCAAATCCAACAAAACCAATCTCACGTTTGAAGGCGCCGGCGACTTTTTCCCCGACGCCTATCACGGTCGCAACATCCATTTCGGCGTCCGCGAACACGCCATGGGCGCGATCGTCAATGGGATAACCTTGTCCAAGCTACGCGCCTTCACCGCCACGTTTTTCAATTTCAGCGACTACATGCGCCCCAGCATGCGTCTCGGCGCGTTGATGGAAATTCCGGCGCTTTACATTTTCACGCACGATTCCATCGGCGTCGGCGAAGACGGTCCGACGCACCAGCCCGTCGAACAGCTTGCCGCCTTCCGCGCCATGCCGAATATGCTTGTCTTTCGCCCGGGCGACGCCAACGAAGTCGTCGAAGCCTACAAAATTGCGCTCCAGCATATGCACGGCCCCACAACTCTCGTCTTAACGCGCCAAGCCATGCCCACTTTCGACCGCACAAAGTACGCTTCCGTGTCTGGTGTGGCCAAAGGAGCTTACGTGCTCGCCGACGCTCCTGGCGGAAAACCGGACGTTATCTTGCTGGCCAGTGGAAGCGAAGTCGGTCTGTGCGCCGCGGCCTATGAAAAGTTGACCGCCGAAGGAATCAAAGCCCGTGTGGTCAGCATGCCCAGCTGGGAGCTTTTTGAAAAGCAGGACGCCGCCTACAAAGAGAGCGTTTTACCCTCGAACGTAATCGCGCGCGTTTCCGTCGAAATGGAATCCGTTTTCGGTTGGGACCGCTACGTCGGCCCCAAAGGCAAAATCATCGGTATGCGCTCGTTTGGAGCGTCCGCCCCGATCAAGGATTTGTTGAAGAAATTCGGCTTCGAAGTCGAAAACGTTCTTTCCGCCGCCAAGGAAGTTCTGGGGAGATGAGCCTCGCATGAAAGTTGTGATTGGTTCCGACCATGCCGGCTTTCAACTCAAGAACGCCATGGGCGACCTGTTGCGCTCCATGGGCAATGAAGTGCTCGACGTTGGCGCTTTCAACGAAAATCCCTCTGACTATCCTGATTTCGCCGAAGCCGTCGACCGCGCGGTACTCGACGGCAAATCCGAGCGGGGCGTTCTAATTTGTGGCAGCGGTGTCGGCGCCAGTGTGGCCGCCAACAAGCTCCCC
This sequence comes from Verrucomicrobiia bacterium, assembly GCA_035571045.1. Taxonomy (GTDB): domain Bacteria; phylum Acidobacteriota; class Terriglobia; order Acidiferrales; family UBA7541; genus Acidiferrum. Next base: position 3,227 of record DATMKS010000073.1, read on the forward strand.
GGCATTCGAGCCGGCATGTGCCACGACACGTATTCCGCGCACCAAGGCGTCGAGCACGACAATATCAACGTGCTCGTGCTGGGTTCCCGCATTGTTGGCGTGGCCTTGGCGCAAGATTTGGTGAGGGCGTTCATAGGTGCTAAGTTTTCCAACGAAGAACGGCACGCGCGGCGGCTTGGTAAATTGAAAGCCCTGGAGACAAAGTATTGCCCTGGCTCATAACCTCTATCTGACACTGGCCTATGAGCAACTGAGCGGAAGTGAACGGCGCTCCCGACTCCCGTGGAGTACAATAGAAGTTCAAAGAACTTGCAACGCTAGAGGAGAATCATTATGACGACTACCACCACAGTCCCAAATCTCGGCACCGCGCAAGGCGCCAATCCCCTCAAGGCCCTGCTGGCTTTCGGCCAATCCCCCTGGATGGACTACATTCGCAGAGACCTGCTCACCAGCGGTGGCCTGAAAAAATACATCAATGATGATGGGCTCCGCGGCATGACTTCCAATCCCGCGATTTTTGAAAAGGCCATCACTGGCAGCGACGTCTATTCCGACATTCTCAATTCGCCTGACGCAAAAAAACTCGACGCCAAAGGCCTCTTCGAAAAAATCGCCATCCGCGACGTGCAAGACGCTTGCGACATTTTCAAATCCGTCTACACCGAGTCCAAGCGGCGCGACGGCTACGTTAGCCTCGAAGTCTCTCCGTACCTCGCGAACGACACCAAGGGCACGATCGACGAAGCCCGCCGCCTCTGGAAGTCCGTCGATCGCCCGAATGTCATGATCAAAGTTCCTGCCACTCCCGAAGGCATTCCCGCCATTCGACAACTTCTCGAAGACGGCCTAAACATCAATATAACACTGCTTTTCGCCCAGTCGGCTTACGAGCATGTCGCGGAAGCTTTTCTTGCCGCTCTCGAAGCGCGCGCCGCCAAAGGCCAGGACATCAGCCAGATCGCCAGCGTCGCCAGTTTTTTCGTGAGCCGCATCGATTCCCTCATCGACGGAAAGATCGACGAGAAGCTGAAGACGGCGGCTGACCCCGCGCAAAAAGCTCTGCTCGAAAGTATCCACGGGAAAATTGCGATTGCGAACGCCAAGCTCACCTACAAGAAGTACCAGGAACTTTTCGGCGGCGCTCGCTGGAATGCCCTTGCCGCCAAAGGCGCGCAAACGCAGCGTCTCCTCTGGGCCAGCACCAGCACGAAGAATCCCAAGTATCGCGACGTTCTCTACGTGGAAGAACTGATCGGCGCCGACACTGTGGACACCATCCCTCCGGCAACTTTCGACGCTTTCCGTGACCACGGCAAACTCCGCAACAGCTTGACAGAAGATGTCAACGCGGCCCGCGCCATCATGGACAATCTCGCCAAAGCCGGCATCTCCATGAAAGAAGCTACGGACAAGCTCCTGGTCGACGGCGTCAAACTCTTCGCGGATGCGTTCAAGCAACTTCTGGACGCGACGGGAAAAAGCGCAGGGGTGAATGCGTGAGCGTAAATCGCCAGACTTATACCCTCCCCGAAAAGCTGGCAACCGACGTAAATGCCTCAATTCAGGACTGGAAGAAGAACGGCAAAGTAAAACGCTTGTGGCAAAAAGATGCCTCGCTTTGGACCGGGACGGACGAGGACAAGTGGCTCGGCTGGCTGGATATTACCGAACAACAGATCGAAGACGCTGACAAGTTGAAGCAAATCGCCGCCGACATCAAGAAAGCCGGCTTCAAGAATGCTTTGCTCCTCGGTATGGGCGGCTCCAGCCTTTGTCCCGAAGTCCTTCGCATGACCTTCGGCAAAGCCGCGGGCTATCCCGACCTTCACGTATTGGATTCCACCGATCCGGCGCAAATCAAATCCATCGAAGAGAGCGTGGATCTCGCCAGCACCCTCTGCATTGTTTCCAGCAAATCCGGCAGCACACTTGAGCCTAATATTTACAAGCAGTATTTTTTTGATCGCGTGAAGGCGAAAGTGGGGGACAAAGAAGCTGGCAGCCGCTTCATCGCCATCACCGACCCTGGCTCAAAAATGCAGCGCGTCGCGGAGAAAGACAAATTCCGCAAGGTTTTCATGGGCGTGCCGAGTATTGGAGGACGCTACTCCGCGCTGTCTAATTTCGGCATGGTGCCCGCCGCTGTGATGGGCATCGACGCCGCAAAGTTTTTAAAAAACACCGAACAAATGGTGGACGCCTGCGGCGAGGATTCAGATGCCGCCATGAACCCCGGCGTCATTCTAGGGACAATTCTCGGCGTCGCCGCAAATCAGGGCCGCGACAAAATCACATTCGTCACTTCCCCCGGAATCTTCGATCTTGGCGCGTGGCTCGAGCAACTGATCGCCGAATCCACCGGAAAGTCCGGCAGGGGCATAATTCCCGTCGATCGCGAACGCCTTGCCAAACCGGACACTTATGGCAGCGATCGCGTCTTTGCATATCTGCGCCTTGAATCAGAACCGGACAAGGAGCAATCCGCCGCGGTCGATACCCTCGCAAAGGCTGGACACCCCGTCGTCCGTATCGTCTTGCCAGACATTTACAGCCTCGGCCAGGAATTCTTCCGATGGGAAATCGCCACGGCCGTGGCCGGTGCTCTCATCGGCATCAACGCGTTCAACCAGCCCGATGTCGAGGCCAGCAAAATAGAGACGCGCAAGTTGACCTCCGAATACGAATCCACCGGCAAGCTCCCCTCGGAATCGCCGTTCTTCACAGGCGATGGCGCCAAACTCTACGCCGACCTGAAAAACACAGCCGCGCTCAAGGGCGGTGGAACGCTCGCGGGCTTCTTGAAAAAACATCTCGCGCGCATTGGTGCGGGCGACTATTTCGCCTTGCTCGGCTACATCACCATGAACGAAGCCCATGAAGAGGCGCTGCAATCGATTCGCCTCGCCGTTCGCGACAACAAGAAAGTAGCGACCGTTTTGGGCTTTGGTCCGCGTTTTCTTCATTCCACGGGACAAGCGTACAAAGGCGGACCCAACTCCGGTGTTTTCCTTCAGATTACTTGCGACGATGCTGTAGACATACTTGTTCCTGGGCAGAAGTATACCTTTGGTGTTGTGAAATCAGCGCAGGCACGCGGCGATTTTGCCGTGCTCGCGGAACGTGGCCGCCGCGCGTTGCGCGTCCATCTCGGCAAAGACGTGGCGGCAGGACTAGCCGTTCTGACGGACGCCGTCAATCAAGCGCTCGCATAAAAAACAATTAGCTTGGACATGAAAACATTCGGCATTTATAAAACGAAGGCTTAGGAGCAACCGCAATGCAACTTGGCATGATCGGGCTGGGGAGAATGGGCGCCAACATGGTGCGGCGTTTGCAGAAAAATGGCCACACTTGCGTGGTGTACGACCGCAGCCCGGACTCCGTGAAACAGCTCGCGGGAGAAGGCGCGACGGGAGCGAACTCGCTTGACGATTTCGTGAAAAAATTGCAGAAGCCCCGCGCCATCTGGCTGATGGTTCCCGCTGCGGTTGTGGACGCCACCCTGCACGAGCTCACGAGCAAGCTTGATGTCGGCGACATCGTCATCGACGGCGGAAACTCCTACTACATCGACGACATTCGCCGCGCCAAAGAACTCTCCGGCCAAGGCATCCATTATTGCGACGTCGGCACCAGCGGCGGCGTGTGGGGGCTCGAGCGCGGCTACTGCCAAATGATCGGCGGCGAAAACGATATCGTGAAACACCTCGATCCCATCTTCAAAGCGCTCGCCCCTGGCCGCGGAAACGTCGATCGCACGCCCGGACGCGAAAAGGCCGGTGGCACCGCGGAAGAGGGTTATCTCCACTGCGGCCCGTCCGGCGCCGGGCATTTCGTGAAAATGGTCCACAACGGAATCGAATACGGCCTGATGGCTGCCTATGCCGAGGGTCTCAACATCCTCAAGCACGCCAACGCCGGAAAATCCCAGCGCGAAACCGACGCAGAGACCACCCCTCTTCGCAACCCCGAGCACTATCAGTACGATTTCAATCTCGCCGACGTCACCGAAGTCTGGCGCCGCGGCAGCGTCGTCGCCTCATGGCTACTCGACTTGACTGCCATCTCTCTTTTGGAACAGCCCACGCTCGAGCGTTTCTCCGGCCGCGTCTCCGATTCCGGCGAGGGCCGCTGGACTATCCTCGCGGCGATCGAATCGACTGCACCTGCGCCCGTGCTCACTGCATCTCTATTTCAGCGGTTCACGTCGCGCGGCGAAGATGACTTTGCCGCCAAGGTGCTCTCCGCCATGCGTTTTCAGTTCGGCGGCCACATTGAGAAAAAATCCGGCCACTAATTATTTCACCGGCAAAACGGCCAGCTGAGACAGGACTACTGGATGACTCCGAATCAGACCGATACCGCTCCCATTGGTTCTCCCTGCGTTATGGTGATTTTCGGTGCGAGCGGCGACCTCACCAAGCGCAAGCTCATCCCTGCGCTCATCAATCTCAAGCAGGAAGGTCTCCTTTCCGAGCAGTTCGCCATTGTCGGCTTCGCCTTCGACCAAATGAACACCGACTCTTTTCGTGCGCTTCTCAACGAAGAGATTAAGAAATTCGAAGACCATCCCGTCGAGCCAAAGTTATGGCAATGGTTCCTGGACCGCATTTACTACATTCAGGGCGATTTTAAAGATCCCGCTGCGTATCAGCGGTTGAAAGACCAGATCGCGGAAGCCGACAAAAACCACGGCACACAGGGCAATTTTTTCCACTACCTCGCCGTCTCTTTTGAATTTTTCTCGGTGATCGTCCAAAAGCTCGGCGAAATTGGCCTCACCAAGGAAGAAAACGGCAAGTGGACGCGCGTGATCGTGGAAAAACCCTTCGGCCACGACCTTCCATCCGCGCAGCAATTGAACAAGGAACTGAAGCAAATCCTGACCGAAAAGCAGATTTTCCGGATTGACCATTACCTCGGCAAAGAAACGGTCCAGAATCTGATGGTATTCCGTTTCGCCAACAGCATGATCGAGCCGCTTTGGAATCGCACGTACATCGATCACGTGCAAATCACCGCCGCCGAATCCGTCGGCGTCGAGCACCGTGGCGCCTTTTACGAAACCGCGGGCGCCCTCAAGGACATGGTTCCGAACCATCTTTTCCAGCTTCTCACTCTTACGGCCATGGAACCGCCTATTTCCTTTGAAGCTGATGCCGTCCGCGACAAACAAGCCGAAATCTTGCACGCCTTGCAGCTCCTCACGCCCGAAGACGTTTTGCACAATACCGTTCGCGGCCAATACGGAGAAGGTTCGGAAGACGGCCAAAAAGTTCCTGCCTATCGCAACGAGCCAAACGTCTCGCCAACCTCGAATACCGAGACGTTTGTCGCGCTGAAACTCAAAATCGACAACTGGCGCTGGGGAGATGTGCCGTTTTATCTCCGCACCGGAAAACGTCTCGCCAAGCGCGTAACCGAAATCGCCATCCAATTTCGCAGAACGCCTTTCATGTTGTTTCGAAAGACCCCTATCAAGGACCCGCGCACCAACCGCATGGTGATCCACATCCAGCCGGACGAGGGCATCTCCTGGCGCTTCGCGGCAAAAGTTCCCGGGTCCGTCATGAAGCTAGGGCTCGTCAACATGGACTTTGACTACGCCCGCGATTTTGGCAAGTCACACAGCACCGGCTATGAACGTCTTCTTTACGACTGCATGATGGGCGACGCCACACTTTTCCAGCGCGCGGATATGGTCGAAGCCGGCTGGGCTGCCATCGAGCCGATCATTGACGTCTGGAAAGCGCTTCCCGCTCGTGGTTTTCCCAACTACGCCTCGGGCTCTTGGGGACCGAAAGAGGCCGACGAGCTTATGCAGCGCGACGGCCGTGCCTGGCGCATGATCGGCGAAGAAGTGGAAGACGCGAAAAGTTCCGCGACGGCCACGGAAAATCTGAAAGGCCTGGGAGCGATGACTAAGTAAAGTCGTAATCGCATGACTCTGGTCAATTCCATCGCCGAAGTGCACATTTTGCCGGACGGCCCGGCGATTGCGAACCGCTGCGCGCAAAAATTTGTGGAGATCGCCGCCGCCGCCGTAAAAGAGAAGGGCTCATTTGACGTCGCGTTGGCGGGTGGTTCCACACCCAAGACTCTCTACGGCCTTCTTGTGAATGATCCCGCTCTGCGCGCGCGAGTCCCCTGGGATAAAATGCATCTGTTCTTCGGCGACGAGCGTCATGTAGGCCCAAGCGACCCGCAAAGCAACTTCTCGATGGCCCGGGAAACTATGATCTCGAAGTCGCCGCTCAAACCAGAGCAAGTGACGCGGATTAAAGGCGAATGCCCGGAAGCAGAAGATGCGGCGAAGGAGTACGAGCGCGACCTTCGAGCATATTTCAAATTGTCGGACGGCCAGTTTCCGCGTTTTGACTTGGTTCTGCTGGGCATGGGCAGCGAAGGCCACACTCTCTCGATCTTTCCAGGCACAAAGGCGGTGCGCGAAAATCGCCGTATTGCGGTGCATAATTGGGTAGGGAAAGTATTGATGGACCGCATCACACTCACCGCCCCGGCGGTCAACAACGCCGCAAACGTAATCTTCATGGTCACGGGCGCCGACAAAGCCCCGGCCTTGACCGCAGTCCTCGAACGCTTTTACGAGCCGGACCAACTCCCGGCTCAATTGATTCAACCAGTGAACGGCACTTTGCTTTGGCTGGTGGATACCGCCGCCGGAAGCATGCTCACGCGGGCAATTCGCGAATAACTTAGGAGACGCACATGGCAACCACGACAAGCACAGGAAACATTGAAACGTACCTCGGCGCTAAAGCCGAATATTTTCTTGGATACAAAACCCCGAAAATCTCGAAGGAGCGCCTGCATCTTCCCGGCCCTGATTTCGTCGACCGCATCTACGCCGCGTCGAATCGAAATATCCGGGTACTCACCAATCTCCAGCGCATCTTCGCCCACGGGCGCCTCGGCGGTACCGGCTATCTCTCCATCCTGCCCGTCGATCAGGGCATCGAGCACTCCGCCGGCGCCAGCTTCGCCAAAAATCCCGACTATTTCGACGCGGAAAACATCGTCAAGCTAGCCATCGAAGGCCAGTGCAACGCCGTCGCTTCCACGTTTGGAGTTCTCGGCGCCGTAGCGCACAAATGCGCGCACAAAATTCCCTTCATCGTGAAGCTCAATCACAACGAGTTGCTCACCTTCCCCAACAAATTCGACCAGATTTTTTTCGGCACTGTACAGGAAGCCTGGAACATGGGCGCGGCCGCCGTCGGCGCAACCATTTATTTCGGTTCCGACCAGGCCGATCGGCAGATCGTCGAAGTTGCCCGTGCCTTTGTCGAAGCTCACGAACTCGGCATGGCCACGGTCCTCTGGTGCTACCTGCGCAACAGCGCCTTCAAGAAGGACAAAGACTATCACCTCTCCGCCGACCTCACCGGCCAGGCCAATCATCTCGGCGTCACCATTCAAGCCGACATCATTAAGCAAAAAATGGCCGAAAATAACGGCGGCTACATGGCCCTCAACATGGGCGATTCCAGCTACGGAAAATTTGACAAGCGCATCTACACCGATCTCGCCAGCGATCATCCCATCGACCTTTGCCGCTATCAGGTCGCCAACTGCTTCATGGGCCGCTCCGGAATGATCAACAGCGGCGGCGCATCCGGTGCTAACGACTTCGAAGAAGCCGTTACCACCGCCGTCATCAACAAACGAGCCGGCGGCACTGGCCTCATCTCCGGCCGCAAAGCCTTCCAGCGCCCGATGAGCGAAGGCGTTCAACTCCTAAACACCATCCAAGACGTCTACCTAAGCCCCGAGGTCACCGTCGCCTAGCTCAAGGCTCCCTAGGGGGAGGGGCTTGCCCCTCCCCCTCAGTTTTCTCCGGGCTTTCTCAGGACTCACGCTTCTCCCACGACCTGATCCAAATCGCCTCGCACCCCAATTTGTTCTATTCTCTATAAGTGCGCCCTCCCACCTCTCTAAACGCCCCCGCTCCGCCAAACAGCGCCCCCGACTTGCAATCGAACGAACACTCCAAAAAAATCCGCCGCCTGCTGCTTATCGCTTTCGGTTGGCTCCTCGCCCTCCTCGTCGGCGCCGGCACGGACGCTCTGCTCTCCGTTCGCCGGCTCGACAGCGCCTCCCAGGAAGTCAGCCGCCGTTTCACCGCCCACAATCGCGCCATCGGCACTATCGTCGTTTCCGTCCGTGTCTACGACGACCAACTCGAACGCTTTCTGCTCCAAGAGCAAATCCAGGAATCCGCTCCCGCTCCCGCCGACATAACAAACAAAATCGCCGCCGTCCGCACCGCCCTTCTCGAATTCCCTCCGGATCGCGATCCCCAAGAGCAGCTTCTCCTCGCAGCGATGCAACAGCAACTTCAGGAACAAGAGACTTCCTGCGCCGTCGTGCTGGCCTGGCACTCCGATCTTCGCCGGCAACACGCTTATCAATTCATCGGCCAGCAGCTCATCCCCTGGCGTACGCGCATCTTCGAACTCTCGTCCGAAATTTCCTCGCTCGATGAGTACAAGCTGGCCCTCGAAAATCTTGCCGTCGCCGAGCGCTTTCAATCCCTAGAGTCCCGCCTGGTCTGGCTCGTCTCTCTCGCTCTTTTCGCCGGCGTCTTAATGTCACTTACCTGTGGCTGGTACATCCTGCGCCTCGAGCGTCAAGCCCGCCTGCGTTATCAAGCCCTCGCCCGCAGCCGTCTCGATCTGGAAAGCCTCTCCGCCCGCCTCGTCGAAGCCCAAGAAGAAGAGCGCCGCTCCATCTCCCGCGAACTTCATGATGAAGTCGGCCAATCGCTCGGCGCGCTCCTTGTCGAAGTCGGGCAACTCTCGAAACTCGTCCCGCCCGAGGACCGCGTCACGCAGGGGCAAATCGCCCAAATAAAATCCGTCGCCGAATCCGCGGTCAAATCCATCCGCGACATCGCTCTTCTGCTTCGCCCGCCCATGCTCGACGATCTCGGCCTGGTCCCCGCCCTTGAATGGCAAGCTCGCGAAATTTCACGCCGCAGCGAGATGGAAGTGGAAGTTCAGTCCGAAAACGTCTCTGAAGCTTTAGGCGATGAAACCAAGGTCACCATCTACCGCCTCGTGCAAGAAGCTCTCAACAACGCCGCCACACACGCCTCCGCCAAAAACGCGAAAGTAACGATTGCGCAAAATTCCGATAAAATTACCGTAGAAATTGCCGACGACGGTCATGGCTTCGATCCCGAACGTCAGCGCGGCATGGGCATCCTCGGCATGGAGGAGCGCGTCCGACGCTTGGGTGGCACGCTAACGATCGATTCAGCCCCCGGAAAAGGCTCCACCGTGGATGCCGAGCTCCCGCTCCATAAAACGGATTCCCCGTGACCGAACAACCATGAGAAAAATCCGCATCATGCTAGCCGACGATCACAAACTCATCCGCGGCGGCCTGCGCCTCCTCGTCGAGCAGCAACCCGATCTCACGGTCGTCGGCGAAGCCAACGACGGCCGCGAAACCGTTGCCCTCGCAAAATCCCTAAAGCCCGATGTCATAGTTATGGACATCGGCATGCCCAATCTCAGCGGCATCGAAGCGGCCCTTCAAATCACGCAAGCCAATCCCGAAATCTCCATCGTTATGCTCAGCATGCACTCCGATGAAAGCTACGTCCTCCGCGCGCTAAAAGCCGGCGCCAAGGGCTACCTCCTGAAGGACTCTGCCGAGTCCGATCTCATCAAAGCCGTTCACGCCGTTGCCGAAGGCAAATCCTTCTTCAGCCCCGCTGTCAGCAAAGTCCTTCTCGACGACTACGTCCGCAAGCTCAAGCGCAGCGGCGCCGAAGACGCCTACGACCTCCTCACCCCGCGCGAGCGAGAAATTCTCCAGCTAGTCGCCGAAGGAAAATCCAACAAAGACGTCGCCAACCTCCTGAATCTCAGCGTCTACACCGTCGAAACCCATCGCTCCAACATCATGGAAAAGCTAAATCTCCGGGGCATCCCCGAACTCATCCTCTTCGCGGTCCGACGCGGCATCATCTCCTAAACTCTCTTCTCTGTGCCCTCCGTGCCTTCTGTGTGAGGTCCTTTTCTTCTTTCTGTCCAAACCCCGCCGCGCAGCTCTACCCAATCATCGGCACGCAATATCCCGGACGCCAGGGAGAATCAACCACCTCAACCGCAGCGTCTGAATAAGTGCATCCGAATCAGCAGCACCAGCGACGCGTCGGTTGCCGCGATTTGTATTAGAACGCAGCATCTGAACTAAGAGAGGAACCATGAATCCAATCAGATCTTTGCTCGGGTCGAGGCCGGCAGTTCTCGCACTGGGTTTTGCATTGGGCGCAGCAGGTTTGGGCCTCGCGCACACTACGGAGAAATCACGTGCATCCAATCCCCCCGCCACACTGAAGCTGGCGGATCCCGGTGAAGCGCCGAGCAAAAGCAGCTACGCTCCGCTCATCAAAGAAGTCTTGCCATCCGTCGTCAACATCTCTTCCTCGAAAGTCGTGCACAACCGCATGAGCTCCGAAGAAGGAATGCCGATGGACCCATTCTTTCGCCAGTTTTTCGGACAGGAAGGAAATGACGGCGCCGGCCGTTTCAACATGCCCCGCGATTCCCGCGAGAAAGCTCTCGGCTCGGGCGTAATCGTCAGTCCCGAAGGCTACATCCTCACGAACAATCACGTGGTCGACGGAGCCTCGGACGTTCGCGTCACTCTTTCTGACAAGCGCGAATTCCAAGCCCATATCATCGGCGCAGATCCAAAAACCGACGTCGCCGTCCTGAAAATCGACGCCAAGAATCTCGCCCCCATCACCATCGGCGACTCCTCCAAAGTACAAGTGGGAGACGTAGCCCTGGCCATCGGCGATCCTTTCGGCGTTGGCCAAACCGTCACCAAGGGCATCATCAGCGCCACAGGCCGCGGCGGTCTCGGTATCGAGGACTACGAAGACTTCCTGCAAACCGATGCCCCCATCAATCCCGGCAACTCTGGCGGTGCGCTCATCAATGACCGCGGCGAGTTGGTCGGCCTTAACACCGCCATCATTTCCCACGGTTCCGGCGGCAGCCAGGGCATCGGCTTCGCAGTCCCGGCCAATCTAGCTCGGCAGGTCATGGACCAGGTCCTGAAAAACGGCCATGTTACTCGCGCTTATCTCGGCATCTATCCGCAAGACGTAACTCCCGCGATGGCCAAAGCTTTCGGCGAAAAGCAATCTGAAGGAATCGTCGTCGGCGACGTCTCCCCCAACAGCCCCGCGAAGGAAGCGGGAATTCAGACAGGCGACATCATTCTCGAGGTCAACGGCAAGCCCGTCACCGACAGCAACCAACTCCGCATGAGCATCTCGATGATGCAGCCAGGCAGCGAGCTCAAGCTCAAGACGCTCCGCAACGGCACCGAACGCGACGCCACGGTCAAGCTAGCCGAAATGCCCGCGGAATCCGCGAAAGCCGATTCGAATGACGAACAAGGCGGCAGCAAAGCGCTGGAAGGCGTCGAAGTCGCCGGCCTCAATCCGCACACCGCCCGCGAACTTGGCATCCCTGAATCCACCAAAGGCGTCGTTGTCACCGACATCGACCCCGCCAGCAAAATGGCTGACTCCGGCCTCCAAAAAGGCGACGTCATCCAGCAGGTCAACCATCAACCTGTCGCCACTGTCTCTGAGTTCCAGAGGGCCATCAGCAAAGCCGGAAGCGATCCTCTGCTTCTCGTAAACCGCGGAGGCAGAACTCTCTTCATCGCCGCCTAACCAAACATTCTGAATTCCAGGTCACCCCTTCCGATTCCGGTGACGGCCGTAAATGGCCGTCGCCGGCCCGGAAGCAGAAGCCAAAACGGAACAGTTTCAGACATCTGCACCATTTCTCTTGGCAGTATCTTTGGTAGGAAACAAGAAGAAACAAAAATCTCACGACCGCGTACCCAGGAACCTATCAAGAGAATCTAATAAAAGAAGGTCATCACGCGATGAGCCACAAAACGATTAACAAAGAATCCAAAACTTTCGTCGAAGAATTCCGCGAACGCCTCAATCGCGAAGACCTCGAGCGCCGCTGGAAACTCGAAGCCCTCGACCACCTCTTCACCGAATCCGAGGACCAACCCGAAAAATTCCACCGTCTCTGGATCAAGCCTCTCATGTCCGCCGGGCTATCCCTCGAATCCGCCTTCGCCCTCGTCGTCGAAGCCCGCTTCCGCCCCAACTGATCTCCGCCCGTTGCGCCAGGCAGGGCCCTTCAGTTCAAACAAGTGTAGCCTCATGGTGTGTAAAATGGCTTGAGGAGTGACCATGGGCCTATTTGGCAGGTTCATAGGTGGCCGCCGCATCGCGATTGTGTTTCTGTCGCTGCTGGTGCCGTGCGGTTTGGCTTCGCAGAACCCGCCCCAGGCTCCGCCTATTCACGTGTCGACTCACCTGGTTCAGATTGGCATTATTGTGCGCGACAAAAACGGCGCCGTGGCAGATCTCACGAAAGACGATTTCACCGTTTTTGACCGCGGAAAGCCTCAGACCATCCGCGTCTTCACCGCGGAATCCGCCGAGTCTGCTCCGCGACCTGTTCCACCTCAGCCTCTGCCTCCCGACACCTTCTCCGATCTCCCCCAGGTCAACGCCCCCGACGTCCGCAGCGTCACTATCGTCCTGCTCGACAACTTGAATACCCTTTCGGGTAACGGCCATGAAACACTCGAGAGCGGTCCCATGTGGATGGAGGATCTGGCACTGGCCAATGCAAAGGCGCATCTCATCGAATTCGTAAAGAATCTCGACCCGAAAGATCGCGTGGCCATCTACGGTCTGAGCGAAAGTCTGCATGTGTTATGCGACTTCACGAACGACCGCGAACGCCTTCTCACGATCTTGAAAAATTACGACACTACACCAAAGACCAACCGCGAGGCCGTCGAGCCCGGCGCTTACCATACTCCTGTGCCCGGCAAGGAGTTCAACAACAACATGGACGCGCAAGCGCTGGAATTCGCCGCCGCCACAAATGAGCGCCGCGGTACGGAAACCATGGCTGCACTGGAGTCCATAGCCTCTCACGTTGCCAACATTCCCGGCCGCAAAAACCTCGTTTGGCTAACCGCCAATCTTCCCTTTTCCGGTGCCGCACTCGCGCGCATATTGGTTCCTGCACAAATTGCTGCCTATCCCGTGGATGCGCGCGGCCTTCTCCCCCGGGCGGTGCCGGATTCGGCCAACGACGTTGTGGCTAGCGGCTCCGAACTTAGTAGCGTACTCGGGCTCGATCACAACCCGGCCCAGACCGACCAGCCCATTGGCGTTGATACGATGGAAAAGATAGCTGAAGAAACGGGAGGCCGTGCCTTCCTCAACGCCAATGACATTACCAGCGCCATTCGCAAAGCCGTCGAGGATTCCGCCGTCACCTATACGCTCGGCTTTTACATAGATTCCGACTCGCTGGACGGGAAATTCCACGAACTAAAGGTCCAGGTCCGCCGCTCCGGGCTGAACCTCCGCTATCCCAAAGGCTACTTCGCCCTGAAGGACGCCTCGGCCACTCAAGACGATCGTCACAACAATTTTCTAATGGCCATCAAGAGTCCGCTGGAATCGTCCGCGATTCCCTTGCAGATTCAGGTGTCTCGCGTCAATCAGCCAGCACCAAATTCTCTAGCCCTTTCTGGCTCCATCGGCATTCATGAACTTCACCTCGCAGAGAGCGGCGGAATCCGCACTGGCGCTCTCGACATAACCGTGATCGAACAAGACCAGACCGGAAAGGTGCTCAAGGAATCAGCCAATCGCATCAATCTTCGGTTCACAGAGAAACAATATCCGGTTGTTCTGGAATCAGGCATAACCTTTCGCAAGTCCGTTCAGCCCCAATCCGGTGCGACCACGCTGCGTGTCCTAGTTCAGGATCCCAGCACAGCCGCAATCGGAAGCCTGATCATTCCGTTGTCCCAAATCAACTGATTCGCCGCCCCACGATTGCCGCAAGAATTTCCGTCAGCGGCGCGTCCCACTCGTTTTTTTCTTGAGGGGGGGTCCGCTTTTCTCGCAATTTACCAAGGAGACTGCGATTGCCGCTGCCTGCCGCTCCATTTCGGAGACTGTCCGCGACGGCCGCGACACTTCGGGCGCCCGTAACTTCATTCCTTTCCTACATTTACGTCACGACTCTCTGTATGCGCCGGGGTGGGGAGCCTAGGCCTCTTTGCCCTACCAACCGGACACGCAAGCTCCGCACCCCTTTTTTCCTTGCTCCAGAAACCGGGCCGCAACATCCAACGGTTACCCTTATCGGCGTTCCATCTTGGGAATGCCCATCGGCGAATGGAGGCGTGACTCGTGTCAAAACGCTTGGAAGGTAAAGTAGCCGCCATCACTGGCGGAAATCAGGGCATCGGCTTGGGAATCGCCCGGCGGTTCATCCTGGAAGGCGCAGCGGTGTCGATCTGCTACCTCTCCGACAAGCCAGGCACCGAACGTGTCATCGAAGGTCTCCGCGCCGGCGGCGGCAAAGCAGTCGCCATCCAAGCCGACGTCTCGAAACTCGCCGACGGCCAGCGCTTCATTTCCGAAACCGTCCGGCAACTCGGCGAACTGGATATCCTCGTGAACAACGCCGGCGTCGAAAAACGCGCCAGTTTTTGGGACGTGACCGAGGCCGATTACGACTTCGTGCTGAACGTAAATCTCAAGGGTCTGTTTTTCATGACCCAAGCGGCGGTTCGCTATCTGATGCAGGCCAAGCGCCCGGGAAAAATCGTCAACATTAGCTCGGTTCACGAAGAGCTTCCCTTCCCGCACTTCACTTCCTATTGCGCCAGCAAGGGCGCCCTGAAAATGATCACGCGCAACCTATCGATCGAACTCGCCCCTCTCAACATCACCATCAACAACATCGCCCCGGGCGCGATCGAAACGCCCATCAACAAAAATCTGCTGAATGATCCCGTGAAGCTCAAGAGTCTCCTGGATAACATCCCGCTGCGGCGTCTGGGAAAGCCGGAAGACGTAGCGTCGATTGCCGCGTTCCTGGCTTCCGAAGAGTCCAGTTACGTCACCGGAACAACGTTCGTCGTGGATGGCGGTCTGACGTGGAATTATGAGGAGCAATAGCAGCCCGAAAATAGTAGGCGGCGCACCGCACAAGGGAACGCGATTCAATGGAGCCGACACGCGCCAGTGAAGCGCAATTTCAAACGCTGACGATTCGCCGTTTTCGCGTTTTCCCCGAAGCCGCGCGCGCTGCTTCCAGCAGTCTGCGCGCATTTTCGCGAATGTCGCCTTTGGCAAACACGGCGCTGCCGGCCACGAGAATTTCCGCGCCGGCTCGCACAATATCGCCGACTGTATCAAGCGCGACTCCACCATCGATTTCGATGCGGAATTCCAGCCCGCGCGATTCGCGGAGGTGCGCAAGCGATTCCACTTTCTTCAGCGAGTTGGGAATGAAATGCTGCGCGCCAAATCCCGGATTCACGGACATGATCAAAACGTGGTGCACGATTTCCAGAACTTCATCGAGCATATGCACCGGCGTCGCCGGATTGATCACCACGCCGGGCTTGCAATCGTGCGACTCAATCAGATGGAGCGTGCGGTCCAGATGAACACAGGCTTCCTGATGCACGGAGATCCAGTTCGCGCCAGCTTCCGCAAACGCCGGAATAAATTGATCCGGATTCTCGATCATCAGATGGCAATCGAACGTCACATCCGGAAGAGTTTTGCGGAGAGCCGCGACAACAGGCGGCCCGATGGTCAGATTTGGTACGAAGTGCCCGTCCATCACGTCCAGATGCAAAACCGTGCCGCCGCCATCGAGCGCGGCCTTGGCTTCGGCGCCCAATTGCGCAAAGTTTGCAGACAAAATCGAGGGTGCCAGTTCAATGACGGATGCCACCGCAGCGCTCCTCCCTCTTGCACGACTTTCGCACGAAATTCAATTATACGCGAGGACCTCTTTTTACCTTCGAAAATCGATGTGCGCGCAATTCCATCGCTACAGCGTCGTCTTGAAAAGAGCGTTTATTTTTTCGCGGGCACGGAAACGGTCCGCCGTTCCTGGCTGCTCTGGCGAGCCAATTCGAGCAAACGCATCACGTCGAGTGCCCAGTCTGGCGAGACGGCCAGCTTGGCTTTGCCGAGAACGGCATCGCGCAAATTGGCGTAGAAGTCGCGGTAGTCGCAGGGCGCCGAGGGAACGCGGCGCTCGGTGAAGGTGCCGTTTTCAGAAAGGGTAAGCACACCCCAATTTTCTTCCGGCTCCGCGCCCCAAGCTGTGTCGGGGGGAATGTAGCCGCGGCGCAAATTGCTTTCCTGCGGATCGAAGGATTGTTTGACGAACGCGCCTTGCGTTCCGTGCAGAATAAAGCGCGGGCGAGTCGCGGCAGCCAGAATGGAGGAACGCAAGTCCGTGCGCAGACCTCGCGGATAATGAAAAGCGAGGTCGAACGCATCATCGGCAACAGCACCTTCGCGCTCGGTACGAATGTCAGCCGTCAGCGCCTCCGGCATGCCGAAAAGCAAAAGCGCGTGATCGATCAGGTGCGGCGCCAGATCGAAAAAGATGCCAGTGCCAGGGCCGGAGCGCTCGCGCCAGGCAGTCGGACGAAGCTGAGGACGAAAGCGGTCGTAATTCGATTCAAAGCGAACGATCCTTCCGAGTTCGCCACTCGTGACGAGTTGCACGATGGCCTGAAAGTCACCGTCATAGCGACGATTCTGATAGACGGTGAGCAAACGGCCTTGTTGCTTCGCAAACTCGACGAGCGCGATCGCTTCTTTGAGAGTTGTCGTGAAAGGCTTGTCGACGAGCACGTCGCGCCCCGCGGCGAAACATTGCTGAGCAAGCGGAAAGTGCGAATCGTTCGGCGTGGCAATGACGATGAGGCGAATTTCTTTGATCGCGAGAAGCTCATCGAGCGTGCGGACAATGCGCACATCGGGATATTTCCCGGCGGCATCATTTCCGGTACGTTCGAGAATCGCCGCGAGCCGCAATCCGGGCACTGCGCTAATCACAGGCGCGTGAAAGGAACGCCCCGCAAGTCCATATCCGATGAGGCCGACATCAATCATAGGAATATTCCGAAAGGGCTCATGCAAGCATCCAAGGAAGGATCATAAAGGTGTCTAGCGATCAGCAGCGCATCCGAAAGGCGCTCCATGATATCGCACCGTCAAATGCAGTGGATTACATTTTAGAATGGAAAAAATTACATTTTGCTTTGGCGAAACAAAGATTGCCGGAAACGCCGAGTTGCTCGCGGCACCGCTGTCCTGCAAAATGGTTGATAACCAGTGAGCACGCAAGCTATCGCTATCAATGCTGCAGCGCGCCAGCGCTATTTGCTGGTGCTGCTCTTCGCCGGTTTCGTCCTGACGGGCGTCGAGATCACACTCGCAGGCCCGCTGATGCCACAGTTTATTGCGCGCTGGGCGCTCAACGATTCGCGAGCCGGCATTCTGCTGGCGGTTGAATTTTCCGGATCGCTGGCGGGCGTGTGGTTATCCAGCCTGGTCACGCATTACTTCGGCACGCGCACTTCTCTCGTTCTCGGTTATCTAATGATCGGCGCTGGTCTCGCAACGTTGAACAATTTCTCGATGACCGTCGTGTTGTGCGCATTGGGGGCTCTCGGAATTGGCTATGGCTTGGTGGTTCCTCCCACGAATCTCGCGGTGGCGGAAATCGGCGGTGCGAAAAGTGCTTCGCTCGTTAGTCTGGTGAATTTTGCCTGGGGGGCTGGAGCCGTTTCTTGTTCTCCACTAGTTTTGCTGGCGCTGAAGAAGGGATTTCTTCCGGCACTTCTCTTCTTCTTCGCCGCAATCGGCGGCCTGCTGGCTTTTTCTTTTCTATTTGCGGCATTTCCCGAAGGAAAGCACGCGACAACCAATCCCACATCCACTTCGCCGGTGATTAGCCCGGTGTTCCTTACGACGGTCACGCTTGCCGCGTTGTTTTTTTTGTACGTGAGCGTGGAAGTAAGCCTTGGAAGCTGGTCCGCTGCTTATGCAAAACGGCTGCCCGGCGGAGGAGAGGGCCTCTCCACTCTCACGCCCATGTTTTTCTACGGAGGACTCCTGGCGGGCCGAGCGTCTGCGCCGTTCGTTCTCGCCCGCGTCCGGCAACTTCGTTTGGTTATGATTGCGCTCATCATAGTCATCGCCGGGAATACCGTCTTTGTCCTGGCCCCGACGCAGACAGTCGCTTTCGTGAGCGCTGCCGTCGCCGGCCTGGGCTGCGCGGCGATTTTCCCGATTTACGTTGCATGGCTTTCGCGCTGGTACGGAGCTAGAGCGGTGAGACTTGGCAGTCTTATGTTTTCCATGTCCTCGGTGGGATCCGCGGTTGGCCCGTGGTTTGTTGGACTCGTTTCCGCGCACGCCGGCGGATTGCGCATTGGCTTGCTCGTGCCGCTGGCATCGGCTGTTGCAATGGTCTTTCTGCTGCTGCTCGTGCGGCGCCAGGCCGCTGCCTGAGGTATTCTCTCTTCGTGCAAACGCAGCGCTCGCCGACGACGGGGCTCCTTCTCGGACTGATCATCACGCTCGCCGCGGTAGTGGCGTATTCGTTTTACATTACGGTGCAGCTTTCCGGATTGCGAAAACTGCAGAGCGAAATGGTGGACCGGAACCGGCGGGATTCACTCGAGCTCTTGCGGGTGCAGAACGATTTGAATTCAGTGGGACTGGCGATGCGCGACATGCTGGAAGCGAGCGAGCCGTACCCGCTGACGTCTTGGTCGGCGCAGTTCGAGCGCATTCGCGAGGATCTGGACGTAGCGATGCGTCTCGAAGAGCAATTGGCAGGGGCGAATCGCACGGCGGAACAGCGAGACTATCTCAGACACTCCGTTGCGCAATTTTGGGACGCGGTGCATCGTATGTTTGCACTGGCAGCGGATGGAAAAGACGGGGAAGCGCGCGAACAGATCCGGCTGACGCTGCAGGCGCGGCAGGAGTCGCTGAGCACGGCTGTATCTCGATTGCTGGTGCAGAACAACGAGGGCGAAGAACAGGCCGCGGGACGAATCGCAGACATTTATAACGGCGTGCAGCGGCAACTCTATCTATTCTTGGGCGCAACGCTGATCACCATCGTGCTGACAAGTTTGTATTTGATTCGCACAAACCGGATTATTTTCGCGAGACTGGCGGCGCTTTCCGAGCATCGCAGCGAGCTGGCGCAAAAACTGATTTCGACGCAAGAGTCCACGCTGCGGCATATTTCGCGGGAGCTACATGATGAATTCGGCCAAGTGCTGACGGCGATTGGCTCGCTGCTGGGCCGCGCCGGGAACCATTTGCCGGAGGGATCAAAGGTGCGCGAAGAGGTACAGGAAGTGCGCGAAATCGCGCAATCGACGCTGGATAATATCCGGAGTTTGTCACAAGCCCTGCATCCCGTGCTTCTCGAAGAGGCGGGACTGGTGAGCACGCTGGACTGGTATATTCCAACCGTGGAGCGACAGACGGGCCTTGTGCTGCACTATGAGAAATCCGGGACGGCTTTTCCGCTCGAGGGAGGCGCCAGCGTGCACGTGTACCGCATATTGCAAGAGGCACTGAATAATGTGAGCCGGCATTCCGAAGCGAAAGAAGCCTGGGTGAGGCTGAACTTTTTGGAGGATGCGCTGGAGCTGGAAGTGGAGGATCACGGAAAAGGAATTGTCGCGGGTAAAAATGACCGCGGTATTGGACTGGTGGCGATGCGCGAACGAGCGGAGATCATTGGAGGAACATTGGAACTTCTACAGCCTGCAAGCGGAGGCACGACGGTCCGTCTGCGAATCGACCACCAGAAGGTCGAGAGCCATGGGAGCTAAGCTGAGAGTTTTGTTGGTGGACGACCACGCGCTGGTGCGCCACGGTTTCCGGCGCATTCTGGAAGATGACCCGGAGATCGAAGTGGTCGGCGAAGCAAGCAACGGCGAGGAAGCTGTGCGTCTGGCGGCCAAAGAAAAACCAGCGGTAATCGTGATGGATTGCGCGATGCCGGGGATGAATGGCTTGGAGGCGACGCGGAAAATACTTGAGGCGATGCCGAGCGCGGCGATTTTGATGTTGAGCATGCACTCGGAAGACACGCTGGTGCGGCAGGCGCTGGAGGCGGGCGCACAAGGATATATTCTGAAAAATGCGATGGAGCTCGATTTGGCAAACGCCATCAAGCGCGTGGCGAAAGGTGAAAAAGTTCTCGACCCACAGGTAGCGCGTCCGGCGGCGCTGAAAGGCGAGCGCGAGGGCGGATTAACGCCGCGGGAGCTCGATGTGCTGCAACGCATCGTCGCGGGAAAATCGAACAAGGAGATTGCGGCGGACCTGAATTTAAGCGCGAATACCGTGTCCGTACATCGCGCGAACATCATGGATGCGCTGGGGATTCATAAGACGGCGGAACTGGTGGTGTACGCAATCCGAAACGGTTTGGTAAACCTGCCTTGAAGCGGCGCGATTTTTTGTGGAGCGCGTGCGCGGCGGGGATTACGGCGGGGATTTCTCCGGCTCGGATTTTAGCGCAAGCGGGGAATGGTCCGGGTTTTCATCTTGCGAACGTAACAGCCGCAGCGGGGATTCAGTTTCAACACAACAGCGGGGCTTACGGCGGTAAGCTTTTGCCGGAAACGCTGGGATCGGGCTGCGCGTTCCTGGATTACGACCGCGATGGCTGGCAAGACATTCTCCTGGTGAACGGGATGGACTGGCCGGGACACCAGCGGCGGCGATCGACCCTGAAGCTCTACCGCAACAATCAGAACGGGACATTCAGCGACGTGACGAAGGCCGCAGGGCTGGATGTGGAGCTTTACGGAATGGGCGTGGCCGTCGGCGATTACAACAACGACGGCTTTCCAGACATTTATATCAGTTGCGTGGGACAGAGCCGGTTCTTTCGCAACACGGGCAAAGGCACGTTCGTCGATGTGACGAAATCGAGCGGGTTGCATGGCAGGCAAGGGTTCAGCACGTCGGCATTGTGGTTCGATTACGACCGCGATGGATTGCTGGACCTTTTTGTGTGCAACTACGTTCGCTGGTCGCCGGAACACGATGTTTTTTGCAGCCTGGATGGAACGCACAAATCGTATTGCACGCCGGAGGCATACCGGGGAGACACCTGCTGGCTTTTTCACAACCGTGGAAATGGGACTTTTGAAGATGTGACCGCTTCGAGCGGACTTTTCGACAGCAGCTCGAAATCGCTGGGCGCGGCGATGTTCGATTACGACCAGGACGGTTGGCCGGACTTGCTGGTGGCCAACGACACGCAACCGAATAAGCTTTACAAGAACTTGCGAAATGGAAAATTCAAGGATGTGGGCGTTGAAGCGGGGCTGGCGTTTAGTACCGAAGGGAAAGCTCGAGCCGGCATGGGAGTCGATACGGGAGACTTCGAAAACTCCGGGAAAGCGGGCGTTGCGATCACCAATTTCGATAACGAGATGATCGGGCTGTACCATGCCACTGCCCCGGGAGCCGCGGGCACGCCGACCTACGACGACATTGCGATTCCTTCGGGGCTCGGGGCGGCTTCGCGAAGCACGCTTGGCTTTGGGTGCGCATTTTTCGATGCGAACCTGGACGGCTGGCTGGACCTGGCGGTAGTGAATGGGCACATCGACGAAACGGTGAGAAATATTCGAGGGAACGTCGGCTACGCGCAAGCGCCGCAACTTTTTTTGAATCAGGGCGCTGGAAAATTTCGCGACGTAGCGCAAGAAGTGGACGGCGATTTTCGGACGCCGATCGTGGGGCGCGGGCTTGCGTACGGCGACTTCGATCGCGACGGCGACCTGGATCTGCTGATGACGACGAACAACGGGCCGGCGTATTTGTACCGGAACGATCAAACTAGCGGGAATCGCAGCATACGGTTTCAGCTGGTGGGAACAAAATCGAATCGCGACGCGATTGGAGCGACGGTGCGAATTTTTGCTGGCGCACGCGGCGGGCAAAACCAGTCGAGAGTGGTCCGCGGCGGCTCGAGCTACTTGTCACAATCCGAATTGCCGGTGACGTTTGGAGTTGGGAAGAGCGAAAAGATTGAACGGATGACGGTGGATTGGCCCAGCGGGAGGAACGAAGAGTACAAAGACTTGGCCACAGGGAGAGCCTACGAAATTGTTGAAAGCAAAGGGGTTACAAAATAACTTGCATTCTAATTGTTTTGCATTATTGCTAGTTGTTAGCGAGCTGGCTATAACACGGGCAACGCACAAATTGCTTCCCACCTTACCGAGATTAGGCGACGTGGAGGCACCCCAAAGCACCCGTGGCCGGATGCCCGCACAGCATCCGGCCACCATTCTTTTACGGTGAAGAGTTTAGGAATATAGATATTCTCTTTCAGGTATGCCGCGAGGAGCGAGGGCGCATGACTTGGATCAAGACAGTTCGAATGGAAGAAGACGAGAAAGTCAAGAAAGCGATTGAAGACGAGCGGAAGTTTTATCCGGCGGAATATGCTACGCCGGTGCCCGCGGTTTTTGCGGGAGTGGACCAGAGCATCGTTGGATCGCACTCGTTGTTCCCGGATGTGCTTTTTCATGCGTTCAGTACGTTTGGGGCTCTGATGTCGCCGGAATTGCCGCTCGCCCGGCGCCAGCACGAAATGATAGCGACGATGGTGTCGGTGACGAACCGGTGCCACTATTGAATCGAGTCACACGCAGAGTTTCTGCGCAGAGTGACGTTGAATCAAGAAATGGTGGAAGCGCTGAAGAAGGATTATCGGACGGCGCCTATCAGCGAACAGGACCGCGCGATGCTGGATTACGTGGTGAAACTGACGAAGGATGCGACGAAGGTTTGGCCGGAGGATCACGTAAAGCTGCGGGCCGTGGGATTTGATGATCGCGGGATTTTGCAGATTACACTGATTGCGTCCTGGTTCAATTACATCAATCGGGTGGCCGATGCGCTGGGCGTGGGGCGCGACGGGAATGCGGCGGCGGAGTGAAGAAGCCGTTGGCGGGTTCGCGGGATTTTTAACAAATCGCCAGAATTGCAGGCCAGGGATTTAGACTGCGGCTGCGCGAGTCTTGAAGCGCGCGGCAATACCGCTTTCTTCGAGCCACTCCCCTGTCGCCGTCTGCATCAGGTCGTAGCGCAGCAGCGCGCGCAAATCGGCTTCATCATCGACGTCCATCTCCAGCCGTTCGTTTCGCCGCACAATCATTCTCGCGCCAGCCTTTTCGGCTTCGCTGCAATGTTTCGCGAAACTGTTTGGTCCGAAGTGCGAGGGGAAAAGCGCTGGCGGTGTGCGAAGAATCGCGTTAGTGCCCGTGCCATCGCGTGACGGAACCATGACGACGGACGGGGCGGCACATTCCGCGAACAAAAGCTCGTCAATGTCGCTCGCCTGAACCAGCGGAAGGTCCAGGGGCAATCGCAAGAGGGATGTGACTCCTCTCTCGGCGCACAGGCGCGAGGCAAAATCGACAGAGGCGCTTTCCGAGATTTGACGCTCTTCGCATAGAACTTCCCAGCCGTATTTCGCAGCGACTTCCATTGCTGGTTCGTAATTGGTGATAACGAATATCTTGTTCGTTTGCTGCACGCCGCGGACGGCGCGAATGGTGTCTGAAAGCATCGCCTGCGCCAGACGGAAGCGCTCCTCAGGCGTCAGTACGCCCCTGAGGCGCTGCTTTGCGTTTCGCAAATCCTTGACGGGCAGGAGGAGGGCACGGGTGGTTGGCTGCTCGCTCGAAAGAGGCTCGGGAACAGATGGCGTGGATGGTTGATGACCCGTAGTTTCCATCATTGGCCCATTGGATTGCGTGGTATCGTTTGCTCTCGTCTGCTTTTCGAGCGAACAAAAAGCCAAAGCCATCGTACCAAAGCTGGGAGCGCGGAGCAGCCACAGAGATCGTTGTTATCGGCACCGCAATATAGGCTGGGAAAATCGGAGCGGAGCACACTGGCGATGAGTAGAAAAATTGGGATTCTCGGAGGAACTGGGCCGGAAGGCTCGGGGCTGGCCTACCGATGGGCGCGAGCGGGCGAAGAGATTGTGATTGGTTCACGTGACGTGCAGCGTGCGGCGGAGACGGCTGCTAAACTGCGTACGCGCATTGGCAGCTCGGCGAAAATGGAAGGCGCGGACAACGCCACGACTGCGGCGCAGTGCGAAGTCGTCGTGCTGACGGTTCCATTTTCCGGATGTGCGGCGCTTTTGAAACAGTTGAAGAGCGCATGGAGGCCGGGGACGGTGGTGATCGATACGACGGTGCCCCTGGCGGCTACGGTGGGAGGAGCGGCGACGCGCATGCTTGGGGTGTGGCAAGGGTCGGCAGCGGAGCAGACCAAGGAATTGCTTCCGGCGGGGGTGAGCGTGGCGGCAGCGTTTCAGAATCTTGGAGCAGAACTGCTTTTGAAGGATGAGGATGTCGATTGCGACATCCTGGTATGCAGCGACGACGAGAGAGCCAAGCAGATTGCTTCCGAGTTGGCTGGAAAGGTTCCAGGCGCGCGGGCGCTGAATGGAGGAAAATTGGAAAATGCGCGGATTGTGGAATCGCTGACGGCGCTGCTGATTGGAATCAACATGCGCTACAAAGTGCACAGCGCGGGAATACGTTTTACGGGCTTGCCGATCGAGCCGCCAGAATAAAAGAGCTAAGGCTTCAACACAATGGGAGGACTCACGCGTACCGGCGGGTAGCTCCCGGTTGAACCCGATGGAGAGAGTTGCAGGGACATGGCCGGATCGCCAAAGAAGATCCACGTGCGGCGGACGTCGTTGTCGGTGACGCCGGATTTCGCCTGCACAATCGCAGCGGCAACCGGCATCGATGGACTAGACTTGAGAATTTGGAGCAAAGCCTGGTTCATGGAAGCCTGTGGCGGCTGATTGGTAAATCCGGAGGAAGCCCAGACGGCCACCGCGCCGCCATTGGGAGCGAGCAGAAGCGTTTCCGCCAGACTGGTCGAGTACACGTCCTGGAAAAAGCCGTTCAGGCAATCCATCAGCAGGTAGACGGACAATTGATCGCCATTCGTGAGCGTGGCCGCTGAAGTATCATCCAGAAAATCAGAGAAGGACCATTGCTCGACCGCACCGTGGCCCGAGTAGTTGACGAGCAGCGGGCCGCTGTTGAGCGCGGTGTAAATCTGCTGCGTAATAACGGTAGGATCCATGCCATCCGCAAGAATTTCCATGGGCTGGAGAGCTGACGGTAGATCCGCAGCCGCAAACTTCGTGGCCGTTGAGAAATCCGAGCCTATGTTCTGGTCCGCGACGAGCAGAGCTTCGAGGTTGCCAGGGCCGCCGCCTGCCAAACCCCTCTCGTAATTCACGATCTTTGAAACCACCAACGTGGCGTCGGAAGCCGTGCGCACAGGAATGCGGCCCGTTGCAATCGTCTCGAATCCATTCTGCTGAAAGTCGCTGAACCAATCATCGGAAGCGGTCTTGAACGCGGCTGTTTCGATGATGCGTGTGGGGACAAAATCGAAATCACCCAAGCCGAGGTAATCGCGCGGGTCCAGGGAAGCGTCTCCAACCAGCAATAGATATTGTGGCTTCATGATCCATTTAGATTTGGCAGTTTGCAGGAAGTCGCGAATGGCAAAGGGGCTGCGTTCGCCGTAATTGAAAGCGTCGAAGACTTCGTCGACGGTGACGACCTTGACGGACAAGCCGCGAGATTGGTGCAGGCTGACGAGCGGGCCGAGCGCGGATTGGAAATCAGGATGCGTGATGATCACCATCTGGCTGCCAAAGCTTTCCGCGGCAAGCGCGGCAGGCGTGTGGAAGGCCAGCCCCGACGGCGGCGCAAGCTGATCGTCAGAAAAGACGAGGAGCGTGCGCTCCTGTCCACCAGCGGGCGGCAGGGCGAACGTGATGTCGTAGGCCGAGTTGTCCTGCTCAACGGAGCCGGAGAGCTGTGAAATGGCGAGTGGATTGGTGATATCAAAGACTTGAATCTGCTGGTTGGAGAAGCCGGTAACGTGAAGTGTGCTGCCGGCTGGAGCCGTAGCTTTGAGCCAATCGGAGTCGGCCGCGTAGGTGTGCGGATAGTGGAGGGCAATGGACTGCACGGCGCTGACGTCGTTGTCGCCTTGCAATGCTGTCAGCGTAATCGTATTCACGCCGTCCTGAAGCAGGCTGGGGTCGATTGGGAAAGTGTCGGTGACGTTCGCGAGATTCGCGAAATCCATTTCGCCAATGGACGCGCCGTTGAACATTACGGAAACGCTGTGGGCCTGCTGGTCGGTGGCGCCTTGCAGCGTTATATCCACGGTGATCTGCATGCTGGAATTGGGATCGGCGTGCGCGACAGTGAGTTGCTGGTCTACCGGCTCCGAGGTGACGGCAGCGCCAAAGAAGTTATCGTTATTTTCGCCGTTGAGCAAAGTCGCAAAATAGGTGGTGCGCTGCTGCAGTACGACGGTGAAGGGGAAGCTTTGCGGTTCGGATAATCCGGTCGTGACCGCGGGTAAGGATGCGATGCGCATGCCTGGACTCGAGCCGCTAATCAACCAATAGACCCGCGTGCCGGAATATGGCGTGTCGATGCCCGTTCCGTAGAACTCAATACTGTCGTTGGGGCCGAGCGCGCCGGATTGGCGGCCCAGAATCAACATGGGTTGCTGGATGCCTTCGGCGAAGAGCTGGAGAGTCCGCGCGTCGGCGTTGGGATTAAGCCCAGCGGCGACAAGCTGCGCTTTCGAAACTTGATACCAGCCTTCGTTTTGGACGGAGATTTTTACGGCCGCGTCCCCATCGAGAGATGCGGGTACCTCTCCCGGCGTCGGCGCCGGAAGGATGGGCCGCGGCGTGCGTAGCCCGTGCCAGGGAATAACCGCGGGCTGCAGCGTTGCGCGATTCAATTGCGTCAAGAGCAGCGGCTGCGCGACCGCGCCGGATCTTGGCGCCGCCGAAACGTCCATGGAAACCGGGCCATGGGAAGTGCGCGTGCCGTTGAGATCGACGTCATCCAACTCGTACGCTGACTGCGGCGTGCCGTTTGGATCGAACCACTGATAGGTCTTTGCGGCATGCTGCGGGCGTCCGCCACGGATCAAAAGCGCCGAGCCGGCAATGATCGAAGGATTCAAACGCTGGCGGATCGAGCCATCCAAGCGGTAAACGTTGAAGCCGAGATTCCGGATTTCCTCGCGGGTTTTCCATTCGAGAAGCACGCCGCCGCCCTGGCGAGGCAACGCGCGGAAAGAGGCCAACTGAACGGCAGTCGGACTCAGGATTGTCGAAACGGAAGAGGAGGAATTATTTGAAGTGTTCGGATCGGTGGTGGTCGCGGAGACAGTCGCCGTGTTCGTTGACTGCGTCGAAGAAGAGAAGGTGTTGGCGGTGACGTTGATGGTAACGATGACCAGGCCACCGACGCTAATCGAACCGAGACTGCAGCCGACCGAGTTTGTGCCCAGGGTGTACGTGCATGTGCCCTGGGTGGTAGACACGGAGACATAGGAAACTTCAGGCGGAAGCGGGTTGTCACTGACGGTTACGCCTTGTGCCACCGCGGGACCGTTGTTCGTTACTTGCAAAGTGTAGGTCAGGCTTGTGCCCTGATTTACAGGCTCTGGAGAGGCAGTCTTCGTTATGGCGACGTCGGCCTCCGTCGCGGAAGCGACATAGACAGTTGTTGTGACCGTGTTGTTCGCGCAATTTGGGTCGGTCGTCGCCGAGCAGGGAATGTTGATATTCGCAGTGTTCACAATGGTCGTCGGGGACGCGGGCGTGCCGGGCGAAACTCCCTGATTCACTTTGACAACCAGCGGAAAACTAGCCGTCGCGGTCGCCGCCAACGAGGCGGTGTTCTTGCACGAGATTGTTCCCGTTGCGCCGACGGCGGGAAGAGTTCCGCAATTCCAGCCGGTGGGAACAGTGAAAGAGGCGAAAGTCGTGTTGGTTGGAATGGTGTCGGTGAAGGTGGCGTTTCCTGCCGTGACCGTGGCAGGACCATTGTTCGTCACCACTTGCGTATAGCTGATGTTATTGCCATCGGTGACGGGATTGGGTGAAGCCGTACTGGTCACGGCTAGGTCGGCTTGGGTCGCTGATGCCACGGTAACATTTGCCGTCGCATTGTTGTTCCCGGTATTCGGATCTTCGACTCCGGAAACGACGCCGGCGGTGTCGGTGATGACAGTCCCGTTCGCGGTTCCAGCGGTCACGGTTACCACCACGGTAATCGTCGCGGTGTTTCCCGATGGCAGCGGGGGCGCAGTTGTCTCAGAACAGGTGATGGTGTCCGGGGTCGTGGTAGTTATGAGGGAGCAAACCCATCCCGTCGGCGCGGTTGCAGAGACAAAGGACGTGTTCGCCGGGAGGCTCTCGGTCACCGAGGTATTCGGGGAGGCCGCCGGTCCATTATTAGTCACGACTTGCGTATAAGTGATGTTGCTCCCAGCTGGGACCGAAGTCGAAGACGGAGTGTTTGTGATCGAGTCGTCCGCCATCGTCGAGAGCGTAACCGAAGTCGTAGCCTTGGCCGAGTTGTTCGTGAGATTCGGATCGGATGTTCCAGAAGTCACATCAGCAACGTCCACGATCTGAGTACCCCACCCAGTTGAGGCAAGTACTTGAACGGCAAGCGTGAACGTTCCCGCCGCCAACTTCGCGACATCCGGATTGGTGCATGTGATAGTTCCAGTTCCGTTCACAGCAGGAGTGCTGCATAGCCATCCCGCAGGGTAGGTGAGGGATTGAAACGTCGTGTTGGTGGGTACCTGCTCCGTGAAAACAGCGTTCACGGCATCCAGTGGACCGTTGTTGGTCACTACCTGCGTGTAAGTAATGTTGCTCCCGGCAAAAACAGGATTGGGCGTAGCTGTATTCGTAACGGCCAAATCTGCGGACGCGCAATAGGCACCCGACTGCGTTCCTGGCGTCTCTGTGATCACTTGGTTCGTGGCGTCGATACCGGCTTGGCCAGGAGTCGCACCGAACGAATCCTGGACGGTAGCCGTGTAGCCATTGGCCCCGCCATTTACAGACATGGCCGTAGGCGCGCCAGAGAGAAGGATGACTCCGCCGCTGCCGCCACCACCCGGTCCATGTCGGGCGCCAGACCCAGCCGTATTGAATGTTCCTGGGGCTTCTTCAGGCCAGGTATTGCCGCCGTTGCCTCCGTTCGCGTTCACGGTGAGGCCCGTCAATACGCCACTGTTGGCGAAGAAAATAACCGATCCTCCGGCGCCACCTCCACCGGTTCCGTCGTTGTCCGTACTCAGCGTCGATTGTCCGTTCGATGTGATCGTTCCGGTGCCAGCCACGGATCCGGTGTGCACAATCACGATTCCGCCGCCCATGCCTCCGCTGCTATAGATGCCGGTGCATGTGGGCGTCGTCCCCGTTGAGCAGGCGGCGTCGATGGAGTTCGAATCATGGCTGCTGGCCGAAATAAACCAAGAGCCGTTGTTCGTGCCACCCGCCCCACCGCCGCCGCCCATAACAATCGCGCTCGTCGAGGCCGGAAACGTTGCGCCCCCGAAGCCCCCGTCAGTGGAGTTCGAAACGGTGAAGCTATTCCAACCGTAACCTCCTAGGCCGCCGCTACCGCCGTTGCCTCCGCCACCTCCACCGCAGTTGTAATCGTTATTTGGCGGATCGCCATCCGTGCAGCCGCCACCGGCATTCCCCGGCGCGCCGCGAGCAAAGCTCCCGTTGGAGTACCCTTCGAAGCCGGTATTGGTCGGAGTGGTCGTCGTCGTAATTGTCGCGGGCGCGACATAGAACGGAGTTCCCGCAATGCCTTCGCCCTTCGAACCGTCGGTGGTGCTGGTGGACGGGACCACATAGTCTGTGCTCACCCCACCGTTGCCCCCGGTGAGCAGAAGCCCTCCCCCGCCGCGAAATCCTAATGTGTCCGCACTAACCGTGCCGCCCAATGTGAGCTGTGACGCGACGTCGATGGCCAGCACTCCTCCGAGGTTGCCGTCCCAAGGGAGGGGCGCGAGCGCCGAACTAAGGGTCGCTGATGTATATTGGGGGACTCGAATCACCTCGTATCGCTGTTGCCCGCGGTTTCCGCCAGCGTTGTAAGCACCTCTCACATAGCTATTCAGCGCTCCGCCATTGGCCCCCGTGCCGGCGAACGTCAGATTGCCACCCGCAAGCGGGACCGCGCTCGTAGCCGTAACATATTCAAACAGACCGGAGCTCTGCAGATTGGTCGAGCCTGCCGCCGGATCGCCGGGCACGCCGTGTCCATACGAGGAACTGTTGGTGTCATTGATCAGGGCGTCTTGTATTTGGATTATGAGGAGCAAATCGCCTACGGCTATCGGAGTGCCACCCGCCGGCAGACCCGCAGCCAAAGTCACCGCGTTCTTCCCAGCGGCCAGAGTGCCGTTTGCGGAAGCCCGGTAGTACGTATTCACCACTCCTGAAAGGGTGCCGCCAGCGCCGTCCTTGCCAGGTGTGGCGCAGACCAGCGGCTGTACCACGGTTATGACTGTCGCGCTGTTATTGGCAGCAACGGGATCTGCTGTGGTTGAGCTCACAGTCGCCGTGTTGGTGAGGGGCCCTGGTGTCGACGGGGACGTCACTGTTATCGTGATGGTTGCGGACGCTCCCTGGGCCATCGTGCCCGTAAGCGAGCAGGTAACCGTGGTCGTTCCCGAGCAGGCCCATCCCGCCGGAGCGTTCGCGGAGACGAAAGTTGTCGTCGCGGGAAGAGTGTCCACTACCTGAACCGTAGAGGCGCTTGCCTGGCCGAGATTTTGCACTTGAATGGTGTACGTCAAGGGGGAAGATAAGAAAACGGGTGTGGGTGCTGCGGTCATTGAAAGAGCCATGTCCGCCTGGGCGGCAGCCTCGACAAGCACGGTCGTAATGCTCGTGTTATTGCTCGGCACCGGGTCCGTCGTCTGCGATGTGACCGTGGCGGAGTTGAGAATGGTTGTGCCGTACGTCGTTCCGGCATTCACGCTCAGAGTGAATTGGATGGGGTCGGCAGAGGTGTTGGCGCCGCTGGCCAGGGCCGGGGTGTAAGTGCAGATGATTGGGCCGGCCGCCCCGGGATTTGAACAATTCCAGTTCGCGTCAACGGTTATGCTCTGAAGTGTGGTATTGGGGGGCGTCTGCTGATAGACGACTAGCGTCCCTGCGGGAACCGCGTTGGGCCCTTTGTTCGTTGCGATCTCCGTGTAGTTGAAATTGATGCCGGTGTCTACGACGGAAACCGAGGTGGTTTGCGTCATCGTAAGGTCAGCCTGGGCAGCAACTGGCGAAGCGTTGAGGAGCAGCCCAAAAACGGCAACCAATCCAAAGCACAAAGAGCTGGCGGAAAGCCGGCTGAGACATAGCTCGGAAGCCAGCTTCAAACGGCGCATCCATGCCCGCGTTGCATGCAAGCATTTGATGCCGGTACTTTCTATCGAAGTTCTGTGCCCGTTTCGTTCAATTGCAATCACCTTGCCGAACACCAGATTCGCGGCTGGATCATTCTCCTCGCCAGCGTCGGCGCGTGTGACGATTTCGCCGGCGGAGCCGTCGGTAAAGCGCACGCGATGCACGCGAAACCCGTCTTCACCATGGGTAAGCGCGACATCTCCACGTCGCAATTCTTCTCGCCGAGCAGGAGCAACAACGACCGCATCGTCATGCAAAATATTCGGCTGCATGCTCTGACCCTGAGCACGAAACCGCACACTCATGCCCAGATCGAGCAGCTCTTCACAAACCGCCGCGAACTGGGCGGAATTCCGCCTTACGATGGGTTTACGCTCCCGCACGGCAAATGGCCTCCACGGCGGATTCATCGGGGACAAATTGAAAAATGGAGCAAGGAACTTCGCGGGCGACGCGATCCAGAAAATCCAGGGTAAACTGAATGCCGTCTGCGGAATGGTGCGTCACGAAGCTGCGGGTAAAAAGTTCCGCTGCCGCGCGGCCTGCCGCGAGCGGGAACTGCTCGTTGCTGCTTCCATGCGCCAACAGATAGATCCCAGACAGCGGCGCGCAATCGGGCGAAGCAATGCCGGCATCGCCATGCCAGGGCGTGCCGTGCATCCAGATTTGGCCGTCCTGCTCGCGCAGGATAATGCGATCGTCGCTGAGGATTCGCACACCCGGGCGATCGATCCACAAGCGGGCGGTCGTGCTTTTCCCGGCTCCGGAATGCCCGAGGAAAAGATGGCCGCGGCCGTTTTCGTCCGAAATCCCAACTGCATGCACTTCCACGCCTTCACCGCGCGAAAGCCGGTGAATCATCAGCAGCTCGTCGAGCGGGTACTCGAGAGGATAGACAGGGCGATCCGTGTCAAAGTAGCGCCGCGAGAGCAGCACGCGGCCGGAGCGAAACTCGGGGTCAAGCCAAGCCTCTTTGTAAGGAGTCATCCCCAGAAGAGGCGAGAGAAAGCTGAAGCGGTATCCGCTGGGTTCGGCAAAGAGCGACCAGAGCCCGCCGGAATGAAACAAGAGGGTGGAAGCCGGCACTCGAAGAGAATCCGCCCACGCAACTTGCAGGCTCACATCACAAAATCCAGGCTCGACCGCAAACGCGCTGAGTTCCCGTTCCGGTGTAAGACGCAGCTCGCCTTCGGCTTCAAGTCCGAATGTGATTCCCCCGATTCGATACGAAAGTTGGGAAGCGCTCGGGAAGTCTGCTTCTTGCGGCGCTTTCGCTTCTGCAAATTGTGTTTGGGATCGCAGCATTTGGATTCTCTGCTCTCTCACGATCCCAGCGTCCTGCAAGAGACAAACGACCGGCAGGAAGAGCTCCCCACCGGACCCATCGCGCCGGTAACCTTGCAGTGTCCAAGCACGGCTTCTTCGGGCCGCAGACTTACACGAATGACTTTGGGCGGCTCGTAGGCTCTTCCCTTGTCCTGCCCTTTTGGATTCTTGTCGTTCTCGTCGTTCACGATCACACTTCTTCCTTCACCGATGTGTCCGGCATGAACCGCACGCTGCGCCGCTATTTCCGGACGCAGGCTGCAAAATATTCAAAACAGGAGTGGCGGGCCGGCGAACCGGACCAAATCCGGAGTCTGGCGTCACGTTCTTCAGCCGCTCGGCAGATGCCAGCAAATCTGCATGATGCGCTCCGCCATCGCAGCACTTGCAATCCCCATGCTCCGGGACGCTGAAGCCCAGCGCGTAAGCGCGTAGATGCGCGATCTGGCACAGGAAATCGACTGGTGACTCCTGATCGCCATTTTCGAGTTCGCCGTTCGCCGGGCACATACTGCAGAGCGATTGAATCTGGCACCGGTCGCAGATCGAGGGACGCGTCCGTGGCTGATTGCGAATTTCGCGCAGCGGACCTTCCCAGCCTTCCCGGAAACTGCCCTGCCGGATGTTGTAGCCCTGCTGGTGCGAAATCACGCATATGCTCATCGTGCCGTTGGGATCGATGGCGCAGCCCGCCACTCCGCCGCCGCAGGTGTATTTTTGCCTTTCGGCTTGCTCTACCACCAACGGCATGGAAAGTTCCTGCTCGGCCATGCAGCGGTAGTCTTCCTTGCGCTTCGGCTCGGAAAAATCCAGCTCGACCACTTGCTCGGGCGAGATGCGCACAGCGAGCGGGCTTTGCGAACAATCGATTCGCGGATTAATGAGGGAATCGAATTTGAATTCGACGCCGAACTCTTCCTCAGCCAGCCTTTTCATTTCGAAGGTTTCGTGCTGGTTGATGGTGGTGGGCACCGTCTTGAGCTTCAGAGGCAGTCCTCGCTCCAGTAGCAGGCGGATGCCTCTCAAGCAACGGTCATAGGAGCCCGGAACCTGGGTGAGCGCTTCGTAAGTCTCGCGTGTTGCACCATAGAGCGTAA
This sequence comes from Verrucomicrobiia bacterium, assembly GCA_035571045.1. Taxonomy (GTDB): domain Bacteria; phylum Acidobacteriota; class Terriglobia; order Acidiferrales; family UBA7541; genus Acidiferrum. The sequence goes on from DATMKS010000073.1 coordinate 36,939, forward strand.
TCTCGATGGCAAAAGGGCGGTATTCGGCAAGGTAATCGGCGATGCGCTCGTTGATCATCGTCCCGTTCGTGAACAGCGTAATCAGAAATCCGCGCTTCTTGGCCTCCGTGTAAATTTCAAGAAAATCCTTGCGCGCGAAAATCTCACCGCCCGTATAGAGCAGCCACAGGCACCCTGCCTCGACAAGCTCATCGAGCAGGTGGCAATGCTCTTCGAAAGTGAGTTCTGCGGCGCGGGCCGCGTGGTCGCTCATCGGCAGGTTGTTGTAGCAATGCAGGCACTCGAGCGGGCACCGGCGTGTAACCTCGATGGACACTTCAAGCGGCGCTCGCTTCCCTTGGAAACGTTCGTGAACCAAACCCGTCAACTCGCCGTATGCTGCCGTCTGCACGTCGAACCTTTTACTTTCTACGCGATAAACCAGTACTCTCAGTACCCGTGTAAAATGATAACAACCCACACTTCGAGCGTCGTGCCTTGGTGAAGGCAAGCCGAGAAGGAGGGGACCTACTAAACCGTGCGAACCAAGCCAATTTCCTGGAGTTCAGCCAAGTAACTCTGAACGTCTAAAAATGCCTGTTTCGCATCCACTTCGTAGTGCGTGGCAACCCAATCCGCTAATTCCTCGATGGAATGACCCTGTTCGAGCAGGCGCCACAAGCTTCGACCGACCGGATTGAACGTGTAGACGGAATCGAGATCCCCCACACCACGGCAAATGGGTACAACGATCGTCTCACCAGCGACTTCGCGGGAGACGATGGCCGTGTTCCGAGTGTGGCGAACCGGTGTCATATTTAACCCAGAGGTTAAATGCTCAAACCCTGGAAGCTCTGAAAGAGGGCTTGACATGGTTCTAGTGTCCGAAATGGAACAAGGGTTGTCACGTTCTGGAAAGGACAGTGTTCCGTACTAGTACCCTCATAGTACGGAGTGCCTAACGTGTACACCGCATTACTAAGCTGCTTCTCTACTATGATTTACTGGGCGGTGGAGGTGTCAGAAGAATACTGATTGTTACAGCTTTGTCAGCCAGGGATTTCATAATGGAACAGCACTGCCGCTTAGTGTGGAACCGCAGGCCGGGTTCACACGTCCAAACACTTCACGATCCCAAAAAACGGCCCTTGGATATCTAGGGCGAAGGATTGGGTTGGTAGCGCTAACGGGATTCGAACCCGTGTTTCCGCCTTGAGAGGGCGATGTCCTAGACCCCTAGACGATAGCGCCGGAGAGCCTTGATTGTGAGCAGCTAGCTTCGATAACGAGCAGCCAGCGCTGTCATTTTCGCATGGTCTACTGGCTTGAGCAAGCAATGGTCCTTGTTTCTCTTCCGTTGCCCGGCCCAGGCGATCCACTTCAGAACCTAGTAGAACTTCTTGAGCCCCAGAGATTCGAGTAAGACAAGCGCAACAAATTGCGTTCCATAGATAAGATATCGGCGCCAGAGACGCCCTGGCTCACGCGACAAACGGAAAAGCCACTCCAGTCCATGCTCGCGCATCCACAGCGGGGCTTGCGCGATTCTTCCGGTCTGAAAATCAAACGCGGCGCCAACGCCCACCAGGACGGGCGCCTTGAGCCGGCCTTTGTGCTCGGACATCCAGCGTTCTTGCTTAGGCGCACCAAGACCGACCCAAACAACATCCGCGCGGACGCTGTTGATCATGGTAACTACCTCTTCGTCCTCTTGTTGCGTCAACGGGCGGAACGGGGGGCAGTACGCGCCTGCAATCTGCAAACCCGGGAAACGAGCGGCTAAACGAATGGAGAGGTCTTCCGCGACTCCCGGAGCACCGCCATAGAAGAAATGGCGGTAGCCTTGGGCAGTGGATTCTTCGCAGAAACGCTCCATCAACTCCGGGCCGTAGACTCTCCTTCGAAGTGCAAGCCCTTTTCGCCGGCCCAGCCACACAAGTGGAAATCCGTCGGGAACCACCAGATCCGCATCGAGAAGGATCTTCTTGAAGCTCTCCGCATGTTGCGCCTGCATCAAGCTATGCATATCCGTGACGGCAATGTAGCGGCAGGCGTCACGCCGCCTAATCCATTCCTCCATGTGCGACACCACTTCCGGAATTTGCACCGCGTCCACCCGCACCCCGAGCACTTCATAAGATGGAGCTTTGTATGGCGATGCGTGCGGCATAGGCTCTGTTAGCTCGATGATTCCAGACATCGATAGACAACAAGGTTATTGGGAAAAATCCGAAGGCCGATCTTACGCACGGTGGCCTCAGGAAACAGTGCACGCAAGGCGGCAGCGGAAAGCAAATCGAGGGGCGCGTAGTGCCGCATATAGCATGGCGAAAACCGGCAAACTCTGCGCTGCCATTCTGGAGAAAGAAATTGATAGAAAGGAAGAAGCGTGTGGGGATCGATGGGAAAATAGCGGTCGGGAGTGGCCACAAAATAACCCCTCCGCGCGACCCGCCGAATTTCCTCCGCAAACCGCTGCTGCCTGTAAGCCCCGCCTACGTGTTCGATAACCGCATTGGAGAACACCCAATCGAAAGAACGATCTGGAAACGGCAAGGAACAGCCGTCTGCTATTTCGCACTTCACGTGCTCCAACCCTTCCTCTTCCATCACTTGCGGATCCAGATTGACAATCTTAACTACGGTAAAATGCCGGTAGATACGGGCGAATTCACCATTGATCCCCGTCCCGCCGCCGACATCCAGCAGCGAATCGCCACTCCGAGGCCTCAGAACATCAAAAAAAAGATCGCACTTCTGTGAGCGTAATTTGCGGTGGATTGGAGCGAGCAACCTCAGAACTGCTTCCATTCAGCCTGCCCCTTTCCGGCGTTCCAATGATGCCTTGGCTTCACTTTGAACGAAGGCTCTGACCACGGCGACGGACTCCTCACGTCCGGAATGCACCGATTCGTAGGCATTCTCGAGGCTTTTGAGCGCCGCGCTGGCGTTGTATTTCGTTTCGAATTCCACCCGCGCAGCCAAGCCCATGGTTTCCATTTCGTGCGGATGGGTCCAAGCCCATTCGACTTTCAGGGCAAGGTCATCGGGGTCGCCTGGCGTGAAATGCAGTCCCGTATACCCGTCGCGGACAATCTCGGCCAAACCTCCGTGACCGGCTGCGATGACAGGGACTCCGCAGGCATACGCTTCGGCTATTGCCATAGGAAAGCCTTCATAACAAGTGCTGGGTACGATCAGAAATTTCGCGGCGCGCAGAAGTTCTATGGCCGCCTGAGCACCGAGCCACCCGGAAAAATGAACACCTCGCAAGCCGAGTCGCGCGCAGTCGCGTTCCAGGGAGGCCCGCAGGGGCCCCTCGCCCACAATTTCTAATGGAATTGCCGCGGACAGCTTCGACCACGCAGGTGGAAGAAGTTGCGGACCCTTTTCTTCCGACAATCTGCCGATGTAAAGCGCGTTTTCCCCGCCGTCGATCCGGCCTCCGGAATCGGGAGCAATGAAGTTTGGTTTGACGCGGATACGAGCCCGGTCGAAACCTGCGTCGACGAATTTTCTGCGGGCAAATTCTGTGCATACCAGAAAGAGATCAACCTGCTCCGTCCAGGTTCGCAAAAGCCGGTGAGCCGTGAGCATGCCTGCCACAGCAACGCTCGCAAGCCGTGAATCTTGATAGCAACCATGAACAATTGAGCGAAGCAGAGAATGAGAAATGCATTCTTCGCAAATGCCGCCGTCCCGAAAGAGGTTGCCGCCGGGGCACAGAAGTCTGTAATTGTGGAGTGTCTGCACGACGGGAATTCCCGCCGCGTGGCAAGCGTAATAGGCAGAAGGAGAGATAAGAGGAAACGTGTTGTGGAAGTGCGCGAGGTCAGGCGATTCCCTTCGGAGAATGTCGCGCAGTTCACGATTCGTGCTCTCCGACCAGGAAGTGCGCCATCCGAGGCTTGCTTTCTCTACAAAGGAGTATCCTTGAATCTCCTCGTTGTGCCGCCGATATTCGATGACCTGATGCCCGGCTTCGCGCAGAAGCCTGATTTCAGACTCGCAAACGGCGTCCTCGCCACCCGGCTTCTGATAGAAGTTGTGCGCCACGAGAATTTTCACAGTCTTGCACTCTCCAAAACGTTTGCCGCTAGGCTCTTTTTCTTCAAGTCTTGCGTGCGTTCGCGGCAAAGAAATGTTGCATGCGTCGTCACCAGCCGCGCATAAATCCAGCCAGGGATGACACTCTTCAGCGCTTCTTTGAGGAGTGGTTTGGCCCTGCGTGCGCCTTTTCTTCCGTGGAACTCCACCTCGCGGCTCAACAAATCCGTCCGGCTCAACAAAATCTCCTGCCCGCAATCCTGTTCGAGAAAACTGGCGATGGAACGGGAGCTCCAGAATTGGACGTGGCCAGCGCTGGCGGCGGAGGCGAAAGGCTTGCCGAGAATCCTCGTGCGAATCGTATTGCTGAGGACTATTTCGGTTGGGACTTCGATGACTACGTAGTCCGCTACTCGCGCGGCGCCACGCACCGCAGCGGCCGGATTTTCCAGATGCTCGATGACATGGCTGAGGATGGCAACGGAAAACGATTTCTCCGGGAACGGCAAGGAATCCGCCGGCCCTACGTACGCGTTGCTCAGCAATGGCCCGCACGACTGTTGGGCGAATTCGACAGCAGCCGCGGAAATATCGGTCGCTACATAGCGATTCGCAAAGTTCATGCAGCCGAGTTCCCGCAAAACTGCTCCTGTGCCGCATCCAATCTCGAGAACGGAGAAAACGGAGATTTTCCGGCAGACTTGGGCAATGTTGATCGCCTTTTGCCGGGCACCGGCTTCCCGCCATGCCAGGAACGCCTCGTCACGGAGCGCCTCTCGATAAGCAGCGTTGTAATCAGTCCACATCGGCTGTCACTTTCTGTCCGCAGGATATCTCTGGCAGAACGCGAGCGCCTCCATCGATAAGCCGCAATGAAAGACCGGCGTTCGCGCATACGGCCATCGGGGCGCTGTCGTCCGGGAAAAAAGGATTAATCTGACTTCTTCGAGGCTAAACGGCATAGGCACATAGCTCCGAGTTAGTGACGCCTTTCAACTCTTCACGCCACCGGCACATCGTCATCAGGAAGTTCTCAAGATTTTCCCACTGGCCTTGCTCCTCGATTTCCCAGGAATGGCCCCAGAGATGAAACACCCCTCCACGCTCGATGGTTCGGAAAAACAATTCCTTCGCGAGCGCGGCCCAATCCCGTGTTAACAGCCCTCTCCTGGGTCGGAACATCACCGAAGAAGAGAATCGCTTCAGAGCATTTTTGGCGTAGGCCGAAGGACCATGTGGAAACACCTGAACCGTTGTAGGAATCAGCCAGAGGCCGTCGACGCACTGCGGGCTCCTGGTCGAGAGAAGCTCAACGGTCCTCGCCGCCTGATAGCCCGCCTCGCGCACTAGTCGCAACTGCTTATTCCGAAACTTGCCGCCTGGGAAGCAGAAGACGCGGCAATCCTTTCCGGTCAGTTGCTCAATCCACTCTCTCGAGCCGGACAGCTGAACCCGGGTTTCACCTTCGGACAGCCGGTCGATTGCGACGTGCTCCAGAGTGTGGCCGCCGATTTCGAAAGTTTTGCTCAATTCGCGGATCTCCGAGGCGTGCATCACCGCCCGCTGCCCCGAGCGTGGCACATAAAAGGTTCCTGTAAGTCCGTACTTGGCGAGCATTTCCGCCACTCGCAAATCGAGCGGATCGCCGTCGTCCCAACTTGTTGTCATCAAAACACTTCGCTCTGCTTGTGCGGGTAAACTCGGTTGGTGGATAGGAAACGGCAAGTCCTCAAGAATCTCAATCCTGTTCCGACCCGCCGCCAGACTGTGGGAACTCTCGCCGAGCCATACATCCGATCCTTGTGGCGCGCTTTGTTCCCTTCGGCGCCTGGCTGCCCTCCATTGCAATCGCGGCTTTGCCAGGCACTGTAAAATTCCCTGCTTGAACCTTTCGACCATGGCCTCGATCGAATATTTCTCGGCAGAAATCTCTGCGCCCTCACGAAGCAGCTGGAGCTCCCGCGGATTTGACAAGAGCTTGGCCACCGCTCGTGCGTATGCTTCTGGATAAGGGGCCGTGATCAACCCATTACGGCCCTCTTCTAGGTATTCCATCTCCGGCCCATGAATGGGAAGCCGGGTCGCAACGAGAGGCAGGCCGGCGGCGAATCCGTCCAGGACGGCAAGGCCCGCTCTTCCGGGAAGTAGAAACACGTCCGCGATCGCCAGCAATTGCGACTTCCGGTCGCCGAACTGTGGCCCGACAAAATGAATCCAAGGCTGGTTGGCAGCACCCTGCTTGAGCTCGTCTTCGTCCGGACCTCCGCCGACGACAATCAACCGAAACTCGGGAATACTTTCGCGAATCTTTGCGCTGGCTCGAATCAGAAACGGAATAGCCTTCACCTTGTGGAGCATGCCAACGAATATTCCGACCGGCGCATATGGCGCGATGCCTAGCTTGGCGCGAAGCGCTGTCTTTGCGCTCGAGCTCAGATTCTTCACGTAGTTTTGAATTCTTCGCGTGTCGACGGAGTTTTGCACGGCGGTGATCTTTGTCCGAGACACTCCATGCTGCTGCAAGTACCGCGCTGTGCCCTCCGTGTAGGCAAACCACCAGTGAACCCAATCCAGCGTTCTTTCCTTGTACCATTCGGAAAACGGCGAGCGGTCCGCCTGCAGATTTTCGCCTAAACCCCAGAAAGCAACCCTCTTCATTTTGAAGAGCGAAAGCGGCAGCAGCAGATGATTCAGAAGGAATCTGTTTGCCTGGTCGACGATGACGAAGTCGGCCGAAGCGATCTCACGAAATGCCAGCTGTAGAAGCAGCCGCCTCCGCCCCATCCAATAGCCTTTTACCTTTACACCGTACGCCGGCGGCAATTCGCAATTGTCGTGCTTCTGCGCTTCCCAGGGCCCCGGAGCGCTATAAACGACCTTGAGATCCATACCTTCGGTAGAGAGCGCGCTGTTCAATCGATCGTAGAAAGGTCTGCGGTATCGCTTGATCTGCGCTTCGATAATCAGGACTCTCTTCATTGGCTTCTTTGTGTCCTCAGAGAACTTCTTCCCGCCTGCAGCTCCAGCGCTCAAACCGCTTGTGCAAATGTGAAAACTTCCTTCCGCGAGCAGACATAAGAGATTCTCATTCCGTATTTTTCGAGTTGCGCGAGAGCTATCCTGGTCTTGTCCGTTCCCACAGAGGACAGCCGGTGGTGAAACTCCACGAGTAGTTGTCTGACGGGTATCTTCTTCCGCACAATTTCTTCGATAACCGCGTATTCGGCCCCTTCGATGTCCATCTTGAGTACGTCAATCCGGTCGTGCCCTTGAAGCTTCATTGCCGTGGACAGCCGCATGACGGGGAGACGTACGGACTCCCGCCCAGATTGCCGCGCCTGAATGACGGAGTGTGAAACCCAGTCTTCTCTTAGCGGAAGATAGAAGGTCTCTTCTCCGTCGTTCGCGGCGATCCCCGCTTCATGGAAATGAAATTGCCGTGGCAAGGATTGCGTTCCGAGCCATCTCTTGACCTTGGGAGTTGGATCGAACGCTTCTACTTCGACGCCGAAACGATCGATAAGCGACAAATCGAAGGAAATGTCCTCGCCGATTCCCAGGGAATAGACAATCGCGCCCGAGTGAATCGTCGAAACGTCAAGGCAGTAACCAGCGTAGTCCACGCCAAATCTTTCCAGGCAGCGCTTCAGCTGTACCCGTGGAGGCGCAAACCTCCACTGGGGATACACGCGAAGATAGTTTCCGAGCTGAGAGTGCAGGTTCATGCGGGGTTGCCCTGTTGTGGAAGCATCGGGGGCCGCGGAACAAAAGCGCGAGAAGATTCCCTGGCTTTGGTCGGTGCGTAGGCGATGAGATAACTGGCAATGCCAGCCCAAAACAGCAGCCAGGTCGTCGTCTGCACCGAATCGATCAGCATGGTTGTCGACCCGTAGAGAAAAACATTTGCGCCAATGGAAGCGACGATGGCCAGGAGTACACTCCGCTCAAGCCCTTTGACTTCCTTGGCAGCCCGAAAAGCCCTGAGGAAGAACCTGATGAAAAATGCGAAAAACAGCACTGTAGCTGGGAGGCCGAATTGAATAATCGAATATAAAGCTAGATTGTGGACTTCTTGTGTCTCCCTCGACTGCAGGTGGTAGAGATCCGTATATCCGCCGGTCAATAAGAGTTCGGGGTGCGCCTTCATCAGAGTGAACGCATCCGAGATCATTTCCTGACGCCCTTCAAAAGACCCGAATTGATCCCAGTCAAACAATCCCTGCGTTAGGAACAGAATTGCGATCACGCCTGCCAACACAGATACGGTCGCTAAACGCAAAAGACCCCGGCGCCGGCTCAGGAAGAGATACACCGTCATCATCGAGGCAGCAAAAACCAGCAGGCCGGAACGGAACATCGTGAAGAGAAGGCAGACAAACATCACCGCACTCGCGATGAGGCAGACTATCCGTTTGCGTTTTGGAAGGCCTCCGAAGAAGGCCAGTGTGGTCACCAGGCACAGTGGCAGCGAAAGAAAACAAGCAAACATGTTTGCACCGGTATAAAGCCCGGTTGGCAGAGAACCCTGGACGCCGAGAAAATCGCCGAAAATGGAGAGCTTTGCGTACCCTGTCTTAAATGCTTGCCATTCAGCCTCATCCGGCCCTGCAAACCAGAGGTAGTTTCCAGTGGCGTATTGCACTATTCCGAGAACGGCATTTGCCAGGGCGAAGATACATGCCAGTTTGATAAGCGTGTGAATTTGTTCCTTCTCGAGACCTGCCCGCAAGAAAACGAAAAGGAATAGAAAAGGCAGCATGAGATCGCGATAGACACTCGCAGCGTGCGCCGTGTTGGATTCTAAAAAAATAGCCGGCAAGGCAAAAACAGCCAGCAGCAAAATGAGCAGCCGTTCCGGGTGGACTCTTTCCACCGGGCCGAGACGTCTCCCTTCCCACGCACGCGCCAGGCAGACGAGGACCAAAACGAAAAGAGAAAGCTCCGAAAGATCGAAACTGAAACTGCTCAAACGGATGCGGTATTCGAAGCTCAAAAGCAACGGCAAAACGTAGATCAGCCGCAAAGGGCTGGCCGCGACCCAAAATAGTGCCGCGACCAGTGCAATGACAAAAATGGGAATAATCAGCAACATCGTTCAGGCCACCATCATTCCGACGATCAGCGGTCCGCGGACACGCCAATCCCACTGCTGAACCATGACCTTTCGCGCGGTTTCGCCCAGGAACTGCCGCCGGTCCGGCGCATGAAATAACGCTACGACCTCTGCTGCAAACTCCTTATCCGTGTATCCTGCCAAGACTCCTACATCGCTTTTGCAAAATAGCGTCCCCACTTCTCCAACAGGATTTGTCACTGTGGCTCGGCCGGCGGTCAAAAAATCTAAAATCTTCGTGGGCCATCGCGCGCGGTCGTTCAAACTGTCTTCCAAAGGGCAGATGCAAACATCCGCGCATCCTAGAATCCACGGATAATCTTCATCGCTTACCCAACCCATCCGGCCGATGCGGTCCTCAATCGCAAGTTGCTCCGCCAATTCCCACGCCGGGCGCGCCACGTTTCCAATCAACAAGAACACTGACTTGGGCGCTCGCCGCAGA
>DATMKS010000074.1:0-25559 GCA_035571045.1 Verrucomicrobiia bacterium
AGCGCCCCAAGAAACTTTGCTATCTGTTGGGCGTCCAGCGTGTACGATTTGTCTGTCGTTAGATTGAGCTTGCGTAAATCCCTCGCGCGAAATCTGATGCGGCCTGTGCCATCTGGCAAGATGGTGAGAGAAGCTGACTCCTGTCATGCACCCTGAGGTCTTCACTTGTTTTTCGCGAGATACAACCTAACCGCCTTCGATCTGACTCGTCATACCAGTGGCAGATTTCTCCGTGTGTCTTCAAGGAGTTTAGATGCGCCTTTGGTGGGCTTTCATTTTGTCGACATTCGCAACGGCCAGTGCGTTTGCTCAGGCGGCTGCACCGGCAAAAAAGTCGGAATTGCAACTTACTCTGGATAAAAAGGTTCAGCGGTGGCAGACCGTCTTTGACGACGTAAGTATCGCGATCGCGTATATCGAGAACGGGAAAATCTCCTGGATTTCCATCCACGGAATGCGATTTCCCGGAGGTCCTCCGGCAGATGGCAAGACCCTTTATTCCGTTGCCTCTTTAACAAAGCCGATTACGGCAGAAACAATTTTGCGAATGGCATCCGCGGGAAAGCTTTCGTTAGACGAACCGATTTCGTCGTACTGGATTGACCCCGATGTGAAAGACAACCAGTGGAATGCGCTGCTGACACCCCGAATCTGCCTGTCTCACCAAACGGGGTTTCCGAACTGGCGCTACCAAAGCAAAGACGTGTTGGGATTTCAATGGGAGCCTGGCACCAAAACAGGCTATTCCGGTGAAGGGTACGAATACGTTGCACGCTTCGCGGAAAAAAAGACTGGCCAATCATTCGAGGCCTTGGCGAAGCAGTACGTCTTTGCCCCAATCGGGATGAATGACACATCTTATACGCCTCAACCATGGTGGCAAGACCGGCAAGCCAAACCTTTCGAATCAAAACCACGAACTCAACTAAATGCTGCGGACCTTTTGCGATCGACAATCGGAGATTATGCAAAATTCGTGGTAAGCGTGATGCACAACGAGAATATCAGCAAGGAAATTGCGGCTGAGCGCCACAAGATCACACGAAATCTAGTTACGCCCGACAAAGAAACTGTGCTGTGTGAGGAGGCCAAAGACCCTACCCGGTGCAAAGTGGCCGAGGGTCCTGGTCTAGGCTGGCGAATCGTGACGATCGACGGGGAGACCATAGTCGATCATAGTGGCAACGATGGAGACGTTAAGACGTTTGCCTACTTTGTGCCTTCGAAGCAAATGGGTGCCGTGATCTTCACATGTGGAAATGACGACGATTTCGAGGCGATTGAGAGGCACAAGCGGGTCATTCGGAAGATTGTGGGAGCACTCTACCCTGACCGAGTCTATGTTGAAACTATGACCAATCTTCTCTGATTTGAGGCGGGCTGTCGCCCCGATAGTCCACGCCTGGCAGTGTCTCGTTTACTTTTCCCTTTCGGGATACTTTGGGCGGAAAGCCTAGCGACTGCCTGATGAGTCGATACCGGACATGGAGGATCGGGCCGATTCCGGTTAATTAGGCACCCAGTTGGTTCACCTGGCTCAGCGTTCGGTAAGTGTTTCCGAGGTGCCGACGATTTAGAAAATGGAGAGTGAAGGCAAAGATTTCACTTGGAGTGGCCATGCCCTGATCTCCTAAAGTGGACATTTCCCGCTATGGCGCGGTGTGGCAAGCTGGCTGGTAGAGCATTGTCGTCTCCCCTGCAGTTTGTTCTGAAAGGAACCGCTGATGAAATTATATAGATCTCTACTGGTGTTTAGTTTGATTGGTCCCTCGCTCGTTTTCCCAACGGAAAGAGTACACGGGCAGGACGGGACGGTTAGCGCGCAACAGAGTGTGCCCGACAAACGAGATGGGCAGCACGATTTTGACTTCCTCGTTGGCTCTTGGAAATTCCACCTGAAACGATTGAAGCGGCGATTAGCCGGCTCGACCGAATGGGTGGAATTCGACGGGACCACGATCTGTCGGAAGGTCTTGGACGGTCGTTCGGAAGTAGAAGAAATGAATGTCGTTAGCGCGGACAAGCTCACACACATTCAGGGCTTGGCGCTGCGTCTTTACAACCCGGAGTCTCATCAGTGGAGCATTTACTGGGCCAACGCTGCCGATGGAGTCCTGGAGCAGAATCCCATGGTTGGGCAGTTTAGCAACGGACGAGGGGAATTCTATAACCAACAAATCTATGAGGGGAGAGCGATCTATGCCAGATTCGTCTGGTCAGGCGTCACAACGGATTCGCCACACTTCGAGCAGGCCTTTTCTACGGATGGGGGAAAAACCTGGGAAACGAACTGGATAACTGACCAAACCAAAGAGAAGCCGTAGAATTATCACCTTGTCGATCATCTTTCTCACGAAAGACTCAATGTCGATTCTAAGATCGGCGCTAGTCTTGCTGCTGAATAGAATGTGTGCGATTGCCCAAACGGTTCCGATCGCCTGACCAAAGTTAAATCCTCCGCTTGTGCGAAGATACTCGAAAGCCCGATCCCAGAAGTAGGCCAATCCGAGCACGCACAAGCATAAGAAATCCGTCCAAATCGCCAGGGCAACTGTGTGAGGAACAATTGCTTGCGGCTCTGGAGTTCTCCGGGAAATCCCGATCAGCGACCGAGCGGCTCCATCGAACAGCGCAACGACGAGCATCGAAGCAAACCAGATCTCGAGGAGGAACCCGGCGACGATAGGAGCTCGTCTGTAGGCTGATTTTTGCGCGTGGCGGGCCGCCCGTTGGAGTTTTTGGCGAGTCACAGTGATTGACCCCGTTTCGCGGTGCTGTTACATTGACGATTCCGGGGTAGCCGATGTCCAGTTATGGGAATAATGATGAAGTTCATCCAGATGCCCCTGCCGGAGGCGGAGGCCCGGGACATTTCCGCACCCCGCATTCGGCGCACCCATTAGGACACCACTCCCACGTCGCATCACATTCTGCACATTTTGCACACCAAGCTCACTTGGGCGCAGAGGGCATGGAATCACTTGCGGAACAAATTCACCATGCAGCGAAGCTAAACCAAGCAGCCCAAATCATGAAGGCGCATAGCCAGATGGCTTGGGACTTGAGATTGATGCGACGAGGCATGAGGGCCCTAGATAACGCAGCGAATAAATCCGGCAGCGCCAAGGCAGCCGCGAAACTGGCCGAGCTAAAAGTGGCATATGCGGAAGCGGAAGCCGTCTTTAGGGCTGACCGAGCTGCGGCGGGCGCAGCGGGCAGCCTGCTCGAGCGAGCTAGCCAGGCGCGAGTCGCCGCCCGAGGCCTAGCAAGGCTAAAGGGCGCTGCTAAGCTTAAACTGGGGGAGTCACTCCTCAATTTCGAAAACACCCTCCGTGGGAGTGCTATCGGTCGTGGACTGCTGACAACCGGCCGAGTCGTTTCAAATCCCAATTTCGTTAGGGGACTCGTGATTCTTGGTGCCGCTCTTGAAGGTGTCGCCGGATGGATTGACTCCAATGCCCAAACGACTGGTGGAAGAGCGGCGAATGCCGCCCTGGCAGCCGGCGGCGGGGCACTGGTGATGGCCAACCCTATGGTTGCGGGGGCTGACGTTATCTTACCGAAGGGATACAAGGTCAGCGAGGTTTATCAGGGAACGGCCGGAGCACTTACCGCGATCGGGGAGGGGATCGCGGCAGGGGACGAAGCCGCCATGGCCATATTTCATGAACGATCCAAGGCCGGGGACTACGGCCAGTTGATGCAGTCGGCGAGCGAAGCCGGCGACTTCTGGGCCGAAAAGGGCCTGCTCGGCGGACTCTCTGAGTTTCTGGAGGCTGTGAAGCACTCGATCAAGTCTCAGTAGCCCCCTTGCGGCCAATTGCGAATTGGCACAGCTTTCGGAAGCCACGCCGCTCGTGACTCCAACCGCGCAGCGGATATCAGCATCAGCCTGCTACCTTAAACCTGATCAAGGGAAGTGCTGCGAGAAGACCTCGCCGCATTCGCACTCGAAGAATTCAAACGCCAACTGCGCGCGCGTTTGGACGACACACGACCACATCTCGCGGCCATGCGAAACAAGCCTGATCTGCACGGATGAATTCGGCTGGTACCTAATGACAGGTACAAGCGCCTGCAATCGGCGGTCGTTTTGTGAGCACGTAATTAACATGCGACCGACTTAGGACCGACCCCTTAACTGCACCTCGAATGAACTGTACAGTTCAGATAGTTGAAATGGAGAGTTTACGGCCGTTACCTCAAGGGCAGGGAAGACTGGCACGATTGTGGTATCTGCTTTGCGTGCCCGCGCTAACCTCGGAAAGCTACTGCGTCGAATAGTTGACGAAAGGGGATCGCTTGTTATCGAGAAGCGTGGGATCCCCCGAGCTGTGCTTCTTAGCATTCGTGATTATGTCAAACTGGCCGCACCGGAGCCCGAGGTCTTGAGGCTCCTCGGTGAGGAATCGGAGCGAAACCGCACGAGTGGATTGAACGCGCGTGAGATTGACAAGATTATTGGAAAGGCTCGCTCCCAGAAGTCGAAGCAATAATGCTTCCCCTACGCCTGGTGATCGATACAAATGTTTTGGTTTCTGCTGCAATAAAGCCCGCTGCGCTGCAACGCACTGTCTTCATGATTGCCATTTCTAAGCCGGCCCGCTTGTATGTTTCGCACTCCATCCTTGAGGAATACAGCGAGGTGCTTGCCCGTCCCGAGCTCCGGATCCGAAAGGGTCTTCGGCTGCAATTGCTGCAGCTCATCAAGAACCACGGTCATACAGTGGTCCCGACCCGGCAGCTTGAAGCAACAACTGATCCCGCGGATAATATATTTGTGCAATGTGCGGACGCTGCGCGTGCGGACTATTTGGTGACCGGCAATCAAAAACACTTTCCGAGATTCTGGAAGAAAACAAAAGCCGTAACCCGACGGGAGTTTGTCAGCCTTGCGGCACCTCATTTAGTAAAATAGCTGATTGCAGCCAGTTGATTTGAACCAACGACCAAATTCAATCTGCCAAGACGTGTAGTAAGTAAAGGCAAGGGAAAAGCAAAAAGTGCCGGTGGTAGCCGTTCCCTTAGTTCGGCACTTCACAGCCCTTGGCTCGTGTCATGCGATCCGCTTGATTTATTTGCGCTAATTCCTTGATTGATTTTTCGAAGTCCGTCGGCTTCCTGAACCTAGCGGTTGAATGCGATTCGGCGCAAATGCGATTCGGTGCACTAGCCAATGAAACGCAGCACGTGCTAGGCTCACGACCTAGCGAGGCGAATGCGGCTCGCTAGGCAATCATGGGCGAAAAAGACTCTAACCCCCAGCCTGATCTCGACATTCCCGAGAAAAGAGCTGGAGCCAAGGCTGGTGAAGCCACGCTCGATCCGGGTGAACCGAGATCATCAGCGGCGGCAAGTATAAGCGGTCGCAAGGCCATTGGCCCCTACCTTTTGTTCAAACTTTTGGGCGAAGGCGGAATGGGACAAGTATGGCTCGCCGAGCAAAGCGCGCCGGTCAAGCGGCAGGTGGCGCTGAAGCTCATCAAGGGCGGTTTGTTCGACAGCGCAGTGATCCAGCGGTTCGAATCGGAGCGGCAATCGCTGGCCGTCATGAATCATCCGGCGATCGCGAAGGTCTTCGACGCCGGCTCGACCACCGACGGTCAGCCGTACTTCGTGATGGAGTATGTCGATGGTCCGCCAATCACTCGATATTGCGACAACAAGAAACTTGAGATTCGCGAGCGGCTCGCACTCTTCATCAGACTTTGTGAAGGAGTACAGCACGCGCACCAGAAGGCCATCATTCACCGCGATTTGAAACCGTCAAACATCCTGGTGGCGGAAGTGGATGGGAGGCCGGTCCCCAGGATTATCGATTTTGGCCTGGCCAAAGCTGTATCGCAACAGCCAAACTCGGAGCAGACTCAATTTACGCAGGTGGGTGCAGTGCTTGGGACGCGCGGATTTATGAGCCCGGAACAAGCGGACCCCGGTGTTTTGGATGTGGATACCCGCACGGACGTGTACTCACTGGGAGTTGTCCTGTATGTGCTGCTGACAGGCTTGCTCCCGTTCGACACAGAGGGAGCGAAGAAGAAGCCCATCGATGAAGTGTTGCGGCAATTGCGGGAGGAGGATCCGCCGAGTCCGAGTTCGAAGGTCAACATAGAGACGGATTCATCGACGGCCGCGGCAGAGAGGCGAGGGACGGAGACTAGCCAGCTTGTGAAGTCGCTCCAGGGTGATCTGGACTGGATCACGCTGAAGGCCGTGGAGAAGGACCGCGCGCGACGCTACAGCACGCCTTCGGAGTTGGCGGCAGATATTGAACGTTACCTGGACAACAGACCCGTTGTGGCAGGTCCAGCGAGCGGGGGTTACCGGCTCAAAAAATATGTGCAACGTCACCGCGTGGCAGTCGCGGTTGCTTCGGGCGCGGCCATATTGCTTGTGGCCTTCGCCATCAACCAGGCCGTGCAGCTCCGCCGGACCATGCGAGAGCGCGACCGCGCCAATCGCATCACGGATTTCATGACGCGAATGTTCAAAGTATCCGACCCGAGCGAAGCGAAGGGCAACAGCATCACAGCTCGGGAAATCCTAGACACGGCTGCCTCGCAAATCGATAAAGGCCTGGAAAAAGATCCAGAACTGAAGGCCCAGATGATGGGCGTGATGGGCGACGTCTATGAAAACCTCGGACTATATGCCAGGGCGCAACCGCTCTTGCAAGAATCTACTGAGATTCGCCGCCGCGTACTTGGTGCGAACAATCCTGGCACACTGGAGTCGATAGACGAGCTGGCTTACATCCTGTACCTTGGGGGGCATTACAGCGAGGCGGAGAAGTTGCAGCGGGAGACGCTGGAGAGCCTGCGCCGCACCCTAGGTCCGGAGAGCCCCGAATTCGCTGCGACCATGATGCACTTGGGTGGGACCCTGGCAGCCGAGAGTCACTTCGCCGAAGCCGAGAAGCTAGAGCGGGAATCTCTCGGGATTCGCGAGAGGGTCCTCGGGTCAGAACACACGGACACTTTAATAACGATGAACAACCTATCTAATCTTCTCCAGCGCGAAGGCCAGAGTGCCGAAGCCGAACAGTTGGATCGCCGGGTTCTCGAGGTCCGTCGCCGTGTCTTCGGACCAGATCACCTCGACACCGTGTTGGCCCAGGCCAACCTGAGCTGGGACTTGTATCGCGAAGGCCGCTTGCCCGAAGCGGAAAAGATTCAGTTGGAGGTGCTCGAAAGGCGGAGGCGGATCCTCGGTCCCGAACATCCGACCACGGTCGGTACGATGGCGAGACTCAGCGTCATTCTGCAGGCCGAACAACGCTACGCTGAAGCCGAAAAGATGCAGCGCGACATGCTGGAGATTCGCGGCCGCATTCTCGGGCCCGAGCATCCAGATACCCTCTTATCGATGGGCATTTTAGCCAACACATTAATGCTCGAAGGCCGGCTCTCCGATGCCGAGAAGCTCTATCGGCAGGAGCTTGAGATCGAAACTCGTGTTCTCGGCCCCGAGCACCAGGATACGTTGAGCACTAAGAGCAATTTGGCTGCAGTGCTGGGGGCTCAAGAGCGTTACGCCGAAGGAGAGAAACTCATTCGAGAAACCCTGACCGTCGAGCGCCGCGTCCTTGGCCCGGACGATCCGGTGGCCGCCAACACCACGTACAATCTCGCAATGTTTGCAGCCCTGCGCGGACAACGTGACGAAGCATTCTCGTTGTTGCGTGAGGCCATCGATCACGGTCTGTCTGTTCGCGAGATTCAACAGATTGGCGCAAACCCAAGTCTTGAGCCCCTGCGCGGGGACCCGCGCTTCGCCCCTCTCCTGCAGCATGCCCAGGAGCGCGTCGCGGCGCTGCAAAAGCCAAACTGAAGTGCCGAGCCACTCTGGCATTGGAACGGCGCTCAATTGGATTCGCTCAGCCAAATGCACGTTAATCGAAAACTATGAGAAGGAGTTTGGGCATCCACTTGATGGGCCACGCCCCAGAGACTGTTCGAACAATTTGTTGAAGATAAGTTGAGCAAAAATTGCGCCCTTACCTCGCGGCGCGTTCCTCGACACGCCTCGGCAAATCACGCTGAAACCGATGCTGCGCGTGTACATCGCTACCGGAGTTTGGGATTGGCTCGGAGTACTAGCAACTGCGGCTGCTATGATGGTGCCGGGGGCCAGAATAGCACCCTAGGTCCATCGTTAGAATTCCGACTCGAACTTGTTGCGTGAGTATTTTCTTCTGCGCATACGCATGCGGTTTGTAAAGGGCTTGGAATCAGGTGGGCTGGCGTCGCGCGCCACTGACGACCGCATGACTGAATTTTGCGTGAGCCGCTGCTGACCAACCAACAGCGATCTCCCACGGTTGCGGTCCGCGCACGCATTGAAAAGTACCTAGTGGGCCTTACCCCAGGATCCCGACTTCAAGTATCTGGCCGGGCTTCAGGGATTGCAATGCGACGAGAGCATTTGGAACATGCGGTCGGATGTCATCCAGGTCGTTCGAAGCTGAGCGGATGATCAGGATAGCGATGTTCCGGCTCGTCATGTTCTGCTGATACCGAATGTTCCTGTCTATTGTGACGAGGACGTCAAAGTGCTCTTCAGCCAGCGCCAATAGCGCCCCATTCTCCTTGCCGCTGAATCCCGCGTCTCGAACGGTCTCACATTCATGACCGCCGTCGGCAAACAGGAATTTGACCTTCCTGGGGACACACTCATCGAAGAGCAATTTCATTTCAAAGTGACAGTCAAGCTCGTTCTGGCTTCTTCGATCGCTGCAATAGCGTCGGCGCCGGTTACACTGGGGAAATCTTCAAGAAACTCAGACAGCGTCCGCCCATGCTCCAGATAGTCTGTCAGCGACTTGAAAGGAACTCGTGTTCCACGGAAGACGGGTTCACCGCTGAGAATAGCCGGGTTGCTCACAATGATGCTCGAGGCCATTTTGTGAATCTCCTTCCGAAAGTTTAGCGTACTTCCTTAGTGTTGCGCATCCTTTCCGTGCAAATTGCTGAACATCGCTGCTATTGTCCTACACGAAGAAGCGGCGCTCGCTGATGCGCTCCAACTCGTACAGATAAGTGCGCGTGACTTCGTAGGTGCGACCACTATTCCCGCTGAAGCTCACAGCACAACCTGGGCGTAGCCCATAGGGATTCCGGTAGATTTGAACGCACGTACGAATTCAATCTGCGAGGAAGGAAGCGGTAGGTGTGGCAAAGAAAAAACAAAACTGGTGCCGGGGGCCAGAATCGAACTGGCTACGCCCGCCTTTTCAGGGCGGCGCTCTACCACTGAGCTACCCCGGCAACTGTGGTCTAGAAATTGTAGGGTGTGCGGCGCGATTGTGTCAATTCGCTCGGTTTGCGCTGCTCGACGCGTCGGCAATGCGAAGAGCGAGGTTTCCTGAAGCGCAGCCCCCCGCGCTGGGAATCAATGCGCCGATTCGTCGAACTCTTTCATCCAGCTTTTGCCCTTGAGGACTTCGCGCGGCCGCGTGCCGTCTGGCGGGCCAACGATTCCGTCTTTTTCCATAATGTCGATTAAGTGGGCAGCGCGGCCATAACCGATGCGCAGCCGCCGCTGGAGTGTGGACGTGGACGCGCGGCCCATTTCGCAGACCACGCGAACGGCGTCCTGGTAAAGAGCGTCGTCCACAGGTTCGCCGCCGGCTTCCGCATCGCTGCCGGCCTCGCCTTCGGCTTTTCCGTTCTCATCTTTCGGCGCTTCGAGGAGTTGCTCGTTGTATTTAGCCTGCGCCTGCTGTCTCCAGAAGTCGCAAACTCTAACAATTTCGTCTTCCGAGACCAACGGCCCATGAATGCGGTGCAGGCGCGCCGAGCCCGCAGGCAAATAAAGCATGTCGCCCTTGCCTAGCAGCGATTCCGAACCGTTCGCATCGAGAATCGTGCGCGAATCCACTTTGCTGGCGACGCGGAATGAAATGCGGGCAGGGAAGTTCGCTTTGATCAAACCTGTGATGACGTCCACGGACGGGCGCTGTGTCGCTAGGATGAGGTGAATCCCTACCGCGCGGGCCATTTGCGCCAGCCGCGTGATGGACTCTTCCACGTTATTGGTGTCCACCATCATCAAATCGGCCAACTCGTCGATTACGATCACTAGGTAGGGAAGCGGCTTGTGCTCGCTCTCCTCGACGTTGTCGAAAAGCGAGAGCGATTGCGTCTTCTGGAAAGTCCGGTTGTACTGGTCGATGTTTCGCACGCCGCGCTGCGCTAAGAGTTTCAGCCTTTTCTCCATCTCGCGCGTGGCGTTTCGCAACACATTCGAGGCGATTTTCGGGTCGGTCACCACCGGCGCGATCAAGTGCGGAATGTTCTCGTAAAGATTGAGCTCGAGCCGCTTTGGGTCGACCAGCACTAATTTCACGTCGTCGGGGCTCGCCTTATAAAGAATCGACATCATCAGCGAATTGATGAAAACACTCTTGCCTGTACCCGTCGAGCCTGCAATTAGCAAGTGAGGCATCGCAGCCAAGTCAGTAACGCGAATGCGTCCGTGCAAATCACGGCCCATTGCCAGCGTCAATTTGCTCGGCGAGTTGGTGAACTCCTGCGCTTCGATAATCTCGCGCAGCGCGATCGTCTGCCGGTTGAGATTGGGAACCTCAATGCCAATCGTCGATTTGCCCGGAATGCGCTCGATCAAAATCGATTCCGCTTGCAGCGCCAGGCACAAATCCTCCGTCAACCCAATAATCCGGCTGTACTTGATCCCTGCTTCGGGCTTGAATTCAAACGTGGTAACGACCGGCCCGGGATTAATCTGCGTGACGCGCCCTTGAATATCGAATTCGAGACATTTGGCTTCGATCGCGCGCGCGCGTTCCTTCAATTCATCTTCGTCAATTTTATGGCTGCGTTCTCCCTCTTGCAGCAAGGACGGAGAAGGGAGTTTGTAGTTGGGATTGCCTTTGGCAATCTTAGGCTCGGCAGTCTTCTTGGCGACAGTTTTCTCTGGCCCCACAAAGAGAATCGGCTCTTTTCGGCGCGGCGTCGCTTCCTTTTCTCTCTCTTCTTCTTTCTCAGCTTCAAAAACGTCGCTCTCATCCGCCAGTTGAATTGACTTAGACGGTTCATTCATCGCGGCGGCAGTGCCAAACGATTGTGGCGAAACCGGCTTGCGCCCGGAAATTCTCGTTTCCTCGACGCGGCGCCGCATGCGTTCCTGCTCGCGTTCTTCTCTCCACGAACTCCAGCGCGCCGCCGCTTTCTGCAAAATGCCGAGCCTCTCCACCGCGCCGATTGGCCCCTTGGGGCCAGTCGCCCACGCATGGGTTCCCGCAAACGAAAAACTCGTCGTCATGAAAATCGCCGTGATCAGCACAGCAAATGAGATCACATACGCGCCCCAGTTGAAGCCGCTTCTCAGTCCGTGTGCGAGTAATTCGCCGAGCATTCCTCCTGCGGGAACGGCACCGCGCACCGACGGCAACGGCAGCAGAGCCAAAAGGGAAGGAAGCGAGAGGATCAGCAGGGCATATCCAATCAGCGTCGCCACCTGCGAATCAATCGCCCGGCTGCGGCACCACCTCCATCCCAGCACCAGCAGAGCCATAGGCAGCAGGAACGCCGCAAAGCCAAGCACTTGGAACAACAGGTCCGCGCCATAGGCGCCGGCAGGCCCAATCCAGTTTCGCGCCGAAGCCCCATCGGGCCCAGCGGCGCTCACGTTAAATGCCGCATCGTGCGGCGAATACGATATCAGCGCCAGCGCCATCAATAGGCCCATCGTGATACACAAAAATCCAATTAGCTCATTGAGCCGTTTATTTTCAGTCGGAGTCAGCAAACGCACGTATTTCTCCTCAGCTTCTGGGGAAGGCTGAGTGGTGCGACGGGCACGTTGGCGCTAGCGCGCACCCGCTTGGAGAAAAGCCAGAACAATCACGATAATACCAAACAAAAGTCTATAGAAAACAAATAGTTTGAGCGTGTGTGTTTGCAAGTAGCGCAGAAAAAACGCAATCACGAAGTATCCCACCACGCCCGAAACCAGAATGCTTATCGCCAGAGTGGAAAGCGGCAAATCCAGACCGCCCGCTTTGTGCAGCTTGATCAGCTTGGGTAAGTGCGAGACGACCGCCCCTGCAATGAGCGGCGTGGAAAGCAGGAAGGAAAATCTCGTCGCCGCCTCCCGCGTAAATCCGCGAAACAGCCCGGTTGTGATTGTAATCCCTGAGCGCGAAACCCCTGGGCAAAGCGCCAGCGCCTGAGCGGTACCAATGGTCACGGCATCGGCAACGTTCGACTGTTCAAGGGGCCTTGTCAGCCGCGATTTGGAATCCGCCCACCACATCACCAGCGCGACGGCGATCAGTGAAATTGCGATTACATATGGCGTGCGGAAGCGCTCCTCAATCGTCTTTTCAAACAGCGCTCCTAGAATTCCTCCAGGGATGGTGCCAATCACCATGTACCAGAATAGCTTCCTGTGTTGCCCCACTTCTTCCGTAGTGGCACTCGCCGGATACTTCATTCCCAGCCCGCAAAGCGTAAGCGTGAGCCAATCCTTGAAGAAATACAGCAGCACCGCAACCAGCGTTCCCGCGTGCAGGGCGACGTCAAACGCTAGCCCCGGATCGGCCCAGCCCAGTAGCCATGGAAACAGCGTGAGATGTGCCGTGCTGCTCACCGGCAAGAATTCCGTGAAGGCTTGCACGAGTGCGAGCACAATCGCTTGATAGAGAGGCATTTGGTCTAGGTTCCTTTTATGCTGGCGCCGATTTGCCCGTGCCTTGCAAGATTTTCCGCATTTCGTACGCGTCCAGCCGGCCCAGGTAGTAGCGTTTCAACACTGCTTCGATACGATAGCCATGCCTCTTCCAGAACGCAACAGCGCCCTTATTGTCGATTGCCGTTTCCAGCAGGATAGTGCGCACGCCGCGCAATGCCAGGTTCTTTTCGCTCTCGACCAGCAGCGCCGAGCCGACGCCATGCCGCCGGTGCGTCACCGCCACATCCAAAGTAATGATGTGTGCAAGCGGCGGGTTCTCTTCCGTCAAAATAAATCCTGCGATTCGCGCGGCATCCGCCGCAATGAGGCAATCCGCGCTGGAAATCGTCAAAAAATAGTGCAGCGTAGTCTTCGAATAGGAAATGCCGGCTGGGAAACAAGACTGATCCAGCCGGTGCAAAGCAGCAAAGTCGCGCGGATCATAGGATCGAAGCATAACGGCCATCCGGCGATTCTACGCCACCAATCCCCGAAACATAGGGGTACGGCATGCCGCGCCCCTATGTAAAAAAGTATAGGGGCGCAGCACGGTGCGCCCCTATCGAGCAGAACTAATCACAGGATTTACAGCTTAACGGTTACCGTTTTGACCTCGGTGTAGTTCGCCAGCGAGTATTCGCCGAGTTCGCGCCCGATCCCCGACTGCTTGAATCCGCCAAACGGCGCGCCCGCATCGAACACGTCGTAGCAATTCACCCACACCGTCCCCGCGCGAACGCTGTCCGCGATGGCGTGCGCCTTGCTGATGTCCTTCGTCCACACAGCAGCGGCAAGCCCATAAGTGCTCTTATTCGCTCGCGCCGCCACTTCCTCGATGCTCTTGAACTTCAAGATCGACATGACCGGCCCAAAAATCTCTTCCTGAGCGATGGTCATATTGTCGGTAACGTCGGCAAACACGGTGGGCTCGATGAAATATCCCTTGTCTCCAACGCGGCCGCCGCCGGTCAGCATTTTGGCGTTTTCTTTCTTGCCCTTGTCGATGTAGCCCATCACCTTGTCGAACTGGTCTTGATCCACCTGCGGCCCTTGCTCGGTCTTCGCATCGAAGGGATTTCCCACTGTTCGCTTCTTGGCACGTGCCACGCTGCGTTCCACGAATTCGTCGTAAGCCTTCTCCTCAACGAATAGCCGCGAGCCCGCGCAGCAACACTGTCCCTGATTGAAGAACAGCGCAAAGTGCGCGCCCTCAATCGCTTCGTCCATGTTCGCGTCTGCGAACACGATGTTCGGGCTCTTTCCGCCAAGCTCCAGCGTCACCCGCTTCAGGTTGGTTTCGGCAGCCGCCTTCATGATCAACTTGCCGACTTCTGTTGACCCGGTAAACGCCACCTTGTCCACATCCATGTGCCGCGCCAGTGCCGCTCCCGCCGTCGGTCCATATCCAGGCAAAATATTCACCACGCCTTCGGGGAATCCCGCTTCCATAATCAACTCGCCCACGCGCAAAGCTGAGAGAGGCGTCTGTTCCGCCGGCTTCATCACCACCGTGCAACCCATCGAGAGCGCCGGGCCCAGCTTCCACGCCTGCATCAACAGCGGGAAGTTCCACGGAATAATCTGCCCTACCACGCCGACCGGCTCATGCTTCGTATAACAGAAATAATTCCCGTTCACAGGAATCGTCTTCCCGTGATTCTTGTCCGCCCATCCCGCGTAATAGCGGTAACAAGCCACCGTCAGCGGCAGGTCCGCGGCCTTCGCCACCTGGTAGGGTTTGCCGTTATCGAGCGATTCCAGCTGCGCCAATTCGTCGGCGTGCTTTTCGATCAAGTCCGCCAGCCGGTTCAGCATCGCCCCGCGCTGTGAAGCCGTCATTTTCCTGCGCCACGCGCCCGTTTCGAACGCCGCACGCGCCGCCGCTACTGCCTTGTCGACGTCGGCCGCATCGGCTTCCGCCACTTGCGTAATTACGTCGCCAGTGGCCGGGTTCACGGTCGGAAATGTCTTGCCTGAAGCACTATTGACCCATTGCCCGTTGATCAGCAGTTTGTGCGCACTGATTTTCACGCTTGGTTCGATTACAGCTGTTGCTGTCGCCATGGAATCCTCCTATGCGAATTGTCGCGTCACGGCCAGTCACAACGAAATTCGTAACCGCGAGCGCAATAAGATTGATTTCGTTAGCTGCCAGTCGGCAGCTTAGGCGGCGCATTCGCGCCTATGAAAGGAAGGCAGGGCGGAACCCCTCCAGCCCTGTGTGCGCAAGCGTGCCACCCGCCGAAAAGCGTATACCCATGAGCCGCGCGAGGCAAGCGCCGTGCCAGCCCGGGAAGGCAAATGGGCCAGAGGGCAAAGTCATCCCGGAGAATCCTACTGACCCAGTCTCGCCGCCTCATTTCCTTTCCTTCAAAAAATCTCGCCCGCGTAACCTTTTGCTGCTCTCGCCAGTTACTATAAGCAGAGCCATGGTAGCTGTCCGACGTCCGGCACAAGAGCCTGCGCCGCCAGGCGCCGACGAGCGTCTGCTTGTAGAAGCCGCACAGAGCGACCCCGCAAAATTCGAAGCCCTCTACGAGCTTCATTTCGAGCGTATCTACTATTTTCTCGTCCGCCGCGTTCGCGACCGCGCCACCGCCGAGGACCTCACCTCGGAAGTCTTTCACAAAGCTCTCGCCAATCTCGCCAACTACGAATGGCGCGGCGCTCCGTTCGCAGCGTGGCTCTTCCGCATAGCCTCCAACGCCCTCGCCGATCTGCACAAGCGCACCACGCGCGAGCACCCTTCCTCGGACAATTCGCAAAACCCCGAAGCGCATCCAGACCCTTCCTCCCCCGATCTGGAAGCCATCGACTACCACGCGCGCCTCTTCAGACTCGTCGACCACCTTCCCGCCGCTCAGCGACAAGTTATCCGCGAGCGCTTCGTCGAGCAACGCACCATCCGCGAAATCGCCGGCCGCCTGAAGAAAACGGAAGGCGCCATCAAGCAACTTCAATTCCGCGCGCTCCAGACCTTGCGCTCTCAGATGGAGGGCGGCCATGCCTAAAAGCTCTCCCGCCCTACAACTCGACCGCGCCATCGACGCCCTTCTCATCGCTTTGCCGCCGCAGCCTGAGCCGGCGCCCAGCCCCGCCCTGGCTCAGCTCATGCCGATCGCACGGGCCTTGCGCGACTTGCCGCGTCCCGATTTCAAGTCAGCTCTCAAATCCAAATTGCAATGGAGGTCGTCCATGAACGAAGCTGCAGCACCCGCTCCCGAATCATCCGCAACCGCGCCTTTCCGCCGTCCCGGTTTTCCCAACATTGCGCCGTACATTCTCGTCAATGGCGCTGCCAAATTTATGGAATTCCTCCTTTCTGCTTTCCAAGGCACAGAGCGCATCCGTGTGCCAAAACCCGACGGCTCCATCATGCACGCCGAAGTTGGCATCGGTGATTCCATCATCGAACTCAGCGACGCGAACGAGCAGTACCCGCCGCGCCCGACAACCACTCACCTCTATGTCCCCGACGCGGACGTCACCTACGCAAGCGCCCTCCAAGCCGGTGCAACATCTGTCTATCCCGTAGCGGATCAACACTGGGGGGACCGTCAAGGCTGCGTCAAAGACGCCTTCGGCAACGTCTGGTACGTCGCCACGCCAAAAGATTGGGTCCCCAGCGGCGAAGGCATTCGCGCCGTCCAACCCTTTCTCCATCTTCGCGACGCGCACAACGTGATTCCATTTCTCGAGGCCGCTTTCGGTGCGGAAGCGCTCGGCGTCGCCAAATCTCCTGAGGGACTCATACTTCACGCGACAATCGTGATCGCCGGCGCCACTTTCGAGATCGACGAAGCCCACGGCGAATTCCAGCCCATGCCCGCCTACTTGCATGTCTATGTCCCCGACACCGACGCTATTTACGCGCAGGCCGTCCGCGCAGGCGCGACGGGGGTAACTCCCCCGGCAAACGCGCCGTACGGCGACCGCGCCGCCACCGTCAAAGACCCCTTCGGAAACACCTGGTTCCTCGCCACGTACCTCGGCGCCGGTCAACCAAAACCATAACGCTTAAGGTTCCATGTCAAAGAGTAGGAGTTTTTTCCGCTTCCGATTCGGCTTCCACTCGCACAAACCGGCGCATCCCGTTGATGGCCGCCTGTGCCAGATGAACCTGTGCTTGAATATCTTTCACTGACTGGTGTTCTTCTTGCGTAAGCGTGGGATTGTCGCGCAGAAGCTCGGCATAACCGAGAATCGCGGTAAGTGGGTTGCTGATTTCGTGAGTCGCCCCGGAAGCCAGGCGTCCTAACGCGGCCATTCTTTGAGAGCCCAGGATCTGCTTTTGCACCAGCTTGAGGCTTTCCAGGGACGATTCCGTCAAACCCAGCAGGCGCAACAGTTCACGGTCCATCGAAGAGAGCTTGAGGAACGTCAAAGTCCCCAGGAAAAGCACCGCGCCAAAGATCAGCCGGAGGCGAAAAATAATAATCGGCTGCGGAGTGTGGTGATCGAAAACCGTGGCAATGGCGAGAAGCGGAAGTGAAATCACTCCAATCATCGCAAGCCGGGCGCTCCACAACCCCCGGTTCCGCAAAGTAACTTCAGATTCCCCTGTTTGAGACTCGAGATTTCCGCCCAGCGCAGCCGCAACCGTTAGCAAGGCCAGCGAAAAGCCCCAAGGCACGTCGTAGAAGCTTCCCGTGTAGTACAGCCCGCGGTCGATAAAAATATTTTGCAAAAGGCTCCCGATGGCAAATGCACTCAACGCAAAGAAGAATTGCCGGTAGAATTGTTTCCAGGAGCCCTTGCTCTTCACATAGAGCGCTCCAACGGCCGCCAGCGCTGCACCATGTTCCGACAAAGCAAGAATGTAGTACGCCGGGTTGTAGTTGGGATAGCTCTTGACTACCAGTTGCCACGGCAAGGCAAAATACAGGTACAGGCACACCCACCAGAAGAGCAGAAGAAGAAAGTCCAACCGGCGAAATCGCAGATCCCCGGCAGCGCCATCGGCATGAGGCCTCAGTGTGAACGACGCCAGCGTAGGAACCAAAGCAAGGAGAAAAAGTCCATCGCCTGCAATCGGATTAGGTGCGCTTCGGCGCAGCACGACTTCGTAGCAGAACCAGACCGTTTGAGAAAGAAACAGAATGCCGAACCCGGCTTCGTTCAAGCCCCAGAACAATCGAACCGTTCCGCTCGATTGCCGCCGGTTACTCCGAAAGGAAAGCATCACGACCAGCGCCAAGAGACAAGGAAACGTGTCACCGAGCCACGTCAGCGCCGTACTGGCATGCAAAAAGACGGCGGCGCAGATCTGCGCAATAACTAAGCCCAGCGCGATCCGCGTCCAGATTGTGTCAATCGTCCGAATCAACTCTGCTTCACCAATCATCAACGCAAGAAGTCTAAAGAACTGCCTCTGCAGGAGCGGCCACGGCCGCCGGAAGCACCAGCCTGAACACTGCTCCGCCTTCCGGCCGATTTTGGCAGTCGATCTCTCCGCCATGCTGCCGGACGATCCCATAGCACGTGCTGAGCCCGAGCCCCACCCCTTTGCCGACGGCTTTGGTGGTGTAGAACGGTTCAAAAACACGCCGCGGCTCTTTCAGCCCAGACCCCGTATCCATGAATCCGATCTCGATATGCTCTTGCTCCGCTCGGATGGCAATCGTGAGCAGCCCCGCTTCGTTTCCTTCCATCGCATCAATCGCATTCGCGATGAGATGCAGGAAAACCTGAATTAGCTGATTCGCGTCTCCCTCGACCATCGGGACAGCGTCTTGCTCTTGGATCTCCACTCGCACGCTGTGTCGGCGCCCTGCTCGCGTCAAGTTGACGGCGCTCTCCAACAGCGGCCGGACATTCAGCGAAGAGCGATGCAAAGGCATCTCTTGCGCGAAGCTGAGCATATTCTCCACCAGCCCATTCGTTCGCCGGGCTGCCTCGCCGATTTTTGCGGTCATCCGTTGCCGGTTCCCATCGCCCATCGGACAGGAGCCAAGCGCTTCGACGTTTTTGCCTACCGCGGCCATCGCACTATTGATCTCGTGCGCCACCCGCGCTACGAGCTTTCCCAACGAAGCCATCTTTTCGTTCTGTACCAGCTGATCCTCGAACCGCTTCAGATTCGAATAGGCAAGCGATGCGTCCCCCAGGTAGCCGGCAAGCTTGAAATTGAGAAGATCTTGCTTCAGCAAAAGCAGAATGGTGAGAAGCAACATCGTGAACAAGGTCAACAAAATGCGAAAATGGCCCACCGCGTCTTGCGCTTCCCCGCTCGTTACCAGCCAAAGTCCGATGGCAGGAGTCGAGAGTGTCGCCACCATGGAAAGTCTCGCCGACCAGAGCACCGTTCTTCGGTTCGGGCGGCCCTCGTTTACAGGCTGCTCCGATGTTTGTGCCTCCTCTGGTTGCGCTTCAACGTCGCAGGTGATTGCCGCGATGCAGAACCAGGCCATGGCTGCGGTCAGCGGCACATCATAATAGCTGCCCGTAAAATAACGGCCGGAGCTGATCGCCCGGTTGATCAGAATAGAAGCAAAATCGTAAAGCGCCATGGCACCCAGAAAATGCAAGTAGAAGCCCTGCCAGCGCCCACGGCTCCGATAGACCACAACCGCCAGGATAAACAGAAATACCTGGTTGCCCACCGCATCGACGATGTCCGACTGACTGTTGTAACTCGCCAAATCCTTCCCCGCGATCAGGTACGCCATGGCCCAGAAAAGATAGACGTATGTCCAGTAGACGAGCAGGGAAGTAAGGTCGAAGAGTCCCAGCAGGCGGGGAGGATCGGGGCTGTTATCGTTGGGCGCGAGGGCCAGCGCGGCAAGCATCGGAACCAGTTTGATGAAGAGCAGGAACTCCCCAATAGGAACCGATGGAACCGGCTGGCTTAACCACACCTCATAATAGACCCACAAATACATATTGACCGACCACATCCCGAAACCAAGCGCCATCAAAAGCCAGAACGCCCGCGGCGTGCCGCGAGTGGAAATGCCTTTCCTGGCGAAGAAAAGAGTCGCTGTCACCAGCAGGAATAATTGGCTCAAATCCCCGAAGGCTGTAAGCGCATAGCTGGGGCGGCCGCGAAGGGAGGCTCCGGCGAGTAAGACTGGCAGAAGGAACGCGAGGACGACGAGAGCTTTTTTGCTGGAGGAACTCCAGCGATTTGAGTTGCTCTGAAGTTGTTCGACCGCTTCCTGCACACGCTCACCTATCCGGGTCAAATCCAATGGTCCCGTGTCATGCGATCCCGATACAAAACTATGTTGTGATGGGCCGATTCCTTGCCTCCAGGGACACATGCCCCAGAGACAAACGGTTCGCCCTGGACTGGTCTCTATTTTGCTTGCTCAGGCTGCCTCATCAGGAACAATTTTTTGGGAGAGTGGCACAATGAATACACGCAGAAGAAGAAAGAACGATTCAACGCGGTCACGGGTTTATGCAGGCCTGAAGCTGAAAGCGGCAGACAAGCCGAAGGCTTAATCAAGCCGGAAGTCGAATGGCACGCCAGCAAAACCCCAATACAATTATTCTCATCTCAAATCCTCGTGTGCTGAAACCATTCCGGATCGCTGAATTCTTACCCCCAGGTGCGCAAGCCGATGATTCCCCAATAGGCAAAGTACGCAGCGGCGATCAGGAGTGCAAGGATGACAACCGTCGAAAATCCGCGGACTCCCGTTCGCACGCCTTCTTTGGGTGCGCGCCACAAGGAAACGGCCCCGGCAAGAGTGGCGAGTGCATAAACCACAGTCGCCAGAAAGAAGGTGGCTGACCACCCCGTTAGATTTCCCATCCGCGGAATAAGATCATCACTGGCCGCGCTGAAGATGACCACCACCGCTAGCAAGCTCAGCACCGCGACGAGCGGCCACAATCGCATGCCGCGCTCCGCTGGACGGCGGCGCTTTTTGCTTAGTCCGCCCAGGATCCAGAACGGTGCGTACAGAAGGACAAGAACGACCGCGAGTACGAACCAGCAAATGAGGGCGATCTCGAAGATCGCCAGGAATGCTGGGATGCGCTTCATCGTTGCCATGCCGGCGCCGACCTGAATGAATTGGCCATCGGTGTTGGGTGTGAGCAATGCAACGGTGGCTATGGAATCCGGCAGACCTTTTTTGGGGACCGACCGGAATTGCTTATCTGTAACGGGGACGAACATTTGGTTTTTTTCGCCGAGAGAACTGACGAAAAGTTTGCCGTCGTCAAAGCGGACCCGTGCTATTCCCAGCACGCGTTCGAGGAAATGAGTAAGCTCCGAGCGCGTCGAGTCCGGCTGGTACCAACCGCTGTACGCCGCGGCATTGGCAGTCAACGCCGCCACCGGTGGCAACGGTGGCTTTTCGAGATTGCGCGTCATGTAGGCGCGAATCGTCTCGCCAATCTTTCCAAATGCGTCGCCATTTCCTGCATTGATGCTGTAGAAGTAGCCCACACCGTTCTCGGGCATATACGCCATATCGGTCAGGCCTCCCGCAACACCTCCGTCGTGCCCGTGGTACACGAAGCCCTCGTTGACGCTCCAGTAGTTGCTCAGACCATATCCGGCTTTCAATCCCTCTTTTGCCGCCCAGGTGCGCGTCGGCATTTCCATCCGATCAATGGAAGCGGCTGGGATCACATCCATGCCGTTTACCGTGCCCCGATTGAGATAGAACTGGACGTAGGCTGCCATGTCCTTTGCCGATGCGTTGATTGAGCCTGCCGGACGATACTCCACGTTCCAGTAAGGATAGGTGGTCTTTCCGTCGGCGTGATAGAGGTTTGTTAGCATTCCCGAGGTCGGCTTAAAATAGGTTGCTGTCTTCATTCCGATGGGATCAAAGAAATTCTTGCTGACGTAATCTTCGAATTTTTGGCCGGTAACCTTCTCGACGATGTACGCGGCCACCGCAGGTCCGGAGTTGCAGTAAGCCATGCGAGTGCCCGGCCGCCAGCGTGAGATGCGCGAGTGGTGGTCATAATCAAGGGCATCGCCAAGGCTCAATGCGGGGTCGTCCTTGGCGTATTCGCGCAGGTGCATATCGTCCCATCCGGTAGTGTGCTCCAGAAGATCAACGACCCGTACGGGGTCCGTCGCCTCCCAGGGATTCTCAAACCACACCTCGGGAGCCAGTTTGTGCACGGAGTCTTGCAGCGAAAGCTTGCCCTCATTCGACAGCTTCAGAATGGAGAGTGACGCGAAGGCCTTGGAAGTCGAGCCGATGCGGAACTGCGTGTCCGCAGTTGTAGCGCGGTTGGCGGCTACATCCGATTTGCCGAGCCCCGCAATCCATTCGGGACCGTCGCGGTGCACGATCGCGACGGACACACCTGGTGTATGCGTATCCTCGAGGATCTTTTCCAGTTGCTTCTGGAGTTCTGGAAGGGACTGCGCCGGCTTGACCGCGTCCTCTTTTTTGTTTTGGGCAAAGCAGGCAGTGGCGAGCAGGCAGAAAAGTGCGAGCCGGGTTATGGTTTTCACGCTGCGCATTCTCCTCTCGAAAGGCCCATGTCCGCAAGTGGATAAACCTTTTCGGCCTTTCTCCCCAACCAGTCCCCGAAGAGGCATATTTCTTGCCCCTTTCTCGGGACGGTTCGGTTCGGATGGAACCTTTCGGGGCGCTCAGTCGTTACTTCTATAGACTTCGGCGAGGGGACACCCATGGAAACTTTCTGGAAAGACCTGCGCTACGCGTTTCGCATGCTCTGGAAGAGTCCCGGCTTCACGCTCATCGCCATGCTCGCGCTCGGTCTCGGCATTGGCGCAAACACCGCCATCTTCAGCGTTTTCAATGGCGTACTCTGGCGACCGCTCCCGGTAAAAGACCCCCAGCAGCTCGTGATCTTGGCTTCCAAGACTCCCAATTTCGATTTCCCGCTCAACCTTTCCTACCCCGACTTTCAGGACTATCGCCAGCTCAAGGCGGTTTTCTCCGACCTCATTGCATATAGCCCGACCCCCGTGAATTTCGGGACCGAGGGACGTCCCGAGCGCGCTTGGTGCGAAATGGTCAGCGGCAATTACTTTTCCATGCTTGGGTTCGACGCGGTCCGAGGCCGTACATTCGCCGCGGACGAGGGCTGGGTCCCCGGTAAAGATCCCCTAATGGTTCTCAGCTATAAATTCTGGCAGAAGCGTTTCGGCGGTGATCCCGCTGTCGTCGGCCACAACGTTCTGGTCAACAACCATTCGTTTACGATTATCGGAGTCGCTCCCGAAAGTTTTCGCGGCGCTTACTATTTCCTCGAGCCTGACTTCTATATTCCACTCACGACCATGGGCCTTCTCTACCCGAACCAGGCTGACGACCTCAACAAGCGCGGCGCTTCCTACCTTCGCGTTCTTGGCCGGCTCCAGCCGGGCGTGACCGTCGCACAGGCGATGGCAGCCGCCGACCCCCTCGATCATCGTT
This sequence comes from Verrucomicrobiia bacterium, assembly GCA_035571045.1. Classification (GTDB taxonomy): domain Bacteria; phylum Acidobacteriota; class Terriglobia; order Acidiferrales; family UBA7541; genus Acidiferrum. Next base: position 23,055 of record DATMKS010000074.1, read on the forward strand.
TGGCTCACGAATTCCCGGACTCACACAAAGGCATGTCGTTGCTCGTTATACCGGAGCTCAAGGCCCGTCCGGAGCCCGGCTTGGTGGCTGGTTTCATGTCCACAGCCGCGCTCGTCTTCATGTTGCTCGTTGGGCTAGTCCTCCTCATTGCCTGCGCCAACGTCGCCAATCTTATTCTGGCCCGCGCCAACGGCCGCAGAAAAGAGTTCGCCACCCGCACTGCGCTCGGCGCTACCCGCGGGCGAATGATCCGCCAAATGTTGACGGAGACTGTCTTGCTCTCAGTCCTTGGAGGCCTTCTCGGTCTCGTCTTCGCACGTTGGGCCGCCATGGCGCTGATGTCCGTGCGCATTCCGACCGACATCCCGCTGAAACTATTTGATCTGCGCATGGACTGGCGAATCTTTATGTTCACTTTTCTGGCAGCACTCATAACCGGCATGGTCGCCGGTTTGGTTCCCTCGCTGCAGGCCTCGCGCACGGATTTGGGGGACACGCTCAAAGCTGGCGGCCGGTCAGGGGGAGCGTCGGCAGGCCATCATCGCTTTCGCAACACCCTGGTCGTCGCGCAGCTAGCTGTTTGTCTGCTTCTTCTTGCCTGCGCCGGCTTTTTCATTCGCAGCCTCCGGAACTCTGCCAACGTGGACATGGGCTTTCGTGTCGACCACACCATCTTGATGTCCTTGGATGTTGGTCTGCAGGGCTACAGCGAAGAACGCGGCCAGCAATTTTTCAAGCAGCTGACCGAGCGCGTGCGCTCGCTTCCGGGCGTTCGCGACGCCGCCATTGCCTCCTGCATCCCTATGGGCAATGACAACTCGCTCGACAACATTTTCCCTGAAGGCCAGCCCAATGACGACAAATCAAAAACGCAAGCCGCTTTTGACGACAGCGTCCAGCCTGGCTACTTTCGCACTGCCGGCACTCCTGTAATCCAGGGCCGCGAATTTAACGAAGCCGACAACGCCGCAGCTCCCCATGTCGCCGTCATCAACGGAACCTTCGCCAAGGAAATCTGGCCTGGCCAGAATCCTATCGGCAAAGTGTTTCGCACAAAAAAAGACGGCCCGCCTATCCAGGTCGTTGGCCTTACACGCACCGGCAAGTATCTTTTTCTCTACGAAAAGCCGCAGCTTTACGCTTATTTCCCCATAGCGCAAAGCTACAATTCCGGCGCCAACCTGTTCGTCTACACGCAGGACAATCCGCAGCGGCTTGTCGCCGCCGTCCGCGACCAAATTGCCCAGCTTGATGCCGGTTTGCCTGTCTTCAACGTGACCACCATGGACGAACAAGTTCAATACGGCAAAGCTCTTTTTCCCGCACGACTTGGCGTGATGTTTGTCGGCACCTTTGGCGTTCTTGGTTTGATTCTCGCGTCGGTCGGCGTCTACGGCGTCGTTTCCTATTCCGTCAGCCAACGCACGCACGAGATTGGCATTCGCACGGCACTCGGAGCGCAGCGCTCGAACGTGCTTGGCATGATCCTGAAACAGGGAATGAACATGGCGCTCATCGGAACTGCGGTGGGAATTGTGCTTTCGTTCTTACTTTTTCGTGGCTTGGGCTCTATGCTCTACGGAGTCAAGTCCACCGACTTCGTAACTCTTTCGGCCGTCTCTGCCATGCTGCTTTTCGTGGCCTTCGTGGCCAGCTACGTTCCGGCTCTCCGCGCCACGCGCGTTGACCCAGTCGTCGCCTTGCGCGAACAGTGACCTAAGCGGGTCGCGCCTACTTCACGCTAACGTCATCCTTCAACTTCTCGTAGGTTGCGGCGCTCAAAATCTTCTTGCTAACCAGGTCGTGTTTGTCGTGATACGGCCTGCCTACGATGATGCGCCTGGCCTCGTGCTTTCCAATTCCCGGCAATCCCGTCAAGTCGTCTTCACTGGCGGAGTTCAGGTCAACTGTCTGCTTTGTGCCGTTTTCCCAGCCTTCCTTGGCACCGTCGACCGCCGCTTTCACAGCACGCCCCGCCTCCTCCACCGCGGGCTTGGCTTGGGCCGCAGCTTTCGCGGCTTCCTCTCGAATCGTCTTTTCGCGCTCGGCTGAATCGCCTGAGCAGCCACTTGCCAAGACCGCCGCTCCCAACGCCATCCCCGCTATTCCAAGCCATCGACGCATGTTCATCACCTCTCTTCTGGTCCTTACTATCCTCTACGTCCCGGCAGCCTCCTGTCTATCCTGAATTACCCTTATTTCCTTTATTTCTGACCTTTCAAAAACGTCCCCTTTTCCAAATCCTTAAACGCTTGTTGCAACTGTTCTTGCGTGTTCATCACGATCGGCCCGTACCAGGCCACCGGCTCCTCGATCGGCTTGCCGGAGACCAGCAGAAACCGGATGCCCTCTTCGCCGGCTTGCACCGTCACCTCGTCGCCGCGCTCGAACAGCACCAGCGAGCGGTTGCCAGTCCGTTCCCGCGTCCGGATCTCGCGGTCGTCGGTTTGCCTCTCGGTCAGCACGCCGAACGGTTGCGATGCGGCGGAAAACGTGCCCGCTCCT
>DATMKS010000075.1:0-52384 GCA_035571045.1 Verrucomicrobiia bacterium
CAGCCAGCGACCGGTACTCCCCCAAGAAATTCCGGATCGAGCGCTCAAACCGCCTCCGCACGACCACCTCCGGAATGTCGTGCCCCCCACGCAAAACTCTTTCTCTCACACGCGACAACGCCAACTCCGCGCTAGGCACCCAAAGATAGAAAATATGCACTTCGTACCTACGCTTCTTCAACCCACGCACAACCTGCAAGTGCCCCTTCCCCGCAAGCGTAGTCTCAAACCCAAAATCCACTCCGCGGTCAGCGTGAAACGCGATTTCCTCTAGCATCAGCCTTCCCGCCCGAAAAGCGGCGCTTTCCGGCGAAAATGGCGCCATCCCCTGCGCAATCAAATCCGCATTAACGAAAATCCTGCAATTCGCATAATTTGGCAGGAACTCCCGAGCGAACGTCGTCTTCCCCGCCCCATTCGGCCCTGCAATGATGTAAGCGTTTGGATTCACAAGGGTTGAGCAAGCCTACATTCCCAGCACGCACCGCGCAAGACTTACGAAGCAGATGCCAGTTCGAATTGCCACCTTCTATCCTCCTCCATCCAAACGACTTAGTGTTTATTCTTGACAAATAGTAATAATGTGTTATATTGCTTGAGTCGATTCGGGCATTGCTTCTTGTCTCTGCCCCGCAAGTCATGCCCCACCGCCGCGCGGTCCTTCAAATTCCCGCAAAATCTTCAGCGCCACCCAGATTACCATTTCATAAAAACCGTTCTCTCCTAACCCCTTCACAATCAACACTTTCACAACTGTTGATTCCACTCCACTTCAACTCCTTTAGGAACAACGTTTACAAAAAACCAGGGGGGAGGGGCCCCGCAGCTAACCCCAAAGTTGGCCAGCTAGTTACCCGCCACGCGGCGCGCCTGCGCACGCGCAGGAATTCCCGCAACCCCAACCCCCTCATATGCTTACTTCATAACTCGCGGACACCCGGGGTGGGGGTGCCGGGGCAAGGATACAAGCGGACTCCACGTCGTCGCCACTTACTCATCGAGCGCCACTTTTTCTCCCGCTCTTCCGTCTTCTCTGTGTGCTCTGTGCCCGGCGCCTGCCCCGACTCGGTCGGGGCGTTAAAATCCCCATTCCACCAAGCCGCGACTTCAGCCGGCACACGCAAACCGATCCCCGCCACCTCCCCTCTTTCACTATTCACTACTCACGACCCACTACTCACTCGCTCCTCATCATTTCAAGGTAAGATTTACCCGACCAACTCCAGGAGCCATCATGTCTAGAACCATCGACACTGCGTCCATCGTGACCCGCACCGAGTCCGACTCCATGGGCAAGATCGACGTCCCCGCCGACCGCTACTACGGCGCGCAGACCGCCCGCTCACTCATCCATTTCGCCATCGGCAAGGACACCATGCCCCCCGAGCTGATCCGCGCCTTCGGCATCCTCAAAAAAGCCGCCGCGCTCGTCAACCAGGACCTCGGCAAGCTCCCCGCCGACAAAACCGCGCTCATCACCCAAGCCGCCGACGAAGTCATTGCCGGAAAGCTCCACGAGCATTTCCCCTTGCGCATCTGGCAAACCGGTAGCGGCACGCAAACCAACATGAACGTCAACGAAGTCATCTCCAATCGCGCCATCGAAATTTCCGGCGGCGCGATGGGCAGCAAAAAGCCCATCCATCCCAACGACGACGTAAACATGTCGCAATCTTCGAACGACACGTTCCCCGCCGCCATGCACATCGCCGCTGCCACGGAAACGCGTCAGAAGCTTCTCCCTGCCGTAAAAAAACTTCGCGACGCGCTCGACGCCAAAGCCAGGGAATTCGCCGGCGTCGTAAAAATCGGCCGCACGCATTTGCAGGACGCCACGCCACTCACCGTCGGCCAGGAATTTTCCGGTTACGTCAATCTGCTCGACCGCGACGGCGGCCGCATCGCCATGGCTCTCGACGGCCTCTACGATCTAGCCATCGGCGGCACTGCTGTCGGCACTGGCCTCAACGCGCATCCCGAATTCGCCGAACGCGCTGCGAAAAAAATCGCCGAGCTGACCAGCCTGCCCTTCCGCTCGCATCCCAATAAATTCGCCGCGCTCAGCGCCCACGACGAACTCGTCTTCGCGAGCGGCGCGCTGAAAACGCTTGCGGCTTCGCTCATGAAAATCGCCAACGACATTCGCTGGCTCGCTTCTGGCCCCCGCTGCGGCCTCGGCGAACTCATTCTTCCCGAAAATGAGCCCGGCTCGAGCATCATGCCCGGCAAGGTAAATCCCACCCAGGCCGAAGCGATCACCATGGTCGCCGTGCAAGTCATGGGCAACGACGCCGCCATCGGTTTCGCCGGCTCGCAAGGCAATTTCGAGCTCAACGTTTTCAAGCCCGTCATCATCTTCAACTATCTCCACTCCGTCGAACTCCTCGCCGACGCCATGAACAGCTTCGTGGCCCACTGCGTCCAAGGCATCGAAGTCAACGCCACCCAAATCGAACACTACGTCCATAATTCCCTGATGCTCGTCACCGCCCTCGCCCCCAAAATTGGCTACGACGCCGCGGCCCAAGTCGCCAAAGCCGCTCATCACTCCCACATCAGCCTCCGCGAAGCCGCCATCAATCTCGGCTACGTAACCGCCGAAGAATTCGACGCCCTCGTCAAACCCGAGGACATGACGCATCCATGACGCCATCACTCCATCACGCGCGCTTTGTAGGGGCGCAGCATGCTGCGCCCCTTCTCGGCAGGGCTCTCGCGGTTGGCACCCGTGTCGCTTTCGTTATCGCGCTAGTAGCTGGTGTGCTTGCAGGCGTGGCTGGTGGCGTCTTTCCTCAGCAGGAATTGCGCCAATCAGTTGTGGTCCCTGAAGAATATGTCATATATGCAGTAGTCTTAAGAGCGAGATACTTCGACGAGAGCGTAAAAGGGTATGTCATTGCCGCTGAAACGAACTGCGAACACAAGAGTGCCTTCATCGGCTATCGGGCGGGAATAACATTCAGCGGGGCAACGCGACCTGAAGTCGATAAGGAGACTTCCGCGGATTTTAGTGCAAAGAATAACGAACCTTACCGACTCAATGAGAAGCTCACCTTGTCGGTCCCTTATTCGCTGGTCACAGAGGCCGACCTGCGTAAGATATTTGATAGCGCTGGCGAAAAGCCCAATCCAGAAGGCTGGAACGAGTTCTACAAGGAGTATCCTGAATCACCCGGAGCTATCTCCTTCTCACGCGTTGGGTTCAACTCGAAGAAAAATCAAGGTCTTTTGTATGTGGCGCGGCAGGCTGGATTCGTAAACGGCTCCGGCAGGTTCTTCGTGCTGTCGAAAAAGGACGGAAGTTGGCAGATCGAAAAGGAAGTCATTATGTGGCTTTCGTAGGAAGTAATTGGGTCCAACGGATAGATTCGGTTGAACGGGGATGAATTTATGTTGGGGAGAACTGGTGCTCGAATGTTTCACTACGGAGGTGACATGAGCCGACCAAGTATTGCGGCGAGTCTTACGACTCTTGGCGCTGTGTTTGCTTTTTGCGCTGTGACACTGAATGCACAAGCAACTTACACACTGAAGGCGACGCCGAAGACGGTGGCGTGGGGTTACTACGACGCGAAGGCGGCGCCGGTGTTGCGCGTCAAGTCGGGCGATACCGTGCAGATTGATACGCTGATCACGAACAGCCCGAAGCGGCTGGAGGATGCGGGCTTGCCGCCGGAGCAGGTGGAGCAATCGCTCCGCGATATTACCGACCAGGTGAAAGACAAAGGGCCGGGCGGGCACATTTTGACGGGACCGATTTATATTGAGGACGCACAGCCGGGCGACGTGCTGGAAGTTAAAATTCTAGCGATCAAGCTGGCGATTCCTTATGCGTACAACGCGTTCGGACCGGGGCGCGGCTTTCTGCCGGACGACTATCCTTACGCGAAAATGAAAATTATTCCGCTGGATGCGCAGCGCATGGTGGCGAAATTCGCGCCGGGCATCGAGATTCCGCTGCATCCTTTTTTCGGCAGCATGGGCGACGCGCCGCCGGAAAGCGCGGGCCGCTTCAACAGCGCTCCGCCGTGGATCATGGCGGGCAATCTGGATAACAAAGACCTCGTCGCCGGCACCACACTCTACATTCCGGTGCACGCGCCGGGCGCACTCTTTGAAGTAGGCGACGGCCACGCCGGACAGGGTGACGGCGAAGTGGACATTACCGCGATGGAAACTTCGCTCGTCGGCACGTTGCAATTCATCGTGCGCAAAGACATGCACCTGAAGTGGCCGCGCGCCGAAACGCCCACGCACTACATCACCATGGGCCTCAACGACGACCTGAACGCCTGCGCCACACTCGCCGTCCGCGAAATGATCGATTTCCTCGTCACCGAAAAGCATCTCTCGCCCGACGACGCTTACATGCTAGCCAGCGTCGCCGCCGACCTCCACATCACCGAACTAGTCGACGGCAACAAAGGCGTGCACATGATGATTCCCAAATCTATCTTCGTCTCCGGGGTCTCGAAATGACCAACACCCACATTTGTCATTCCGAGCGAAGCGAGGAATCTGCTTTTTCTTTCTTTGGACGCGCCGAGAAACAGCAGATTCCTCGGGCAAGAACCGCCTTCGGAATGGCAAGGTTTGGAAATCGCTCGCGAGTTGCGACGGCGATGCTCGCGTTTTGCCTTCCATTTCTGCCAGCGTCCAGTCCCCTCAACGCGCAGGTTCAAGCCTTGGTAGGGGCGCAGCATGCTGCGCCCCTAATGCCCAGGCTGCTCGCGGAGCCGCCGCAAACCATCAGCCCGGACTGGTGCAAAGCCCTCCCCCGCCCGGAATACAAATCGCTCGAACGTGTTCTTCCCAGCGAGCCATGGTTTGAAGTGTACAAAGTCGCTCCGGGAGTTTTTGCGATTTACGAGCCGCACCAAGCGGAAGAAGTCATCTCCTATCTGATCGTCGGCACCAAGCAGGCGCTGCTCTTCGACACCGGCATGGGCATTGCCAATATTCATAAAGTCGTCACGCAATTGACGAGCCGGCCCGTCGTCGTGCTTAACTCGCACACGCACAACGACCACGTCGGCGGCAATTCCCTCTTCACCTTTATCTTCGGGATGGACACGGATTTCACCCGCCAGAACGCCAAAGGCTCGCGCGACGCCGCCCAGGAAGAACTGGCCCCCGGGATGATCTGCGGCGATCTGCCAAGAGGTTTTGATCCTAAGGCCTACGCCACCAAGCCGTGGCACATCTCGCTCTTCGTCCACAACGGTTTCAAGATCAATCTCGGCGGTGGCCGCGTCCTAGAAATCATTTCGACGCCCGGCCACACGCCGGACGCGATCTGCCTGGTCGACCGCGCCAACGGCCTGCTGTTCACCGGCGACACGTACTATCCCGGACCGATTTGGCTCTTCCGCCCCGAAACAAATCTTGACGCCTACGTCGCGTCAGTAAAGTGGCTCGCCGATCTCGCGCCGCAAATTAAACTCGTCCTCGGCGCGCACAATGTGCCCGTGGCCGATCCGAGCATTTTACCGAGGCTGGTCGCCGCCATCGAAGCCGTCCGCGCCGGAAGCGTCGAAGCCAAACCCCTCGAAGGCGGCAAAGCCTCCTATACGACGGACGGCATAAGCTTTCTTCTCAAGGCCCAGCCTGCGGGAGTAAAATAACGGCGTTGGACGACTGCCATGGGCGCACACCTTCGACGAAATTGCTGCCTTGCCCTCGCCGGATTCTTTTTGTGTTTCGCCGCCACCGCGCAATCAGAGAACTCGCAATCGCAAAACGCTCCGCCGAAGGACACAAAATCTCAAAAAAAATCCAAACATGCCAAGCCGCTCGAAACGAGCATCCAGAATTACTACGGCGGGGTGTTTCTCGCCGGCGACGGCGGCATTCCCAACGGCCCGTGCTTTCGCATCAACGGCCGCGTCACCTCCGCGGGATTTTTCAATGAGCTGAAGTCCTACGACAACGATGACGGAACCATCTTTCGGCTCGGCGCGGCCGAAGTCACGAACTTCCCCGATAAGCTTTTGCTTTCGCTGAAGATCCACGATCAGCCGTGCGGTTTTGGCCTTCAGCCGGTAGGCACCGGCGTGTATCTCACTCAGGAATCCATGCACTCGATGAAGCTTACGCTGTATTGGAAACATGGAGTGGATCTGCGCCCAGCGGAGAAGGTGGCGATCGTGCACGTTTCCGTGGATCCCATCGAGCCGTACGCAACGAATCTCGAAGCAGAATTGCCCAAGCGGTATCTGTGGTCCTACGAATTCGGTATTCCCGCCGGGGGCGTTCCCTTGACGGACAGCCTCGTGCTGGTTTTTCGCACCGCCGACGGCCACATCGCCGCGCGGGTTGCCGCGCGTTTGTAGCGTTGGCGAGCTAGCACAAGCGCGTTTCTTTTATCCCATAGAGCTGACTTTTTCTGGCTCGATCTTATAGAGGACGCGCACTTCGCCGGGTTGGCGGAACGGGTAGACGGGCTTGCCGAGATATTTTTGCGAGAGTTTGTTGATGTGGTCGTCGGCACCGGTTTGCGTGATCTCAACGACCCGGCCGCGAATTTCCAGGTAGCGATAAGGATTGGACGGATCCTGCAACGAAACCGAAACGCGGGGATCGCGCCGGACGTTTTTGTCCTTCACGCGGCCGAGCGCGGAATTAAACCGGACGTACTTTCCGTCGTAGTCCACCCAGATCGGCGTCACTTGCGGGCTGCCGTCCTTCATGATGGTGCCGAGATTGCCGAACGCCGGTTTTTCCAACAAGTCGGCGTATTTTTCCGGAATATTTTCAGCCATGGCTTCCCCCTGACGATTCTATAAAATCGCCCTGAACACCCAAACTGTAACACGCGCGAAGCGGACCGCGCAGCTTTGACCCGCGTTTACGGAGTGCAGAACCCTGGCGCGAGCGCTCACAGAAATTTCATTTCCAGCGCGCGGCCCGACCACATGAGGGGCGCTCCGGTGAGTTTCTGCAATCCTTCGATATCCCATCCCGGCGCGATCTCGCGCAGCATCAAGCCTTCAGGCCTTATATCGATGACGGCTAGATCGGTGACGATGGTGTCGACACATGCCAGACTCGTCAGCGGGTAAGTGCACTGGCGCACTATTTTTGGCGCGCCTTCCTTGGTGGTGTGTTCCATGCAAACGATGAGCTTCTTAGCGCCAGCGGCAATGTCCATCGCGCCGCCGATGCCGCCGGAGCCTTGGGCGCCGGGAATTCTCCAGTTGGCGAGATCGCCTTTTTCCGAAACTTGAAATCCGCCAAGGACGGCGACATCGAGATGACCGCCGCGCGACATGAGATGCGCGTCGGCTTGATGAAAAAAAGATGCGCCCGGTATCAGCGTCACCGGAACCTTCATGGCATCGACCAGGTCGTAGTCTTCTTCGCCGGGTCTGGCGCGCCGCCCCATGCCTAGAATGCCGTTCTCGCTGTGAAAATAAACCTCGACATTTTTCGGCAGATAATCGGCGATGAGATTGGGGATGCCCCAGCCAAGATTTACGTACGCGCCATCGGGCAATTCCATGGCGGCACGGTGCGCGATCTGTTCGCGAGTCAGCCGCGGCTTATCCGGCATAGCGGATTCCTTTGGCTTGCACAATGCGGTGCACAAAGATCGCGGGGGTCACGACATGCTCGGGTTTGATGGCGCCGACCGGCACGATTTCGTCGACCTCCACAATGGTGGTGGTTGCAGCCATGGCCATAATGGGATTGAAATTCCGCGCGGCGAGACGATAGGTGAGATTGCCAAGCTCGTCGGCCGTCTCCGCCTTGATGAGAGCATAGTCGGCGTGAATGGGTATTTCGAGGATGCAGCGTTTGCCTTCGATGACGCGCTCTTCTTTTCCAGCCGCCACTTCCGTGCCGACGCCGACGGTTGTGTAAAAGGCGCATAGGCCTGCGGCAGCCGCGCGCATGCGTTCGCAAAGAATTCCCTGCGGCACGAGTTCGAGCGTCACCTTTTTGGCCGCGAGCTGTTCCTGAAAATGATTCGAGTGCGGGCCAGGAAACGAAGCGATCACGTGGCGGATCTGGCCGTTCTTGAACATCAATCCCAGTTCGCCGTCACGCGTTCCGCAATTGTTGCTGATGGCGGTGATACCTTTCGTGCCCTTCTGGGCGAGCACCTGGATCAAGTTGTTGGGAAATCCCGCGCCACCGAATCCGCCGAACATGATGCGAGCGCCGTCTCGAATATCGTCCACGGCCGAATCCGGGCTCGGATAGATTTTGTTTCGCATATCTCGGCGTATCCTACCAGAGGCGGTCGAAGTCTGCAGGTGCGAGTGGACGGATCGACGGGGGCGAATAAATCCGGACTGGCACGGCATGGCTCGCGTCGTCTAACATGGTTGCCCACCATGAAACGCGGAACTCTTATATTGATTTTGCTGAGCGCTGTGGTGCTTGCTGTTGCCTTCATGGCGTATTCGCTGCTGCATAATGGCGTGAGCGCAAAAGCGACACCCTCTGCGATCGAGGTGATGATGGCGAGGAGGGCCAGACACATGGCGCTTCCGAGCGAGGCGCGATCGCTGGTGAATCCGGTGGCGGCCACCGAGGAAAACTTGCGGGACGGCAGGCTGCACTTCGCTGACCATTGCGCCATCTGCCACGGCAACGACGGCAGTTGCGACACAATGATGGGAAGCGGGCTTTACCCCAAGCCGCCGGATCTGCGGCTCGCGGAAACGCAAAAGCTCTCCGATGGCGAACTATTTTGGATCATCGAGAACGGCGTGCGGTTCACGGGGATGCCGGCGTTTTCTACCCGCCACAGCTCGCCGGAAGACAGCTGGAAGCTCGTGCTGTTCATCCGCCACTTGCCGCAATTGACCGCGGACGAGCGCATCGAGATGGAGCGCAATAATCCAAAGAGCCCCGCTGACCTTCTCGAGGAGCAGCAAGAGAATGATTTTTTGAATGGAAAGACACCGGCACCTCCCGCGGAATTGCATCATCATTAGCGGGTTGAAAAAGTCTCGGAGCATGCCGGGCAGCACGGCGAGTTGCGTTTCCTGCGATCGTGGAATACTGTTTGAATAGGGTCGAGCCCGAGGAGATGGGTATGAAAGTTCGCTTCGCGGCATTCGTTTTGTCGCTCGCCGTTGTCTGCGGCGCCGCTTTTGCACACGGCGATATGAAACACGTCAGCGGAACGGTGGAGAAAATCACTGCAAGTTCGGTCTTCGTGAAAACGGCCGACGGAAAGTCGGTCGAGGTGAAGATTGTGTCGTCGACCGTCTACGTCCTTCATGTTGCAAACCAGCCTGGGACGCCATCCGACCCCAGTCAGGACAAACCAGCGAAACTTGCCGACCTTGCGGTAGGCGATCGAGTGCTCATCCACGCAAAGCCGAACGGCGATACGCTTGAAGCTGCGGAAATAAAATTTTCCACGCCAGCCACCGCGGCGAGCAAACCAAAATCCTGAAGGACTCGCAGGCGCGGAGCTTTGAGAGCAATCATTCCTCGACCAGATGGCAGGAGTGCGTCTTCAGGACAAGCCAGACGCGGCTTCCATCTGCAAGCTCAAGCGTCCTGACGGCTCCCGGCGTGACATGCACGATAAATTCCACGCCACAATCGACACGGGCGCGAACCAGAGTGCCGCGCGGTTCCATCGCGACGATTTTACCTTCGATGACGTTGCGCGCGCTCAGGCCGTGTGGTTGAGAGGTTGCGAGTAGAATGTCGCCGGCGCGAATGGCCACGCGTACGCGGTCCCCTGCGGCCGCGTAGCCGAGCGGCACTTCGATTTCGCAGCGGCTTTCCTCGAGACGGACGCGCATCACGCCATCGGCAACGCGCAGATCGACGACCGTTCCACTGAGGAGATTTTCAAAACCGGCGGCTTGCGCCAGCCGTCTGTGCCGCGGCGCCTCCAGTACCTCGAGGGGCGTTCCCGTGCTTAAAACGCTCCCATTATCCATCGCGATCACTCGCTTGCCGAGCGCGTCCACTTCTTCGCGGGCGTGCGTCACGTACAAAATCGGGATGCGCAACGCCGCGTTCCACGCGCGCAGGTCCTCGACGATCGAAGCTTTTAGTTCGGCGTCCAGCCCGGTCAGCGGCTCATCGAGCAACAAGACGCGGGGCTGTGTTACGAGAGAGCGCGCCAGCGCAATTCTCTGGCGTTCGCCGCCAGAGATTTCCGCGGGCTTCTGCGTGCGCAGTTTGTCCACACGAAAGGCTTTCAGGATAACTTCCACGCGCGCGGCGCGCTCGTCCGGCGGCAAACCATTGAGTCCGTAGGAGACGTTTTGCTCGGCGCTCATGTGCGGGAAGAGCGCCAGCGTTTGAAACACGTAGGCGATGCGCCGCACCTGCGGCGGATAATTAATGCCGGCCTGTGAATCGAAGAGCACTTCTTCGCCGGTGACAATGCGTCCTTCGTCAGGACGCGCCAATCCCGCGATGCAATCGAGCAGTGTGGATTTGCCGGCGCCGGAAGGACCAAAAAGAATGGTGATGCCTGGAGGAACTTCGACAGAAACATCCAGGACGAACGGCGGAGAGCCTTCGCGAGTTCGAGCCAGCTTTGCGCGCGCCGTGAGCATGCTCGCGCTTATTTCGCCGTCCACGGGGTCCACAGACGGCGTCCAATTTGACGGCCTACCTGGCGATTAACGGCATAGACGACGGACAAAACCGCGAATGAGATTGCGAGCAGCACGAGCGCCATGCGATTCGCTTCGGCGTACTCGAGCGATTGCACGTGATCGTAGATATCGATCGAGACGGTGCGCGTCACTCCTGCCAGATTGCCGCCGACCATCAGCACCACGCCAAATTCGCCCATGGTGTGGGCAAAGCTGAGCACGAGCGCAGTTACGATGCCGGGAATCGAGAGAGGAAGGATGACGCGCCAAAACGTTCTCAGGCGGCCAGCGCCCAGTACAGCGGAAGCGTCGAGGAGTTTGCGATCGACAGACTCGAAGGAGGCGATGAGGGGCTGCACAGCGAACGGCAGACTGTAGAGCACGGAAGCAAGGACCAGACCTGCGAACGTGAACGCCAAACCATGGCCAAAAAAGGTTTGCCAGAATTTCCCCAGCGGGCCGCGCGGCCCCATGGCGACGAGCACATAGAATCCGAGCACTGTCGGCGGCAACACTAGCGGCAGTGCCACAACCGCTTCCAGCAAAAACTTGCCGCGCCAATTCGAATAGGCTAGCCAATAGGCGAGCGGCAGTCCACCCGCCAGAAGAATGGCGGAAACGTAGAGGGCGAGGCGGAGGGAGAGCAAAAGAGCGTCCATACTTATTTATTTGTGGAGCTGGCAGGAGGCGCAGAGGCGACGGCGGATGGAAACGTGAAACCATATTTCGCGAGGGTAGCGCGCCCGGCTTCGCTCTTCACAAAATCCAAAAAGGAACGAGCACTCTCTTTGTTTGCGGCGCTCTTGAGAACGATGACGGCTTGCTCGATCGGCGGATGCATGTCTGCTGGTATCTCCCAGCGTTTGCCGTCTTTCATCCCGGGCGAAACGGCTAGCGACATCGCCACAACACCCGCCTGCGCGTTCCCGGATTGCACGAACTGGGCGGCCTGCGAGATATTTTCTCCGTAGACCAGCTTGGGTTTCACTTGCTCGTAGATGCCTGCCTTTTGAAGGGCAGCGACCGCGGCGCGCCCGTATGGAGCGTGCTCCGGGTTGGCGATGGCTATTTTTTGCACACTTGCGTCCAGCAATGCTTTCCATCCGAGGCGAGCTACATCCACTTTGGCATCCGCAGGCGTCCAGATGGCGATGCGCCCGACTGCATATTCGTAGAGAGTCCCCGGCTCGGCGAATCCCGTGGACTCCAGTTTTCTCGGATAGTCGATGTCCGCCGAGAAGAACAGATCGAACGGCGCGCCATTTTGCAATTGCGAAAAGAAATTTCCACTCGAGCCGTAAGTTACATCCACCTTCGTTCCCGTTTTCTTCTCAAATTGAGCGGCGACGTCCTGCATCGCAAATTTCAAATCGGCGGCGGCGGCCACGCGGATTTCCTGCGCGGATGTGGCTCTCGCGATCAGCAGCGCCAACAAAGCCATCACCAAAAGAGCTCGACGAGTTATCATTTTTTCTCCACCAGTCAAAGGTCACCGATCCATGGTCGTAGAGCGTTGGTCGCAGGGAATGGCCCACTCACACTCGCAGAATCATCACTTCCGTTGACTTAATCAGCGCCGCCGCTCTCTCTCCTGGCTTGAGACGCATCTCTTTCGCGGCATCCGCGGTAATGATAGCGGTGATGTGCTGCTCGCCGATGGCCATGGTGATCTGCGCCAACAAGCCGCTGTATTTGATAGCTATCACGCGGCCATGCAGCTGGTTGCGTCCGCTGATTTTCCGGAAATTGCCGCGGCGCGAGGTGATATCGCCGCGCTCCAGCTTCTTCGGAATCATGCGGTCGATTTCGCTTTCCGGGATACGGTGATGCCCGCCGGGGGTCTTTACGGTTTTGATTTTCCCACGGTAGATCCACTGCTTCAGCGTGGGGTAAGAGATTCCCAGGATTCTCGACGCTTCTCGCGGCGGCAATAGCGCGGCTCGGTACATCAAGCCCTCCTCAACCATGGTGTTCCGTTTCCTTTAAAAAGAAACCGTCATTGTAGTACGATTCTATGCGTTTTTATTCGTTATTTTTCCTGCAGGCTCAGCCGCCCGCTCTTTATCTCTTCGGCAACTGCCACCGAATCGTCTGATAGAAGTCCGCCTCTGTCCGGTACAGTAGCAAAGGAAAGAATGAACGAGTCCGCTTGGGAGCAACTCATGTCTCTCGTCGTAGCCAAACTGACCGCCGAGGACGTCCGCAGGGCCATTGAACTTTTCTGGTCGACGTTTTTGGCAAAATCCGAAGAAGAGCTGAACGATTTTTATGCGCCGGGCAGCACCGTTTTCCAGATTGCCATGGGCCGCAGCGAGCCGGGACGGCTGGGCGCGATGCGCCGGTCGCGCGAATACTTCAGCCCGGATACGCGCATGGAGCTGAAACTCAGCCCGATCGACGTCGTGATGTGTGGAAACGACGCGGGCGTCGCGAGCTACACGTTTCAATTCCAGGCGACGGGCCGCGATGTGGGGGGAAAACGCATGGCGGAAAAGCTGGAAACCGTCCGGGCGACACACGTCATGCACCGCGACGCGTCTGGCAAAGTTCGCATCGCGCACGAACATTTCTCCGTGCCCGTCGCGTAGCGCCGCGCATTGTTTGCGAACGCCCGAGGCGATTCATAAGTTCCAGATATTCTCGCGGCTGATCTGAGCAGTTCTCAGCACGAAATCCGAGCCTAATTTCTCAGCGGCTTGCCTGTTTTGAGCGTGAACGCCATGCGTTCCTGCGTTTTCTTTTCGCCGCAGAGAGAAACGAAGGCTTCGCGCTCTAGGTCAAGGACGTACTGTTCGCTGACGAGTTGCGGCGATGTGAGCGGGCCGCCCGCGAGAATGTTCGCGAGCTTGCGGCCTACGTGCGCGTCATAGTCTGAGATGTAGCCGCCGCGCTGCATCATGTGAATCACCAGCTTTGCGCCGGCCAAAAATTGTTCGCCGAGCACTCTGATCTGCGTGGTCTGCGCGCCTTCTTGCCAGCTTGCCGCAAGCGGCTTGTATCCGCCCCGCACCAGAGCCAGCGCCGCTTCCTTTGCGTCGCCTACCAGCCGGTCGCGGTTCATAGAGACGCCGTCTTCGCGCCGCAGGAACCCCAATGAGCGGCCTTCTTCCGCGCTGGTGCCCACTTTCGCCGTGGCGATCGTTTCGAAGACGGGCTTCATGCCGTGAAACAAATCCAAGTCCCCGCCGCCGGCCGCATGCTCGTTGGCGCGAATGAGCATCTCCTTCGTTCCGCCGCCACCGGGAATCAAGCCGACGCCGACTTCCACCAAACCGATGTACGCTTCCGCGGCTGCCTGAATTTTCGCTGCGTGAAGGGCAATTTCACATCCTCCGCCAAGGGCCATGCCTTGCGGCGCGGCTACCACAGGCTTCGGCGCATATTTCAATCCGAGGTTCACATTTTGAAATTGCTTCACGGCCATGTGCAGCTCGTCCCATTCCTGTTCCTGCGCCGCGACGAGCATAAGCATGACGTTTGCGCCCACAGAGAAATTCACGGCCTGGTTGGCGATGACCATGGCGTCAAAATCGGTGTCCAGGCGCTTCAACCCCTTGTGCAGCATGGACATCAAATCCGCGCCGATGGCGTTCATCTTGGCGTGAAATTCGCAGCACACCACGCCATCGCCGAGATCGATCAGGCTGGCGCCGGAATTGTGCTCGACTTCGCGTCCCGCTTCCTTTTGCGATTTCAGAATAATGATACCTGGCGGCGTTTCGAGCGGTTTTGCCGCACTGGTGGCAACGTCGAAGACCGTCGTTTTGCCCAGCTCTGATTCGTAAAACCCTTTTCTGCCGCTCGCGAGCAGTTTTTCGATCAGAGGCGGCAGCGCGCGGCCTTCTTTTTGGATCTGCGCCGCGAAAGCCTTTACGCCGATCGCGTCCATCATTTCGAATGGGCCCATCTCCCACGCGAATCCCCACTGCAAAGCGTGGTCCACATCCACGACGCTGTCGGAGATTTCCGGTACGCGCCGCGCTGCGTAGAGACACATCTCCGACAGTCCGCTCCAGATGAACTGCTGCGCCTTGTCGCCTTTTTGTCCTTCGAGCAACGGACCGACCAGCGCGCGCAAACGCTCTCGCGTGTCCTCAATCGCTTTGCCCATTTCGAGCGAAGCAAATTTCGCTTTCTGCCGCGGCCGGTACTCCATGGTGTTCACGTCCAGCGTCAGAATTTCTTTTTCGCCCTCGCCTTTCACTTTCTTATAGAAACCCTGGCCGGTTTTGTCGCCCAGCCGTCCGCTCCGCGCCATCTCTTCGATCAGGGCAGGCACTTTGTACATTTCGCGAGACTCGTCGTTTGGCGCAGTTTCATAAATGTTCTTGATCACGTGAACAAGAACGTCCAGCCCGACGAGATCAGCCGTGCGAAACGTCGCCGATTTCGGCCAGCCGACCGCGGGTCCCGTACAGGCGTCCACTTCTTCGACAGTCATCCCTAGACTTGCCATGAGCCGAATGGCATTCAGCATCGAAAATGTTCCAATACGATTGGCAATGAAGTTCGGCGTGTCCTTGGCAATCACCACGCCCTTGCCGAGCCGTCGGTCGCAAAAATCGCTGAGCGTCTCAAGGACTTCGCTAGACGTTTTCGGTCCGGGAATCACTTCCACCAATTTCATGTAGCGCGGCGGATTGAAAAAATGTGTCCCTGCCCAGTGCTGCTGAAACTCTTCGCTCATCGCTTCCGCGATCAAATGCACAGGCAATCCGGATGTGTTGGTGGTGACAATCGCGCCCGGTTTGCGGAATTGCGCCACCCGGGACAACAAATTCCTCTTTATCTCGAGGTTTTCCGCCACAACCTCGATGATCCAGTCGGCTTCCGCGCACCGCGCCAAATCATCCTCAAAATTTCCAATGGACACTTTCTCCGCCAGCGCCGGCACGAAAAACGCAGCTGGTTTCGATTTTTTCGCTGCATCGAGCCCCGCTCGCACAATCTTGTTGCGGTCTCCAGCGGGCGCATTGGGCTTCAAATCCGGCGGAACAATGTCGAGCAAAATGCACGGCAACCCCGCGTTGGCCAAATGCGCGGCGATACGCGAACCCATGGTCCCCGCGCCCAACACTGCCGCCTTCTCGATTCTACGTTTCATGGCTTGCCTTTTCCGGAGCACTCTCGGGAGATTGAGACGAGTGGACAGGTTACAAAACCGCCATCCCCTGGTCAAACGAACTATGGCCGCGCCGCATGCCCCGCGTTAAAGTATTGTAAGAATGAGCCCAGGCAAAGTGACCGATGCGATCGGCTGGCTGCAGTCCGCCAAAGAAAGGCTGCTCTCTCTGGCTGAACCAGACGAGCGCAAACCCGCAGAGCGCCCCCGCGTCGGCCTCGCGCTCGCAGGCGGATTTGCCCGCGGCATCGCCCACATCGGTGTCTTGCGCATCCTGCGCGAGGCTGGCATACCCATCGACTTGGTTGCGGGCACGAGCGTCGGTGCGCTCATAGGCGCGGCTTTTTGCGCGGGCACACCGCTCGATGAGATGGAGCACATCGGCGCGACTACCAGCTTCACCGATTTCGGCCGCTGGACGCCCTCCTGGCTGGGCCTGGCGACCAATCAGCGCCTGGAAAAATTTCTCGCCAAGTTCACGGGAGTAAAGACTTTCGAAGAGATGTCCATTCCGCTGGCGATCGCCACGACAGACATCAACGCAGGTGTCTCCGTCTACTACACGCGCGGCCCTGTCGGCCTGCCTCTGCGCGCGTCTTGCGCCTACCCGGGGCTCTTCGTGCCCATTCAATATGAAGGCCGCACATTAGTGGATGGGTTTCTGACTTCACCTGTTCCCGTGGAAGGCGCGCTGCTTCTTGGAGCAGACGTGGTGATTGCCGTTTATCTAGAAGCGGGAAACCTCGAACAGCCTCGCACCTTCACCGACGTGCTCAGCCGCTCCTTTAACATCATCCAGCGCCACACCGATCTCACTTGGCGCCAGCAGGCCGACGTTATTATTGAGCCCGACGTAAAACCCTTCGTTTGGGACGATTTCACGAGGACGCCAGACCTGGTCGCGGCAGGGGCAGCGGCCACCCTGGCCGCTCTGCCGGCGATTCGCGCGGCCATCAGCGGCGAGAAGCGCGACTCTGCCGCCTAGAAATACCAAACAGCCCGCATCGACTCCCTTTCAAGCCTGCATTCGGAACTATTCCGGAGTCACACGAACAACCACGGGCTGGCCCTCGCCCTTGCCCCGCTGCGTAAGCCACGCGCCCAGCCCTTCGGCAAAGCGCTCCGGCGTCAGCCGCAAGCTGGCTTCGACCCGACCCTCCGCGAGAGGAAGCGTGTCGTCAAAATCGGCGGAGTTCGTGAAGTTGCGCATGCAGAATTGGTCGAGCCAATCGAGCGGGCAGGCGCGGCTCTGGCCGCGAATCACGACTTCTACTTTGAATTTTTGTGCATACACCCGGCCATCATAACATTGTGGCGAGCGAGTTTTGGCGGGACGAAAACCACCGTTAGCTAAGAGACGCGCGGGCGCTTTACGCTGTGCGCCAAGCCGACGCGCTCGAGCGTCCAGATGAAGTACCAGCCGATGTCCGTCTGCCACCAACGCAGCCCGAGGCGCGCCGAACCGGCGTGCGAGTGATGATTCGCGTGCCAATTCTCGCCCCAAGCGGTAATTTGGAAAGGACCGAGCCACCACACATTCATGCTGGAATCCTCGATGCCCTCTTGGGCATGTCCGAGATGCGTAAGGCTATTGACGAGGCATTGCATATGCAGCGTGTAGACCAAGCGAATCGCACCGATCCAAAAGAAACCCATCCAACCAAAACCGAGCAGAAATCCAGAGAAGATCGAAAGAATAATTACCGGAGTTTCCAGCCAGCCCCACGCTGTGTACATGCCGCGTGTCAGTTCCGGAGCCCAGCGTTTCTTGTCGGCGGGCTGCGTTTGGTAAAGCCAGCGCAAGTGCGCCCACCAGAAGCCACCTTGCTTGGGACTGGAGATATCGTCCGGCGTGTCCGTCACGGAATGATGGAGCCGGTGGTAAGCGACCCAGCTTGCGGGATGCCCGGAACCGTTGAAAACCGCCCAGAAGATCAGAAACTGCTCGACGAACTTGTTGACCTTGAGTGTTTTGTGGGCCAGTAACCGGTGATAGCAGACCGTAGTGCCGAGGCCTCCGAAGGCAATGAACAGGAGCGCCAAACCAACAACTTTGAGACTAGGCAGAGGGAACAGAATCAATCCGACGACCGCGAGCACGTGAATGAGGACGAGATATGCGAAGACGCCTTCTTTACCGTGGACTGGCTTCCAGAATGGGCGTTCCCACGGTCGTGCCTCTTGTGTGGCGACTAATTCCATGATCTCTCCGGCGATCTTCTTAGTTGAATGCGTGAGTGCCTGGTGTGTCGAACCTGATAGGCAACATTACAATACCATTTTTCCTGTAGCCGGGATGTAAATCTGTTCAGAATCAGACACCAAAGAGGAAACTGTTTTGCAGCAAACTCATTGCTCGCCCCGCTAAATTCTCGCAAACGGGCACACCACGACAATTTCCAAGCTGATATAGACTCGGGCTTTGCCCTCGGCGCATGGTTCAGCCGAGAATCAAATAAGGCCTTGTTTGGGGCTATTCAGGAAATGTCAGGAGAAAGCTGCCCATACCGCGCCACGGCAGCTACAAAAGATTTTCAAGAGGAAGGAAAATCCGACCTTATCTTTGCAGGTCTCGCAAGGCATCATTCAGTTCCACCAAGTTCGAGTCCAGCCGGTAAAAACCTGGGCGCCAGTTTCCGACCGTTTCTTCCGCGGCAAATCTCAGCACGGCAAAATCGCTTTCCCCCGCCGGACCTTCGGCTAGACTGGGAAAGCTTTCGCCAAAGAATGTGACCGGGTGCTTGCTGACCACGCGTTCGCATTCATTTACGGAAAGCACCGCTCGCAGCATCCCCTGATTTTTGGCGTGCGGTTGGCAAAAGTAAAGGTTTGGCATACTTGCGAATCATCGGCAGAAACGCGAAGAACTGTAATAGTACGTAAGTCCTTTTGTTGGAACAGAAGCGCTTAGGCGCCACCCCCCTCCCGTGTCGCGTCTCACTTTCTCCCTTACTTTCGCCTCATTTCGTGCGTTTTTGTTGACCTCGGACCTGCCCAACAAGCGATAGAATCCCAGCAACAGTCATAGGGGGCATTCACATGGAAGACGAACGTCGCCGAACTCCCAGGTTTCCATTCACGGCGGCGGCCGAGATTCTTGAGAATGGCGCGCCCGCCGGCATTTCCGCCCGCGTGACGGAGTTGAGTCTTTACGGTTGCTATGTCGAAATGCCCGATCCACGACCCAAGGGCACGCAAATCCTCTTCAAAGCCCATGCAGAGGGAAGGTACTTCGAGTCCCAGGGCGCGGTGCTTTATTCCCAGCCGAACCAGGGCATGGGTATCGGCTTTCAGAACGTAAATCCGCATTATTTAACTGTTTTAAAGCTTTGGCTGATGGAAGCCGCGCACGCAAAGTTTGGAAAGAAGCGCTGAAACTAGCGGAATCCCGGCTTAGGTGATCGTCATTTCTTGAAAATTACTTACGTTGCGCCCACGCCAGGCCATCCGGCCCGTTTCCCGTCGTGATTTTGCCAGCTAATTCGAGCGTTTTCAAGTCAATCACTGCAACGGCATTATCTCTGCTGAGCGCTACGTAGGCTCTCCGACCGTCCGGCTGAATCAGAGTCCCCTCCGGGCCCTGGCCCACTTTAAGCCTTTTGCGCTCTGTGTGTGTGGCCGTGTCCACGACGAGCAATTCTCCGCCGCCATCATCCGAAATCAGTACGAGTTTCCCATCTGGCGTGAACTTGAGCCGGTTCGTATGCTTCGTCTTGAGGTCGAGCGTTGCTGTCACTTTCTTCGAAGCCACGTCGATGACGGAAACAGTGCCGTCCCCGGAATTCGCGGCCCAGACCTCCTTGCCGTCCGGCGAAAGATCAAATCCTTCCGGGCCTTTGCCAACGGGGATGGGTGTCACCGTCCAGCCGTTGCGGCCGCCGCCCGCCTCGATCACGCAAATGGTGTCCGAGCCGATGTTCGAAGTGAAAATCGTCTTCAGATCCTTCGACAGAACTATCATGTGCGTGACGTTCTGCCCCGTTCCGAGAATCCAATCCACCTGGTTGCTTGTGGGATCGTAGCGCCCAATTACTTTGTTCGCCTCCGCCGTGAAATACACTTTGCCATCGGCAAATGCCAACCCATGCGGCGCGCGCAAAACGCCCAGATCGACCGGCGCCAGAGCCTTCTGGCTCGTTAAATCAACGACGGAGAGCGTCTTCAACTGGCCCTTCTCGCTGGCATAATTGGAAATGTAGGCGAATTTCCCGTCGTCAGACGCAATCACCTCGTGAGGCGCTCCTCCAGAGGGCACTCGACCCATAACCTTCAAAGTCGATGGATCGACGATGGCCAGCTTCTCGTCGTTCTTTTCGAGGATGAGCAGCGCCGGTGAAGGCGTCTGCGCGCCCGCACCAATCGCCGCCGCCAAACTTGCCGAAACCACTACGAAGCAACCCGCTATCCGAACAAAAACATTTCCAACTCTAGAAACCATCGCCATTGGGCAGCACCTCTTCAAAGATGCAAGGGAGGATATCAGTTTCTGCATTTCGAAGAGGACAGCTGCGGTGACAATCGAATGTGGGGCCAGTTTCTGATTGGGCGACTCCCAATCCCTAATGTCCGGTAACCGAGCCGTTCAGCTTCTCTAAATTTGCCAGATTCTCCCTTTGCTGCGCCGCGTCCTTGGCTTGCGGAGCGAGGGCCAGGTAAATTTGTATCTCTGTGATCGCACGGGCGTAGTTGTTTTTTCGGGCAAAGATTTCCGCCAATAAGAGATGCAGCTGCGGAAAATGAGTGCGCAGGTCCAGGTGTTCCGCCTGGAGCGCGCTCTTTTCCGCGTCTGCGATCTTGTTGAGCTTGTAATTCGCGAAGGAGTTAAAGAAATAGGCCTCGGCGTAATTCAGCGGATCCAGATCCAAGGTGTAAACAGTAACGTCCGTCTGCTTCAGCGGATCGAGAGCCAAGAGGTGGCCAGTAAGTCTAAGAACCTCTGTCCAATTCTCCGCCTCGTAGGCCATTGATGCGAGAAACAGATAAGGCGGCAGAAACCTAGTATCGAGAGTCGTAGCTTGGGTATAGGCTTTGCGAGCCGCGTCTTTCTGCTTTTCTTTTTGCAAGACTGTACCCAATTGAAACCAGGCGTTCACGAATCTGGGGTAGAGCACCACCGCAGTTTCAAAATATTTGTGGGCATCGGCAAGTTTACCGTTCTGCTCGGCTTGGAGGCCTTTCTCATAAGCCCTTCTAGCATCTTTCGGCGCTTGGTAAGGAGCAGCGCTGAGCGTCGCGCCTTCTAGCTTCTTCCCTCTCTCTACAACAATAAGGCCTACGTCCACGCTGCCGCCGGAGGTATCCAGGCCCAGCAAGGTAACGTCACGGGAGTGAAAACCCGAGGCCGAAACCCGCAGATCACAATTCTCCAACTCGTGTCGTGGAATTCCCATGATCGAATTCGAGCTAGCCATATTGGATGGCGAAGTCGCGTCGGCGCTAGCTTCCGGAAAAGAATCGGCACGCGATCCCAGTTGCATGGTGAAATCGCCGTGAGGAGACGCATACACCTCTTGACGCACTCGGTTGTTGCAAACCCTCTCAACCAGCGCATCATTTGGAAGAGGCGCTCCGTCGTTGGCTGCAAGGCGTCCACCGAGAAACATTACGTACTCATCTCCCGGTTGACCTGGCTGCGTATTCGGGGAAGGGAGGGTCGAGGGAATGTTCGGGGGCGAGGAAGGGGGCGGCGCTGGCGCTGGAGGCGGAGCCGGCGGCTTCTGCGCCACAGTGTTCGGTACAAGAATGGCCATTACGATGGCAAGCAAAACGAAAATGCGCATGCGGTGACTCATAGGTCGATCGCTAGGCAGGGGAGCTTCTGTAGTTTAAAATCCTAGGGCGTTTGTCAGAGCAAGTCAAGGCTCCCTGCTCGAAAAACTGCGCAACCTCGATGTTGGAATGCATTGAAGCCATTTTCTAGCACAACTCTGAACAATTTTCTGGAATCCAGGAATGAGCCGGTGCGCGGGACCGCCGAGCCTGCGGTCGCTCGGTGGACGCAGCGGAGAAATGACATCTTGGCTCGAAAGTTGTCCTAAACAGTTCCGATTTTTCGTCTGGTCAGGGATTTGTAGCCAGTCCTGCGGTAGAATCTGGGCCTTTACGCTGGCGGGAGGCCTCTCGATGACTAGAAAAAGGAAACTGTCTGGTGCGCTGGTTGGTTTGTTCCTGACTGCGGCGGTTCTTCTGTGCGGCCCGCTGGCCTTCTCGCAAGCGGCCGCACCGGCGGCTCCCCCCCAAAACCAGATACCCGCAGACCAGGCCGCCTGGGAACAGCTGACCCCTTACCAGAAATCGCAGCTGGAACGAACCTACAATGACTGGCCGTTTCTGGCAAAATTCCGGGAGGCCAATACGCTCTTGACGCTGCCATCCCCCGGCGAAACGCGCGTAGTCTTCATGGGCGACTCCATCACCGAAGGCTGGGGGATGAAAGCCACGGCAACTTCTCCCGCGCGCAGCGAGTTTTTTCCAGGAAAGCCGTACATCAATCGCGGCATCTCCGGGCAAACCACGCCGCAAATGCTGGTTCGTTTTCGCCAGGACGTCATTCTGCTGAAACCCAAAGTGGTGGTCTTGCTGGCCGGTACCAACGACATTGCCGAGAATACCGGCAAGGAAACTCTGGAGGAGATCGGCAACAATATCGCCTCTATGAGCGACCTTGCCCGGGCGAATGGGATTCGTGTTGTCTTGTGCTCCGTTCTGCCGGCAAGCGATTTTCACTGGCACAAAGGGCTCGAGCCTGCTCCCAAGATCAAAGCGCTCAACGCCTGGATGAAGGATTATGCTGCGAAAAATGGTTTCGTTTATGTCGACTACTACTCGCCTATGGCCAATAGCGAAGGCGGCCTCAAAGCCGAGCTGAGCCCGGACGGCGTCCATCCCAATAAAGCGGGATACGAGCTCATGGCGCCTCTTGCGGAGGTCGGAATCGCGGAAGCCCTAAGAAAGCCGCTTCCGTGACGCCACGGTTCCTCCACAGGGCTCCCGGGCGGCTTCTCTTATAAAACTTGGGCGACATGGGCATCAGGAGGCATTCATGAAATTCGCGAAAATTGTCTTTTGGATCGCAGGCATCTGGGGGCTGCTCGTCATTACGCCGCTGTATTTCCTCTTCGATATCATCGGCCAGAAAGATCCGCCGCCGATCACGCATCCCGGCTTTTTTTACGGCTTCGTGGGATGCGCCCTCGCCTGGCAAGTGGCATTCTGTTTTATAGCCCGTGACCCCGTGCGCTACCACCCGCTGATGATTCCTTCCGTCATCGAGAAAGCCACCTACGCAATGGCCATCGCGGTTCTGGTCTTGCAGAGCCGCACAAGGCCTTCGGATCTGGTCTTTGCGGGCATGGACTCGCTGCTCGGAATCCTGTTCGTGATTGCCTACCTCAAGACCCGGGGACATCCAGTTCTTGACAATCCCCGTACTTAGAAAGGGGAGTCAAGAGAGCTCGAGCATCGAGCGCGGGGGACAGGTTCAGTAGTCCAGGTCAAATCTGTTCACTTTTTTCGCTTGACGGCGGCTCGCAATGGGAGGATACCAGATGTACCACAGCCCCGGATTGAGGGACGGGGTTTCAAGTCAGGGTACGTGTGTGCGGCCCTGCCCTCCCGAACTCCTTGGAGCCGAATCAGCCATTGCTGGCTTTTACATTTACGAGGAATAAATTCGACCGGTCGCGGGTCATCACGGTCAGTCGGGATTTTCAGCGGGCTGTGCGCGAACGCGAATGGGCGGGAAATGGCGCCGGCACTTTTCGAAATTCTTGATGCGTGAAGTTTTGGGAACCGACTGAATCCTTTGCGGAGGCAAGCCGTCTAACGCGAACGGACTCTGTTTGCAGGAAGAGAACGAAACGCACAGGGGCGAAGAACGGGTAGCTCGAAAAAACGCGGGGTTGCCGACCATCAGAGAGACACACCCTGCTCGAGCCTTTGATCTTCACGGCGGGCAATCTGCCGGAAGGGCAGCAGTAGATTCAAAATAAATGGAGGCGGAGAAACAAATGACAAAGACGAATAAGTTCCTGATCACTGGTGCGGCGATCGCGGGATTGCTCGCGGGAACCGGAGCCAGCATTCAGGCTTCCAATCTGCTCAACGGGGGCAAGGCTTCGGCCACCGCCCAGGATACAGACCAGAAGGCTGACAAGACGGTGAAGGAAAAGCATGCCTGTAAAGGCAAGAACTCTTGCAAGGGCAAGGGCGGCTGCAAGTCGAGCGACAACGGCTGCAAGGCTAAGAACTCTTGCAAGGGCAAGGGTGGCTGCGCGACCGACGGCTCCAAGATGCCCGATTGATCCAAGCGCACATAATTTCTGTTATTGGCTTGGGTTAGTTTCACGATGGGGGGCCGGTGGAGCTCACTGGCCCTTTCGTCTTTCCCCTTCCCGGAGATTTGAATGTCAGCAAATCGTTTTAACGGATTTACGGACTACGGTATCGGCATCGGACTGCGCGCGCCGCATTACAATCACGTCCTTACGCGCAAGCCGGTGGTCGATTGGTTCGAAATTATTTCTGAAAACTTCATGATCGATGGCGGCCGCGCGCTGCACATCCTCGATCAGATTCTGGAGCAATACAAAGTCATACAGCACGGCGTCTCGATGTACTTCGGCTCGGCGGAAAAGCTGAATCGCGAGCACCTTCGCCGCCTGAAAGAGCTCGTCCAGCGCACCAAAACGCCGTGGCTTTCCGACCACCTGTGCTGGGGTAGCGTCGACGGGCGGTACACGCACGATCTGCTTCCCATGCCGTACACGTTCGAGGCGGCGCGGATCACCGCGCAGAAAGTGCGCGAAGTGCAGGATTTTCTGGAAATTCCCGTGGCTGTCGAAAACGTGAGCAGTTACGCGGAATACCACGATTCAGAAATGACGGAGTGGGAATTTTTGAACGAAGTCGTCGAACGAGCAGACTGCGGCATTCTGCTCGATGTAAACAACATTTATGTGTCTTCGCAAAATCACAGTTTCAATCCGTTCGATTACGTGAACAGCGTCCCCGCATATCGCGTCGCACAAATCCACATCGCCGGCCATTCCAAATATCGAAAGTACATTCTCGATACGCACGACCATCCGGTGATCGATCCCGTCTGGAAGCTTTATGAGCGCGCCATCCAGCGCGCCGGCCATACCGCGACGCTCCTCGAATGGGACGACAGTATTCCCACCTTCGAGGAAGTTCACGACGAAGCGCTGAAAGCCAATAAATTCCTCCGCGCCACCGCGCTCGCGGAAGCCGTATGAAATTGATGCAACTTCAGCGCACCATGGCCCGCGCCGTGATGCAGCCGCTCACCTCCTCCGAACGCATGCAGCGCCGCGCTCCCGATGGCGGGCCGATGAAGCGCTACGCCTCGCGCTTCATTAAGCCGAACAACCGGCTCACTTCCTTCGAGCGCCTCGAAATTTACAACCGCCAGTACTGGTTCCGCGTGCTCTCCGCTCTCAGCGAGGATTTTCCCGGCTTGCACGCCGTTCTCGGCGAGCGCCGCTTTGACGCGATGGCCAGGGCCTATCTGATCGCCAATCCTTCGCGCTCGTTTACGCTGCGAAATCTTGGAGCACGCATGGAGTCTTGGCTGCGTAAAAATCCCAAGTGGGCCGGCGCGAATCAAAATCTGGCGCTCGATATCGTGCGCCTCGAGTGGGCCGACATCGAAGCTTTCGATGGAAAAGCCGAGCCTGCTCTGCGTCCGGAGGATCTCGCGAGGGCGTCGGGCCCTCGTTTGAAACTAAACCTTCAGCCGTATGTGCGGCTGCTGAGTTTTCGCTATCCCGTCGATGACCTTCTTCTCGAAGTGCGCAAAGAGGACGACGACACGGATTTCGCCAGTAATACTTTCACCGAGCACAGAAAGCGCAAGCGCGTTCGCGCGGTCGCAAAGCTCAAGCCCGCGCAAATTTTTCTGGCCGTGCACCGCATCGACAATTCCGTGTATTTCCGCCGCCTCAGCGTGGAAGAGTTTTCCGTTCTCACCGCGCTGCGCCAGGGAAAAACGTTGAGCACCGCCGTCGAATCCGCCTTCCGGAAAAGCGCGATTGCGCCGGAAGAGCGTCCGCTAAAAGTGCAGACATGGTTCGAAACATGGGCCACGCTGGGCTGGTTCTGCCATCCGGAAAAAAAACGCGCGGCGCGCTGAGACTTGTTATAGAGTTGCGCATCTAAATTCGCGATTCCCCGTAGATAATTCTGAATATAATTTCCGTGGAGCGGCTCCCGACCCCTCATGAATAAACTGCTGACGACTACAAAATCCTGGCACGACAAGTTTTGTCATTACGCGGATTATCTCCAGCATCCGTTTCTGCTGTTTGTGCGGCTCTATTGGGGCGTCCAGTTGATGCAGAGCGGCTGGGGCAAGCTGCACAACCTCGATAAAGTGACGGACTTTTTCACCAGCCTCGGCCTGCCGGCTCCGGGATTCACAGCAACGGCTATTTCCTGCCTCGAATTTTTTGGCGGCTTCTTGCTGGCCATCGGTTTGTTCTCGCGTCTGATTTCGCTCGTGCTGACGATCAATATGATCACGGCATATGCCACGGCCGACAAGGAAGCGCTCCATTCCATTTTTTCCGACCCGGACAAATTCACTAGAGCAGACCCGTACGTATTTCTCGTCGCGTCGCTCATCGTGTTCATCTTTGGTCCGGGAGTTTTCTCCTTGGACGAGCTTGCGAAGCGGTTCTTCTGGAAAACTCCCCCGGGAGATAAGACTTCCGCTGATTGAGCTTCGCCGGATAGAGAGTGGCGTGGGCCACCGAGAAAGCAGCAGCAGAGGTGCCGCACTCCAAGGCGGGTCGTACTGTAGTTCTGACATACGCGATTCCTGCAATTGGGATAGGATGGATTACGGGTACTCATGGTCCGGATGGAAACTATCCTTGGCTCCCGCGAATGTAGCTTCCGTAAGCGTGGCTTTTCTAAACTTAGATTCTGTCCGCTCGTCGGGCTTATTTTTCTGGCTCTCCTTGTTCCCTTCCCTGCCGCAAAGGCGGCTGATGTGACCTCGACCTTGATGATTGGAGGCTCGCGCATCGACGTGACGATCCAATCGTCCGACACGCCGAACGCTCCGCTTTCTCAACCCGACGTCATGAAGTGGGTCCAGTTCGCCGCGGAATCCGTCGCGGCGTACTACATGCGCTTCCCCGTTCCTCACCTCACGCTACGTGTCGTTTCCTTCGAAGGGACCGGCGTGCGCCACGGCATGACGTGGGGGCGCGAGGGCGGCTTGATCGTGATCCACGCGGGAAACAAAACCACGCCCGCCGAGTTTGCCGAAGACTGGATGCTGACGCACGAAATGATCCACCTGGCGTTTCCGTCGATGGCCGATGAGCACCATTGGATCGAGGAAGGACTGTCCGTGTACGTCGAGCCCATTGCGCGCATTCGCGCTGGACATTGGTCGGCGCTGCAAATGTGGAGCGACCTCGTCCGCGATATGCCCAAAGGCGAGCCGCAAGCCGGTGACCAAGGGCTCGATCACACGCACACCTGGGGAAGAACGTATTGGGGCGGCGCGCTTTTTTGTTTTGTGGCAGACGCGGAGATTCGGAAGCGGACAGAAAACAAAAAAGGGCTGGAAGACGCGTTGCGCGGAATCCTGAACGCGGGCGGCGATATCAACCAAGATTGGGATTTGGAGAAAGCGCTGAAAATGGGCGATAGCGCAGTGGGACTGGATGTGCTGGAGAAATTGTACGCGGAGTGGAAGGGGACGCCGGTCCAGGTCGATCTCGCGGCGATGTGGAAAGATTTGGGCGTGGAGGCGAATGGCGGAACGGTCGTGCTGAAGGATGACGCGCCAATGAGCGCCGTGCGGCGGGCGATTGAGATGGGCACTCCTGGCGCGAAGACAGGGGACAGGGCGGTACCGGGCGGTGGCGCAGCGATGAAAGACGGGTCGACTTCAGGCCGGCCGCTGGCGGTATTCGCCGGACGAACAGCGAGATCGAACTGACTGGGGCACCCTATTCCGGCGTATCCTTAGAACCGTGAAGTAATTCCATGAAAAAATCAGAGTTGCTCGCCGGAGCGCTGGATGCGCCGCATCGAGAAAGCCGCCGCAAGGCACCCAAGCGCCGTAAAGAGAAGCCAGGAGGAAACCGGATAAGAGAATTGGCCGAAGCCACCGCTTCCGACCAGAGCGAGCAACGGGTAGAAGGGATTGAGAAAGAGAGGCGCTTGAATGTGGGCTGGAGGCCCTTCCCCTCTCGCCGCGAAATTGTTGCTTTCCCAGTGAGCAACCAGGAACCCGAAGACGACCGCGGTCACGATAGAGAGTACAAGGACAAACCCATAAGCCGCGGCCGTGGAGTGGACGCTGCGGCGAAACATGGAAGAACACCACAGGCCCACCGTGCAGATGCTGGCCAGGACGAGGACCGTGGAGCCAACTGCTTTAAGAAGCTCCGTCGGCTCCACGCCGCCGAAAGCAAGCGCAAGCGTGAGCAAGGGCAGCGCACTGAAAAGAAGCAGCAGCAGATAGAGCAGCGCAGCAACAAATTTTCCCCACCAAATCTGGGGCGCGGTGAGCAGGCTGGTAAGCAAACCGGCAAAGGTTCTCTGCTCTTTTTCGATGGTCAGCGAGCCGGCGCTAAAAACCGGCGCCATCAAAAGCAAAACGACAAGCTGCGTGAACACAACCGTCAGGAAGATGACTTCGCCGATATCCGCGCCTTGCAATTCCCCCCGGCTGCCGCCCATCTCCGGGTCCGTGGCGGCGTAATAGGCGAAAGAAACGGTCCCCGCAAGTACAAGCAGATAAAGTGTGGGGAGAAGCCACGCGCGGCCCTCGCGCAAGCGCTGCCGCAGTTCCTTGAGGATCATCGGATTGGTAACCAGGCGGCTCATCGAGTTTGCCCCCCAAACGCGCGGCGGTACCTGTCCTCGAGGTTGAGGCCGCGCGCATCGAAGTGCGTGATTAGCACACCGGCGGCAAGCAGCTTCTGAAGAAACGCCGAAGCCTCCGCACGTCCACCTGGCAGCTCGATGATGAACAGCCGATCGCGTTTTTCCAGAACGCGGACGTCCGGTGCGTCTTTCAAATGCGGATCAACCGCATCGGCAGGGCCCTCGAATTCCACTTCGCACCGGATGGAGGGAGCGGTTGATCCTTCGGCAGCGCCGGTGGCAGCCTCGGCGACGTTTTTTCCGTCGGCGATAAAGACGATGCGCGTGCAAATATCCTCGAGGTCACTGAGAATGTGCGAGGAAATAAGGATGGCGACGCCTTCGCTATGCAGCCGTTTCAGTTGCTCGCGAAGCGTGATGCGGGCTAGCGGGTCGAGGCCGGTGGCGGGTTCATCCAGGAGCAGCACTTTGGGGTCGTGGAGCAGCGTCTTAGCCAGCAAAAGACGCTGTTTCCAGCCGAGCGAGAGATGCTCAACGAAATCGTCGGGGCGATCCGCGAGACCGGAACGCGTTAACGCACGCTCAATGGCGACGCTGCGATTGGGTTCCATTAGGCGGAAAGCGTCCGCAAAAAATTCCAGGAATTCACGAATCCGCATGTCTTGATACACGCCAGCGACGTCCGGGAGATAACCCACCGAGGCACGGACGCCGCGAGGATCGGAACGAATGTCACGGCCTGCCACGCGAGCTACTCCGGAGTTCGGCGGCAGCAAAGTGGAAAGGATTTTGATAAGCGTAGTCTTCCCGGCACCGTTGGGACCGACCAATCCCACCAGCTCGTTGCTCTCAAGATGAAGCGAGAACCCGTCAAGCCCGCGGCCGCCGCGAAATAGTTTACGAAGGGATTCGACTTCGATCATGGCCATTCCTTGAACGTCACGATCGTCAGGCAAAAAGTCTTGTGGTCCGGTGAACGATCCCGGAGGGCCGCCCCCAAAGACGCTTCTGTGGTCAGGCCGAAGAAAACCGCCTTGGTATCGGCGAAAACATCCTCGCCAACGGGAGACCATCCTCGAATAAGCTCCAAGAGAGAGAACGGCTGACCCATGAGAGATTTTTGTTCCTTCTCGTAGAGCCGAAGCTGCTCTTCGGAGGTATACCAGCCGCCTTCGGTCTGGCGAAAGGCAAACGGCGGCCCCGGATAGGCTTGATTGTTGGGGAGCTGACGACCAGTTTCCTGAGCGTAAGGAAGACGCTGCGCGTGGCCAAGATCGACAACCGCGCCGCTGGGGAAATCACCGAGCAGAAAAACATCGTCGCGATCCACAACGATCGCTTGCCGGTAGTTGAGCCCGGAATCATTGTGAAAATGGCCGGATGCGTCGCGATAGATGTTGCCTGCAAAAACTCGATGCCCCTGGAAATCGACATCGCGAAAAGACCATCTGCGCAGAGTAAATTGCGTTTCCCAAGTGTCGCCGAGCGTGATCTTCCAAATGCCTTCTCCGGCGGCCTGCGCAATCAGACCTTCGTTGGAAACGTCCGATTGCCGCTGGGCATATTCATAATTGAGTCCGGCGGGAAGGACGGGCGCGACTCTGGAACGCACCGGCGCGGAGACGCGAACCCTGGCTTTGAGAAGAGCGATTGGGCTGGACGGGTCCATGTGGAATTCGACGATTTCGTCGAGACCGAAATTTCTCGGATGATTGCGGGCACTCACCATGTAGAGAAGCAAAGAAAACAAAATAGCCAGCGCGGGAATGGAGATCCATCCCCACTCTGGGCGCCCGATGCGGCGAAGAACGACAAAATTCACAATTCCGACAAGAATGAGATACCCAACAACCCAGAGAAGCAGTTCGAGGAAAGTGGGAAAGCGAAAAGAGGTACCCAGACGGCGCATAAGCCACTGCCGTTCGTCCGCCCTCTGGCCTGGTGCTTGTGTCCCATACTCACCTGTCCATTGGCGACGAAGCTCGGGCGGCGTGTCGCCGCTAAAGCCCATGGGACGGAAATAGCCTGCGAGACTCTGGCTGGAAATGGAACGAAAGCCGATGAATTTTCCGTCGCCGACGGGAACGTATTGTCCTTCTTTAGCGCGCGCACGATACAGCTCCAGGAAACGCGCGCTGCCCGAAGCGTGCGCGCTTGTCCCGCTGGACGCAGTGGAAGAAGCGGAGAGCAGCGAGGGACCGTCGGCAGCCTGATCTTCAAGCAGTACAATCGCGCCGCCCCAATGCATATAGATTTCAAGCGCCTGCCGTTGAGCTGCGGAAAGCTTGGCGATGGGAAGTGCAACGATAACGGTGGTGGCCGGCCAATAAGCCCAATCGACAGAGGGAGGCTCGGCAACCTGGACTAGTCGAACGGATTGCGATTTACGCGTCTGCTCTTCCGCAGTCCCGCTGAGCAAAATGGATTGCTGCAGGGAACGGCAAACCTCAGGACTGGCGCAAAGAAGCGCGATAACCGTGCCCGGCGTATTCAGTCCGACACGGCGACCGGCTCGCCCCAATATGCGACCGCTGGCGTCGAGGGCCTCAACGAAAAGAACACCGCGGTCAAGCGGGAAAACATGGACGGGAACATCGAAGGTGCGCTCTTCGCCGCGGGCTAGTGTTACCGGAAT
Organism: Verrucomicrobiia bacterium; assembly: GCA_035571045.1. Taxonomy (GTDB): domain Bacteria; phylum Acidobacteriota; class Terriglobia; order Acidiferrales; family UBA7541; genus Acidiferrum. Next base: position 31,208 of record DATMKS010000075.1, read on the forward strand.
CTCCATCGTCTCGGATGCAGGAAGCGCTTCCGCATCGAGATTTAATTCCGCCACCGACAGGTTCAGGGAAAGCGGACCGTCGGTAACGTTGCGAGCTTCGACTTCCACCAGGGTGCTGAGGGTACTGGTTGAGAAGATCCCTCCGAGACCGAATTCCTTGATTTTGACGACCACGGAATCGCGGGCGCGGCAGGCGGAAGAAAGCGCGGCGAGCAAGAAGAGGGAAAGTGCAATACGCCGCTGCATCGCGTCAATTATACTACTTGATATTTAGCGCCGAGGCGACTGTGCTCCTATAAGCAACGCAGCTGAATCTCGCACGGCAGCAACGACGTTCCTCTTGGAGGATGCGACGAGCGAACACGATCCGTTTACAGGGCGCTGGGAATTTCATGCAAAAAAGTGGCGGCGACGCACCGCTTTCGCTAATGTTTTCGGCGGCACGGTCTCTTATCTATTGGACTCCGCCACCGCCCCTAGTGTTCCCGCACCGGGCTTCCGCGACTCTCTTCAAGACTTGGGGAACGAACACTTGGCACACCCGGAACGGATGCTCTGCACAGACATCGGAGAAAGAAACAATTACGAGTGACGGCGGACAGAAATGTTGACGGGCGGAGCGTCTTCGCTATCGAAGGCGGCGGGGCCGGGGTGCACGGCGTGAAATTCGGGACGGGACTCTAGCAACCGAACGCAACGATTCCAACGCAGGATGCTGTCGTCATTGCCTGCGGGGCGGATTTTTTCGGCTTCGGCGAAGCAGCGCAGGGCCTCTTCAATGAGCGGAAGAAGAATGTGAGGGGAACAACCGGACTGAAGCTGGGCTTTGGCGCGCCGTTCGTGGAGCAGGCCGGTGTAGTAGTTTCGCTCGTAGGAATCGCGGAGAGATTGAAAGATGGATTGGACTTCTGAGTAGCGGTCGGCGGCGAGGCCGGTGAACTGGTCGGTGATGGCCAGGCCGAGCATGCGGCGAGCGAGCTGATGATCGGGATCGACAACGAGGATATCGCGGCAGATGGATTCGGCTTCCTCGGGTTCATTGAGGTAGCGGTAGAGCTCGGCTTTGGCGATGGCTTCGGGAATTCCGGCCTTGGAAATGGATTTGAGTTGGTGCGGCATGGGACCTCCTGTTTTCGTGGCCCGCAGGTGACACAGACTTCAGTCTGTGTCACTCCAGTGTGCTACTTACCGAAGACTCTGCGAAACAGCATTGTTAACGGATCGTAGAACTGGTCGACGACACGCTCCTTGAGCGGAATGATGGCGTTGTCAGTGATGTGAATATCCTCCGGACAGACCTCGGTGCAACATTTCGTGATGTTGCAGAGGCCGATACCGAGATCGTCCTTGAGCAGCGCCGTGCGATTGAGGGCATCGAGCGGATGAAGTTCCAGGCCGGCGACGCGAACGAAGAAGCGCGGGCCACCGAACTTTTTCCTTTCGTCATGCTCGCGAAGGACGTGGCAGACGTCCTGGCAGAGAAAACATTCGATGCACTTGCGGAATTCCTGGACGCGGTCGACGTCAATTTGAGAAATTTTCCAGTCCGTGTTCTGCTGCGGCCGGAACGCGGGAATTTTCTTATTGACGGCGTAATTCCAGGAAACGTCCGTGACGAGATCTTTGATGCGAGGAAAAGACTTCATCGGCATGACGGTGATGGGCTGGTCGATCGGCAACGAGTCCACGCGCGTTTTACACGTCAGGCGCGGCCGACCGTTAACTTCCGCGGAGCACGAACCGCACTTCGCGGCTTTGCAGTTCCAGCGCACGGCGAGATCGGGCGCGAGATGGCCCTGGATGTAGTGGAGCGCGTCGAGCACGACCATACCCGGTGCGATTGGGACTTTATAGTCGACCGCTTGGCCGCCGGCGGCGCCTTCACCACGAAAGATTCGTAACGTTGCGTCAGGCATCGATGAGTTCTCCAAACTGCCTCGGACCGCTCAGCCCGAAATTGCTGTGACACTCGCCAGACTAATGCCCCACCCCTGCAAAACTGCCGCGAGCACCGCGTTTCCGCAAAATCTAATCAGCCATTACGAACTGCTTCAAATCTTCCGGCATGGGCTCGACGGGAGATTCGCGGCGCTTCATCTCCGCGCCTTCGCGAACGATCAGGTTGTGTTTTTTCTCCCAGACGGGATCGTAATTCGGGAAGTCGATCCGACTGTGCGCGCCGCGGCTTTCCGTACGGGCTAGCGCGCTGAGCGCCACGGCTTCGGAAACCGTCAGCAGGGATTTCAGTTCGCGTGCAAGATGCCAGCCGGGATTGAAGAGGCGCGAGCCTTCGACGCTGGCTTTTGCGGCACGGGCCTTTAATTGCTCAAGCTCTTCGAAGGCCTTTTTCAGATCTTCCTCGGTGCGGAAAATCCCGACGAGGCTCTGCATTACCTTTTGCAGATCGCGGTGAACGGCGTAGGGACTTTCGGCGCCAGTGTTGGAAAACGGCGCGAGCAGTTCTTTTTCAGCTTCCGCGATCTGCGCCTCGGAAACTCCGCCATGGGAAACGCGCTTCGCGTGATCCGCAGCAGCCATCCCGGCGCGACGGCCAAAAACGAGCAGATCGGAAAGCGAATTTCCGCCCAGTCGATTCGAACCGTGAAGACCGGCAGCAGCCTCACCTGCGGCGAAGAGCCCCGGCAAAGTGGACTGCGCCGTCTCTGCGTCGACGCGAATGCCACCCATGACGTAGTGACACGTGGGACCCACTTCCATGGGGCCTTTCGTGATATCCACGTCAGCGAGTTCCTTGAATTGGTGATACATGCTGGGAAGCTTTTTCTTCACGTACTCCGCGGGCTTGTGAGAGATGTCCAGATACGCGCCGCCGTGCTCCGTGCCGCGGCCTTCTTTCACTTCCGTGTAGATCGAACGAGCGACTACGTCGCGCGTGGAGAGTTCCATGCGCTTGGGGTCGTACTTTTCCATGAAACGCTCGCCAAGTTTGTTACGCAGAATGCCGCCTTCGCCGCGCACCGCTTCGGTGACGAGAAGTCCCTGCACACCAGGCGGCCAAACCATGCCCGTCGGATGAAACTGCACAAACTCCATGTCCATCAGCTCGGCGCCGGCTTCGTAAGCAAGCGTCATCCCGTCGCCGGTGTACTCCCAAGAATTGGACGTGACAGGCCACGCTTTTCCGATGCCGCCGGTCGCGATGACGACCGACTTCGCTTTGAAAACGATGAAGCGCCCATTTTCGCGCCAGTAACCGAAGGCTCCGGAGACGCGGCCGCCGTCGGTGAGGAGCCGCGTGACGGTGCACTCCATGTAAACGTCGAAACCGAGCTGCACACCGCGATCCTGCAACGTGCGAATCATCTCGAGCCCGGTGCGGTCCCCGACGTGGCAGAGCCGTTTGTAGGTGTGGCCGCCAAACGCGCGCTGGAGAATCGCGCCTTTGTCGGTGCGATCAAAAAGCGCGCCCCACTGTTCCAGTTCTCGCACGCGGTCGGGAGCTTCCTGGGCGTGAAGCTGCGCCATGCGCCAGTTGTTCAGGTATTTTCCACCACGCATGGTGTCGCGGAAATGCGGCTTCCAGCCATCGTCGGTGTCGACGTTGCACATCGCGGCGGCGATGCCGCCTTCGGCCATGACGGTGTGCGCTTTTCCTAGAAGCGATTTGCAAACCACGCCGACGGAGCAGCCCTTCGCAAGAGCTTCAATGGCAGCGCGCAATCCTGCGCCGCCGGCGCCAATGATGAGAACGTCGTGTTCGCGGGTCTCGTAGCTAGTGGTCACAGGATCCTCAGGTCATGTATAGCGCCGCTGGCCACCAGCCGCACGTAAAAGTCGGCAGAGCCGACGGAGATCAGGCTACACCAGGCCAAAAGCATGTGGCGCTCGTTGAGAAAAGTGACGCCGCGCCAGGCAGCGTGGCGGGGCTTGCCGAAAGTGGCGCAAGAGAAGCAATCGAGTTTGCCTCCGGCAAGGTGGCGAAGCGAATGGCAGGAAAACGTGTAGAGCGTGAGCAAGATGACGTTCGTAGTCAGGACAAGTGTGCCGACGCCGATGCCAAAGTGACCGTCGAAGTTGAAGGACACAATAGCGTCGTGCCAGAGAAACAGGATGAACACGACCGCCAGGTAAAAAAAATAGCGGTGAATATTTTGCAGGATGAAAGGAAACTTCGTTTCCCCCTGATACTTGCGATTGGCAGGTTCACCCACAGCGCATGCCGGCGGATCGAAAAAAAACGCGCGGTAGTAAGCCTTGCGGTAGTAATAGCACGTAGCGCGAAACCCGAGCGGCCCCGCGAGGATGAGCAGCGCCGGAGAAAATTTCCACCAATGATGCAAAGGATCGATCAGCGGCGAATAAAACGGGGAAAGGTACGGCCCCCATTCATAAAATTTGCCTTCAAAGGCGCGCAGCGTGGCGTAAAGTCCAAAGCCGCCCAGAAGAAAAACCACGGGCAGGATTTCGACCCACCAAGCGTCGCGGCGCAGCGTGCTTCCGAGCCGCGATTCGGGCAAGAGGGTTGGCGAACCAGCCATCTAGGGACCTCCAGAGTGGCAGCGAATAATTAAAAGACTAAATTGTGGCAGACGGATTATATCCAAGACTCGGCGGAACGGCTAATTCAGAGAATAGTCTCAGGCTGCAAATCTCCAATAGCCGGCTATGGCTGTCCAAACCACCCGCTCTGGAACGTCAATCTAGTAGCAAGAGATTATGCCTGCGATACACACATCGCAGTCTTGGAGACTGGCAATGAGCATTCGAGGAGCTTTGCTGTTTGTCGGTATCACCGTAAAGGTCGCCACCGTGCTGCTAGGCCATCCCTGCCTGATTTTTGCACTCGAGGCGCTCCTGAAGCCAGCGGCGGCCGCCTTGCTATCAGTAGTGGGGGCGTAGGCGATATGGCACACTGTCCCCAGAAAAGAATTTTGGCTTGGCTGTCCAAATCGCGGGTTTCCGAACGTCATCCTAGTAGCAGGACAAAATATGCGCTCAAAACCCACAGTGGAGGCTGCAAATGAAATATATCTTGATGGACTACGTTGGCGAAGCCGGCTGGCCGGAATTGACAAGGGACGAGCAAATCCACTGGCTGGGCGCTTATAAAGCCTACATGGAGGCGATGGCGAAAGCTGGCGTGCTGAAAGACAGCCGAGGCCTGCAGCCGACCTCATCAGCGACGACCGTGCGGGTCCGCAGCGACAAGACTCAAGTGCTTGACGGGCCCTACGCCGACTCGAAAGAGCAGCTTGGCGGCTTTCATATCATCGAGGTGGCCGATCTTGATGCAGCCATTGCCTGGGCAGCTCGCTCCCCGAGCGCACAGCACGGTGTCGTCGAGGTGCGTCCAGTCGTTGAAGGAACCTGGCTGACCAGGAACATCCTCGATTTCGTGAAGCCAGAGTAAGCCGCACATCGGCGTAAGTCTCGAAATCACGTTTCAACAAAAATAAAGGAGAAGATTCATGCGCAAATTGATCGTTTTCAATATGGTGTCTCTGGATGGCTTCTTTGTGGACGACCAGGGCGACATGAGCTGGGCCCACAAAAATGATGCGGAGTGGAACACTTTCGTCAGCGGGAATGCCAGCGGCAGTGGTGTGCTCGTCTTCGGCAGGATTACCTACCAACTCATGGCAAGCTACTGGCCGACGCCTAAGGCGCTCCAGAATTCTCCCATCGTCGCCAAAGGGATGAACGAAATACCCAAGATCGTGTTCTCGCGAACGCTCGATAACGCTTCGTGGAGCAACACCGAGCTGATCAAGGGTGACCTAGCTGCGGAGGTCCGCAAGTTGAAGCAAGAGTCCGGCCCCGACATGGTAATTCTGGGGAGTGGTACCATCGTTTCTCAGTTGGCGCAGCAAAGTTTGATTGACGAATACCAGCTCGCCGTGAACGCCATCGTTCTTGGCAAAGGCCGCACACTTTTCGAAGGCGTCAAGGGAAAGCTGAACTTGAAGCTGGCGAGTTCGCGCACCTTCGGCAATGGAACCGTTTTCGCGTGCTACCAGCCTGTTGCCTGAAGGAACAGCGTGGAATCTGCACGGAGTAAAACGATGACTCCAAAAACAGCCCGGCCCGCGAGTATCGCCGAATACATCAATGAAGCGCCTAAAGAGGCCCGCAAGAAACTGCTTGAAATGCGTGCCTGTATTCGCAGAGCCGCGCCTGGAGCCAAAGAGAGCCTGAAGTGGGGAGTGCCTGCTTTCTCCTATCACAGGATTCTGGTCACGTTCGCTGCGTTCGAACATCACATTGGTTTCTACCCCACGCCAACAGCTGTAAAAGCCTTTGCGAAAGAACTTTCAAAATTTGTTACGGGTAGCTCGTCGATCCAGTTTCCGCTGGATAAGCCCCTTCCTCTTGCTTTGATCCGCAGGATCACCGAGTTCCGCGTTGAAGAGAGCTTGCAGCAAGACGCGAAGTGGAGAACGGGAAGAAAACCTATGCCTGCAAGCATTTCCTAAGTTTCGGGAGAACGCATGAGCTCCAGCGAAGGTGACGCGCAGGCGCGCAGCACGGCGGAAGCGGTCGCGCGCAGCAGTTACGGCAAGCTAGTGGCGTTTCTTGCTGCCCGTACGCGCGATGTGGCGGCGGCCGAGGACGCGCTTTCGGAAGCCTTCGCTTCGGCTCTGGCTGATTGGCCGCGCAACGGCTGTCCGTCAAATCCGGAAGCGTGGCTGCTGACCGTTGCCCGGCGAAAGGCGATCGATATGCACCGAGGACGACTCCGTCATCAAATTGCCGGCGAGCAACTGCGCGTCATGGCCGAAGGACTGGATGCGGCCGCAGTCGAATCGGAAATCCCGGATCAGCGCCTCGCGCTGATGTTTGCGTGCGCTCATCCTGCGATCGACGCCGGCATTCGAGCGCCGCTCATCCTTCAAGTTGTCCTCGGCCTCGATGCAGCGACGATCGCCTCAGCGTTTCTCGCGTCTCCTGCGGCCATGGGCAAGCGGCTCGTTCGCGCCAAAGACAAAATCCGCCAAGCGGGCATTCCGTTTCGCGTTCCGGAGCGCGAGGAGCTCCCCAACCGAATAGACACCGTACTCGAAACCATTTACGCCGCCTTTGCCGAAGGTTGGTCTGACCCTGGCGGCACCGATGTGGTCCGCCGCGATCTTATCGAGGAATCGTTTTTTCTCGCCAGACTCGTGGCCGAAATGCTGCCGCAGGAGCCGGAAGCCCTTGGCCTGCTTGCACTCATGCTTCATGCGGAAGCCCGCCGCCGCGCGCGCCGCAACGCGGACGACGAATTCGTCCCTCTCGCCGAGCAGAATCCTGCGCTCTGGGACTGGAACATGATCGAGGAAGCCGAAGCGCTTCTCCTTCGCGCCAGCACTTTGGGATCGATTGGCCGCTATCAACTCGAGGCTGCGCTGCAATCCGCGCATGTTTCTCGTCGCCGCACAGGCCGCGCCAATTGGGACGACGTCGTGCAACTCTACGATGCCTTGTGGGTGATCTCTGCGTCGCCGGTCGTCGCCATCAATCGCGCCCTCGCCATTGCAGAACTCGAAGGCGCTAGCGCGGCGCTCAACGCCATGCCGGACGTTTCCGCCGACGCGCGCCTCTCGGAATACCAGCCCTACTGGGCCGCGCGCGCGGAGTTGCTGACAAAAACCGGCGCACATGGCGAAGCCCGCCAAACCTACGAAATCGCTATCGCTCTCGAGCGCGATCCCGCCGTCCGCCGCTTTCTGCAGCAGCGGCAATCTGCATTGCCGGAGTGACTTCCCTGCCACCGCGTCTCCATCCCGCAGCCTCTACTAAAGGATGGAATTGACTTCCGGATCGATGGACACATGTGTGGCGGGAATCCCGTCGATCAAGAATTTGACACCATCGGCTTCGGAAAAATGGAAGAAACGGCTAATGTGATAATCCTCGTCGAACGAAGAAAAAAGCCGCTCCGTTTCTTCTTTCGAAAGTTGAAGCGCGGCGAGAGCAACGGGCTTGCCAAACTCACCGGCGGCGGAGAGATAGAGGGCGACGAGATCTCGTAGCGGCATCATCGGCGCTCGGCGAATGGCTTCGGTAGACATCGAGAAGGTTGCCAGATGAAGCGTAGTGTAGCGCTCGCGAGGAAGTAAAGAAAGCAGAGGAAACCGAGCAATCCAAAAATTTCGCGATTCGGGAGACCTTTCTTCTCGCGTCCATTTTTCGTGAATTGTTCGAGGGAAGGACCGTTTCAAATCGGCGGTGGACAATCATGCCGCCGTGCGCTGAAATGTTTTCCCTGATACACGGAGGCTGGTAAGGATGAGTCGTCGGCTTGCCATCGCAGCCCTTGCGCTTTCCCCCATCGCGTTGGCGCAATCTACCACCGTACAGCTCTGGACCAGCGCAACGTCAGGCATAAGTTACAAAATTACGAGCGGCGCTCACCGCCTGGAGGCTGAAAAAGTATTCCCGCCTGCCTTTGAGTCCCAAGTTGATGAAGGTGCCTTCGTGCGATGCGGCTATTCCCAACAGGATGACGCCTGGGTCGGGAAATGCCGGTCCAACTTGCCATTTGCGGATTCGAAAAACCGCGCGAAATGGTGCAAGTTCAAATTCACATCGAGAATCACTGCTCTTACGCCAGCCAGAATCGAAGGCGAAAGCGAGGTATGGGAGGACGAAGACGTCGACGTAAGTAAATGCGAAATCAAGAAGAGCCACATGCAGCACTTCGTGTGGATTCCGAAAAGCTGAAGCATAGAAATGCGGCCTGCGCGCGGCCCGGCAAGAATTTGGCGGGCACGACGTGTATTGGGTAAGATGCTTGATGGATTTTAGAGGAAAGAGAGGACAACAACATGAGTATCGCTGTAGGACAAACGGCGCCGGATTTTACGCTGATGAATCAGGAAAAGAAGGAAGTGAAGTTGTCGGATTTCGCGGGGAAAAAGAACGTCGTGCTGATGTTCTATCCCTTGGATTGGAGCCCGACTTGCACGTCGGAGCACGCTTGCATGGTGAATGACATGAGGTCGTTCGACACGCTGGACGCGGAAGTCTTGGGCATAAGCGTAGACAGCATCTGGTCGCATAAAGCCTATGCGGAAAAGATGGGCATCAAGTATTCGCTGCTGGCGGATTTTCAGCCCCGCGGCGCGATGAGCGACAAGTACGGGGTGTTCCTCGCCGACAAAGGCATCACCGGCCGTTCGATCATAATCATCAATAAGGCCGGAAAAGTGGCGTGGTCGAAGGACTACGACATTCCGGTCGTGCCGGATTTGAAGGAAGTCGCCGCAGCGTTGTCGCAAGTCAAAGCAGCGACCGCGTAGAACAAAGAGCAACTTAGCTCCGGTTCACGGAGAGAAAAAATAAAGAAGGCCAGCCCTTGCAGGCCTTCTTTATTTGATGCGCACAATTTACGCTCTACTTTGAGGCCACATCGTTCCGTACGACCGCGCCGCCCTTCATCACGAAGTTCACCGATTCCAGCAAACGGACATTCCAGAGCGGGGCGCCGTCGACAGCGATGATGTCCGCAAAGTGCCCCAGCTCGATAGCGCCGACCTTGCTAGCCCAGCCGAGAAGATCGGCCACTTTGATAGTCGCGGCTTGAGTCGCATCGATCCGATTCCATTCCCCACTCCACCATCAGGTTCGAGTGCCCGATGGAATCGATCCCTGCGTTAATCGCGTCCTTGGAGAGGATAAATCGCTAAGCAAGATTTTAGAAATGCGGGAGACGCGGCTTCTGGAAAAACGAAGAACTGTGTTCGGTTAGCGACCAGAAGGCGGAACAGGGGCAAGCGAACGAACGTAAAGAACGAGCTCCCACCGCTGCTCTTCGAGGAGCCTCCTTTTAAACGCAGGCATCGGCTTTCTGCCCTGGCTGATTTGATAGAAAATCTCGCCGTCGGTAACGCTGCTCATGTGCTTGGCATCGACCAGGCTCGTGGGCGAGGGATAGTAGCTGGCGGCGTCTGGTCCATCGCCCTTTCCGGTTTGGCCGTGGCATTGCGCGCATTTGTCCAAATAGATTGAGCGGCCGGCGGCCAAAGCTGATGCCGAAGGCTGGATGGGATTGGGCCGGCGTTTGGCTTCTTCGGGCACTTTCCACGGCCTATTTTCATAGTATGCAAAGACTGCCACAACACAGAGCGTGACGAATATCAAGCCTAGAAGAAGTTTCCGTGCGCGAACTGCGTTTTGCGATTGGATGGGCATAGGAAAATTTTCGCACACCGCATTTGAGGGCGAAACAAAGAAAGGACGAACCATTTCACCGGAGACACGGAGTGCGTAGAGAACGAATAATCGCAAAAATTAATAGAGAGGAAAAAGAAGCGGCGCTACTGGCCTCGGAAAATAAGCCAGAGGAGTTCGGCGTTAAAGAAGAGGATAGCTGCGGCAACGATCCAGGCGATGACCACCGTAACGCGGGAGTTCGTGAATTCCCCCATTTTGTTGCGGTCGCCGGTGAATTGGATTAAGGGGATTACCGCGAACGGCAACTGAAAGCTGAGAACCACCTGGCTGAGGATAAGCAGCGAAGTAACTTTGCCTTCTCCCGCGATGCCAATCACCAGGACCGCGGGCAAAATCGCAATCGAGCGCGTGATGAGGCGCCGCAGCCAAGGCTTGAGCCGAATCTGGAGAAAACCTTCCATGACAATCTGCCCGGCGAGCGTGCCAGTGAGCGTTGAGTTCTGCCCGGAAGCCAGCAACGCACAGGCGAAGAGCGTGCTCGCCAGGCTCACGCCGAGAACAGGGCTGAGAAGTTTGTAGGCGTCGGCGATTTCCGCAACGTTATGTAGGCCGCGAGTGTGAAAAGCCGCGGCGCCAAGAATGAGGATAGCGGCGTTGATGAACAAGGCGAACCCGAGAGCTACCGTGGAATCGAAAATGGCATAGCGCATGGCCTCGCGCCGGTCGCGAATTGAGGCGCCAAAGGCGCGCGTCTGCACAATGCTGGAGTGCAGATACAAATTATGCGGCATGACCGTCGCGCCCAGGATGCCGATGGCGATGTACAGCATTTCGCGGTTGCGGAGAATTTCCGCGCGCGGGATCAGCCCTGCAACGGCTTCGCGCCAGATGGGATGCGAGAAAAAGATTTCGTAGGCGAAACAGCCGGCGATGGTGGCAATGAGCGTAACGACAAACGCTTCGATGATCCTGAAGCCGCGACCCTGCAGTGCGAGCACTATCAAAACGTCGAGCCCGGTAATAATCACGCCGGCAAGAAGCGGCAGACCGAAGAGGAGTTTGAGCGCGACCGCGGACCCAAGAACTTCCGCGAGGTCGCACGCAGCAATGGCAATCTCGCAGACGATCCAAAGAGCAATGGAAGTGCGGCGAGAGTAATGCTCGCGGCAAGCCTGCGCCAAATCCCGCCCGGTGGCGATCCCGAGCTTGGCGGAAAGCGCCTGAAGAAACATCGCCATGAGGTTGCTGATCAGAATGACGCTGAGCAGCGTGTACCCAAATTTCGAGCCGCCGCCGATGTCCGTTGCCCAGTTGCCGGGGTCCATGTAGCCGACAGCGACCAGGTAGCCGGGACCGGCAAAGGCAAGGACTTTGCGAATCCAGGAAGCGGTATGTGAAATCGGAATAGAGCGATGGGATTCAGGAAGCGAGGGCAAACTCGCCGCGCGGGAACTCGCGGAAGGCGAGGAACCAGCAGAGGAGGCTTCGACGCCAGCGGCGGTTCCTGTTTCGAGTTGGGGCGGGAACGTTGGTGACATGATTCTTTTTACTGATACTGAGTAACCGATTTTTTGTTAACTACGGTAAACGTCCATACTAAACTAGAATTAACACAACAATTTGTCAATAGGACTGAGGGGGATTGTTCCAATCACGCGGACCCCGATAGACTGCCCCGGCATCCACCGGGCGAGCGCAACAACAAGTGCTGTGATACCTTCGAAAGAGCTGTGAAATGAACGGGCCACTAAGGGGAGAAGACGATGGAAGAGCAGCGGCAGGTTCCGGGGCAGGTGCAGATCAAAGCGGACGAGAAGGAACTGCAGGGGCAGTACAGCAACTTGGTGATGCTGCATCACAATCTAGAAGAGTTCACGCTCAATTTTATTTACATTTTCCCGAATGGCGCGCAAGGCAAGCTGCTGGGCAGCATGATCGTCAGCCCGGGCCACGCCAAACGGATTTGGCGCGCGCTGGGAGAAAATATCTCGCGCTATGAAGCGCAGTTCGGGCCCATCAAGGAAGCTCCGGAGGGCGCTGGGCAGCCGCCAAATGTTGGTTTCGTTCAGTAGCACGCGGATCGATTGGTTGCAAGTTTAAACCCGCCACTTTGGTGATTGGACTTGCGGTCTTTCCTCTGGTATTTGTTTCTCACGGCGGCTCTCTCCTCTAAAAGGGATTCGCAACCCGAACTCCATTCGAGTTCGGGCGAGAGCCGCTGCTTCTCGTTCTCAACAACTAAAGGCAGGGCATCCTCACTTTACCGGCATCGACCGGTTGTGCTGGCACGTCAAGGCCGACAAGTGCGGCCTACTACCCAGGTGGCCCGCATTTTCGCGATTTTCAAAGGGCCTGCTGTTAGCGATAATTCCCTTGTCGCCGAGCAATCCCGCTGTTATCGCTTGAGCGTTGGGCAGGCTCACGACCTGTGGCCATCATGAAAACGCGGAAACGGGTCACGGTTCCAACAATTGAGACAGATCTGACAAGAATCCGGCAGCTTTCACAGCAGCGCGACGATGAGAACTGGGAATTTCGATCGTGGCTAAAGCAGCACGCTCCGAATGACATCGATGGCCGCGTCAAAAGCTTGAGTCAGAAATACTTCGGCCTCATCGACTGCACGCAGTGTGCAAATTGCTGCCGATCATTGCAGGTCGAATTCAAGAGAGTGAGCTTCACACTATCGCAAAAACGCTTGGCCAGTCGATAGAAGCGTTTCAGAAGCAATTCATGTCGGAGGGCGTGGTAAATCCGCCCTGTCCGATGCTAAATGGAAAGTTCTGTTCCATTTACGAGAACAGGCCAGAAGTTTGCAGGTCGTTTCCTCACCTGGAACAACCGGGCTTCGCATCTCGGCTGATCGGCGTGATTGATAATGTTGCCATTTGTCCCATCGCATTCAACGCTTTTGAGGAACTAAAGACAAAACTTCAATGGATACGCCCCTAGGGTGCAAAGGATGCAGGATGCTGTTCGAAATAGATTCGATCTTATAATCTGCGCGGGAACCGAAGGAGGACCGTACGAGGACTCTTCCGATCACGAACTAACCAGACATCAAGTGGAGTTGCTTCCGAGTTGCCCTTGTCATCTGTTAGGAACACGAGATTTGATCAATGCGAAGGCACCTTGCGAGGGAGTTTTTCATCTCGCATGGCGAGCCTGTAGACGAAAAACGCCGCGACGGCTGCTGATTGCTTGAGCTCCCCTTCGACTACATGATCGTAGGTGTCCATGTTAGTGTGCGCTGCACGCGTGTGGTTGCCCTCCATATAGTCGCGGATCCACTGGAAACCCGGCAGGCCGATGTCGTCGAACGACGCATGATCACCACCCATTTCGGCAATCGAAAGAGTGGAGGCCCCGAGGTCCTTGAATGGCTCAAGCAATTCGCGAAAGACAGGCCGTACGGCCTCGTTGCCCTGCAAGAATACTCCGCGGATGCGACCCGTGCCATAGTCGAAATTGAAGTAGGCGTCGAACTTCTCGTACTCAGGCTTAAATTCAAATCGCGTCCCGCCCGATTGAGTATCCGACGCGTCTATCTTTCTTCCAAGGTGCGCAGCCACATAGGCGCGAGAGCCAAGGCTCCCCTGCTCTTCGCCGCTCCAAAGCCCGATGCGCACGGTCCGTCGAGGCTTTAGTCCATACGATTGCAAGATGCGCATGACCTCAAGCGCGGTGGCGACACCGGCGGCGTTGTCCGTGGCGCCCGTGCCTGCATGCCAGGAGTCGATGCATCCTCCGACCATGACAACCTCATCCTTCAAATCCGTGCCAAGGATTTCTCCGATCACGTTGTAACTCATGGGGTCGTCGTCATAGAAACGCACGGAGATATTCACCTCGAGCTCGACGCGAATACCGCGCGCGACAAGACGCACGATGCGGTTGTACTGCTCGGCGGCGACATTTACCTGCGGCGTTACCACCGGCTTGCTAGGGTCCCAGGCTCGCACGCGTTTTGCGAAAGGCACATCGGGCGGATACGGAACTGTGGCAGAGGTAACGTAAACTGTGCCCCCGTCGCTTACCGACGGTTGCAATACAAGCGCCGCGCCTTCGTTTTGCACCAACTGCCATTTGAGATAGTTGAGTACTTCAGCCGCGCGCTGTTCGGGCGTAAATTGAAACGGCTGGTGCGGGTCTGGAGGGGGTGCATTGGCGAGGCGTAGCAACTCTTCGTCGCTTTGCCTTTGCGCTGGAGGATCGAAGAGCGGGTCGATCTGCCTGGCAGGTGAGAAGAGGACGATGCTGCCTTTGAGCTTGCCCTTGTACCTGTCAAGGTCGGCAGCGTTTCTTACGTCGAGGAAGATGACCTCACCGCGGATGGCGCCGTTCGTGCCTGGGCTCCACGCCTTCGGATAGGCGATTAGTGGGGTGAAACCGGGCGGCAGTATTTTCGCGCTGAAATCCTCAACCGACCAGCCGCGGCCGAAAGGCCCCCAGGCTTCCAAACGCGCATTGGCGAGGCCCCATTCACGAAGCTTGTCGCGGGAATACTGTTCGGCTCTCATGAGGTTGGGCGAGCCGGTCAACCGAGGGCCGACGACATCGGTCAGATAACCAACCATATCCATAATCTGCGAGTGGTTCAGGGCGGCGTCACGAATCCGCGCGCTGACGTCGACGCCTTCCTTGTCCTGCGACCTGGCAACTCCGCAGGCATGAAGAAGGATGGCACACAGGAAAATGGCTGGCATTTTGCCGCGATGTTGGGAAAAACGACCCATACGTGACGACTTCGACATGAACACCGCTTCCTATCCCGCGATTTCCAATTATCGGAGACGCGATTGCCATGCAAGGTGTTAACAGCAGCTGGCCGATGTTGACTCGATGCGCCTTCTGGTCGCCTATCGTTGACAGCTTGCAATTCGGGAGACCAATCGCCGGCAACCCGGAAGTGGTATGGAGGTTGCCCCAAAGGCGCCAATTTGACTCCGTGGACAGTCGCCGAGCCGAATAGGCGAACCAGCCCTGCCGTTACCGCTGTGTACATGACTTTCATTTGGAACCCCGCACGGCGGGTTGCTGGGACGCCGCGAGTTGCGGCGAATCGCTGCATCACACGCTACATTTCGAGTGCGCTCTCCCCTGCGCCGCCCGATCCAGAGTGGAAATGCTTAGCCATGTCGAGTAAGCTGACGGGGGCAGGGGATTTTCGGCATGAAGCTTTGGACGCGCGCGGCGGTTGTGATGCTTGCAGCGTTGTTGGCAGCTATGGGCTTGCATGCTCGTCCGGGTGGATCAGGGAGCGGAGCGGGGCCAGGCGGTCATAGCGGGTCAAGCGGGCACGGCGGCCGCGGCTGGTCCTCTTCTGGTCGTTCTTCCGGACCTTCATCAGGCAGGGGCGTTGGCCACGCACTTGGCCATTCGTTCGGTCACTTCTTCGGCCACCACGGCGAAGCGGCTAGTTCCGCGCATGACGCAGGGCCGCCCCTCGCCGGCGCGGCGGTGTTGCACGGGAAAGTCGTGCAGCTCCCGGGACCGCAGATCGTCTCTGCACCTGCACGCTTCAGAGTCCATCACCGGCCCCTCAATGATTTTCCGTTCGGCGACGGGATCCTGTTCTTCCCTCCCCGGCCCGGATTCGGACTGGGCGGATGCGCGGACTTCGGGTTTCCGCGCCAACGTTTCTCCTTCCACGATGATTTCAACTGCTTTGCTGGGGGATTCTTATTCGACCCATTTTTCATCGCTGAATTTTCCGGGTCCTTTTTCGGCAGCCCGGCATTCCTGCCATTCAACGACCAGAGGCTTGACTACGTGCCTGACGATTCCACGGCAGCCCCCCCGCCAAAAGCGAGCCCAGGACAGCCCTCCGGTTCCGCTGACTTAACCGGAAACGGAGGTAGCACGCAAAATGCCGCAACAAACAATGCGGCGCCCGGGGACGAGGCGAAGAGTGAGCAGCCGGTAACGCTCCTACAATTGCGCGACGGTTCTATGTACGGACTCGTGTACTACTGGGTGGAGGACGGTCAGTTGCACTACACGACCACGTACGGTGGCCGGGATTGCTTAGAATTAGACCGCATTGATCTGGAGAAGACCATCCAGCTCAACGCCGAACGCGGAATCCGGTTTGTGCTGCGCTCCAAAACACCACGACGTTAGCGGTGCCCCATGGTTGCGACAAGTTGATGGCCGTGGACATTTCCCCTCAGCCTGGTTTCGATCCCGCCTGCCAAGCAGTGACGGCAGTAGGTATTCGGATTCGAACCAGCACACGATAACTCTCGGATGGTCGGTCATCCGTCCGCGATCCAGGCAACAAGTGGGCACGAATTCTTGGCAGCGCAATGCCGCCAGAAGATCGGTGCGCTTTCCTAGCCATAGTCGATGCGGATCTATTTGTGTCTGCCTCCTTCAAGGATTATTCGTATCTCAGGGCGACCGCGGGATCGACGCTCATCGCGCGCCGCGCGGGGATATAGCTAGCCACCAGCGCAGAGACGGCAAGCACGGCGGCGACAGCGGCTAGCGTTGGAATGTCCCCCGGCTGAACCCCGAAGAGCATTCCTCGCACCAGTCTTGCAGCAGCCACCGAGCAAACCAGGCCCACGACAATTCCTGCGCCAATTAAGCGTGCCGCCTCTCCCAGGATGAGTTGATAGACGGACTTGCGCTGCGCACCCAGCGCCATCCGGACGCCGATCTCGCGGGTTCTCTGGCTCACGGAGTACGCGATCACGCCGTAAAGTCCGAGCACGCCCAGCAATAATGCGAGGGTGGCGAAGGCCCCTACCAGCCACGCGGAGGACCGGTGAAGATAAGCGCTCTGCGAGTCATCGATTCTTTGCGTCATGATTGATTGGCCGCCCACGCCGATGTCGGGGTCGATTTGATGGATGGTGGTGTCGAGCGTCGAGAACATCGATTGTTCTGCTTGCGACGTGCGAACGACGACACCGAAAAAGGTGTCGGGGGTCTGGTTAAAGGGATAGTAAACCGTCGGCAAGACGTCAGAATCGAGCGATCCTTCATTAATATCATCTACGATGCCAATAATTTCCTTAACGGACTTGGGGGTTAGGTCGTCGTCGCCAATTCTCTTGCCGATGGGGTCTTCCCCTGGGAAATAGACTCTTGCGAGCTTCTGATTGATGATGGCTACATTGGGCTTCAACGCATCCTCCGTATCGACGAAGTAACGGCCGCGCAAAAGCTTTGCCTGGAGGGTTGTGAAATAGGCGGAGCTCACATTCCGCTGGTTCACTTCATTGTGCTCGCCGTGATACGACCGACCGACGAATCTGATCCAGTCGGTGTTGCCATTGCCGCTCAGAGGCACCCGGCTCGCGATCCCCACGGATTTTACGCCGGGAAGGTTCGAGATGCGGCTCACAACCTGCCGCGCCAACGCGACGGCCTGCTCGTCCTTCCCATACCTGGCCTCGGGCGCCACGACATATACAAGAGCAAGATGATCGGGCCGGAATCCAATGTTCACATGGAGCAGGCGGTAAAAGCTTTTGCCGAGGAGCCCAGCGCCCACCAAGAGGACCATCGCAGTGGCCAGCTCCACTACCACAAGATTGGAACTGAAGCGGCGCCACAGGGTGCCCGCAGAGCCGCGGCCCCCCTCGGTGAGTCCTTCGCGCATCTCTGATAAAGACAAGCGCGATACGGGGGTGAAGGAGAACACCGCGGCTGCCAGAAGCGATACCCCACACGCGAAGGACAGCACGTGGAAATTCAAACCGAGTCCCTGCAGAAAAGGCATTCCAGCCATCAAGCCGGCAGGGATAAGCCTCATGAGAAGTTGCATGGCCCATTGGGCGGAAAGAAGTCCCAGCGTGCTGCCGATTGCGACGAGCAACAACCCCTCGGTCACGAATTGACGGACTAGTCGTCTGGATGAGGCGCCGAGCGCATGGCGAACTGCAATTTCCCGCTTGCGGATCTCCGAACGCACCAACAGAAGGCTGCTTACATTGACGCAGGCGATCAGCAGCAGAAGCGCAGCTCCGCCGAGCAGCACGAGGAGGATGGGGCGTATGTCCCCCACTATTACGTCGGACAGCGGCATAACGCTTGCACCCTGACCGCGGTTGGAATCGGGATACTCCTTTTCGAGCTGCGCCGCGATGGACTTCATGTCGGCCAATGCTCTCGGCACAGAGATGCCGTCCCTGAGGCGCGCGATTCCGTCGAGAGTATGACAACTTCGTTTAAGGTCACAGGAGCCGGAAGCATGAAGGGTTGTCCAGAATTCCGCCTCCGCCCTGGGAGCGAATTGAAAGTCCCGCGGCAGAACTCCGATGATGGTATAGGAATCACCGCTCAACGTGATCGCCTGCCCCAACACATCCGTGCGTCCCCCAAACCACTTTTGCCATCCCTCGTAACTCAGCATCACTGTGCGGGGCGCAGCAAGCAAATCCTCGCCCGAGACAAAATTACGTCCAAGCTTTGGGGTGATGCCTAGCGTCCGAAAAAATCCGTCGCTCACGCGAGCCCCCAGCGCCGTTTGCGTGCCCGAGGGGGTCACAAGCAAAAAACCTGTTCCGGTCCATACGTCCATCGAGCTGAAAACAGAGTTGAGTCTCTTCCAATCGAGATAGTCGGGATAAGAGAGATTGGCGCGTGGGAACATCGCGATGCTTTCAGTCACGCCGACGAGCCTGTTGGGGTCTTCGTAGGGCAGCGGCTTGATTAGCGCGGCATCCACAAATGCGAAGATTGCTAGCGTGGCGCCCATGCCGAGGGCAAGGGTGAGCACGGCGACGGTGGTGAAGCCGGGTGATTTGCGCAGCATGCGCAGGCCGTAGCGAACGTCTTGCAGGAGGTCTGCAAACCAGCGCCCACCCCACATGTCTCGTGTCACCTCCTCAGCAAGTGCGACACTTCCGAATTCGTGACGCGCAGCAGTTTGCGCATCTTTGGGCGGCAGGCCGGATTCCATGTTCTCGCGCGCAGCGAGTTCCAAGTGACCCTGAATTTCTTCGTTGAGTTCCTCATTGCGCCGCTTACGCCAGCGGAAAAGGAATCTCATGATTCAGTCTCCTGTTTTGCCGGATTCAAAATGCCTTCAATGGCTTCCGTCACTTGGGCCCAGCGGGAGCGTTCCACAACTAACTGCTTGCGCCCGGATTTCGTCAGGCGATAGATCCTCAAACGCGGGCCAAGTTCCGACGCTTTCCATTCAGCGGCGATCCAACCTTTGCGTTCCAGCCGATGGAGAGCTGGATAGAGGGAACCCGTATCCACCTTCAGAATTTCACCCGAGTTTGTGAGAATGACCTTGCTGAGCGCATATCCATGGCGCGGTCCCCAATGGAGGACCTGGAGGATGAGCATGTCCAAGGTACCTTGGAGGATTTCTGTGCGACTTTGATACTTTTCCTTGGCTGGGGTCATAGGGTGGGTACGTAGACACCCTCCTTACCTGTACGTAGATTATCTACATACCACAAGGCGGTGGCGGGCTGCAAGGAAATATCTGGAGAGGCGGCTAGCCCACAGCGACGGGAAAGCTACGCGGACCGGTGGGTAGCAGATCACGTTCGGGACGAACTAGACGACTAGCCCAGGCGCGAGTTCGGAGAAATTGAGACTTCTCGGGACATTGGGAGCAGTAGAGGCATCTTCGAGGACGTCGATACGTAGAAATTCGCTCGACTCTGCCGGCGCATGAAATTATATGCACTTAACGGACGGGCAATCCGGATTGCGACCGGAAAGCTGTTGGAATGATTGTCTGGCAAGGAGGAAATCAGGAAGCAGGCTGAGAATTGTCTTGAGTTGTAAGCTCAGGTGGAGGTGATCTCGGCGTCGTTCTAAGCTCAATTCCCTAACTGTAGGGCTTGTTCCTTTTTAGGAGTTTATCTTCGAGCGACCCGCATTGTGATTCTGCTTGTTGATCGGATTTACTCGAAAACACTGCGCTTCCTGGCTGAGCCAGTACATCTTGACGCTGCGTGGGCTGAACCCTCTTCGATAGACGGAACTCTGATTCAGGAGATCATGCACAGTAAGTGAACCGGAGAAGTTGCTGTCTTGTACCGAAGCGCAGATTCGCACAATTGCGAAATACGCTAAGCCACTGTACAATGAGATACTTGTGAACGGTTCCCCGCAATGTTGGGGCCTGTAGCTCAGGTGGCTAGAGCGCGCCCCTGATAAGGGCGAGGTCGGTGGTTCAAGTCCACCCAGGCCCACCATTTGTTTTCAGCAGGTTACCGGGTGTCGTCCGAAAAATCTCAACCCACATTCCAGCCCACATTTTTACTGCACTAACTGCGTACCCACTCCGAGCGCCGTCAGATATTCCCCTTGCGCCAACCGTGTTTCATCGCTGTCTTCCTGTGTGTAGAGATCCAGCGTCGTCTGAATCTTCGCGTGACGCAGGATGCCCTGCACGGTCTTGGGCTCGACCTTCGCCTTGTTCACCAGCCAGTTGCTTAGGCTGTGACGCAGGTTGTGAAGTCCGAACCTCTGTCCGTCAGCGATTACGACTCCGGCCTTCTTTGCCGCCGTTCTCAAGTGATTGGCGACAAAAATAGACGCGGAGAGGGGAACACGGCCGCGCGCCTTGATGGAAGGGAAAACGAAGTCAGTGTCCTTTATATAGACGCTTTGCCGGTGCCATGAGGAAAGATGGCAGGCCAGGATCGGATGCAGCGGGACGTAACCGTCCGAGCTCGCCGTCTTGGTCTTGCCGTCCTCGCCATTGGCCCAGCGTTTTGAAATCCGAATCCTTCCCTCGTCCCACCTGATGTCCGACCAGCGCAACGCCAGAATCTCCGACGCGCGGAGGGCGGTCGCGGCGCAAGTGAGCACCAGCGTGAAGTGAAGAGGCGAGGGGAGGGACTTCAGGATCGCAAGCGTTTGAGCTGGAGTGATGACGATGGCCTTGTAGTCGGTCTTGCTGCGCGTCTCGACGTGCAGAACGGGATTCTTCGTGACGCGCTCATGCAGGATGCCGACCTTGTAGATGCGGCTCATGACGCCCCGCATCTTAGAGGCCGTCGTCCAGGCAAGGCCGGTACTCTCAACTAGCGACTTCAGCCAGCGCTGAATATCGAGCGGCTTGATGTCTTCCGCGATTTC